>CBFIAF010000015.1:0-95463 GCA_965660545.1 Alphaproteobacteria bacterium | reverse complement strand
CGGCGGTTGCGTCGTGTATTCCTTTTGCATCACCGCTTTTAGCCAAATTTGGACAAAATGACGAGCTATGCTGAGGTGTCGAGTCAGCAAATTTGGCTGGTTCTGGATGATATTGTTTCGTTCCATCCGGCAGATAGACCATGTCCCGTGGATGGATCAGCGGTAGCACTTCTGAATGGGTTGCAGTGCGAAAAGCGTCCAGCGCCGAGGCCATGCGCTGCAGGCGACTGCGTTCTTCTGGGAGGCGCGTAAAATACACGTCACACGCTGGGAAAGGCGTTGGAAACGCCCGGCTTTAGCGGGTAATGTCGCGCCTTGCTGTATCAATTTCAGCGCCCATCTGTGCGCACTTGCTAAAACAGCGCTTTGATACATCCATCATGTTTTCTCTCTCCCATCCTTCGCAAGCGCTGCCAGCGTGTAGATCAACTCCAGAGCGGCGCGCGGCGTTAACGCATCCGGGTCAACAGTTTTGAGCTGGTCTATTGCTTCTGCTAAGCCTTGAGGCATTACTGCTGCGAATGGTTCCGGCGTTGGCTCAGCCATAACCGGTGCAGCATGGGCAAAAAGCGGTAGTGTTGCCGCTGCCTTTTGGCCATCTGGGCCATCACCTGCTTCCAGCCGCCGCAACACATCACCCGCACGCTTAACCACGTCTTTTGGGAGGCCAGCCAGTCTGGCTACGTGCACGCCGTAAGATCGATCAGCTGCGCCAGATGCGACCTCATGCAGGAAGGCTATGTCGCCCTGCCATTCTTTAACGCGCATAGAGGCGAGACCCAGCCCCTCCAGCTTTTCTGCAAGGGCGGTCAATTCATGATAATGAGTTGCAAACAGTCCCCGGCATCGGTTTATGTTGTGGAGCCGTTCAACGGCAGCCCAGGCGATGGAAAGGCCGTCATATGTGGCGGTACCGCGCCCGATCTCGTCCAAAATCACCAATGCGCGCGGGCCCGCCTGGTTCAGAATTGCTGCTGTCTCGACCATTTCGACCATGAAGGTGGATCGCCCGCGCGCTAGATCGTCCGATGCGCCAACACGGCTGAATAGCCTGTCTACAACACCAATATCTGCGCTTGTCGCCGGAACAAACGCTCCTATCTGAGCCATAATTGCGATGAGAGCATTTTGGCGGAGATATGTGC
Organism: Alphaproteobacteria bacterium; assembly: GCA_965660545.1. Classification (GTDB taxonomy): domain Bacteria; phylum Pseudomonadota; class Alphaproteobacteria; order Bin95; family Bin95; genus VMCJ01. Next base: position 94,318 of record CBFIAF010000015.1, on the reverse strand, counting down.
TTTTGCCCGCCATGTTTGGGCCAGTGATGAGCCAGAGACGGTTGGCAGTCTCAACAGAAAGGTTGCAGTCATTCGGCACAAAAGCGCCAGATGGCAAAGCCTGCTCAACAACCGGATGCCTACCGCCTTTGATCTCAAACCGAATACTTGAATCAATCTTTGGTCGAACAAGTTTTTGTTCGGCCGCGAGATGCGCAAGCCCAGCCGCTGCATCCATCAGCGCTAAGGCATCAGCCAGCCTAGCAAGTGTCTCAGCTTCAGCTTTGATGGCTATGATAAGGCCAGCGAACAGTTCCAGCTCTCTTACCAGTGCGCGGTCCGTTGCACTGGCAATCTTGGCTTCTAGGTCAGATAGCTCAACGGTGGAAAAACGCACAGCATTCGCCATGGTTTGGCGGCGGATAAAGCGCTCGTCTGCAACCAGTTTGGCCTCATGGGTCGGTGTTATCTCAGCGAAGTAACCCAACACGGCATTGTGCTTCAGTTTAAGAGCTGGAACATCCGTTTCAGTCGCATAGCGCGCTTGCAGTGCTGCAATCAAACGGCGGCTATCGTCGCGAAGGTCGCGAAGTGCATCAAGCTTTGGGTCGTATCCTGCGCGGATAAATCCACCATCCCGCGCCAGCAAGGGCAGTTCGTCTGCGAGCGCCTGGCGTAACATGTCCGCTAATGCGCTATGGCAGGTCAGCCGGGCGCATGCTGTATGGAGTAGGGAAGGCGTTGCCGCCAAGCTATTATGGGCATCAAGCTGCACCCGAGCGGTCTCAGCACAAGCGAGCGCGGTAGCCGTCGCCACCAAATCCCGTGGGCCGCCACGGTCTAGCGCTATGCGGGACAGTGCCCTGGCTAGGTCCGGTGTTTGGCCAAGCGTATCCCGCACATCGCCGCGCAGAATGGGTGCTTCCAGAAAGTGCTGAACGGCGTCTTGCCTTGCCGCAATGGCATCAGGATCGGTCAGCGGCGCAGCGAGCCATCCGGCCAGCAGGCGCGCGCCGGCATTGGTTGATGTTCTGTCGATCGCATTTAGCAGGGAGCCTTTACGTTCGCCAGACTGGGTGCGGAATAGTTCCAAGCTGCGGCGTGTAGCAGGGTCGATCTGCATCGCGGCATCGCCTGCAAATCGCTGCGGTGGGTCCAGGCGCGGTGCGTGGCCTTGTTGGGTTAAGTCGACATAGTCCACAAGCGCGCCAGCAGCCGCGATCTCTGCGCGCTCAAATGCGCCGAAGCCATCGAGTGCATCGACGTTGAACGCAAGCTTCAGGCGACGTTCTGCATTGGTGCTATCGAACCGTGCGGCGGGCAGTTCGGTTAGCGTCGCTGTGCAGTCTTCGAGCGCTAGGATGATATCGTCCCGTGCAAGCAGCTTATCAGCCAACAGCAGTTCGTTCGGCTCAATGCGCGCGAGGGCAGGGGCGAGACCGTCTTTCGCCAGTGGCTCTGTCTCAAACCGCCCAGTGGATAGGTCCAGCCATGCCAATGCCCGTTTACCGCCGGCTTCCGCAAATGCAGCCAGGAAGTTGTGCCGGCAGGCATCAAGTAAGCTATCTTCTGTAAGCGTTCCTGGCGTGACCAGACGAACGACGCCGCGCTCGACCAACGTCTTGCCAGTGCGTTTTTTAGCTTCTGCGGGGCTTTCCATCTGCTCACAGATGGCAACCTTATGGCCCGCGCGGATCAGGCGTTCCAAATAAGCCTCATGGCTTTTGACTGGCACGCCTGCCATGGGGATTGGATCTCCGCCATGCTGACCACGCTTTGTCAACGTGATGTCCAGCGTAGCTGCGGCCTTTACCGCATCCTCAAAGAACAGCTCGTAGAAGTCACCCATTCGATAGAACAGCATGTACCCTGGGTTGGCCTCGCGGATTGCCAGAAACTGGGCCATCATCGGGGTCAACTTCTCAGGCATTTTTGTATTTGCGCCGCTGCCTTCCATGGCCTCAATCCCTGATTCAGGATAGAACAGTTTTCAACACATTACCTAGCAAGGGACCGTCCAAATGCCCATCATCAATTCTATCGCAGCGCTTGAAGAAGAAATGACAGAATGGCGCCGTGATTTCCATATGCACCCGGAATTGGCCTACCAGGAAGTCCGTACTTCCGGAAAAGTCGCTGAGTTGCTGGAATCTTGGGGCATAGAAGTGACGAAGGGCCTGGGTAAGACAGGCGTCGTTGGTGTGATCAAAGGTTCTGGTGATGGACCCTCACTTGGCCTCCGCGCAGATATGGACGCGCTGCCAATCGATGAAATGAATGATACGCCCTGGAAATCTCAGAATGCGGGCGTCATGCATGCTTGCGGCCATGATGGCCATACGACCATGCTGTTAGGCGCTGCCAAATATCTGGCGGAAACGCGGAACTTCAACGGCACGGTTAACCTGATTTTCCAACCCGCCGAAGAGGGCTATGCCGGTGCTAAGGCCATGATGGACGATGGCCTGTTTGAGAAATTCCCCTGTGACCAAGTCTATGGCTTGCACAATTGGCCGCAAATGCCTGCTGGCTCTATCGCCGCTGTGCCGGGGCCGATTATGGCGGCTGCGGATAAGTTTGACATCACCGTCAGGGGCAAGGGTGCCCATGGCGCTATGCCGCAAAATGGCGTCGATCCCATCGTTATTGGCAGCCAGATCGTGACGGCGCTGCAATCGCTCGTTAGCCGTTCGAAGGACCCGATTCAGACAGCCGTCATTTCGATTACGATGTTCCATTCGGGCGCTGCGTTCAATGTCATCCCTGAGGAAGCCTTACTTTCCGGCACCGTTCGTACATTCAATCCTGAAGTCCAACACATGATTGAGGCCGGCATGAAGCGGATCGCAGAGAGCATTGCGAGCGGCATGGGCGGTAGCGCGGATGTTGATTTCCGACGTGGATATCCAGCCACCGTCAACCATGATGCGCAGACGCAGCTTGCAGCTGATGTCGCTAGAGGCATTGTTGGCCCAGAGAATGTCCGTGATGACGTAGACCCGACTATGGGCGGTGAAGATTTCGCCTTCATGTTGAACGAAAAGCCAGGATGCTATCTCTGGCTAGGCCAAGGCGGTGGCTCTTCCAGCGAAAACGTTCATCACCCACAATATGATTTCAATGATAGCGTTCTACCGATTGGTGCTAGTGTGCTCGCGCGCCTCGTCGAAGAACTGCAGCCGAAGCGCTAGGACGGAACACGATGGAGTTACGAAAGCCTTACGCGCTCTATCTGGGTGACGTACCAGATCAACTCGCTGCTAAAACTGCGGATGGCGTTGCGGATTGGCGCCCCGAATGGTGTATTGGCCAAGTCCGGTTACCGGGCTGTGGCGCTGACTGCGGCTTGACGGACTTGTCAGTTGCAGAGGTGGCTGCAATGGGCGCTGGCACGCTGGTCATTGGCGTCGTCAATCAGGGCGGGTTCTTGCCGGAGCATTGGATCGCAGATGTTGTTGCGGCCATCGAAGCGGGAATGGATATCGCGTCCGGCCTGCATGCGCGGCTGGAGAGCTTCCCTGCTGTTCAAACTGCAGCAGAGAAACATGGGCGGACGCTGCATAATCTGCGCCATCCAACCCGGGAATTCGGCACTGGCCGCGGTGAAAAGCGCACCGGTAAACGCGTTCTGACCATAGGCATGGACTGCTCCATTGGTAAGAAGTATGCGGCTCTCGCGATCGCTAAAGAGATGCAGGAGCGCGGCATTAACGCTGATTTCCGCGCAACTGGCCAAACCGGCGTGCTGATCGCCGAACGCGGCATCGCAATCGATGCCATCGTATCGGACTTTATAGCGGGTGCTGCTGAATGGTTGTCGCCGGCGAATGATCCGAATCATTGGGACGTTGTCGAGGGGCAGGGCTCCCTGTTTCATGCTGCTTACGCCGGCGTCACGCTAGGCTTGATGCATGGCTCACAGCCGGACGCGCTTGTTCTTTGCCACGAGCCGACGCGAACACATATGCGCAATCTGCCCCACATGCCGATCCCTCGAATGGAGGATGCATTGGAGCAGTATGTTGCGCTGGCGAAACTAACCAACCCGAATGTCCGCTTCGCGGGCATCAGCGTGAATACCTCCCAAGTTACCGCTGATGAAGGCGACAGGCTGATGGCGGATATTGAGCAGCGCTACGGCCTCGTTACAGTCGATCCAATCCGCCAGGGTCCTGGCCGTATCGTTGACGAACTTATCAAGTTTTAGGGCGGAATAGCCTATGTCGATCACGTTGACTGCCCGAGAAGAAGTATTTCCCATCCGCGGCGTATTTCGCATCAGCCGGGGTGCGCGAACGGAAAGCCGGGCGGCGGTTGCAACCATAAGCGACGGCGCTTTTACTGGCCGTGGCGAATGCATGCCTTATGCACGATATGGCGAGACTGTTCAGTCCGTCTTGGGGGAGATTGAGCATGCGGGCGAGGCGCTAAAGAACGGCGCTGACCGTGATGCGATTCAAGGCTTGATGAGTCCGGGTGCGGCCAGAAATGCAATCGATTGCGCGCTTTGGGACCTGGAAGCGAAGCGGGCGGGAAAACGGGCCTGGGACCTGATCGGCATGCAAGCGCCAACGAGCGTTGTCACGGCATACACGCTCAGCCTGGATACGTGGGAAGCGATGGGCGCTGCCGCGCTCGCTGCGAAAGCGAGACCGCTGCTGAAAATTAAGTTGGCGGGCGAGGGCGATCTTGACCGAGTGGCAGCCATTCGCCAGAACGCGCCAAATGCAGTTCTAATTGTGGACGCTAATGAGGGTTGGACACCGGAAATGGTTGAGCCGTTCTCGGCGGAACTAGCGAAGCTCGGCGTTGCAATGATTGAGCAACCGCTTCCCTCAGACAATGACGCTGAACTGGCTGAATTGGCTCACCCTGTTCCGCTCTGCGCCGATGAATCCGCCCATACGGCGGCGGATATTGGGGCGCTCAGCGGGCGCTACGACGTTGTGAACATAAAGCTCGATAAGACAGGCGGATTGACGGAAGCGTTGAAATTTCGGTCTGCAATTCTGGACGCTGGTATGCAGGTGATGGTGGGCTGCATGCTTGGCTCATCGCTTGCTATGGCTCCGGCGATGATGGTCTCGGGCGGCGCTAAATTCGTTGATCTGGACGGACCATTGCTTTTAACGGAAGACCGCGTGCCTGGGCTTTGCTATATGGGCTCCAACATCGCGCCGCCACCCTCAGACCTCTGGGGCTGATCGCTGCGCTCAACAGGCTCAATCTAGGAAAATACCATGGGTTTCAACTGCGGCATTGTCGGCCTGCCGAATGTCGGTAAATCGACGCTTTTCAACGCTTTGACAGCGACGGCGGCAGCCGAGTCTGCCAATTATCCCTTCTGCACGATTGAGCCAAATGTTGGTCGTGTCGCGGTGCCTGATGTGCGCTTAGACTCGCTGGCATCAACGGCAAAGTCCGCCAAGATTATTGCGACACAATTGGAGTTCGTTGATATAGCAGGCCTCGTGCGCGGTGCCAGCCGGGGCGAAGGTTTGGGTAATCAATTCCTGGGCAATATTCGTGAGGTGGACGCAATCGCGCATGTGCTGCGCTGCTTCGAGGGGGGTGACATTACCCACGTCGAAGACTCCGTTGACTCTATTCGGGATGCAGAGATCGTAGAAACAGAGCTTATGCTGTCTGATTTGGAAAGCCTGGAGAAGCGGTATGATCAGGCCCGGAAACGCGGCCAGACTGGAGACAAGGAAGGCAAGGCGCTGGCGGCTATTATGGGCCCACTGGTTGAGGCACTGAAAGACGGAAAGCCCGCGCGAACAGTGGTTTTCGACAATAAAGAAGACGCAAAGATCGCAAAGAGCCTGCAACTGCTTACCTATAAACCAGTGCTCTATGTCTGCAATGTGGATGAGGAATCAGCAGCGGATGGTAATGCGCTTTCCGAGCAAGTGCGCCTGAAGGCTGAGGCCGAAGGCGCGGCACATGTCGTTGTATCAGCCGCCATTGAATCCGAGATCGCACAGCTTTCGACCGGCGAAGAGAAGGCAGAATTCTTGGAGACGATCGGTCTGGAAGAGCCCGGCTTGAACCGCGTTATTCGGGCTGGGTATGGATTACTGGACCTCATCACGTTCTTTACCGCTGGCCCGAAGGAGGCTCGCGCATGGACTGTCCGTAATGGTGCCGCGGCACCTGAGGCCGCTGGTGAAATCCACACAGACTTCGAGCGCGGCTTTATCGCCGCAGAGACAATCGCCTACGAAGACTATACCAGCCTTGGTGGTGAGACCGCCGCCAAGGCAGCTGGAAAAATGCGGCAGGAGGGGCGCAATTACATCGTTAGCGACGGCGATGTCATGCTGTTCCGCTTTAACGTTTGAAGCCTAATCTTCAGCAATTGCGAAAATCACATAAGCTTGCGCTGCCAAGGAAACTTCACCTTTAGCTATGGGGGCGGCTTTTGACATAGCGGTCATTTGCACCATTTCGCCACTGCGGCCTTTGGGGGCATTGGGCATCGCTGATGGATAGGATGGCGCCTTGCTTGGCACCTGCGGCTGTTGCCATGAGTTCTGCTTTCCGCCGGGGCATTGTTTACGGCACCGGCGCGTGCTTGATCCAGCAGGGGTGCCGGATCTTCCATTTGAAAGCTGATGGAATTGAAGCGATTACTGCCTGCAGTTGCGAGCGCGTCAATCACTGCGCCGACACGGGCGACATTCCGGACTTTAATCCGCAGCCGTTTTCGGCATGAATTCGACGCTAAGGCTGATCACCGCGATGTCTGGCTTCGTTCTGATTTGCGCCTATCCGGTCACGCTAATGCGGCGGTTTGCCTGATCGGTGTTTGCATTTGCAGTGGCGGGCTGCAATAGCAGCAGGCATAGAGTTGTCAGAATGTGCATGGCAGGGAGCCTCTTAGGTGATGTTGGATCGTCAGATAATTCGGTGATTAGGTAGAAATTGGGGCAGCCGTGCTGCGCCGTTTCCATCCGAGCCATAATGCGGCGATCAGCGATAGCAACAGTAACGGCAGCGCACCAATATTCACCCAATTCCAGCCGAATGCATGCATGAGCGCGCCGGATGAGAGGGAGCCAATAGCAACGAGTGAGAAGATGATGAAGTTTGTAGCGGCTTGGGTTTTTGCGCGCTCGGCGGGTGTGTGAGATTCCGTTAGCAAGTTGGTAGAGCCTGTGAACGCAAAGTTCCAGCCAAGGCCAAGCAAGGCCATCGCGGCCCAAAAATTGATCACCTCCGTACCTGAAAGCGCAATGACGACACTAATAGTCTGCAATGCGATGCCCGCTGCAATCACCTTAATAACGCCGACCCGCGCAATGATCGATCCGGTGAAGAACCCCGGCGCGTACATAAAGAATATGTGCCACTCAATCACCAGTGCGGTTGAGCTGAACATGTGACTTGCGTGATGCATCGCAAGCGGTGTGGATGTCATCAGCAGGTTCATTACAGCTTGGCCAATCATGGCGCAGAGTGTCGCCACGATGAACACAGGCTGGCGCATAATCTGGCCAATGCGCCGGCCACCGGCCTGCTTTTCCGCTGGCGTTAGCTTTGGAATATCAACAGCCATCACGACGAGGCCACTCATGATTGTCAGTGCAACCAGGCACATATAAGACGCCATAAATGGCTTGTCCGGAATCATCGTATGACCGGCTTTGGCCAGTTCAGGGCCAACGAAAGCGGCTACCAGGCCTCCCGTCAGCACCAATGAAATCGCACGCGGCTTAAAGGCGGGTGATGCGACATCGGTGGCAGCAAAACGGTAGAGCTGTGCGAAGCCCGAAAACAAGCCAAATAGAAGCGCGCCCAGGCAGAAAATCAGGAAATCTTCGACATAAATGCCCCAAATACATGCCAATCCGCCGATAACACCGACAAAGGAACCTGCTGCAAAACCGGGGCCGCGCCCAATTCGCTGCATCAGCATGGAGGCTGGAATACTGGCGGCAGCGGTGCCGATGACAGCCAGGGATATGGGGACTGTTGAAAGCGCCTTGTCGGGTGCGATCTCATAGGCGATCAGCGGACTGGTCGCGACCAGTAGCGAGCGGCCAGAATTGTAGAACATCTGGCATGTCGCCAGTACGGCAACGTTCCGCCAGTCGCGACGGCTGTCGGATTCTGTTGCAGTCATTGCTTAGAACTTTGACCGCCGGACCTCGACATTCGCCCATATGTCGATCAGCACGGTTTTGCCTTCAGCGTTCAAACGCTGCGCTTCACGGAACGCAGGTGCGATTTCAGAGGGCTTGTTGACGTGAAGACCGATAGCACCCATCCCCTCCGCGATCTTGGCATAGTCACCGTGCATCGTGGAGATGCCGTATTCTGTCCGCGCTTCAGGGCCAATCGCACCTTGTGTTGGTCCTGAATATGTGGCCATGGCGCTGTTGTTGAGGAGGACGGTTGTTATCGCAGCGCCGGAACGTGCGGCGGTTTCGATATCCGTGCCGGACATGCCGAATGCGCCATCGCCCATTATGTTCAGGCAGAATTTCTCAGGTGCTGCCATTTTCGCACCGATCATCAAAGGAATGCCAAACCCAAGATGGGTGGTCTTGCCCCAGCCGATATAGCTGTGCGGCACCGTGGCTTGGTAAAACGGTACGATGGTATCGCGCGGGGCCCCGGCGTCGTGGGTGACGATGCTGTTTTCAAGATCCAGCGTCTGGTTCATCTCATGGATAACGCGGTAGTAGCTGATCGGCTCTTCATCCGATTCCAGAATAGGTGCCCACTCTGCCATCCATTCGGCTTTGACAGCTGCAACTTCCGCTTCAGCTTTCGCACGATCACGGGCACCGGCTGCTCCAGCCGAAGCTTTCACGCATGTAACCAGCGCTTCAATGGTCAATTTGGTGTCGCCGACCAGGACGATGTCTGCGGCTTCGTCCTTATTAATGTCATCGGGATTATTGGTGTTGTGGATGATGGTTTTTCCGCCGCGCACTGCTTGCCCATAAGGTGTCCGGGTTAAACTAGAGCCAAGCGCTAACAGCATGTCACTATTTGTTAGCCAATGGTGTGCTGCTTTGGTGGTGGCACCGCTGCCAGCGCCGAGTGCTAGGGGGTGGCGTTCATCCATCGCGGATTTGCCGGGCATAGTGCAGAACACAGGCGTTGCGGTCAGCTCAGCCAATTCCTGCAGCGCCTCTGTCGCACCTGCAGCCAGCACGCCAGCGCCTGCCCAGATCAGCGGGTTCTCGGCAGCGATCAATGCTTCAGCAGCGTCGCGAATATCGCCTACCTCCGGTATTTGGCGGAAGAGCTTGGGTGAGACATAGGGGGCTGCTGTATCAGGAACCTCTTGGCTACAAACATCTGCCGTCAGTTCAACGACGACGGGGCCAGGCGCACCATTGCGGAGGGCATGGAAGGCGCGGCGCATGACATCGTTGACTTGATCCGGCGTGTAGATCGCTTCGACCTGTTTGACCCAGCCCTGGTAGCTCTGCACAGCGCTAAAGTTTGGCTTTACGCCCAGCTTGTTCAGGTTGTTGCCGCCAAGGAACACAAGTACTGGAATATTGTCGGCATAGGCCTGTGCCAACCCTCCCATGATGTTTTCTGCCCCTGCTTGGGCCTGCACTGCAACGACACCAAAGCGCTGGCGGTCGCTGATACGGCTGAACCCATCTGCCGCCATCATGGCACCGCGCTCATGACGAAAGGCGACGGGGCGAATGCCAACTTTAGCAGCAGCTGAAATCAACGGATTGCTCGGGAAACAGGACATCCATTCGACGCCTTCCTGCTTCAGGATATTGGCGATCAGTTCGATGCCGTTCATGTGTTCTCTCCCAAGAATCATTGCGCATGTTAGGGCTATCGTCTGCCGAACACGGCCCTTCTGTCCATGGGCTACGCTGCTACCATTTCAGCACGGCTTTTGCGGCAGGCCTTTCGCGGAAGCGCCTGTCCCAGGCTTGCAAGTTTGGATAGTCTTCCAAAAGTTCCGCTTTGACAAAGCGTAGAAACTGCAATGCGGACTGCAGTGTAAAATCAGCGATAGATGCGCGCCCGCCCGTTAGCATGTGACGCCCGTCCTCGAGCTTCGCTTCCAGATAGTCCATCGCTGGCGGTAAATCAGCTTTGATTGCGGCCGCTCGTTCGGGATCAGCTGGTCGGCCAAGGGGGGAGTTGGTGGCGTGGGCGAACTGGCCCATAGGAATGGTAATTTGGAGCTCCACAATCCGTTCCAGCTCCAGTGCACGTTCACGTGCAAGCGTATCTTTTGGCAGAATTGCCCCTTCTGGAAACCGATCCTCCAGATATTGGATGATCGAAAGGGACTCAATCAGGAATTCGCCGTTATCAAGCTCCAGCACGGGCAGTTTGGCGAATGGATTGCGCGCGACGTGTTCCGGTTCCCGATGGCGGCCTTTGACCGTGTTCACGACGATCTGTTCAATGCCAAGCTTTGGGCCGAGCAACTCGCGCTCCGCGATGTACAGCATGACCTTGGTCGGGTTTGGCGCCAGCGGGACTATATAGAGCTTCATGTGGTTTCCTCTGTTTCGGCATTCAGGCCATCAACGATATCGACTATTTGTTCGAGCATTGCCAACCGCTCGGCACCTTGGGGAACTGCATCCAGCCCTAGCTTGATCGTGTTCACGCCTGCCGCCCAATATCGTTTGAACCGCTCTCGCACTATGTCCCGTGTGCCGATTGCCTGGAATTCAGTAATCATCGCATCAGGCACGCGCTTGGCCGCTGCATCGCGATCACCTTGCATCCAAAGCGCCTGGATGGCGTCAGCGTCCTCAGCGAACCCTGCGCGACGGAATGCGGCGTTGTAGAAGTTCGTGGTGGCGGACCCCATGCCGCCCATGTTGAAGGCGACGGCAGGGCGACGACGGTCAATCATCGCTTCAACATCTTCACCAATTTCAACCCGGGCTGAGGCGGAGATGTCGATACTATCCAGAGTGCGATGTGCAGCTTCAGCACCTGCCTTGATATAAGGCAGGTGAGCTTCTGGATGGTCTGGCGAAAACGATGTGCCAAGCCAACCGTCAGCCGCTTCGCCGGTAAAGTGCAACGCCTTTGGGCCAAGGGTCGCCAAATAAATTGGTATATCGGCAGGTTTATGGTCAAGGCGAAGCGCTTTGCCTTCGCTACCAGGCAAGGGCAGTTTGAACATCTGGCCATCATGGCGGAGGCGTTCTCCTGCAAATGCGGCACGGCATATTTGGACCGTTTCTATGAGGCGCGTAAGCGGCATCCGGTATCGGGTTCCGTGCAAGCCTTCCACCACTTGCGGCCCGCTGACTCCGAGGCCCAGCAGAAATCGCCCCTCAGACAGGGCATTCAGCGAAAGAGCGGTCATCGCTGTCATTGCAGGCACACGGGCGCTGATCTGCATGATACCTGTACCGAGCTTGATCCGCTTTGTGCGCCCGGCCACGAATCCAAGTACAGTGGCGGCGTCCTGCCCCCAGGCTTCGCCTGCCCACGCCGCCTGAACGCCCATTCGGTCCGCGCCCTCAACGAATGTCGCCATATCGGCTAGTCCGCCATCCAGATAACGGCCAACTTCAATTGAGAGCGCAAGTCTCCTTTTCGCAGCCATCATTCGTCGCTCCGCATCCCGCGCTTACTTTGCGTATTTTCCCGTGAGTTGCGGCGTCGGCGTGTCGTGGCCCTGTTCCTTCCGGTCCAGGCGTGTCTCCCGGCTCCATGTGCGTTTCAGGTCGTCCTGTACATTAATGGTGAGACGGCCCATGCCTTGAACTTCCAGCTCCACTGTATCGCCATCTTGGAACGAACTCAGGCCGCGGTGATTGGTGCCGGTTGCAACGATATCGCCTGGTTCCAGCGTGTGGATAGCACTAATCCACTCGATGATCTTGGGAATTTTGTGCGCCATGTCTGACGTATTGAAATCCTGCTTGCAGTCCCCGTTCACCCAAAGCTTCACGTTCAGGTTTTGGGGGTCTGCCACTTCGTCTGCTGTCATCAGATAAGGGCCAATGGGGGCGAAGGTGTCTCGAGATTTGGCTTGGAAGAATACGTTCCGTTCTGGCGGTAAGCCGCGGGCTGATCCATCAATAAAATTCATATAGCCGAAGATATGCTCGAACGCTTTTTCCGCAGGAACCCGGCATGCCCTCTTGCCAATGACGAGTGCAAGCTCGGCCTCGCCCTCAAAGATCGTGGCGGGCGCATCGGGCAGCACCATGGTGTCGCCATTCCCGATGATTGCATTTGCGGCTTTGTGGAAGGCATTTGGCGGCGGGGCTGCGGGCAGCGTGCCATTTTCCATATAGTTAACAGCCATGCACGCAATGTTGCCGGGGCGTGGTGTCGGGGGGCGGATACGAACATCACCCAGCGGAATTGCAGGCCCAGCCGCACCCGCTGCTTCCAACTTGCCGCGATAGTTATCAAACCGCGCGATCAGGCCGCTCATGCGGTCACCAGGATTGGTGTGCGGAATATCGGCGATCAGGTTGGTTACGTCGACAACGCCAGCATCAGTTAAAATGCCTAGGCGGAAGTCATTGAAATACATCAATTTCATAGGGGAGGTCTCCTTGGAGTATGTGCTAGTGGGTAGGCGCTATTCAATTGGAATGAAGATAGAGTGGCGCAATTGCTCCTCAATGGCCTTGGAGCAATGGCCCTTGCCGTGGGTGTCTTCAACCAGGATAACCTCGCCAGCGCCAATGACCCGCGTTTCCCCGTCGCTGGCGGAAATGGCGACCCCTGCATCCAGGTTCACGATATATTGGCGGCGTGGGGCAGGGTGCCAATCGTAGTCATAACTCCCCGGTGTTTCCCGGAATATGACGCCAGTGGCTGGTAGTGTGTCTGACATACGGCCGCCAGGTCCGTCCTTGGTCCACTCAACCTCAATATCCCTGAAATGGGTTTCGCCGTCATCGTCAACGTAGAGATTATGGATGCGCATGGTTTGACTCCTATTGCTTGATATCGAAAAGCGTAGCCGCATCGGGGAAGGGACGCTACGTTCGACCCCCATCAGTAAGCGAGGCGACTATGCGGCAAATCAAAATCGGCAATATCATGATTGATGCAGTGACCGAGCGTGATGGTCCATGGCGGCAACCCAAGGACTTCTTTCCAGTTTTGATGCTGCAGTATTTGGCGCTCAGCAGTGAACTACATGTAATCTAAATTACTGGTCGGAGTGGCAAGATTTGAACTTGCGGCCCCTGCCTCCCGAAGACAGTGCTCTACCAGGCTGAGCTACACTCCGCTTTGCGGCGGTCCGTATAACCGGTAATTACTGTGGCCGCAAGCGGTGGAATGGCTGCGCGTCCCCGCCTGCAGCTGATTTGCTGCTGGGCCATAAATGCTGCGCGAGCGAGGAGCTCTAGCATTTGCTGGGTGACGCCGCCAAGAACCATTTCCCTTAAGCGGCTATGGGTAAATGGGCCCATCACCACGAGGTCCGCATCCATCGCCGCGGCGTCAATCAGCTGATCCTGCGCCGCTCCGTTAGGCGGATTTGCATGGGCTTCTGCATTGATGCCTGTCCTGTTGAGCCCGGCGATGATCCTGGCCAGCGCAGATTCCGGATTGAACCCTTCACCAACGGTAAAAGATGTTGACCGTTTCGGCTTGTCTCAGAAGCGGTGCAGCACTCGATACGGCACGGGCGAGTTCCACACTGTCATTCTAGAAGACAGCAGCTCTGTCGGCGAGTGATTGCACCTCCTGGAACGGGGCTATCAGGATTGGCCTACCGGTTTCTAAGAGCGCCGTGGCAACAATGCCATCGAAACCGCCACCCCTGGTCTGTTCGGGCAGGGCAGGGCGATTATGCCGTATGTCCGACTTTTCTCGGTAATAATACTAAGCTTGCAGTCGACCAGATCAAGGACTTTGGCACCAGCGCTGCCTGCCATATTTCGATGAGCTTCTAGCAGGCGGCTGCGTCCGTGGCGGCGTTTGCGGTGGCTGCATTCATAATCTGATCGACGAGTGCGCCGGACAAACCTGTGCCAACCATCGGACTAGAGACCGCCGGGTCGCGTTGGGCGATCAGAACATCAATGGGCGCGCCTAACTTTGCTGCCGCGAGACCGGCTGTAAATAAAGTTGCCGCACCGTGCTTTCTAATGACGAGGGCGAGAATTGAGAATAAGGACATATTCGCCTCCGCTTGTTGCCTGTGTCCTCAATAGATCGAGTAGGGCAGAGCTAAGCGGTTTGGCCTAAATCAAGCGGGATGAAGTTTTCATAGTAAGTATTATGTTTTGGTGTGGAACTTAGCTGTGTGTTCCGCCCCATGCGATGAAATACGGGTTGCGGAAATCCTTCTTGCCGTAGGCGAGTTCGGGCCCGTCGTTGATTTCTTTCACCGCACCTCCGGCTGCGCGCAGCACCGCGTGTGCTGCTGCTGTGTCCCATTCCATGGAGCCGCCGTAGCGCGGGTAAACATCAGCTTGGCCTTTGGCGATCAGGCAGAATTTGAGAGAGGACCCTGCATCAAGCTGCTTTGTCACATCGTAGCGCTCAAGAAAACGCCGCACGTCCGTAGATTGGCCATATGTGCGGCTAAGGGTGACGATGATGCCTTCATCCGGGAAGTCGCGGACATGCAACGACTCCCGCTCGCCATTATTCTCCCGCATCCAGGTGGGGCCGCCCACGGTGCCGGCGTAGGTATCACCTGATACTGGTACATAGACGACGCCCATGGTTGGTGAGCCATCTTCAATCAAGCCGATATTGACAGTGAATTCAGGGATTTTCTTCAGAAACTCTTTGGTGCCGTCCAAGGCATCAACCAGCCAGAACCGTCCGCCCGAAACATCTGGAATACGGCCTGCAGCAACTTCTTCTTCAGCCACAATTGGAATGTTCGGGGTTAGGCGCCCAAGGCCTTTTAGAATCACCGCTTCCGCCGCTACGTCCGCGTCTGAAACCTGGCTGCGGCGGTCATCGTCTTTTTGCCTTGTGGCGACTTCATCGGCGTGGAAGTACGGCATGATCGCGGCACCTGCTTCCTCGGCCAATACTGCGAGATCGTCCAGAAGTTGGGCGCGGTTCATGGGTAAGGTCTCTCTCAATCAGTGGGTGGTGCGGTGATAGCGCCCTGGGGTGCTGTGATCTACCCCCAAATATTGGTGCGGATTTTGGTGCACTTTGCTTGCGGTCAAAGTGAAGTCGGTATTAGGGTTTTTGTTGCGCCGGTCCGCTAAACAAGGGTCCGGGCCTAACAAATCAAATGCAAACTTCTTTCAGGGAGTATTATACAATGGAACGCCGTAATTTTATGAAGGGTGCTGCAATCGCTGGTGCCATTACAGCGGCCAGCACGCTCGCCGCCCCCGCTATCGCCTAAGGCAAGCGGGAACTGAAGATGGTCATGACCTGGCCAAAGAATTTGCCAGGCCTTGGCACCTCGGCCCAGCGGATTGCAGACAGGATCACGATGCTGTCCGGCGGTCGCCTGACGGTTAAGCTGTATGGCGCAGGCGAGTTGGTCCCAGCCTTCCAGTCTTTTGATGCTGTCGCTGCTGGCGATGCGAACCTTTATCACGCCGCGGAATATTATTGGCAGGGCAAGTCCAAGGGCTACAACTTCATGACCGCCGTGCCTTACGGCATGACCGGCCCTGAAACCCATGCTTGGATCCGTTACGGTGGTGGCCAGGAATTATGGGATGAGCTAGAGGCAGGCGTCGGCCTCAAAGGTTTCCCAGTTGCAAGCACGGGCGTGCAGATGGGCGGTTGGTTCCGCAAAGACATGAACACGGTCGATGATTTCAAAGGTCTTAAAATGCGTATGCCGGGCCTTGGCGGTGAAGTGCTGCGCGCACTTGGCGCTAACCCGATTAACTTGCCTGTCGGCGAAATTTACCCAGCCCTTCAGTCCGGTGCCATTGATGCGACGGAATGAGTTGGTCCTTGGCATGACCTGGCGTTCGGCTTCTATAAAGTCATCAAGAAATACTACTACCCGAGCTTCCACGAGCCAGGCACAGTGGCTTCTGTCGGCATGAACAAGAAGCTGTTTGACGGCATGTCCAAAGAAGATTGGGAAATGATCTGCATCGTCTGCGAAGCCGAAGCCCACACGCAGGGCCCGGAATTCCAAGCGCGCAACCAGGGCTCGTTGGATATTCTGGTGGCCGAGCACGACGTTAAGCTGAAGCGTTATAGTGATGAGCTTCTGGCTGAAGTTCGCAAAGTCGCTGGCGGCGTGATTGATGAGGTCGGTAATACTGACGCCATCACCAAGAAAATCTACGAAAGCTATACCGCTTACCAGAAGACCACGATGGAGTGGGCCAAGGTTGCGGAACAAGGCTACATGAACGCCCGGTCTAGCTGAGCTGGTTTGACGTTGTAACGAACGCGGCGCTGGCTCCATTTTGGGATCAGCGCCATTGTTTTATGGGCCTTTGGCTGGAGTATATATGGATGAGAGGGTTGATAGCCGCGATTGATGGCCTGAATGAGCGGGTTGGTCGGTGGGTTTCCTGGCTGACCCTGTTCATGGTGCTATTGCAGTTCGCGATCGTGTTGTTTCGCTATGTTTTTGGCATTGGTTGGATCGCGACGCAGGAAGCGATCGTTTATATGCATGCCGCCGTGTTTTTAGGCCTGGCGGGGTACACACTCCGTCATGATGGCCATGTGCGTGTGGATATTTATTACGGTTCTGCCACGCCGAGGGGCAAGGCGCGGGTTGATCTTTTTGGCTCGCTTTGTTTGCTGCTGCCGATGACGACGGCAATTTTCGTGTTGGCATTTCCATAGGTAATCTCCTCGTGGCGGGTTCTTGAAGGCTCACCCGAAGGGCAGAACGGTATTCCTGGCGTATTCCTATTGAAGACTATGATCTTGGCATTCGCACTTTTGGTGGGATTGCAAGGTCTCTCGCTGGCGGTAAAGTCTTGGATGGTTCTGACCGGCAGGACACCTCCGGCAAACGAAGCGGAAGCCGGAGGGCAAGCCTGATGGGCCTTTATGAAACCCTTGGCCTACTGCTGTTCGCAACCGGTTGCTTAACGCTGATGGCGGGTTTCCCCGTCGCATTCATCCTTGGCGGCGTGTCGCTGCTATTTGCAATCGGCGGCTCTTTTATCGGCGCTTTTGACCTCTCATTCTTGGGGTTCGTCTCCAATCGCATTTTTGGTGTGATGACCAACGAAGTGCTGATCGCCGTGCCGCTTTTTGTGTCCATGGGTGTGATGCTTGAGCGCTCAAAAGTGGCCGAAGAACTGCTGGAAGCTATGGGTGCCGTATTCTCCTCACTACCTGGTAGCCTTGGTATTGCTGTGTGTATCGTCGGCGCATTGCTTACGGCGTCCACGGGTATTGTGGGTGCGACCGTCGTCACCATGGGCCTGCTCTCGCTACCGACCATGTTGAACCGGGGCTATGACCCGAAATTGGCGACGGGTGCCATCTGTGCATCGGGGACTCTTGGCCAAATCATTCCGCCCTCCATCGTGCTTGTGGTGTTGGGTGACCAAGTCTCAAACGCGTATCAGGATGCGCAGCGCCAGCTCGGCAATTTCGCGCCGGACCCGGTGTCTGTCGGCGACTTGTTCGCGGGCGCACTTATTCCGGGCTTGATGCTGGTTGGCTTATACATTGCCTACATCATGTTCCGGGCGATTATGAACCCTGAAGGTGCCCCGCCCGTGCCGCGTGAGGCAATCACAGGCTCTAAGGATAATCGTCCCGTAATTGGCCGAATGCTGAAATCACTGGTCGCACCAGTTGTGCTGATCGTCGCTGTGCTGGGGTCAATCCTTGCAGGCGTTGCTACGCCGACGGAAGCGGCAGCTGTCGGTGCTGTTGGTGCGGCTTTCTTGGCCGGACTTAGGGTATCCGATAAGTCTGGCCGCCCGATCTATGTGGCAGCTGCATGCTTAATTCTGGTGCTGGTGCTGACAGGATTTTTTGGCCTGCGTCTTGGCCGGGACAAAGTCAGCAAAGATGAGCAGATTGGCATAATTCTGGCGGCCATCGAATGCGTCGGTATCATCTGGGGTCTTGGCACAGCGCTGCTCCGGATCAATTCGGATGGCACGCTTGGCGAACTCTCTCAGCAAACTGCGAAAATCAGCGCGATGGTGTTTGGCATTGTCATTGGCGCGCAGCTGTTCAGCTTTGTATTCCGGGGTCTGCATGGCGACGACGTGGTGCAGCTGGGGCCATGTTCTTCGTGATGCTCATCATGTTCGTGATGGGCTTCTTCTTGGATTTCATCGAGATCACGTTCGTCGTTGTCCCGATCGTCGCACCCATTTTTCTGCTGATGGACCTGAACCCCGTATGGCTCGGCATCATGATCGCAGTGAACTTGCAAACGTCATTCTTGACGCCACCATTTGGCTTCGCGTTGTTCTACTTGCGCGGCGTGGCGCCGCGGCGCGTGCTGACGCGTGATATTTACCGCGGCATCGTCCCGTTTGTTGGACTGCAGCTTATTATGCTCGGCATCCTGGCAGCATTCCCAGAACTGACGCTTTGGTTGCCACGTCTGATTTACGGCACTGTCGCAGGCGGCTAGGGGATCGGCGGGTTTGCCAGCACCGCTCAATACATTTTAGCCATGGCTCTTATCAAACGTAGCTTTTTGATCGGCGCTCGCTTCCGTCTGGTGCTTTTCTTTCCAATCGGAATACGGCATGCCGTACACAATCTCGCGTGCATCTTCGTAGCCAAGATCCAGGCCCTTTTCCTCGGCTGCTGCCGTATACCATTTGGACAGGCAGTTCCGACAGAACCCGGCCAGGTTCATCAGGTCAATGTTCTGCACATCGATCCGTTCGCGCATGTGATCCACAAGAGTGCGGAATGCAGCGGCTTCGAGTTCGAGGCGGGTTTGGTCATCTAGATTTGTCGGCATCTGTCGCTCCATTCAACGCTTTAGAGCAATCTGCATTTCATCTGTAACAGATCAAGCGCAGGACATTGCTCAGAAATAAGGCTCTAACGCCGGTGAAACAGGCGCTCAATATCGGCTAGTTCTAATTTAATGTAGGTCGGGCGGCCATGATTACATCGCCCAGCGTTCGGTGTCACTTCCATTTCCCGTAATAAAGCATCCATTTCAGCCTGATTGAGCGCGCGGCCCGCACGGACGCTGCCATGGCAGGCCATTGTTGCTGCCACATGGTCCAGGCGTTCCAGTAACGGTTCCGCGCCGCCTGCAGACTGCACTTCATCCGCTAAGTCCCTCACGAGTGCCTGGGCATCTACTTCACCGAGAAGTGTTGGCGTTTCGCGGACAAGCAGTGCGCCTGGGCCAAAGGCCTCCAACACAAGGCCAAGTTCAGCCAGTGCTGAGGCTTCCTCAAGCAGGGCCGCCGAAGCAACTTGGTCCAGCTCAACGACTTCAGGGATCAGCAGCATCTGCCGGTTGACACCGCCTGCGGCGCGGGCAGCTTTTAGGCGTTCATAAACCAGCCGCTCATGGGCCGCGTGTTGGTCAACCAGCACAATGCCGCTAGAAGTCTGAGCAACAATATAGGAACTGTGTAATTGCGCACGTGCCGCGCCAAGCGGATGATCACCAACCGACGCAGTGCCAGATGTTTCATCCATGCGCGCAATAGGTGGGAAGGCAGCGTTCTGATCTAGCGGTTGTTGAAAATGCGCAGCACTTTCAGCTAAGGCGGAGGAGGGGTGTTGTGGCCTGTAGCCGCCATATCCAGAGGACTGGCCCACAGACAGTCCAGGCCTAGGCGCACGCCAAGCGCCCAGCGCGTTCTCGCTGGCAGTTGTACCAGTCGCAAACCCTGTATCCGTGAGCGCATGTTTCAAGGCGGAGATCACCATGCCACGCACAATGCTTGGTTCCCTGAAGCGGACTTCCGTTTTGGCAGGATGGACGTTGACGTCTACCGCTTCTGGCGGCACGTCCAGGAAGAGCGCGAGGCCAGGAAATCGGCCGCGCGGGAGGATATCGGCATAGGCGGCGCGGGCAGCACCAAGCAGGACAGGGTCTCGAACCGGCCTGCCATTCACAAAGAAATATTGCGCCAACCCATTCCCGCGATCATATCCTGGCGCACTGGCATGGCCTGTTAGGCGAATACCTTCGCGCTCGGCTTCTATCGACAGTGCATTGACACCGAAATCACGCCCAATCACTGCGGTTGCGCGGTTGAGGCGGGCAGAGGACAGATCACCGTTATCTGCAGGCAGATTCAATATCTGGCGACCGGAATCTTCTAACCGGAACGCTATTTCGGCACGGGCTAGGGCGAGCCTGCGCAAAATATCGGTAGACGCCTGAGACTCACTGCGCGCGCTGCGAAGGAACTTTAGGCGGGCAGGGGTCGCAAAAAACAGATCACGTGCTTCCGCCGTTGTCCCCGGCGCGCGGGACCCTGGCTCAGGTCCAGTGATAGCACTACCTTCCACACGGATGCGCCAGGCCGCGTCTGCATCACGTTGACGACTGGTCAGCGACAAACGTGCGACTGCGCCGATGGATGGCAGAGCCTCCCCCCGGAAACCAAGCGTTTCGATATGGACGAGATCGTCATCGGGCAGTTTCGATGTTGCATGACGTTCGATAGCGAGGGCTAATTCGTCCGGCCCCATACCAATGCCGTTATCCGCGACGCTGACGAGTGCTCGGCCACCTTCTCCCAAAGTCACATCAATGCGCGTGGCACCAGCATCCAAAGCGTTTTCAACAAGTTCTTTAACAACGGCAGCTGGCCGTTCGACAACCTCACCTGCAGCGATCCGATTGACCAGACCCGAGGGCAAGCGGCGCAGCTGAACACCGTCTTTACTCATTGTCCTGGTTCGGCGGAAAGATAGGCTCTAGCCAATTCCTTGCCATCCTCGGTTGCCAGTTGGTCGAATGGATCGATCATTAAAAGCCGCGTCGTGCGATACTGCAACACCCGGTCCCGTACCTGAAGCGTCAGGCGGGTTGAGAATGGCCGACGGGCCAGTGCTTTATTCCTTGTCATCTGCCACAGTTATCGGCTTCCAGCCCTCCAATTTCTCAGGGGCACCAGCGACTGCCACCATGAAGCGGTCCGTGTTAAAGAGGCGCTTGGATACGCGTTGCACGTCCTGCAATGTGACGGCCTCAATAAGGCTGGCGCGCTTATAAAGGTAGTCTTTGGGCAGATCAAAACGGCGCATTGCGAGCAGTGTATCAGCGATTGCTGTTGTGGAATCGAGTGCTAGAGGCAGAGAACCGGTGAGATAAGCCTTCGCATCTGACAGCTCATCGCTTGTTGGGCCATCCTTGGCCATGCGCACCCATTCGGCTTCAACAACGGCAACGGTTTCAGCAACGGTGCTGTTGGCCGTTGCAGCTGTGCCGATGACGATTGGTACAGCGGCAAGCTCGTTCAAGTCCGCGCCAATGCCGTAGACGAGACCGCGCTTCTCACGCACTTCTTCCATCAAACGTGCGCCAAAGCCGCCACCCATGATCTGCATCAGCACTGTGGCCGCACGCCAATCAGGATCTATGCGACGGATGCCTGGGCCGCCAAACACGATGGTCGATTGCGGCGATGGCAATGAAGCCAGCAGGCGCAGCGGCTGTTCCGGCAAGCTGACAGCAGGCAAATCCGCCGGGCCGCCCTCTGCCACTTTGGGCAAGCCGCCGAAAGCCAATTCCATCACGCGGGCCAATTTTGTATCGGTCAGGTCACCGGCTGCCGCGACAATAAGGCGGTCCCTGCCGAAGCGTTCTTGCGTGAAAGCCGTTAAGTCTCCGCGTTGGATCACAGCGAGTGTCGATTTAAGACCTCGGGTTGATCGCGCATAAGGATGATTGGCGAATGCGGTTTCAAGCCATGCGCGATATGCTTTGCGACTTGGTTCCGCCCGCATGCGTTCAAGTGACGAGATGTAGGAGGCGCGGGCCCGCTCTAACGGGTCTGGGTCGAACCGGGGTTTTGTGAGGGCCAGACCAAGCAGCTCGGCTGCGTCCTCAATTGTGTCAGTAAGCGCATAGAGATTGCCGACGACGGCATCTTGCGTCGCTTGGATTTCGATGGAGGCGGAGAGGTCCGCTAATTTCTTTTTGAATGAGGCGGCGTTGTAAGGGCCAGCGCCTTCGGTCAGCAGAGCCACAGCCATGCGGGCGCGGCCTTGCAGTGCCGGCGGGTCGAATGCAGCACCACCTTCAATGCGGAACGCGATGGCAGCGACCGGTACCGTGTCATCAGCTTCAAGCCATGCATCGACGCCAGCAGCTTTAACAACCACAACATCCGCTTGGGCTGGCAGAAGATTCAGTGCGCAGAAGCAGGTAGCAACGGCACCTGCAGCCAGAGTTTTCAGCCGGATCATGACGGTGCCTCGTCTTTTGGCGCGGGCCGCAGAATGCCGGTAACTGACCAGTTGATGTTGAAAAGTGCGCGCGCAGCGGCGTCGATGGCTGCTTTGTCTATCGCTGCAATGCGTTCGGGCCATTCCTCAACGTCTTCAATCCGTTGGCCATTAGCCACAGCGCCGCCAAGAATGCGAGCTGGGCCATCCAGGCTATCGCGGGCGAAGATTGCACTCGCGGCGAGGCGGCGTTTGGCGTCAGCGACTTCTGTTTCTGTCACGCCATCTTTCAGCAATTGCGCGATTTCAGCATCGAATGCCGCTTCCATATCAGCCGTTGCAACGCCTGGAACTGGGCGGCCATACAGGCCTGCAGAGCCAAAATCACGACCATTTCCATCATAGAAGAAGGTCACACCAAGAGCGATTTTCTGCTTCTCGACGAGTGCGTTATGCAGGCGTCCAGTCTCTCCGCCCATGATTTCAGACAGAACGTTGAGGGCATAAGGGCCGGGGGTAGCGCCTTCATAGGCGGGCGCTACGTACATGCGCCGCCAATCCTCCTGGTGCACACGCGGATCTGTAAAAACGACCCGGCGGGGTGCGCGTTGATCAGGTTCATAGAATGGCCGCCGCTGTGGCAGTTCCCGTGCGGCAACGGCACCATAGTGCTGTTTGGCAAGTGCTAGCACATCATCAGGATTCACATCACCTGCAACGACGACGACGACGTTATTGGGCGCGTACCATTTGCGATAAAAATCAAGCGCGTCCTCAGTGGTCAGGCGTTTAACCTCTGTCGGCCAACCAATGATTGGGCGGCGGTAGGGGTGCGAGAGATAGAGATTGGCCCGCATGGCCTCACCCAACAGGGCGGATGGCCGGTTTTCCACTCGGCTCAGGCGCTCTTCCAGCACCACATCACGCTCCGGCAGGACGATGGCGCTATCGAGCTTTAGGCCAGTCATCCGATCAGCTTCCATCTGCATAATTAGGCTGAGCCGGTCTGCCGCTATGATTTGGAAATATCCCGTGTAATTGGCGGATGTGAAGGCATTATCACGGCCGCCATTACGGGCGACCACGCGGGAGAATTCACCAGGGTCAAGGTTCTCTGTGCCCTTGAACATTAAATGTTCAAGGAAATGCGCAAGGCCAGTTTTGCCCGGCTCCTCATCAATCGCACCCACTTTATAGTAGGCGAAATGTGCGACCGCAGCACGCCGATGATCTTCAATAACAATAAGCTCAAGGCCGTTATCAAGTACGTACCGGCTGGGTGAAAATACCTCTGCGACAGCTGGCACGGCCGCCAAGCCGCAGCTGATGGACAGGGCGGCAAGGCAGGCGTGGAAACGACGCATCAAAATAGGTTGAAACCTTTGAATCCGGTCAGGCGCTCTACGCGAATCTCAGGCGTTTCGCCATCTGTAATAGGTCTGCCAAGCGCAGAATTCTCATTAATTCTGCGCTGCTCGCCTTTCGCCTCTACAATGACGCCCGGTGGGTTAAGTTTCCGCCAAAACATCATTTGCTCGACAATATTACGATCATCTTCCGCCAGAAGCGCGCTTTCTTCGTCGACCTGGCGGCGAATGCCAGGATTAACATTGGCTGCGCCCAGGTTCGCCAGCAGCGCCCGTTCGCCCGGTGCGGAAACTTGCGCTGGTGCGATTCTAAGTGTGCCTGAAAGCGCGGAAGCCTGGATCACTCGCCCATTGCTCGCGCTATTTAAGCGATAGTCCCGTAGATCGCCGAGCGCTTGATCCAACCGACCTGGGTGGAAGGCAAACTGAATGGGAGCTGATACCGGGCGGTTACTTGCTAATTCCGCTTGAGCGCGAGCTGCTGCGAGTTGTGCGGCATTGCGCGATGCTGAACTACCGCCAACAAGTAGAGCGCGCGCCTGATCACGTTGCGCCTCACGCCCTTCACCAACCGCTCCGGGCTTCGGCGGACGGAGGCTGAAATTCGGTGGCAAGCTAAGAGGAGCATTACGCACGACGGCGAACTCATCTGGTGCCTTTTTCTTAAGCCCCAAAGTCTCTTGTGCGCCGCCGCTACAATTGGCGGCCATTGCGCCTGCTGCAACAAGCGCGAGGATACGGAAAGTGCGGGTCATGGCCAGCGATCCTCCAACGGTTTCATTCCCCTATGTTGTAGTTGATGCAGGCTTCGACCACAAGGAATCGACAAGAATAAGAACCACGCCAATTGTGATGGCCGTATCGGCAATGTTGAAAACTGGCCAACTGTAGCGCTCATAATGCAGCAATATGAAGTCGACCACAGCACCATATACGCCCCTGTCGATCACATTTCCGAGCGCGCCGCCAATAATTAGCGCGAAACCGATAACGCCTGTCCGGGACGTTGAGCGTAGCATTTGCCATGCGAGAAAAACGGCAATCACTAATGAGATAAGGGCCAGCACCCAGGCCGGTACACCGCCGTCCCCAAACATCCCGAAGCTAACGCCACGGTTCCACGCCAAAGTGAAGTCCAAAAATGGCAAAACCGTGACAGCGTCATGGGTCTTGAAATATGCCAGGGCGACTTGTTTTGTCGCTTGATCAACGATGATCGAGATTGCGATGATGATCAGGCCAAGCCTAAGCGCGCCTGGCGTTATTCCGCCCGCAATCATGCGACAGGCACCGTTTTTGGCAAACGCCCAACAACTTCGGCGCACCGCCCGCAAAGCAATGGGAAGGATGCATCTGCGCCCACGTCACCCGGCTGCTTCCAGCACCGAACACACTTTTCCGCCTCAGTCCGATTGGGTTGGACTGCAACGCCTGGTGCATCCTCCAATCGGAACGCGTCCGCCGGGCCTTCGCCATGCTGAAGAGCTATCGCGGATGCGATGGTGATTTCTGCTAAGTCGACGCCTTCGATCTGTTTCATCCGATCTTCAGAGAGCCATACGACAGGTGCTGCTTCCAAGCTACTGCGGATACGCTTTTCTGCCCGCTCACCTTCAATGGCAGCTGTCACGACACGGCGGATATCACGGATTTCAGCCCAGCGCTTGTCCAGCGCCTCGTCACGCCAGGTAGCAGGCGTCTCTGGGAATGTCTGGCGATGAACACTCACACCTTCAGCATCGCCAAAGCGTGCCAGCCATGCTTCTTCCGACGTGAAGCAAAGCACGGGTGCCAACCAGGTGGCGAGGCGCGTGAAGATCGCATCCATTACTGTACGGTTAGCGCGCCGGCCTAGGCTGTCAGGGTGTTCGCAATAGAGCGTATCTTTGCGGATATCGAAGTAGAAGGCTGACAGATCGACTGCGCAGAATGTGTGTAGAGACGTCCAGAGCCCATGGAAATCATAGTCTTTGATCGAAGTTCTGACGAGCGTATCCATTTCCGCCAATCGGTGGAGCGCCCAGCGGTCAAGCTCTGGCATATCTGCTGGATCGACTTTTTCTGCGTCAGCGAAGCCTTCGAGCGCACCCAACAGATAGCGCAGCGTGTTTCGCACGCGTCGATAAAGGTCTGCCTGATGCTTCAGGATTTCGCCACCAATGCGCAGATCCTCCGCATAGTTTGAGGATACGACCCAGATGCGTAGGATATCCGCACCATATTGGTCGATCACGTCCTGCGGCGCTGTCGTATTGCCGAGCGACTTTGACATCTTGCGACCCTTGTCGTCCAGCACGAAGCCGTGGGTCAGCACCGTGTCATAAGGCGCACGCTCGCGCGTGCCGGCGCTTTCTAGAAGCGAGGAATGGAACCAGCCGCGATGCTGATCGGAGCCTTCCAGATAGAGATCAGCAGGCGATTCGAGGTCGTCGCGATCTTCTAGAACGAAGGCATGGGTACAGCCAGATTCAAACCAAACTTCAACAATATCAGTTACTTGCTCGTATTCCTTCAAGTTATACTGATCGCCCAAAAAGCGTTCAGGCGGAGAGGAAAACCATGCGTCGCCACCTTCTTCTTTGAACGCGTCGATAATCCGGTCGAACACGGCCTGATCTTTCAGGACTTCTCCAGACTCGATGTGGACGAACAGCGGGATCGGCACACCCCAGGCCCGTTGGCGGGAGATGCACCAGTCTGGCCGTTGCTCGACCATCGAATAAAGCCGGTTCCGTCCCTGGGGTGGTACGAAGCGCGTATCGTTGATCGCCTGTAATGCAGTTTCACGCAGATCATTCGTCTCCATGGAGATGAACCACTGGGCCGTGTTGCGGAAGATCAATGGTGCTTTGGAACGCCAGGAGTGCGGATAACTATGCTTAAGGCGTCCACGCCCGAACAATCCGCCTTTGCCGCTCATAGCAGCGACCTGCATGGCATCGATTACAGCGGCGTTGGCGTCGCCCTCGCTGCCGTCTTCATTCAGGACGCGCTTGCCAGAGAATAGTGGCACGAAATCCCGGTATGCGCCATCTGGGGCAACATAATCCGTGACTTCAAGGCCGTGTGCTTTGCCAAGCTGAAAGTCATCGGCCCCATGTCCTGGGGCGATATGCACGAAGCCGGTGCCGGCATCCATGGTCACGAAATCGCCTTTTAGAACTGGTACATCGTAGTCGTAACCCAGACCACGCAGAGGATGCGATGCGATGGTGCCGCGCAATGCTTCGCCGGTCATTTCCGCCAGCACAGTATGCGCTTCGACACGCATAGATTTGCAGGCGGCCTCAACCAGCGCCTTGCCGAGTACGATTGTCTGGCCTGCCTTGATGAAGCATTCGTCCTGAGTTTCATCAACGAGAATTCGCACATAGGTTTCCGCAGCCGCGGCTGCGATGGCGCGGTTCGAGGGGAGGGTCCATGGTGTGGTGGTCCAGATGACGATGCAATCGCCAGCTTCCAAGTTGCTTGCAGGCCCAGGCGTTATGACGGGGAAGCCTATGTGAACGGTTGGCGAGACGTGGTCTTCATATTCGACCTCCGCGTCAGCCAGTGCTGTCTTTTCAACGCAGGACCACATGACAGGCCGTTGGCCACGATATAAGCCGCCGTTCATGGCAAAGCGCGTAATTTCACTGGCGATTCGCGCTTCGGACGCAAGTTTCATCGTGAGATATGGATCATCCCAATCACCAACGACGCCGAGACGCTTGAACTCTTGTGACTGCACACCAACCCAATGCTGCGCGAACTCACGGCATTCCTGCCGGAATTCCAGCACGGGTACAGCATCTTTGTCCTTGCCTTGATCGCGGTAGGATTCTTCGATTTTCCATTCAATCGGTAGGCCGTGGCAATCCCAACCAGGCACATAATTTGCATCAAATCCGGACATTTGCCAGGATTTGTTGATAACGTCTTTGAGAATTTTATTCAGCGCGTGGCCGATGTGTAGATTGCCGTTCGCATAAGGAGGGCCGTCATGCAGGATGTATTGTTCGCGGCCTTTGGAATCTTCTCGGAGCGTCTTGTAGAGGTTCATATTCTCCCAGCGCTTCAGAATTTCCGGCTCTTTCTTTGGCAGGCCACCACGCATGGGAAAGTCCGTCTTTGGGAGGAAAACGGTCTCACGATATTCATCGCCGGGTTTCGGCGCTTTAGGCTTCTTCGGGGTATTCATGGGTCTTAGTCTCGATTGAGGAATGTGCGTGCGGAGGCTGCGTCCGCTGCGATTTGGGCTTTCAGGGCATCGAGCCCTTCGAATTTTTGTTCGGGACGAATGAAATCGGCCAACCTAATTCGCACCCGCTTGCCGTAGACGTCCTGTTTAAAATCAAACACATGGGCTTCCATGCGCTCGTCCGTACCGTCCACAGTTGGTCGTTTGCCGATATTGGCGACGCCGCCATACCAGCGATCCTCGCCTTCAAACTGTATCTGCACCGTGTAAACGCCGAGCGCCGGGCGAACTAGATCCCCAAGAGAAACGTTCAGCGTCGGGAAGCCAATGGTGCGACCACGTTTATCACCGTGTGCTACAACACCTTCTACTTCCCACAGGCGGCCAAGCAGCTCTGCGGCGCGTTTAACGTCACCTGCCTGCAAAGCCTTTCGGATAGCGCTTGATGAGAAAGCCAACCCATCAGCGCCCGCCATTTCCGGCACGGACGTAACGCTAAAGCCATGCTCGCCGCCAATACCAACCAGCAGACCCGTGTCACCAGCACGATCATTGCCGAAACGAAAATCCTCGCCAACTGCCACATTTTGAGCCGACAGAGCTTCTACGAGGGCTGCGCGGACAAAATCTTCCGCTGTCAGGCTCGCCAGTTCGCGGTTGAACTTACAGATCGCCAGGAAATCGACGCCAAGCGCTTCGAGGCCACGGGCCTTGCCGCGCCAATCTGATAAGCGGAACGGCGGTGCATCTTGCGGGCCAAGGACAGAGCGGGGATGTGGCTCAAACGTCAGCACGCCGAGGGCAATGCCGCGGGAGCGGGCAGCCGCCGCTGCGGCCTGGATGACAGTGACATGGCCTTTGTGGACGCCATCAAAATTTCCAATGGCGACAGCGCCGCCGCGACGGGCAGCCGAAACTTCATCTAGGCTATGGAAAACTTCGATCATGGGAACGTTATTGCGGCCATCAGGTGTTGCGGGAGGGCGGCATAACCATCGCCTCGCCTTCAACCACAGGCTTGCCTTTGACGAGGCAGGTGGTCTTCAGCGTGACGCGGTGCTTTTCAAGATTGATATCAGTCACTTGAGCCACTGCCGTCACTGTATCGCCAGGGCGAACGGGGGCTTTAAAACGGAGCGACTGTGACATGTATATAGCACCGGGGCCAGGCATCCGCGCGCCGAGGACAGCGGAAATGAAAGCGGCTGACAGCATCCCATGGGCAATCCGGCCCTTGAACATGGATTCAGTGGCGAACTCGTCATCTAAGTGGACAGGGTTCGTGTCGCCGGAAATGCCTGCATAGAGCGTGATGTCAGCGTCCGTCACTGTCTTGGCAAAGCTCTCCGTCTGGCCGACGGTCAGGTCTTCGATGAAATAGCCGCCAGCGGATGCCATGGGCGATGTTCCTTCATTTATGTGGATTGCGGCATTTTTTAGCCTAAAGCGCAGCGTAGGGCTATGCCGCGATTATACAGCGATTCGATCCATAAAGTTGGCCAAGCGAATATCTAAGTCTGTGACCCCGCCAGCGCTATGAGTGGTCAGCGTGACATTGACCGCGCTGTAAATGTTAGACCATTCAGGATGGTGGTCCATCCGCTCTGCCATTAGCGCAGATTGAGTCATGAAACCAAATGCTTCCACGAATGTCTTAAATTTGAATTCACGATGAATAGCTTCTCTGCCTTCAACGCTGGCCCAGCCATCCAAGGATTTTATCGCCGTCGTGACGGCCTCTGCTGTAAGCTTATCTGGCATGCTATATCCCATTTTTAGCGAAGCTTGGCAGGGCCAATATGACCGACCCAGACCTCCCGCCATCATTAGACGACATTGGCGGACAAGCGGCTACCGCACTGGCGCGTCTGCCCCAGCATTTCGCGGACCCCATTCGCCATGTGCCCATTATCGTCGAGGACTTTCCTAGCGCGGATGTGATGTTAAGCAGGCCATGTCATTGGAAAGCCCGTTTGACATTATGGGCTTTTATCACGGTGCCGACTTTGCTACAAAGTCGGGCCGCGCTGCGTCCGAGGAATTGGACCATATTTTTCTCTATCGCCGCCCGATCTTGGATTACTGGTGTGAGACGGCAGAATCGCTGTACCACGTGATGATTCACGAGATTGGCCATCATTTAGGTCTCTCCGACGACGATGTGGCCGTAATCGAGGTGGTGGCTTGAGGGCGCGCTAATCTGATTTGCGTCGGCTTTTCTTTGGTTTCACATAGGCGGCCAGGAAGTGACCCGTGTAGCTGCCTGCTGCAGCGGCAATTGCCTCTGGTGTGCCCGAAGCGACAACCTCGCCGCCGCCATCACCACCCTCTGGGCCAAGGTCGATAACCCAGTCTGCAGTCTTAATGACTTCCAGATTATGTTCAATGACGATGACGGTGTTCCCCTGATCAACCAGAGCGGCCAGCACTTCAAGCAGTTTACGAACATCTTCGAAGTGCAATCCGGTCGTTGGTTCATCCAGTATGTAGACTGTTCGCCCTGTTGCACGCTTGGAAAGTTCTTTCGCTAATTTAACGCGCTGTGCCTCACCACCGGACAGCGTCGTCGCCTGTTGGCCGATCTTTACATAGCCCAACCCAACGCGTTCGAGCGTCACTAGTTTATCGCGTATTGAAGGTACAGCGCTGAATTCCTTCACACCTTCTTCTACCGTTAAATCAAGTACATCGGCGATGGATCTGCCGCGATACTTAACTTCCAATGTTTCCCGATTATAGCGTTTGCCCTTGCAAACATCGCATTCGACATAGACATCCGGCAGGAAATGCATCTCGATCTTGATAACGCCGTCGCCCTGGCAGGCTTCACAGCGTCCGCCCTTCACATTGAAGCTGAAACGGCCAGGTTTGTATCCGCGCGTTTTGGCTTCAGGTAGCCCAGCGAACCAGTCGCGGATCGGTGTAAAGGCACCGGTATATGTGGCCGGGTTAGAGCGCGGTGTCCGGCCAATCGGCGACTGGTCGATATCGATGACCTTGTCGAGATATTCAACGCCCTTGATATCATTATGGGGGGCTGGCGCTGCGCGGGAGCCCATGACCCGACGGGCCAGTGCTTTGTAAAGTGTGTCCACTACCAAGGACGACTTGCCGCCGCCTGAAACTCCGGTCACACATGTGAGGATGCCGAGCGGGAAGGTCGCATTGACGTTTTTTAGATTATTGCCAGTTGCGCCTATCAGCTTAAGCGCTTTGCCATTGCCTTTGCGCCGCTTTTCCGGGACCGGAATTTGCTTCGTGCCCGTCAAATATTGCCCTGTCAGGCTGTCTGGGGCGGCCATGATGTCCTGCGGCGTTCCGAAGGCGACCACGTGGCCGCCATGGATGCCTGCGGCGGGTCCCATGTCCACCACATAGTCAGCCTGGCGGATCGCATCTTCGTCATGCTCCACTACGACTACGGTATTGCCGAGATCGCGCAGCCGCGTAAGCGTTCCCATCAGGCGTTCATTGTCTTTCTGATGCAGGCCGATGGATGGTTCATCCAGCACATAGAGCACGCCAGTCAGCCCGGAGCCGATCTGTGAAGCAAGACGAATGCGCTGACTTTCGCCACCTGAAAGCGATCCTGAACCTCGTGAAAGCGTTAAATAGCCAAGCCCGACATCGACTAGGAAGCCAAGGCGGTCATTGATTTCGCGCAGGATGCGCTCGCCGATTTCCAGTTGCTTCTGGTTCAGGCTTTCCGGGAGCGCCATGAACCAATCACGCGCTTCAAGAACGGAAAGATTGGCGATATCAGATACATCCTCCATCGCGACCTTTACGGCCAGGGCCTCTGGCTTCAGGCGCTTACCGTCACAAACATGACAGGGTGCGGCGGACATATATTTCGAAATCTCTTCCCGCGCCCAGGCACTGTCCGTCTCGCTGAAGCGGCGCTCCAGATTGTTCGCAACTCCTTCAAACGGCTTCTCGACCTTATAAGAGCGAAGACCGTCATCATATTTGATCGGGATTGGTGTCAAGCCCGATCCATAAAGAACCGTGTCCCGCATATCTTCCGGCAATTCACCAAACGGCGTCTTCATGGACTGCTTGTAGTGTCGGCAGATGCCTTCAAGTGTTTGCTCGTAATAGGATGAACTCGAGCCTGACCAAGGTGCTACCGCGCCATCTTTCAGGCTGAGCAGCGGGTTGGGAATAACCAATTGTGGGTCGCAATGTTGTTCAAAGCCGAGGCCATCGCAGGCAGGACATGCGCCGAATGGATTATTGAACGAGAACAGACGGGGCTCGATTTCAGGTATTGTGAAGCCCGAGACGGGACAGGCGAAGCGACTGGAGAAGATTGTTTGCTCGCCATCATCTGCGTTCTCGGCGACGGCGAGGCCATCCGTCAGCCCAATCGCCGTTTCGAGCGAATCGGCAAGGCGAGCGCTGGCATCTGGCCGGACAACGAACCGATCCACCACTACATCAATGTCATGCTTGAAGTTTTTCTTGAGGGTTGGCGCATCTTCAATCAAAACCACATCACCATCGATTTTGACGCGCTGGAAGCCCTTGCGCGATAATTCCGCCAACTCTTTGCGGAATTCGCCTTTGCGGCCGCGCACGATTGGTGCCAGCAGCAACAGCCGCGTGCCCTCATCCATTGCGATGACACGATCTGCCATTTGGCTAATGGTTTGGCTCTCAATCGGTAGACCGGTGGCTGGAGAGTATGGAATGCCTGTCCGCGCCCAAAGTAGACGCATGTAATCATAAATCTCAGTGACTGTGCCGACGGTAGAGCGCGGATTGCGGCTGGTGGTCTTCTGTTCAATGGATATCGCTGGCGAAAGACCCTCAATCAAGTCCACGTCCGGCTTGCTCATCAGTTCCAGGAACTGGCGCGCGTAGGCGGACAGGCTTTCCACATACCGGCGCTGGCCTTCTGCATAGATGGTATCGAATGCCAAGCTGGATTTGCCGGAGCCCGATAGGCCAGTGATCACGACGAGCTGGTCGCGTGGCAGATCTACATCCACATTCTGCAGGTTATGTTCCCGTGCACCTCGGACGGAGATTGTTTTCAGGCTGGACGGATGATCGTTTGCGGCGGATTTTTTCGCCATGCCAATAGAGCTCCTTTGCGGCCCGTTATATGGACGGATCACGCCGTTGGTTCCAAGCGCCTTCGTTGTGGACAAGTCCGGAAAGTGCGCTAGCGCCTCTCCTGGTGCGGGGTTACACTTAGACTCGAACATTATTTGAACGATTCCCTATGGAACAAACGCGTTCCTAGGTTGGAGATAAGGCCATGTCCGGCAGCGTCAATAAGGTCATTCTGGTCGGCAATCTGGGCCGTGAC
This sequence comes from Alphaproteobacteria bacterium, assembly GCA_965660545.1. GTDB lineage: Bacteria > Pseudomonadota > Alphaproteobacteria > Bin95 > Bin95 > VMCJ01. The sequence continues at coordinate 61,233 of CBFIAF010000015.1, read as the reverse complement.
CCCGAATTCACTCAAACACAGGATGGGCGCCGTTTCGGTCGCCTTTCTATCGCGACGTCCGAACGCTGGCGGGACCGTGGCTCCGGTGAGCGCCGTGAGCAGACTGAATGGCATCGTGTAGTGATCTTCAACGAAAACTTGGTTGACGTTGCGGAACGGTTTCTGCGTAAGGGCTCAAAGGTCTATATCGAAGGCCAACTGCAGACACGCAAATGGCAGGACCAGTCCGGTAATGACCGCTATTCCACAGAAGTAGTGTTGGGCCGGTTCCGTGGCGAGCTTACGATGCTGGATGGCCGCCAGGACGGCGAATCCGGCGGCGATTACGGCAGCTCAAGCAGTGGCGGTGGTAACGACTATGACAGCAGCGGTGGGGGCCAAAAATCTTCCGGTGGAGGGCAGCAACGATCAAGCGGCGGTGGTGGCGGTCGGATTGATTCCCGCGCCGCGCCGATGGACCTCGACGACGACATCCCGTTCTAAGCTGATGCAAACCTGCAAGATACTACAGTTCGTTGCTTTAGCCGCGCTTTGCTTGGCAGTAACACCTGTTTTGGCGGAAGAATCGCCTCCAGCACCAGCCGATGCAGTTGCGGACCGCATTGATCCAACAGTCGTTACTGGCATCTACCGGTGCGCTGTGGGTGATTCGGCGACAGTGCGGTTTAGTTGCAATGGCTTCGATAATGGACAGCACCGGATCGAAGAAAACCTTGGCGGGCGAGACCGGCAGACATCGCGCTATCCTTGGCAAATAGCGATAGCTACTCTTTATCGGGAGCGGATTAGCGGGCAGGGGGCAGCCAAGTCCCGACCCCTGACGGTTACTTTGCGTTTACTGCAAGAACTTAAGCCTGGGCTAATTTCAGCGAACTATGCCGAAGCGCCGATGGACGGCTCCACGGTGCCACTGGAATGGCACTAATTATGTGCGTGTCAAAGCTCGGGCCGTCAGCTTTGCGCCAAGTGGGATTTGCGAGGTGATGATTGTTCAGATTGAGGAACAGCGCACCCGCTATGAAAATGCCCAGCAAAACCCGCTAGCACTTTCGGAAGCCGCTGCTGGGTTCGATGTGACCGAAATCGCGACTGTTTCTTATGCGCCAAAACTAGGCCTAGCGCTCAGGATTGAGCGGAACCGAGATGGGCGGGTTATCGAAGCCTGTGCGCTTGCTGATTATAAGCGAGGATAACCACAGATTTTGCACTGCTTGAGGTTTCGGCTTTCCGTTCAAACAGCTATAGTTTTTGAAGAATCAGGCGGCCCGTGAAGCCGCCATTTTATTAGGAGAATCCTGGTGTCCGATACGTCGTCGCCACGGTCAGATGACATCCAATCCGTCTCAATCGAACAGGAGATGCAGCGCTCATATCTTGATTATGCGATGAGCGTCATTGTCGCCCGCGCAATCCCTGATGTGCGGGATGGTTTGAAGCCTGTGCACCGCCGCATTCTCTATGCAATGCGCGAGGGCGGGTACGACTGGAACCGCCCGTTCCGTAAGTCGGCGCGGATCGTAGGGGACGTGATGGGCAAGTACCATCCGCATGGCGATTCGGCGATTTATGACGCGCTGGTTCGTATGGCGCAGGATTTCTCCATGAGCCTGCCGTTGATTTCCGGCCAGGGCAACTTTGGCTCCATGGATGGCGATCCCCCCGCGGCGATGCGCTACACGGAAGCGCGCCTTGCTAACGCTTCTGAAGCGTTAATTGCTGATATCGACAAAAGCACGGTCGATTTCCAGCCGAACTATGATGAGTCTGATAGTGAGCCTGTCGTTTTGCCAGCGGAATTTCCACATCTGCTGGTAAATGGCGCCGGCGGTATCGCCGTTGGTATGGCGACAAATATTCCGCCGCATAACCTGGGCGAAGTGATTGAAGCGGCGTTGGCTGTCATCGATAACCCCGCTATTGATATGGAAGCGCTGTTAGAGATCATTCCAGGGCCGGACTTCCCAACGGGGGCTACGATCATGGGCCGGGGCGGCATCCGCTCTGCCTATGCGACGGGGCGCGGGTCAATCGTAACGCGCGCTAAGGCAGAGATTGACCTGCGACGGAATGCGATTTTGATCAACGAAATTCCCTATCAGGTCAATAAATCCCGTCTGGTTGAGCGTATTGCCGAGGTCTCTGCCGCGAAGATGGTTGAGGGTATTTCCGAACTCCGCGACGAATCGGATCGCCACGGTGTGCGTATTGTTGTCGACCTCAAGCGCGACGCAAACGCTGAGGTCGTGCTTAACCAGCTCTACCGTCACACAGCCCTGCAGACGAGCTTTGGCGTCAATATGCTGGCGTTGAATGGCGGACGGCCAGAACTTCTGTCGCTGAAAGCTGTGCTGGACGCCTTCGTAATTTTCCGCGAAGAAGTTATCGCAAGGCGCACACAACACGAACTGGCGAAAGCCCGAGACCGAGGCCATGTGTTGCTCGGGCTTGTTGTCGCCGTCGCCAATATTGATGACGTAATTGCGCTCATTCGCGCCGCGCCCGATCCCGCCGAAGCCCGTGCTGCGTTGATGGCGCGCCCATGGCCTGCCGGCGAAATCGCGCCGCTTATCGACCTCGTTGGTGATAGTGCTTCCGGCGCACTGACAGACGACGGTTACACGCTTTCCGAAATCCAAGCGCGCGCGATTTTGGACCTGCGTTTGCATCGCCTGACAGGCCTAGAGCAAGACAAAATCCAAGATGAGTTGGATGAGACTGCTGGGAAGATTCGCGAATATCTCGAAATCTTAGGCTCCCGCGAAAAACTCTACGAGCTAATGCGGGAAGAGCTGCTGACGGTGAAGGAACGATTCGCTGTTCCGCGTCGCACCATGCTTGAAGCGGCTGATGCGGACCAGGATGATGAAGACCTGATCCAGCGTGAAGAAATGGTCGTTACCGTTTCGGCCAACGGCTATGTGAAGCGCACGGCGCTGTCGGATTACCGGTCACAGCGCCGGGGCGGCAAGGGCCGTTCGGGCATGGCGACGAGGGATGAAGATGTCGTGCGTGACGTATTCGCTGCGTCAACCCACGCGCCAGTGCTGTTCTTCACAACACGGGGCATCGCCTACAAATTGAAGGTCTACAAGCTGCCACTCGGCTCCCCGCAATCCCGTGGACGCCCGCTTGTGCAATTGTTGCCGTTGCAAGAAGGCGAAACGATTTCAGCTGTGTTGCCGCTGCCGGAAGATCCGGCTGAATGGGAGCAGATGAACGTTATGTTTGCCACTCGCTCTGGCAATGTTCGCCGGAATCTGCTGTCAGATTTCTCGAACGTCATGTCAAATGGCAAGATCGCCATGAAGCTTGGTGAATACGATTCGCTGATCGGCGTCGAGATTTGTGAGCCTGGACATCATGTCTTGCTGGCAACGGCAAAAGCCCGCTGCATCCGCTTCTCGGTTGAGGACGTTCGGGTGTTTGCTGGCCGTAATTCAACTGGCAACCGTGGTATTGATTTGGCCAAGGATGATCGTGTGATCTCCATGTCGATTCTTGGCGGTGCAGTGTTTGATACAGCAGAGCGTGACCTCTATCTGAAGCAATCCACAGCGCTGCGCCGGGGCGAAGAGGCGGAAGAAGGAGGACTGCCGCCGGAAATCTTTGAGGAATATCAAAACGGCGAGCAATTTATTCTGACAATCGCCGACAATGGCCTCGGAAAGCGCACGTCTGCCTACGACTACCGAGTTACGAAACGCGGCGGTAAAGGTATTGAATTGATGGGCCTGGCGGATGGCGACGCAGAGGTTGTCGGTGCCTTCCCTGTAGAGGATTCGGATGGTCTCGTGCTGGTCACCAATGGTGGTCAATTGATTCGTTGCCCGGTAGGTGGCGTGCGTTTGGCGCGCCGCTCGACGCGGGGCGTAAAAATCTTCAATGTGTCTGAAGGGGACCGGGTTGTCAGCGTCACACGACTGGATGACGATGGCGCTGGTGATGGAGACATTGATGAAGATGGAGTGACCGATGCTGGCCTAAATGAGGGCGGCGGAAGCGCTTCCGAATAGGAGCACGAGACTATGGCGAGGGTGGTCGGCCTGTATCCAGGCACTTTTGACCCGCCGACTAATGGGCATTTTGACATCATCATGCGCGGGGCGCGAGTGGTGGAAGAATTGGTCGTTGGTGTCGCGATCAACGCAGGCAAAGGCCCGCTATTCGGCATTGATGACCGGGTGACGATGGTGGAAGAATGGATTGACGGTTTAGAAGACCGTGATCTTGCAAAGCGTATAACTGTACAGACGATGGAAGGGTTGCTGGTTCAGTACGCGAAAGATGTCGGCGCTAATGTTATCGTCCGTGGTCTCCGCGCAGTCTCGGATTTCGATTACGAATTCCAGATGACAGGCATGAACAGTCGCCTCGATAACTCCATCGAGACTGTGTTCCTGATGGCGTCTGAGCGCTGCCAATATATCTCATCTCGTTTTGTCAAAGAGATTGCGGCACTTAATGGCGATATCACGACCTTCGTGCCGCCCCATGTCAAAGCCGCACTAGCCGCACGCCTTTCTGGCGGCGGTAAAGTTGAGGCCGGGGCCGCATCCAAAGCATATTAGCCGCTTTACGAAGCAATGCTGGTATGACTGTCGTCAGCATTTCCTAAGCGAAAGGCTTTACGCACCTGATACATTGGTTTCACGTTGTTAGGTCGATCAGCGGATTGGAGGGTGATGGATGAAGAATAAGGTTGACCATTTTGGCATTAGCGCAGCGTCGCTAGAATCTGGCATAGGCGCGTTGCAGGCATTGCTGGGCGTTGAGACGCCGCGCGGCGGTAATCACGATACGATGGGTACCCACAACTGCGTCATGCAGGCGGGGGCGAATCGTTTCTTGAAATTTTGGCGATTGATCCAGATGCGCCAACACCTGATCGCGCGAGCTGGTTCAGTATGGATGATCCAGCGACAATCGAACGTCTGGCAATGCGCCTGCGCGCTTTATGCTGGGTTGGTGGTACTGACGACCTTGAAGCCATTGTCGCAGCCAGTCCCGTTGATCTTGGCGAGATACTGCACTTCACCCGTGGTGACCGCACCTGGCGTCTGACTGTGCCAAGTGACGGCCAATTGCCTTGGGCCGGTCTTCTGCCGGCATTCATTGAATGTTGCCCAGGGCCGCATCCCAGTACCGCAAAGCAGGACTTGGGAGTCCTCTCAGATAAAGTGCAAATCACCCATCCAGACCCTAAACCTTGCTGGCAGTTGCTTGATAGGCTGCACGTCGGCCACTTGGCGGAATTGCCGAAGGAGAGGCTGCGCTCTCGTTCCACCTGGCGGCACTCAATGGCACAGTCGTACTGGACTAAAGGTTCTCCAGAACCGGGCTGCCGAGCCAATGGTGCTGCGGCAATCTAGACGCTTTTGGCCTGAATTTGAATTCATTGAAAGATGCGTCTTGACCCGCGCCGCCGCCGCCCATAGGGTGCGTGCCGCTGGCCCCGATTCAAGGCGTCAGAGCGTGTAGCTCAGTTGGTAGAGCAACGGACTTTTAATCCGTCGGTCCAGGGTTCGAGTCCCTGCGCGCTCACCACTTTCCCAAATAAATCAATGTTTTGCTTTGCCCCTTCGTGTGGTAATTTTGGGGCATCTAGCTGTGTTCGTACCGGCCTCCATCCTTGCTAAGTATTGCGCACGACAGCAGAAAGCCCGGCTCGTAAATCAATGCGGAACCGGGCCTTGCAAGGTCGCCGAGAGAGTTGGGGAGGGACCTAGTCGGTCTTTTCGCCTTCGTTACTGACTGTGTCTTCCAAGTCTCCGTCACGGTCTGGTGCTTCGCCCAGGAGTGCGTCGAGTTCGGCATCATCCTCATCGTCGAATTCGAATTCATCAGCCCGCGTTAGCACGTTTTCGCCACGCGCCTGAGCTTCGGCTTCGTCGACACTGCGCGCTACATTAACCGTGATCCCAATATCGACTTCCGGGTGTAGCCGCAGGCTAATTTCGTGCAGGCCCAGCTCTTTGATCGGCTTTTCAAGCAGAACTTGGCGACGATCAATCGTGGAGCCAGAGTCTGTTACAGCTTCAGCCACGTCGCGGCTGGAAACAGACCCATAAAGCTGGCCTGTGTCACCTGCCTGACGAATCAGTATGACGGTAATGCCCGTCATGCTTTCGCCGATGGTTTCAGCTTCAGACTTCCGCTGAAGGTTCTGCGCTTCCAGCTGGGCCTTCTGCGTTTCAAAATACGCAAGGCTCTCTTTAGAAGCGCGCAGGGCCTTCTTCTGAGGTAGCAAGAAATTGCGAGCATAACCGTTCTTTACGGTAACAACCTCGCCCATTTGGCCGAGACTCTCGACCCGCTCAAGCAGGATAACATCCATTGGTCAGAACCCCATGGGCTAGCGGATCAGGTAAGGCAGCAGGCCAAGATGACGCGCGCGCTTGATGGCTTGTGCAAGCCCGCGTTGCTTCTTAGCAGATACAGCAGAAATACGGCTCGGCACGATTTTGCCGCGGTCGGTCAAAAACCGTTGTAGCAAGCGCACATCGCGATAATCAATCGCGGGCGCATTCGGGCCAGAGAAAGGGCAAGATTTCTTGCGACGAAAAAAAGGACGACGACCGCCGCCTGCAGCGCCCATAGCCATTATTCAATTCCTCCAGCTGTAGCAAGTGCAGCTTCGCTATTCTCTTCGCGGCTTGGCGGGCGGTCATCTCGACCCCCGCGGTCACCGCCGCGATCATCCCGGCGCGGGCGACGCTCATCGCGATCCCGGCGCGTCATCATGGGGGAGGGTTCTTCGGATACTCCTTCAATGCGCACGGTGAGGAAGCGAATGATATCTTCGCTGAGGCGCATTTGGCGCTCAATTTCCGCCAATGCAGGCCATTCGGCCTCAACATTGAGCATCACATAATGACCTTTACGGTTCTTTTTAATCCGATAAGCCAGGGACTTAAGGCCCCAATGCTCCCGCTTCAGGACTTTGCCGCCTTGCTCTTCAATCATGGCAGCATAGCTGTCCGTTAGCGCTTCGACTTGAGCGGACGACAGATCCTGTCGTCCAATGAACACGTTCTCATAATACGGCATGGCCGGTTAGCACCTACGCGCTGTTGGAAAAACATAGCGCCGGGCAGCCCCCCGCGCTGTCGATTGCGGGCGGCCCCAGCGATCAAGCGGCCTTTATACATATCAGCCAGCGGGATGCAAGGGTTGTGGCGGTTCGAGTAACTAGAAATCGCCACATTCATGCGTCTTAATATAAAACCCGCTTGGGAAAATGGCATCTTACCCTGGCGGCGCGAAGCTTAGCTATTATATAAGCAGATCGTCGCCCGATCATAAAACTAAATGGAAGTGGACGGATTTCGACAATGCCAAGCCTGCGAATCATTACCGCCGCCGCCCTTTTATTCCTGTTTAGTTCGGGCGCTGCATCAGCAGCGGAGCCGAAATCCTTAGGGCAATTCAGGGATTGGGAGGCCTTTGTCGCGTCAGATGGCGGCGGCAAGGTGTGTTACGCGGTAAGTGCGCCAAAGAAATCCGAGGGCAAGTACTCCAAGCGTGACCCGGTTTGGTTGATGGTCGCCCGTCGTCCTTCGGATAAGCTATATGATGAAGCCAGCGCATTTGCAGGCTATCAATATCAGGAGGGCAGCCGCCCAGAGTTCCGGGTCGGTAAGCGACGCTTCGTCGCGGAAGTCGACGGCGATGTCGCGTGGCCGCGAAAGAAAGATAATCGGAAGCTCGTGAACGCCATGCGCGGCGGTGCGACACTGGAGCTATCTGGTATCTCTGCACGGGGCACCCGAACGGTTGATGAATTTTCGCTGCGGGGCGTGACGGCAGCGCTGAAAGCAACGGCGCGCGCTTGCCCTTCAAGGTAATTAGTAAAGAGTGATGATGGACAGTATTGCAATTGAGCCGGCTCAGACGACAAAGATCAATCTGATTGGTCTCGATTTGGCGGAGTTGGAGGAAGCCCTGGCACCGCTGAACCTGCGATCATTTCGCTTGGGCCAGCTTTGGCAGCAGATGTACCGGTTGGGCGCACCTGATTTCGCCTCCATGACGACACTAGCGAAAACACTTCGAGCTGACTTGGCAGAGCGGTATTCGCTAGGGCGATTGGAAGCCTCAACGACAGAAGTTTCGAAAGACGGCACGACAAAATGGCTGTTCAAGCTGGAAGATTGCTCGCAGGTTGAGACGGTTTATATCCCCGAGAAAGATCGAGGGACGTTATGCGTTTCATCGCAAGTCGGGTGCACGCTGAATTGCAGATTTTGCCACACCGGTACGCAGATGCTGGTGCGTAATCTGACGGCTGCCGAAATTCTGGGCCAGATCCTTTCTGCCAAGGATGCATTGAACGACTGGCCAGCCCCTAGGCCAGACCGAAAGCTCACCAATATCGTAATGATGGGCATGGGTGAGCCACTTTATAACTTTGAGAACGTCAAGAAGGCGCTGCTGACGGCCATGAGCGATTCGGGTCTTGGGCTGTCCCGCCGCCGTATTACGCTTTCCAGTGCTGGCGTGGTTCCGATGATCGAACGCGCGGGCGCAGAGATCGGTGTAAACTTGGCGATCTCCCTGCATGCAACGAATGATGAAATTCGTGACCGAATCGTTCCCATCAATCGGAAATACCCGATTGAGCAGTTGATCCAGGCCTGCCGCGATTACCCGACGCTTAACAACGCGCGGCGGATCACGTTTGAGTATGTGATGCTCAAGGATGTGAATGACCTGGATGAGCATGCACACGCCCTGGCGCGCATGCTGAAAGACATTCCATCTAAGATAAATTTGATACCGTTTAATAAGTGGCCCGGCGCGGAGTTTGAGCGGTCTACGGATGAGCGTATTCAGCGCTTCGCCAACATTATGATGGATGCCGGCTACCCAAGCCCGGTCCGCACACCGCGCGGTGAAGATATTCAGGCCGCTTGCGGTCAGCTCAAATCAGCGACAGAGCGCAAGCGCCGTGCCAAAACGGCGCCTGCGGTGGCTGCTAACTAGTCTGAGTGGCCGACAAGGAATACGGCGGTAATCGCCACGTAAAGGCCCATAACGTCGAGCCAAATGGTGACGGCGTCCACATCAAAGTTGCGGCGTACCCGACGAACGGACGCTTGAGCTTTTTCGAGCTGGGCGCTCGTGGTACTAAATCTTTTCAGAAGTAAGTGTTTGCAGAGGTTGCCGTTTGTCAAAAAAACTCGGTGCGCGTGCTGGCCGTTGCAATGGCGCATTAACAAATTTTTAAGGTCTGATCACGGGCACGGGAGCGGCTTTCCGCGGACGTGAAGCGCGCTTATGCTAGGAAGCATGTGCTGACCTCGCTTAAGGATCCTGCCCCATGCCCTTCGATATAACCCAGTCATTCCGCAGCAATGCGCCCGCACCCGCGACAGCGTGGAAAGCTTTCCCGACCTATAATTTCGTTGGCGGAAACATTGATGGCGATACGGTGCCTGCTGGCCCATTGGCGGATGCTGTGTCAGCCGCATTGAAGGCAGAGGGCAACACGCTCGCTACATATGGAATGACTAGCGGTCCCCAAGGCTATCTGCCGTTTCGTGAAGCCATTGCTGAAATGCTGCAACGACGCACCCAGATGGCGACAACGCCGGATCAGGTCCTTGCCACATCTGGTTCGCTCCAGGCCATGGATTTGGTGAACGCTCTGTTCCTGGAGCCGGGCGATATCGTGATCGTCGAACAAGCCTGCTATGGCGGCGCTCTCACCCGGATCAGGGGCATGGGCGCTGACTATGTCGGGGTAGAGCTTGATGACGACGGGATGATCCCAGCCAAGCTTGAAGCGGCACTTGCAGCCTGCAAGGCGGCGGGCCAGAGGGTTAAATATCTCTACCTCATCCCGACCGTGCAGAACCCGACAGCAAGCATCATGTCTGTAGAGCGTCGCAGGGAGATTTTAAGCATTGCAAAGGCCCACGATCTCGCGATTTTTGAGGATGATTGTTACGCCGACCTGATTTTTGAAGGCGCCCGCCCGCCAGCCTTTCGCGCGTTGGATCAAGATGGCCGGGTTGTCTATTGCGGCTCATTCTCCAAATCCATCGCACCTGCAATACGCGTTGGTTATCTGGTGGCGGATTGGGAGGTAATGAGCCGTATTCTGCCGCTTAAGAACGACGCTGGCAGTGGTGCCATCGAGCAGATGGCGCTGGCTGGATATATTCCTGATGCATTCGATGCCCATGTGGACAATCTCAACGTGATGCTGAAAGTCAAAGCAGATGTGCTGGTTGAGGCGCTAGAGGCAAATTTCGGCGAGGCAGCTGAATTTCTAAAGCCGGAAGCCGGTATTTTTCTGTGGGTGACGCTGCCGAAGGGGGTCGATACCTCAAAGCTGTTCAAGGCAGCCGGGGCAGAAGGCATCGCGATCAATCCAGGGCGTGAATGGGCGACCGATGATACTTACGGTGCCAACCGTATGCGGCTTTGTTTTGCGAACACAAGCCATCAGGAAATCCGAGAGGGTGTCGCAAAACTGGCTGAGATTTGTCAGCGTGAGTTTGGTATGCCGCGCTACCGATCCAACGTGCCAGGTTAGGCTGGTTCCGCATCAATGGCAAGATCTTATGACGTCATCGTAGCTGGGTCTGGCGTAGCTGGGTTGTCGGCAGCACTAACCGCAGCTGAGGCTGGGGCAAATGTCGCGCTGCTGGAGCGCGCACCAATTGAGGAGCGTGGCGGCAATACCCGCTACACTGAATCCTTCTGGCGCATGCAGTCCAAGAATGAGGTCTCCGAAGATTTCGCCGATGCGTTGGCGGGGAATGGCGCAGGGTGGCTTGATCCAGAGATCACAAAGGACTGGACGCGCCCGCCCGAGGATTGGCATGCCATCTTGCGCGCCAATTCTAGCTTGGACCCGGAATTGATCGGTGCCTGGGCTGATGGCGCGCCGGACGCTTTAGCTTGGCTGGAAAGTCATGGTCTCTCCTTTGATTTTCTGCCGAACTATTTCATTACCGAATCCACCACGCGTATGAGCCCCGTTGGCGGCGGACAGGCCATTGTTGAAGCGCTGGCCACGAAGGCCGAGGCGATGGTGAACCGGATCGATTATTGGTTCGAAACTACAGCAGAAGCGCTGTTGCGTCGCCGGGATGGCGGGATCGAGGGGTTGATTGTCAAACCTATCGGCGGTGATCGGGAAGCGCTGCATGCGCCGAATGTGGTTCTGGCGACAGGCGGGTTTCAGGGCAATGCGGAGATGATGACCCGCTATATCGGCCCTGCCGCCCAATGGACGCGCCCGATTGCACGGGGCGGTTATTACAATCGCGGCGAAGGGGTGGCGATGGGCTTATCAGCCGGAGCTGCTCCCGGCGGTGATTTCGGCAGCTTCCATGCCCAGCCGGTTGATCCGCGTTCAGGCGAGCCAGAGCCGGTGGTGCTGATTTACACCTATGGCCTTCTGTTGAACCGCGAAGGCCGTCGCTTCACTGATGAAGCGCCCGCAACTGTAGACGCGACCTACGAAGCGACTGCACGAGACATCCTTCAGCAATCCCAAGGTATCGCATGGTGCATAGTGGATGGGGCGGTCGAAGATATCCCGAATTGGCAGAAAGCCATCCGTACCGACCAGCCGGCATTTGAAGCGGACACGCTCGATGGCTTGTTGGCCCAACTTGAGATCGATGCAGGGCAGGCGGCGGAGACGATTGCGGCATTCAATCAAGCCTGTCCGATTGACGGGCGATTTGATCCTCTTCGCCTGGATGGATTGGCGACCTCAGGCTTGAGCCCACGCCGGAGCCATTGGGCGCGGCCCTTAGAGCGAGGACCGTTTCGCGCTTGGCCCATTATTGCTGCCACGTGTTTCACATTTGGTGGATTGAAAATCGATGCGTCTGCCCGCGTGCTTGACCATGACGGTCAGCCAATCCCGGGGCTTTATGCCGCTGGCGAAACATCGGGGGTTTATTTCAGAACCTATACCGGCTCTACATCGGTCATGCGCGGGGCTGTATTTGGCCGCGCCGCTGGTGCCCATGCCGCGCACAGAAACAGTTAGGAGGATCCATGACGCAGCGACTCTCTGGCCTTGGTGCCATTATTGGCAATTATGATGCGCTTCTGGTGGACCTATGGGGCTGCGTCCACAATGGCGTGGAGCCGTTTCCAGCAGCTGCGGATGCGCTGAGCCGTGCGAATGCAGCAGGCGTCATCGTATGCTTGTTATCGAATGGACCACGGCGGGTATCTGCCATCGTGAAGCGGCTGGACGAGATGGGCGTGCCGCGGGATGTGTATCAACATGTTGTCACATCCGGTGAAGCAACGTGGCGGGCTCTATCTAGCTCGTCAGACGCTTGGCACAAGTCGCTGGGACGGCGTTGCTATCACCTAGGGCCGGACCGCGATGATTCTGTGCGTCAGGATGCTGGGCTCGAAATCGTGACCAAGCTTTCAGAAGCTGATTTCATTGTAAATACAGGAACTTATGACAATGCGGATATTTTGGATGACTATGAAGACAGGCTGCAGGAAGCGCTGAAACTCAAGCTGCCGATGGTTTGCGCCAACCCTGATCTGGTCGTGCATATCGGCGATGATCTGGCAATCTGTGCTGGCCTTATCGCACAACGCTATGAAGCGCTTGGCGGCGATGTTGCTTATCACGGCAAGCCGTTCCCCTCCGTCTACGCCATGTGTTTTGAGACGCTGGGTATGCCGGAACCAAAGCGCGTCCTTGGCATTGGCGACGCAATTCGAACAGATGTTGCCGGTGCCAAGGCGGTAGGCTGCGATGCTTTGTTTCTAACATCTGGCATTTATGTGGATGGCTTCGGCACGCCGGACCCCACGCCTGAAGCCGTTGTCGCAAAAGCCAAGGAAGAACAGCACCCAGCGCCAGACTACTTCATGCCAGCGCTGGCGTGGTGATGGTTGGCGCGCGTGGCTGACAGACACGCCATTACGGTCGCTTTCCGGCTGCCCGACGAAGCGGAAGCCACGTTCCAGGCCGCATTCGATACGACGTTCCTCGATGGCGCACTGCCCGATGATCTGGCGGAGCTGGATGGCGCTGAAGCGTTGATTGTCACCCCGCCGATCCAAGTCCAAGGGGATTTGGTCAAGGCGCTGCCGGGCTCTATCCGTGCCGTCGGTACGTATTCTGTCGGCATGGACCACTTGGAAGTAGCGGCAATCAAAGCCAGTGGCAGAGCAGCACTTTTTACGCCTGATATATTGACGGATGCCGTGGCTGATACAGCAATTTTGCTGATGTTGGGTGCGACGCGCAGGGCGACAGAATCGATCGACCTGATCCGCTCGGGAAAATGGGCAGGCTGGCGTCCTCGTCAACTGATCGGCCAAGGGCTCGCAGGCAAGACATTCGGTGTATTTGGCTTGGGAAGGATTGGGCTGGCCGCAGCGGCGCGGGCGCGCGCGTTCGGTATGACTATCGCTTACCACAACAGACGTCGCTTAGCGCCTGAGGTTGAGAATGGCGCTCGTTACATATGTAATGTTGATACGTTCCTAGCGGAGACTGATGTGCTGTTGCTTGCAACCCCACTCACAACTGACACCCATCATTTTCTGAACGATCAGCGCATTGCGATGATGCGTTCAACGGCGGTTATCCTGAACGTTGGACGCGGCGATATCGTCGACGACAGCGCCCTAATTCCGGCACTCCAGGAGGGCCGGGTTTATGCAGCCGGGCTCGATGTGCTAGCTGGCGAGCCAGCGTTTGACCCCCGTTACCTGGATCTGCCGAATGTCTTTATACTTCCCCATATAGGCAGTTCAACTGCAGAGACCCGTGTGGCGATGGCGGATGCATTGGTTGCGGGGTTGAAGGATATATTTGCTGGACGCACCCCGGAAAACGCCATCCCTTAATGCGCTTCCCCTCTGGCGCAGCCGTCCGCTACATTAAGAGCATGCAAGTATTCCGAGGCCCCAGAGATTAATGTCGACTAAGCTTCCCCACATAGCGACAGGCCCTTCCGCATGGACCCGCCCAGAAATGGAGCAGGATCAGTCCTGGATTTTCCATTTCTCGCCAGCTGACTTAGCCGAATTGGAACGTGCGACTGCAGATTTAGCGGCGCGTGGACTGGGGCCGTTGGAGTTCGGCCAGGATGACTTTCTGCTCCCATCGCTCGGGCCAAAGCTCAAGCGCTTGCTGGAAGACATCGAATATGGCCGTGGCTTCGTATTGCTGCGCGGCCTGGATGTCGCCAATTACGGACTAGACCGCCTCTCGCTGCTCTATTGGGGCCTGGGCGCGCATCTCGGCCAAGTAATTTCTCAGAATAGCCAAGGCGACATGCTGGGCCGTGTCACGGACATGGAAAGCGGTAAATACGCCAAGGGCGGGTATTATGAGGAAGGCGTGCGGGGCCATCGCACCAACGCGTTCCTTGCACCGCATTCGGACTCAGCGGATGTGGTGGGGTTACTTTGCGTCCGTCCGGCGAAAGAAGGCGGAGAGAGTTGGATCGCCTCGTCCATTAGCGTCTACAATCGCATTTTGGCGGAACGGCCAGATTTGCTGCCGCCGCTGATGGAAGGCTTCCGCTATGACCTTGTCGGCAAAGGCCGCACGGCGGATGAGCTGACGAAGAATCAGGTCCCGGTTTATAGCTGGTTCGAAGGCCTGCTCTCCTGCCGTTTCAATAAGCAGCAAATCGAACTGGGTGCTGGGAAACTCGGCATCACCCTTACGTCTGCACAGATCGAAGCGATTACGTTGGTTGAAGATATGGCGCTGTCGAAAGACCTGTTGCTGCCAATGGCGTTCGAGCCTGGCGACATTCAGCTTTTGAACAATCACACGACCCTGCACAGCCGGGGCGGATATGTGGACTGGGATATGCCGGAGGAGCGGCGGTTATTACTTCGCCTCTGGCTGAATATCCCAAACGGCAGGCCGCTCGCGGCTGAATTTGCAGATCGCCTGAACACAGGCGGGCGCGGCGGCGTTACCAAGCGCTTTTAAGGGTGACATCACGCCATGAACCATTCTCAATTGTCGCTTGGCCGGATAGCGACGATGGTCTTATTGCCATTCGGCTGCGGCTATTTCCTTTCGTATCTTTTCCGGGCGGTGAATGCAGTCGTCGCGCCCGATCTAATCCGTGATGTCGGCCTCACCATAGAAGGCCTTGGGTTACTAACGGCTGCCTATCTGATCGCATTTGCTGCATTCCAACCGCCGCTTGGGCTATTGCTTGACAAATATGGCCCGCGCCGAGTGCAAGCCGCATTGTTGTTGGTTGCGGCGGCTGGCGCAGCGCTATTCGGGTTTGCGCAGAATGAAACGGTTCTGGTGCTGGCGCGCGGCATGATAGGTCTGGGTTTTGCTGGCGGATTGATGGCCAGCTTCAAGGCCGTCGTCATTTTTGCACCTGCGGGCCGTATTCCGCTGCTGAACTCGTGGGTGATGGCCTTTGGCGGTGTTGGCGTGCTGGCGGCCTCATATCCAACTTATGTCACGGCTGAAATACTGGGTTGGCGCGGCCTGTTCTTTATGCTGGCAGTTGTAACTGCGCTCGCAGCGTGCTTTATTTTCCTGGTTGTTCCGCGCCGGGGTGAGTCAGAAGAAGGGACGAAACTCGGACAAGCACTTGACGGTCTTGCGCAGGTCTATAGCTCTTTTGAGTTTTGGCGAATTGCGCCCTATGTCGTTGTAACCGGCGGCGCGCACATTGCGTTGCAGACCCTGTGGGCAGCACCTTGGTTAGCTGACGTGGCTGGCCTTGATCGCGATGGCGTCGCAACAGTGCTGACCGGCATGGCAGTCGCCTTCCTGGCCGGGATATTGGGCGGGGGTGCCGCCGCCGATTTCGCCCGCCGACGCGGCAAAGGCCCGCTGTTTGTAATGCATTTCGCACTGGCTGCGTTTCTGGTCTGCCAATTCTTTATTGTCATGGGCTATGTCGAGTGGACCTGGGCGCTATGGCTGACATTCGCGTTGACGGGTCAATTCGGCGTATTGGCCAACGCGCATCTGGCGGAACATTTCGGACCCGCGCTCGCGGGACGCTCTAATACCGCGCTTAATTTAATGCTGTTTGCAATGGCGGCCGGTCTTCAGTTTGGCATCGGCTCAGCATTGGAAAGCTGGCCAATGGAAGATGGTCAGCGCCCGACAGAGGCATACGCGGTGATATTCGGCGCTGTCCTTGCCATGCAATGCGTTGCAGCGCTTGGGTATTGGTTTGCGACAGGTATGCGCAAGCTTCGCTGATACAACCAGACACTGCATCCTCTTAATGCTGCTTTAGCGACGGATCGTTTAAACTAAAGTCCAATTTTATTGCGGGATATTCAGGCGATTCAGACAGTCAAACTGCAGGCGGGTGAGATGCTCTACCGCGCTGGCGATATCAGCAATAAGGTATATTTCATTGAGGCCGGTGAAGTTGAAGTCCGCCGGGTGATGGACCACCAGGAAGTCACGGTGGCGACGCTTGGTAAAGGTCAGATGCTTCGCGAAATGGGCGCTGTCCGAAATTGCGTTCGGACCACAAAGACTGTTGCTCCTGCGCCGCTGACGCTGACGCCGATTGATACGAATGAATTTAAGGAAGCGTTCGGCGGTGAGAAGGGCGTTGGCCTAAAGCTTCTTCGCATGATCTGCGACTGGCTTTGCACAACGACTGAAGCTGCCCATGTGGCGTGAAACCCAGCGCATTCCGGCTCTGTAGCAGGCATGCACTTGCTTGGCGCTTCGCCCGAAATGGAATCGCTGCTGGGTGTGGGGGGCACCGTCATCCAAAGCCTGCCGTTTGTCGTCAGTTTGCATGAAAGCAAGGCGGTTGAGATCAAGCCAAACCGGTTGGGGCTCCCTATGGCAGCTGCTGGTCAGCTTGGCGAAGGTCATTTCCAGATCGAAGTAGGGCCAGACGGCGCGTTGATTGTTCGCGATCTTGAAAGCTGGGCAGTGTCGTCAATGGGCGTCGCATTTCGACCTTCGAACGGTTTGAGACTGGCGCCATTGCGAACTTTCATGCTGGCGACAATGAGAGCTTAGCGGGCGGACAGTGGTCGCCTATCCGGTTCACCCTCCGCCTGAGCAGCGCAATGGCGGGTGAGGCGGTGGCGTAATTTCTGGCTTTTTGAAGCCATCCGTAGGGTGACTGATCGACATTTAACCCGCTCTTAGGGATGGGTGGTGTCCTCTGATTTCACTGATAGATACCCTGGCGAAGGCGGATTTGCGATGCAGATAATTCTGCTGAAGGAAGGCGAGACCCTCTATAGCATTGGCAACCCTATTCCTGTCGCCGTACTGGGGCGTGGTTAGATCGTTGGCGAGATGGGCGTCATCAACGGCGTACAGCGTTCTACAACCATCGGAGCCAAGGAAAATACGGTGCTGGTCGCACTAGATCGAAATACCTTCCTTAAGGCGTTTAGTGGAGAAGACGGCCTTGGCGTCAGTCTGCTCAAAATGATCTGTAAGCGCATGTGCGACATCAAATCAGTCGCGCACGGGAATCTTCCACCGGGCATTATCGGCAGTTCGGAGTTATAGCAAGTCCGCTTCCTCGGTGGATCGCCGCAGACAAAGGACTTCATAGGGCCAAAAGGCCATGTCATAGATCAATTCCCGTTCACCATAGGTTTAGCGCTAGGTCTTTCGAACAAAAAGAACGCCTGGCCGATTAGGTCTGCCGATCCGGGATGGTGCCGTTATCGCAGATAGGCAGCTGTGCATTGATGTGGATGATGAAGGCCATGTGGTTGTCTTTGATCTTCAGGACTGGCTTGGCTCCATTGTGAACGGGGCTGAAATCAGCGTTTTCAACCGGGGCTCCATGGCAGTTGCCTCCCGTTTGCACATTGGTGAGAATTAGATTGTTGCTTGAGGGTCGATATCCAAGGTCTGGTTTATTATCAAGATTAAACGAGCAATGCTGGTCGTGAACGCCGCCTAACTCCGCTAAATCATGTTCTGAGGCCTTGTCGTAGCGGCGTGCTGATCATATTGATCAGGGCATGACAAAAACTGTGCACATCATCGGCGGCGGACTGGCTGGAACGGAAGCAGCGTGGCAACTCGCGCGGGCGGGCGTTCCGGTGATCATCCATGAAATGCGGCCGCATAAAACATCCCCAGCGCATCAAACCGAGGGGTTGGCGGAGCTTGTGTGCTCGAACTCATTCCGGTCTGACGATTCAGAATACAATGCCGTCGGTTTACTGCATTGGGAGATGCGGGCTGCAAAATCGCTGATGATGCAGGCGGCGGAACAGTCGAAAGTGCCAGCTGGCGATGCGCTTGCTGTGGACCGAGATGTATTCTCAGCCGCGATCACCAAAGCGCTTGAAGATGAGCCATTGGTCGAAATTCGCCGGGAGGAAGTGTCCGGCTTGCCGCCTGAAGATTGGGGCCAAACGATTATCGCGACTGGCCCGCTGACCAGTACATCGCTGGCCGAATCAATCCAGGCTGAAACGGGAGCGGATGCGCTTGCGTTCTTCGATGCAATTGCGCCGATTGTCTATCTCGACAGCATCAATATGGACGTGGCCTGGCGCCAATCCCGCTACGACAAAAAAGGCCCAGGCGGCGATGGAGCAGATTATATCAACTGCCCGATGGATAAGGAGCAGTATGAGGCGTTCATCCATGCACTGGTGACCGGTGACAAAACTGAGTTCCAAGATTGGGAAAAGGACACGCCCTATTTTGAAGGCTGCCTTCCCATTGAGGTGATGGCGGAGCGCGGACCAGAAACTTTGCGCTTTGGTCCAATGAAACCGGTCGGCTTAACCAACCCAGCGACAGGTAAGCGCGCCCATGCAGTGGTGCAGCTTCGTCAGGATAATCTGCAGGGCACGATCTATAATATCGTTGGCTTCCAAACCAAGTTGCGGCACGGCGCACAGGCGAATGTCTTCCGGATGATCCCAGGTTTGGAAAAAGCGGAGTTTGCGCGCCTTGGCGGTATTCACCGGAATACTTTCATCGAAAGCCCCAAACTGTTGGATGGTGAACTTCGCCTGAAAAGCAGCCCACATATCCGCTTCGCTGGCCAGATTGCAGGCGTTGAGGGTTATGTAGAGAGCGCAGGGCTTGGCATGCTTGCTGGCCGGTTCGCAGCGGCTGAAGCGCTTGGTCAGACACTGGCAGCGCCAGCCGATACGACGGCACTTGGCTGCATGCTGGCCCATGTCACTGGCGGCCACATGACCGGGGAGGGCGCTTCCAAGCTTGCTTACCAGCCCATGAATGTGAACTTCGGTTTATTGCCGCCGCTGACAGAAGCAGCCCCCCGTGGTCGCAAAGGCCGTGTTGCACGGCGGCGCCTGATGACAGAGCGCGCGAAGGCTGAGATTAAATCCTGGCTTGCTGGCGGAACCGTCATAGCCGCAGAATGACACCAATGGAGACTATCTGATGACTTGGCGCGTATACCTGTCCGGCGAAATTCATACGGACTGGCGGAACGAGATCATGTCTGCCGCAGCCGCAAAAGGGCTCGACGTGTTGTTCGCTGCACCCGTAACGGATCACGCCGCATCGGACGATTGCGGTGTGACCATCATGGGCGCGGAACCCAACAAGTTCTGGCATGACCATAAGGGTGCGAAGCTAAACGCAATCCGCACCCGCCGGCAGATTGAGCAAGCGGATATCGTGATCGTGCGCTTCGGCGACAAGTATAAGCAGTGGAATGCAGCGTTCGACGCTGGCATAGCGGCTGCGCTCGGTAAGTCCTTGATCGTAATGCACGGTCCCGACCACGCCCATGCCCTTAAAGAGGTAGACGGTGCGGCGCTGGCCGTGATTGAGCAGCCAAGCCAGGCGGTTGCAATCCTCACATACGTTATTGAAGGCACGCTGCCCTGACGCAAGCATCGCCAGGGGGCGCTAGGGCTGTTGCCGGGCTGACCGTAGTCGGCCTCGGTGTCGCTGTCGGCCCGCTTGATACGGCGGTCAATATTGCGTTCCCGTCGATTGTAGGCTCGTTCGGTCTGCCGCTTGAGATGATCCAGTGGATCATCATCTGCTACGTGCTGACCTATTCCAGCTTGATGCTGGTTGCCGGAAAGCTGGGTGACCGTTACGGGCGGCGGCGCATCTTTAAAATTGGCCTGACGGTCAGTTGCTTCGGCCTTGCGGCCTGTTCATTGGCACCGAGTTTCGAGTTGCTGCTGCCAGCACGTTTGGCGCAAGGGCTTGGCACTGCGCTCGCCATCGCCTGCGGTCCAGCACTTGCGACATCGCTCTATCCAGAGTCAGAGCGACCCAGAATTATCGGCTATTATGCAGCGATGTTTGCCGCTGCGGGTGCCGTCGGGCCTGTTGTCGGCGGCGTGCTGACAGATGCCTTTGGCTGGCAGGGGGTGTTTTGGTTCCGCATTCCTTTGGCTGGGCTGGTTCTGGCGCTCTCTTGGCTATTGCCCCAGGATAAGCCGCAAACATCCAACGGCAAGCCGTTCGACATTCTGGGTGCCCTCTTGCTAGTGATTGCGCTGATTTCCTTGGCCGCAACGCTAAGCTTAGTTCGGCGCGGGGAGGGGGCAGCGGCGTCGGTTCTTGCGCTGTTAGGGATAGCTGCAGCCGCTGGATTTATTCGGGCGGAACGCCGCGCGCCCGATCCTGTTCTCAGGTTGGATGCCTTCCGGAGTCCCCGCTTTGCGCTGTTGAATGCACTAAACATTGTGGTCTCAAGCGCATCCTTCACGCCGCTGCTTTTCACGCCATTCTTCCTCACACGCTATGCCGGGTTTGACGCTGCTACAGGCGGTTTAGCACTGGCGAGCGGAGCCGTTGGCACGACCATAGCTGCGGCTATTGCGGGGCGGGTGTTGAAGACCATGTCCAGCCAAAGTGTTGCTGCGCTTGGCGCGGCCAAGGCTGCTGTTGGACTGATTCTTATTGGCCAGGTGGATGGCGCCAGCTCTTTGGCTGAAGTCATTGCGACTTTAGCATTGGCGGGCATAGGCCTCGGGTTTTTCCAAACTGCATATTTGGATGGCGTGACGGCTGGATTGCCAGAATCGGAACGCGGCGTTGCAGGTGGCCTCGCTATGGCGACGCGGACCATCGGCGTCGTCGCTGCCGCATCCATGCTGACGCTTCTGTTCGGGGAGACAGAATCATCGGCGCTTGCGGCGGGTATTGGACCAGAGCAAGCATTTAGCCAAGCCTATGCGCTGGCATTCGCGATAGCCGCGACGGCGGCGGCGGCAGGCGCTATCTTAGCTTGGACAATGCGGCGCTCGACTTGAAGGACTGATTCGGAATGTATCAAGAAACTCCATATATGGTTCAAGAAGCGGACCGCGCGTTCGCTGTGCTGAAGTCCGGCGGCGTCGCAATTATGCCGATGGACGTCGGATACTCCGCCATAGGCGGCTCATACGCCGCCCTCCGCCGTATTTTTGACGCCAAACGCCGCCAGCCGACGAAATTCAACGCGATGATCGGCGATAATGAACTCGCGCGAGAGCTTTACGTACTACCCGATGAAGGTTGGGCCGCGTTTGATGCGATTACGGTTGATGATGACCTGCCGCTTGGCGTGATCAGCCCATGTCGGATGGATCACCCAATCTTGGCAACGATGGAGCCCGATGCACTTAGCATGAGCACCAAGGAGGGCACGCTTTGCATGCTTACTAATGCCGGTCCATTCCATGCCGCCCTTTCCCGTCGCAGCCGGGAGGCCTGTCATGCGTTATTCGGCTCCTCCGCCAATCTCAGCCTTGCTGGGACGAAGTTCCAGGCCGTCGATATCGAGCCGGAGATCAGGGATGTCGCCGATATTGTGATCGACCATGGCTTGCGGAAATACTGGCCTTACCGCGCGTCCTCAACGCTTCTGAACCTTTCGACATTTGAAGTCGTGCGCCATGGCTCTAGTTTTGAGTTAATCCAGGACACGATGCAGCGCCGTTTTGGCGTGACGCTGCCTGACGCTCCGCAAACGCTTCGTATTCAGGACTGATTACTATGGATGAACCGCAACGTTTCGACCTGGTAATTGCCGGTGGCGATGTTATCGACGGGACCGGCGGCGATCGCATTCGCGCCGATATTGGAATTACTGGCGATAGGATTGCCGCCATCGGCAATCTTTTGGAAGCCCAAGCCGATGAGCGGATCGACGCCTCCGGCAAGGCCGTAACGCCAGGGTTCGTGGATGTGCACACCCATGACGACCGTTTGCTGTTCGTCGACCCAGCGATGCGCCCGAAGACGAGCCAGGGCGTCACGACAGTCGTGGTCGGCAATTGCGGCGTCAGCCTGGCACCCTTCGCCGCCGCTGGCCGCCCGAAGCCGCCACTGGATCTAATCTTCGGTCTTGACCCTGTGCGCTTCCCAACATTCGCTGCCTTCATTGATCAAGTGGATAAACAGCCAGCAGCGGCCAATGCGATCTTCCTGGTTGGCCATCAAACGTTGCGAATTACTGAGGTTTCTGAACTCGACCGCACAGCGACAGACGCCGAGATCGACGCCATGCGCGCTGGTGTGGCTGAAGCGATGGAAGCAGGGGCTGCCGGATTCTCCACAGGCCTGTTCTATCCGCCCGCACGGGCTGCTTCGACCGATGAAGTGGCGCGGGTTGCAGAAGTCGCAGGCGCAGCTGGCGGTATTTACGCGACGCACCTTCGCAATGAAGGCCCAGACCTTCTGAAATCCGTTGAAGAGGCGCTGGAGATCGGGCGGCGGGGCGACATGCCAGTTTTGCTGTCGCATCACAAAGCCTCTGGCGTGGAAAACCACGGCATGGTCCGCCAATCGCTGCCCATGATCAGGGAAGCGCGGAAAACGCAAAAAGTGGCGTTGGATGTTTACCCCTATATCGCCAGCTCCACTGTCCTACTTAAAGAACGCGTGGCGGATTCTTCCAAAGTGCTGATCACCTGGTCTGAGCCCATGCCAGAAGCAGCAGGCAGGGACCTTGCTGAGATGGCGATGGAATACCAGATCAAGCCGGAGGAGATGGTGGATCGTCTACTTCCCGCTGGTGCGATTTATTTCTCTATGGCGGAAGGTGACGTGCGCGATGTTCTCGCGTTTGAAGACGCGATGATCGGCTCCGACGGCATTCCCCATGACGAGCGCCCACATCCACGCCTTTGGGGAACGTTTCCGCGCGTGCTCGGCCACTACAGCCGCGATATCGGCCTGATGCGGCTGGAGGAAGCCGTTCGGCGGATGACTGGTGTTCCGGCGGATGTATTTGGTCTTAAAGATCGGGGATATTTGTGCGAAGGGGCCTTCGCAGATTTGGTAATTTTTGACCCGGAGACGGTCATCGACCGGGCAAACTTTGATACGCCAATGGAACCTGCCGGCGGTGTTGATGCCGTTATGACCAATGGTGCTTTTGTCTGGCAGTCAGGTGCGGCGACTGGGGCAAAGCCAGGCCGCGCACTCCGCCGTGGGCGCGATTTGGCACCGAAGGACTGACGACAAGAATGCGCTGGTCCATCCTCATTTTGGCGCTTGTTGCTGCGTCGCCTGGACACGCGGCGGGCGAGCGGGATGAGGCTGAGCAGCAACGCAACGACGTAAATCGCACGATCGACCTTCGAACCGGTCAGCAAGCGGTTGTGAAAACCCGTGCAGCCAGGTTGGAGCAGGACCTGAACCGCCTGCGGGAAGAGCTGCGCCAGGCCAGTAATGCCATGCGCGCCCGCACCCGAGAAGCCGCCGCCGCTGAGGACGCCGCTGCTGATGCTGCTGACGTGGCAGAAACAGCTGAAGCAGAAATTGATCTTCGCCGACAAGAACTCGCGGCATTGGTTGGTGCCATGGCGCGCCTTTCCCTTAGGCCACCGGAAGCCTTGGCTGCCTTACAAGACGGTCCTGCAGAAGCAGCCCGTGCCAGCCTGGCATTCAAGGCATTGTTGCCGGAGGTTGAGCGCCGCATTGAAGCTGCACGGCAGGCATTGGAAGCCGTCGCGCGATTGCGCCAGCAGCACTTGGACCGGTTGCAGAGCGCCCGCCTCGCCGCCAGTGCGCTCGCTGATGAGCGGAAAGCGTTGCACAAAACCGTTCAGAAAAAGCGGCTGTTGATTCGCCAAAATGAGACCCAAGAAGAAAACCTTGGCCGCGAGGTCACAAAACTGGCTGTCCAAGCCCGGTCGCTTGATAGTTTTATTTCAGCGCTGAAGGCCCGGGAGGCGGCGGTTGCATCAGCCCGGGGGGCGATAGCGGCCAGACAGGCTGCGGAGACCCGGCGATACCGTGAAGAGCTTAAGCGTGAGCGCGCGGAACGGGCACGACGGCAGGCTCTTGCCCGTAGGCCGCATCCAACGCCGGAGCCATCCAACCGAAGGGCATCTATTCCAGCTCCGCAAGTGCCGCCATTTCAGCGGGCCGGGCGCGAACCATCTGTCGCTGCACTTTCGGGACCGCCGCTTAATTTGTCGGGGCTTGCTGGTAAACAGAACGATTTAGCGCCGCCTGTTGCTGGGCAGATCATTGCGCGCTTTGGACAGGGCGATGGAGTGATGTCCCGTGGTTTGGTCTACGCAGCTGTTGCAGGTGCAGATGTGTTTTCGCCATTTGATGGGAAAATCGCCTATGCCGGACCCTTTCGCGGTTATGGCAAGGTCGCGTTAATTGACCATGGGCGGGGGTATCACACGCTTTTGACTGGGCTTGATCGGATTGACGTTACCGTTGGTGACTGGGTGCTTGGTGGAGAGCCACTGGGTGCGCTTGGCCAAGGCATCGGCAGGAAAGCGGGCCGTGGGGGTTCCGGCGCCGGGGCTCCTAAGCTATATGTGGAATTAAGAAAAAACGGCGAGCCGGTCGATCCAGGACCATGGTTCGTTCGCCGAACATGAGGACGCCACCGAGCCATGGGTAAAATTTCTCTCGCTGCCGCCATTTTTGCATTCGGTTTCGCTGGCTCTGCGCCAGCCTTTGCGCAAGATGCTGCCAAGAAGGAAACCAGCGCTGATACGTATAAGCAGCTGGAGCTGTTTGGCACAGTGCTTGAACGCATCCGTGCCGATTATGTGGAGGAAGTTAGCGACGAAGAGCTGATCAAAGCTGCAATCAATGGCATGCTGACATCGCTCGATCCGCACTCCTCATATCTCGACGAGAAGGGCCGTGAGCGTCTAGACGTTGATACCAAAGGCGAGTTCGGCGGCCTGGGCATCGAAGTCACGATGGAAGGCGGCTACGTCAAAGTCGTCTCACCGATTGACGATACGCCTGCCGCTAAAGCTGGAATTCAGCCGAATGATCTGATTGTGGCGCTAGATGGAAAGCCGGTTCGCGGCATGTCTCTGGCGAAGGCTGTAGAGCATATGCGCGGCAAAGTCGGTAAGAAGATCGTGCTGACGATCCGCCGGGGTGACCAAGCACCGTTTGATGTGGACATTGTTCGGGACGTTATTAAGGTGAGTCCAGTTCGCTCCCGTGCAGAAGGCAATATCGGTTATGTCCGAATCACCAGCTTCAGCCGCCAGACAGAACCAAACGTGGCGAAAGCCATCGATAAGCTGAAGAGCCAAATTGGCGATAAGCTTGAAGGCTACATTATTGATCTGCGCAATAATCCTGGCGGCCTTCTAGATCAGGCTATCGCAGTGACAGACGCATTCTTAGACAAGGGCGAAATTGTCTCGACTCGTGGCCGAGACAAGAAGAAAGCCCAACGCCATAACGCTAATCCAGGTGATCTAACCGATGGCTTACCGATTGTCGTGCTTATCAATGGGGGCTCGGCGTCTGCCTCAGAAATTGTAGCGGGCGCACTGCAAGATCATGGTCGGGCGATCTTGGTTGGCCAGAAGACATTCGGTAAAGGCTCGGTTCAAACCGTCCAACGCATTCCCGGCCATGGTGCCGTACGCCTTACAATTGCGCGCTATTACACGCCGTCTGGCGGGTCTATCCAAGCGACCGGCATTCAGCCGGATATCGCTGTGAAGCCTGCTAAGATTGAAGAAATAGACGTGACGGGCCGTCGCCGTGAAGCTGATCTCAGTGGCGCACTCCAAAACGAAGACCCTGATGACGATGCAGAAGAAGACGTGAAGCCAGACCCTAAAGCCGAGCGTGCGGCCGCTGAAGCTGCTGCGGCGCAGAAGGATTATCAGCTCATTCGCGCTATTGATGTGCTGCGGGGTATTGCGATCTACCGCCAGTCAACGACAGAGCAGAAGTAGCAAGCGCTTGGAATGCGGCCCGCTCCGCCTTAAAAGAGAGCGCGCACGTTTGATCGACTGGCAAAAGGAGAGGCGCATTGCATAACCGCGCCTTGACGCTCGCTTGGGTTTGCGTGCTGTTGTTATTCGGAGGCGTGATCCTCTGGGCTGAACTTGGCTATGAAGGTTTATCCGGCGGCACTGCTGATCCGGGGACAGCCGCGACAAGTACGTTAATTGAACCCGGTGCTAACGCCACCGGATCTGATCGCGACGCTGCGATCACTGGGGCAGCAGCAACGGGCAAAGGGCCTGCTGGGCAGGATGAAGCTGTGATCCAAGCACCTGTGAAACCGGCTACAACATCAACTGCGCGCACTGCTCAACCGCCACCTACGCCGACACCTGCCACCCGCCCAGCTCCGCCACGCCTTGCGTTTGCAGCGGCGAAGCCATTGGATGATGGCAGGCCCCGGATTGCCATCGTTATGGGCCAGATCGGCATCAGCAATGCCCGGTCTCGTCGCGCAATTGAGCGCTTGCAGCCGCAGATTACATTCGCCATCGCAGCCTATTCCGATAGTGCTGCTGCATGGATTCAGTACGCGCGGGCCAATGGTTACGAGACACTCTTGGCAAGCCCGATGGAACCGATCGACTATCCCCGCCATGACCCAGGCCCAAAGCCGCCACTCATCCACCTCGATGATTTGGAGAATCTCTCGCGTCTTGAAAAAGCGCGTTCGCGACTCAGCGATTATGGTGGCTTGCTATTCCATATGGGGTCACGGTTTCTGGCTGACCCAGACAGGCTGCGTCCTATCCTGGCGGCGACCGCGTACAAGGGTCTGATTTTCCTCGATAGCCGGGCCGGTCCTGATAGTGCGGTGTCTGCGCTTGCGGCGACGGTTGATCTTCATGTCGCTCTGAATAAACGTTTTATTGGCGACGTGCCTTCTCGTGATGAGGTCGATAAGCGGCAGGGTGAGTTGGAAGCGATTGCTGGGCGCCGTGGATTCGCCGTTGGCTTAGCGAGGCGCTATCCCGTCAGCATCGAACGTCTGCGCGCCTGGGCGGCAGGCTTGGACGAGCGCGGCTTTGTCTTAACCTCACTGACCGGCGTTGCCCGGCGGCTGGACCCATGATTGGACCCATTGAATGAATGCCGCCTCTGCCGATACCGGCTTGCCGCCCGACGTGAAGCGGGGCTACCGGCCATGCGTTGGCCTAATGGTGGTGGCCCCAGGGCGTGGTGTGTTTATCGGCGAGCGGGTTGGCGTTCCGAACGGATGGCAGATGCCGCAAGGTGGGATCGACCCAGGGGAAGCACCCGTTGAAGCCGCCATGCGTGAGCTTGAGGAAGAAACTGGGCTAGAGGACGCGAGCATCGTCCGCGCACATCCAGACTGGCTGAATTATGACTTGCCATCTTGGGCGCTAGGCCGTCGCACCCGTTGGATCGGACAGACCCAGAAATGGTATCTGCTGCGCTATGAGGGGCCTGATAGCGCGATAGATCTGGGGCGCCATCAGGTGGAATTCGATAGCTGGCGCTGGGGCCAAGTTGATGAAGTGCTGGGCCTGATTGTGGATTTCAAGCGCGAAGTGTATCGCCGCATGCTCGATGATTTTTCAGCCCCGGCCAAAGCGATTATTGAGGGACGTTCGATTGATGGCTGAAGCCACCCCGCTACCGCTCGCAGGCGTGCGTGTTCTAGAATTTTGCCAAACGATCATGGGGCCAACCGCTGGCATGTTAATGGCAGACCTTGGTGCCGATGTGATCAAGATCGAACCCGCACCTGATGGCGATAAAACACGCCGCTTACCTGGTTTTGCCGCTGGGTTTTTTGCAGGCTTTAACCGTAACAAGCGGTCCGTGGCGCTAAATCTGAAATCCCCGGAAGGGCAAGCGGCAGCGCATCGATTAGTTGAGACGGCGGATGTCGTGATCGAAAATTATGCGCCTGGCACAATGGCGAAACTTGGCTGTGATTATGAGACGTTAAAGGCTGTGAACCCGGGCGTGGTTTTCTGCGCGCTAAAAGGGTTTCTATCTGGCCCCTATGAGCATCGCTTGGCGTTGGATGAAGTCGTGCAGTTTATGGCTGGCATGGCCTACATGACAGGCCCGCCAGGTCGTCCGTTGCGAGCCGGAGCCAGCATTATCGACATCATGGGCGGCACATATGCCGTGATTGGCATCATGTGCGCACTGAAAGACCGGGAGACGACAGGCGAAGGGCTGCACGTGCAAAGCGCGCTGTTCGAATCAACAGCCTTCTTAATGACACAGCATCTGGCCGGTGAAGCGATTACCGGCAATGAGACACCGCCAATGCCTGCACGCTTGGGCGCGTGGGCCGTGTATGAGCCGTTCGAAACTAAAGACGGGCGCCATGTGTTCCTTGGCCTTACCAGTGACAATCATTGGAACCGATTTAGGGATAAGTTCAGCCTCGACCATTTGAAGGACGATCCAAACTACGCATCGAACGAAGCGCGCGTGGCGATGCGCCCAGTCACGCTGCCAATGATCGCCGCGATCATGAAACAGTATGATCATGATGAGATGTTGGCGCTGCTGGAAGCCATCGAGGTGCCATTCTCTCCGGTCGCCAAACCGTCAGACCTGTTCGATGATCCGCAACTGAATGCTGGCGGCCGCATGTTAAACGTCCGTATGCCGACCGGCACCATGACCAAGCTACCGCGCTTGCCGATTGAAGTTGGCGACCATGATTTTGGCCTCCGCCGTCAACCACCTGAACCAGGTGAGCATACTGCGGAAGCACTTGCGGAAGCTGGATTTACCGCTGAAGAGATTGCTGACCTGGTCGCATGCGACGCCGTGCAATTGGGATCAGCCTGACGTGTCGAACAGCCATATCCATCCGGACGGCCCCGTTGCTGCGTTGAAGGCCATGGTCGCTAGCGGTAAAATGCACGCGGATCCAAAGCAGCTAAAAGCAGCGGAACGGCTGGAGGCGTTAACCGACCGCCTGAAAGGGTACAAGCCGCAACCGAAGCAGAACAAGTCCAGTGGGTTTCTCGCTCGCCTTGGCCTGAATGGCGGTTCAGGCGGTGCTCAGGCAACACCAAAGGGCCTGTATGTGTTCGGCCCCGTGGGGCGCGGCAAATCGATGTTGATGGATCTTGTATTCGATCATGCCGATGTCGCCCGCAAGCGCCGCGTTCATTTCCACGCATTCATGCAGGACGTGCAGAAGCTGGCCCATGCCCGGCGGCAATCTGGCAAAGATGGGGATCCGATTCCCGCAATTGCCAAGGAAGTCGCTGATACGGCCTGGCTGCTTGCATTTGATGAATTTCAGGTGGACAATATTGCAGATGCAATGACCCTTGGTCGCCTATTTGAAGGGCTTTTTAATCAAGGCGTTGTCGTCGTTGCAACATCAAATGCGGCCCCAACAGAGCTCTACAAGGACGGATTGCAGCGGGACCGTTTCCTACCATTCCTGGATATCTTCGCTGAACATGTTGAAGTGATGGAACTGGACGGCGGTGCCGATTACCGTCTGGACCGCCTAAAAGGCCAGTCCGTTTATCATGTGCCGCCTGGGCCCGAGGCGGAGGCTGCGCTCGCTAAAGCTTTTGCGGATTTGACAGATGACGCAGCACCAGAACCGCTAGAGATTACAGTTCGTGGCCGGAAGATTGAAGCACCTAAGGCCGCCCGTGGAGTGGCTTGGTTCACATTTGAGGAGCTCTGCAAGCGCCCCTATGGCCCAGCCGACTATCTCGCGATGACAGAGGTTTTTCACACACTGATCATCTCTGGCATCCCAGTGATGAAGTCCGATGACCGGAATGAAGCGCGCCGTCTCGTGACGTGCATTGACGCTTGCTATGAGCATAAGGTGAATGTGATCTGCTCAGCGGAAGCAAAGCCGGACGATCTCTATGTCAAAGGTGTAGGCGATTTCGAATTCCGCCGCTGCGCTTCGCGGCTAATAGAAATGCAGGCAGAAGACTACATGCGCATTCCGCACGTGCATGGCGTGATCTGATTAATCGCAAAATAATCTAGGAAATCGGCGTTTTCCTTGCGACTCGTTAGGAATGAGAGTAGTAAGCCATCGCATATGTCTCGGGGGGCTGTGGCTCTCTTTTCCCTAAAGATACACGGAGCATTTCCACCATGGCACGCAACAAGATCGCGCTTGTGGGCGCCGGCAATATCGGCGGCACACTGGCCCATCTCATTGGTTTGAAAGAACTAGGTGACGTTATCCTGTTCGATATCGTTGAAGGCGTGCCTCAGGGCAAAGCGCTGGATCTGGCGCAGTCCTCGCCAGTTGAAGGCTTTGATTGCGCCATGAAGGGCGCTAACGACTATGCCGATATCGCTGGCGCAGATGTGGTGATCGTCACCGCTGGCGTAGCGCGTAAGCCCGGAATGAGCCGTGATGACCTCGTCGGTATCAACACGAAAGTTATGGGCTCTGTTGGCGCTGGCCTTAAGGCCCATTGCCCAGACGCCTTCGTCATCTGCATCACCAACCCGCTAGATGCGATGGTTGCGATGCTGCAGGAAGCTTCCGACATGCCGACCAACAAGGTGGTGGGCATGGCTGGTGTTCTAGATAGCGCGCGCTTCCGTCTGTTCCTGGCTGAAGAATTCAACGTTTCCATTGAAGACGTGACGGCATTCGTGCTTGGTGGCCATGGTGACACAATGGTGCCGTCGACACGTTATTCCACAGTCGCTGGTATTCCGGTTCCTGATCTGATCAAGATGGGCTGGTCCACGCAAGAAAAGATTGATCAGATCGTGCAGCGCACCCGTGATGGCGGCGCTGAGATCGTTGGTTTGCTTGGCACAGGCTCGGCTTTCTATGCGCCTGCATCCTCTGCTGTTCAGATGGCGGAAAGCTATCTGAAGGACAAGCGTCGGGTGCTGCCGTGCGCTGCTTACCTGAATGGTGAATATGGCTGTGATGGTCTTTATGTCGGTGTTCCGGTCGTGCTTGGCCAGAACGGTGTTGAGCGGATTGTTGAAATCGAACTGGATGCTGAAGAGAAGGCCAACTTCGACAAGTCTGTCGCTGCGGTCAAAGAACTCGTCAGCGTCTCTAAGAAAATGCGGGATGCAGGCTGAGCCTGACATCTATTTCAATCAACCCACATAAGGGGGCGATATGAACGTTCACGAGCATCAGGCTAAAGGCCTGCTTGCTAAATACGGCGTGTCTGTACCAAAGGGCCATCCGGCTTTTACGGTTGACGAAGCCGTTAAAGGCGCGGAAGACCTCGGCGGTCCGGTCTATGTCGTAAAGGCGCAGATTCATGCTGGCGGTCGCGGCAAAGGCGGCGGCGTTAAGGTCGTTAAGTCTGTGGCGGATGTGAAAGCGGAAGCTGAGCGCATGCTCGGCATGACGCTGATCACGCATCAGACGGGGCCTGAGGGCAAAGAAGTCGGTCGGCTGTATGTCGAAGACGGCTGCGATATCGCGCGTGAACTCTATCTCTCCATGTTGGTGGACCGAGGTGTTGGCCGTGTCATCGTCATGGCGTCCACGGAAGGCGGCATGGATATTGAGGAAGTGGCTGAGTTCACGCCTGAGAAAATCCACACTGTCGTTCTGGACCCCCTGGTGGGCATGTCTGGGTTCCAAGCGCGCCGCATTGCGTTTGCGCTGGGCATGGAAGGAAAGCAGGTCGGTTCTGCCGTCAAGCTGCTGCAGAACCTCTATCAAGCGTTCAACGAGCTTGACGCCAGCATGATTGAGATCAATCCGCTGGTCGTAACGGGCGCTGGTGATGTCATGGCCCTAGACGCCAAGATGAACTTTGACGACAATGCGCTGTTCCGGCATCCGGATATTGAAGCGCAGCGTGACGTCTCTGAAGAAAACCCCATAGAGCGGGATGCTGAAGAAGCTGAGCTGAACTACGTAGCGCTCGATGGCGAAATCGGCTGCATGGTGAATGGTGCCGGCCTGGCTATGGCGACGATGGACATCATCAAGCTGAACGGCGCTGATCCTGCAAACTTCCTGGATGTAGGCGGCGGGGCGGATAAAGATCGCGTCATTAAGGCGTTCAAGATCATCCTTTCTGATCCGTCGGTGAAAGCCATTCTGGTCAACATCTTCGGCGGCATCATGCGCTGCGATATTATCGCAGAAGGCGTGGTTGCAGCAGCCAAAGAAGTTGGCCTGAGCGTTCCACTTGTCGTGCGGCTTGAAGGCACGAATGTGGAGCAAGGCAAGGAAATCATGGCGAAGTCCGGCATCAATATCGTGTCTGCCGATAACCTCAGCGACGCGGCTGAGAAAGTCGTTAAAGCAATGCGGGAGGCAGCCTAATGGCGGTCCTAGTCAACAAGGCGACCCGGGTTATCTGCCAAGGTTTCACTGGCAGCCAAGGCACTTTCCACTCCGGCACCGCCATTGAATACGGCACGAATATGGTCGGCGGCGTCGCGCCCGGTAAAGGTGGGCAAACGCATTTGGGCTTGCCCGTGTTCAACACCGTTCAGGAAGCACAGGACACTGCAGGCGTCGACGCCAGCGTGATCTACGTGCCGCCTCCCTTTGCGGCAGATGCAATCCTTGAAGCCATTGATGCTGAAGTGCCGCTGGTGATCTGCATTACCGAAGGCATTCCGGTCGTGGACATGGTGAAGGTGAAGCGGGCGCTTGAAGGCTCTATGAGCCGCCTGATTGGACCGAACTGCCCGGGCGTCATTACCCCGGATGAATGCAAGATTGGCATTATGCCCGGCCATATCCATAAGCGCGGGATTATCGGCGTTGTTTCTCGTTCCGGTACGCTGACCTACGAAGCCGTCGCACAGACAACGGCGGTTGGCCTCGGCCAGACCACCTGCATCGGCATCGGCGGCGATCCGGTCAATGGCACCAACTTCATTGATTGCTTAGAGTTGTTCCTCGCGGACGAAGAAACCCAAGGCATCATCATGATCGGTGAAATCGGCGGGTCTGCTGAAGAAGAAGCAGCGGATTTCTATCGCCAGTCCAATTCCTCTAAACCGATGGTTGGCTTTATCGCTGGTGCTACGGCCCCTCCCGGTAAGCGGATGGGCCATGCAGGTGCCATCATCGCTGGCGGCAAGGGGACTGCGGAAGCAAAGTTCCAAGCTTTCCGCCAATCCGGCATCACAGTGAGCGAAAGTCCAGCGGGTCTTGGCAAAACTATGTTGAAAGCAATGGGTCGTTAACCATATTGGTTGAAGGCTCCATGCCACACACTTCAGGCACAACGGTAAGAGGGGGTGCATAAAGCCTGATTCGGCTGCGCCCAAAAAAATCAGATGGCAAGCGACGTAGGCGGCATGACCATCGATCGGCTGACAGCTGATCGCACCAGTTACCTGTATGGGCCTAACGGGGCCTATATCGCTGACCTTTACGATCAATATTTGGCTGATCCCAGTAGTGTCGATGACAGCTGGGCGACGCTGTTCGCTGATCTACGCGGCGATGCCGATGCGATCCTGGAAGAAGTCGATGGCCCTGGTTGGGGTATTGAGGCGAAGCAGGCCAGGGCAAACGACAAAGCGAACGGCAAGGGTGCAGCCAAAACGAAGGGTGCCGCGGCATCCAGTATTGATTCTGTGTCCGTCCGCGCCGCCACGTTGGATTCCATCCGTGCATTGATGCTGATCCGCGCTTACAGAATTCGCGGGCATCTCTATGCAGAGCTGGACCCGCTCGGCTTGCACGAAATCGAGTACCACCCTGAGCTCGACTATAAGACCTACGGCTTTGATGAAAGCGATCTCGATCGCGAGATTTTCATCGACAACGTGTTGGGCATGGAAACAGCGACGCTTCGCTCGATCATGGACGCCGTGCAGGCGACCTATTGCGGTAAAATCGGCGTCGAGTTCATGCATATCCAGGACCCGGACCAGAAGTCCTGGATCCAGCGTCGTATCGAAGAGCCACGCAATCAGACAGATTTCACGGATCGAGGCAAGCTCGCTATTCTGGAGCGCATAACCGCCTCCGAAACGTTTGAGCAGTTTCTCGACCGGCGCTTCGTTGGTGCCAAGCGATTTGGCTTGGAAGGCGGCGAGGCACTGGTTCCATTGCTTGAGCAGATTATCAAGCGTGGCAGCCAGCTAGGTCTCGAAGAACTTGTTATGGGCATGGCCCATCGTGGTCGCTTGAACCTTCTCGCAAACGTGTTCGATAAGCCATTCCGGAACATTTTCTCTGAATTCCAGGGCACGCCTGCGAACCCTGAAGATGTTCAGGGTTCCGGCGATGTGAAATACCATCTCGGCACCTCATCTGACCGAGAGTTTGACGGCAAGACCGTCCACCTCTCGTTGACGCCGAACCCATCGCATTTGGAAGTCGTAAATCCGGTCGTGATTGGGCGGGTCCGTGCGAAGCAGCGTCAACGTAAGGATAAAGAACGCAACCGCGTTATGGGTATTCTGCTCCATGGCGATGCGGCATTTATTGGCCAGGGCCTTGTTGCTGAAACCTTTGAGCTGTCAGAGCTGAAGGGCTACCAGACGGGCGGCACAATCCATGTCGTCATCAATAACCAAATTGGCTTCACTACCTCTCCGACTGATGCGCGTTCTGGTCCATATTGCTCTGAAATGGCGAAGATCATTCAGGCACCGGTGTTCCATGTGAATGGCGATGACCCAGAAGCCGTTGTGCATGTAGCGCGACTGGCTACGGAATTTCGCTATCAGTTCAAGCAAGACATCGTCATCGACATGTATTGCTACCGCCGCCAAGGCCACAACGAAGGCGATGAGCCCGCGTTCACCCAACCGCAAATGTATGCAGCCATTGCTGAACACCCCACCACCCGAAAGGTCTATGCTGATCGTTTGGTGGCTGAAGGAACGGTCACTGAAGCCCAAGCCGATGCGCTGGTCGATGATTTCAAAGCGCATCTGGAAGAAGATTTCAAAGCCGCCCAAAGCTATAAGCCAAACAAAGCTGATTGGCTGGAAGGTGCTTGGACCGGCATGGATATCGCCAAGGGTGATGACCGCCGAGGCGATACCGCGCTTACGATGAAAGAACTTCTGGAGATTGGTAAGCGCATCACGACGGTGGACGAAGGCTTTAACCTGAGCCGTAAGATAGCCCGTCAGTTCGATGCGAAATGGGAAGCGATCCAAGGAAAAGCTGGACTAGATTGGGCGACGGCGGAAGCCTTGGCCTTCGGCGGCTGCGCGATTGAAGGCACGCCAGTTCGGCTTTCTGGCCAGGATTGTGGTCGCGGCACATTCTCCCAACGTCATGCGACGCTGACAGACCAGGACACCGGCGAGAAGTTCACGCCGCTACAACATATCCGCGAAGATCAGGCGAAGGTCGATATTCTGGATAGTCCGCTTGCCGAAATGTCGGTGCTCGGCTTCGAATATGGCTACACCACCGCAGAACCGAAGGCGCTTGTGATGTGGGAAGCGCAGTTTGGTGATTTTGCTAACGGCGCTCAGGTCATCATCGATCAGTTCATCACATCCGGTGAACTCAAATGGCTACGGATGTCCGGCATTACGATGTTGCTGCCGCATGGTTATGAAGGGCAGGGGCCGGAGCATTCCTCGGCTCGGCTCGAGCGCTATCTGCAGATGTGCGCTGAGGACAACATGCAGGTTTGTGTGCCGACAACTCCGGCCAACTACTTCCATATGCTGCGCCGTCAGGTGTGTCGGAACTTCCGCAAGCCGTTGATCGTCATGACGCCAAAATCACTGTTGCGGCACAAAGCATGTATTTCAGATATAAAGGATTTCGGTCCTGGCTCATCCTTCCATCGTGTTATTCATGATGAAGGCAAGCTGGCTGCAAACTCCAAGGTCAAACGCGTTGTCCTGTGCGCTGGTAAGGTCTACTACGATCTGGCAGCTGCCCGTGTTGAGCGTGAGATTAAGGACGTCGTGATCCTTCGGGTTGAGCAGCTCTATCCGTTCCCAATTAAGTCTATCGGGGCGGAGCTGAGGAAGTACCCGAATGCTGAGATCGTTTGGTGTCAGGAAGAGCCTGAAAATATGGGCGCTTGGCGTTTCATTGACCGCAAGCTCGAAGCGGCGATGGCGGAAGTGCCAAAGCTGAAGGCTGCGCGTCCGCGGTATATGGGCCGTGCGGAAGCGGCCTCCACTGCGACTGGCGTTATGAAGCGTCATATTGCAGAGCAGGCGAAACTGGTCGATGACGCGCTAACGCTCTAGGATTGAGAAGAACTCTGGGCGTGCGCGCCCGTAGCTAGGAATGAATTATGGCTGTCGAAATCGTCGTGCCCGTACTGGGCGAGTCCGTTACAGAGGCGACTATCGCCCGTTGGATCAAGCAATCTGGCGACGCCGTTAAGGCGGACGAGCCAATCGTAGAGCTTGAAACGGATAAGGTCACGGTAGAGGTCCCAGCACCCGCAAGCGGTTTACTGGGCGATCTCAAAGTGGCTGAGGGCGATAATGTGGAAGTTGGCGCATTGCTTGCCAGCATCGATGAAAGTGGCACACAAGCGCCAGCCAAGGCAGCGCCAAAGGCCGAAGTCCCGAAAGCAGAGGCCGCCAAAGCATCTTCGCCGGCCGCTGCAGCGCCCAAATCAGCGCCAGCTGCGCCCACAGCTGCACCCCAGTCTGCTTTATCGATCTCTCCCGCAGCCCTCGCGGCCGGCGTTCCGCCGATGCCGCCTTCTGTGAAGAAGCTTGTGGCTGAGAACGGTCTTGATCCCAATGCCATTCCAGCTTCTG
This sequence comes from Alphaproteobacteria bacterium, assembly GCA_965660545.1. Taxonomy (GTDB): domain Bacteria; phylum Pseudomonadota; class Alphaproteobacteria; order Bin95; family Bin95; genus VMCJ01. The sequence continues at coordinate 24,416 of CBFIAF010000015.1, read as the reverse complement.
GCCGTGGCGGTCGCCTGACCAAGACTGACGTGCTCGACTTCCTCGCCCGTGGTGGCAAGGATGTGTTCGCTCTGGCTGAGCCTGCGGCTGATCGTTCTGAAGAGCGGGTGAAAATGTCCCGCCTGCGCCGACGCATCGCTGAGCGTCTCAAAGAAGCCCAGAACACTGCTGCGATGCTCACCACCTTCAATGAGGTGGACATGACGGCGATCCTGGCGGCTCGCAGCGAATATAAGGACGACTTTGAGAAGCGCCATGATGTGCGCCTCGGCTTCATGTCGTTCTTTGTGAAGGCGGCTATCCAAGGCCTGCGCGACGTACCTGCCGTCAACGCACAGATTGATGGCGATGAGGTTGTCTACAAGAATTACTATGATGTTGGCGTTGCTGTTGGCACGGAAAACGGCCTCGTTGTGCCGATCATCCGCAATGCCGAAATGCTGAGCCTTGCTGGGATTGAAAAAACCATTGGCGGCTTTGCGAAGAAGGCCCGGGACGGCAAACTCAGCATGGCTGACATGTCGGGCGGCACCTTCACGATTTCGAACGGTGGCGTCTATGGCTCGCTTATGTCGACGCCAATTCTGAACCCACCGCAATCCGGCATCCTCGGCATGCACAAAACGCAGATGCGCCCGATGGTGATGCCTGATGGTTCGATTGAGGCACGCCCGATGATGTATTTGGCGCTCTCCTATGATCATCGCATTGTTGATGGCTCTGAGGCAGTCACGTGCTTAGTGCGGATGAGGGAAAGCCTTGAAGATCCGCGCCGCCTTCTCCTGGACATGTAAGGGATTGACCCCATGAGCGACGCTTATGATCTCGTCGTCATCGGCGGCGGCCCCGGCGGCTATGTCGCCGCTATTCGGGCTGCCCAGCTTGGCATGAAGACGGCCTGTATAGAGATGCGCGGCAGCCTGGGCGGTACTTGCTTGAACGTTGGGTGCATTCCCTCCAAGCATTTGCTGCACGCGAGCCATGCCTATGAAGAAGCGGGCCATGCGTTCGCTAACCTTGGCGTAAAGGTCTCCGGCCTCGAGCTTGATCTAAAACAGATGCTGAAATCGAAGGATGAGGTCGTTGATGGCCTCACTTCCGGCATTGATTTCTTGTTTAAGAAGAACAAGGTCGATTATGTGATTGGGCGGGGCTCCATCAAGGGAGCAGGTACTGTCATCGCCACAACTGATGATGGCAAAGAAATCACGTTTAAAACTAAAAATATCTTGATCGCGACGGGGTCTGAAACGACGCCGCTGCCAGGTATTGAGATTGACGAGAAGAAAATCGTCTCTTCTACTGGTGCGCTGGACCTGCCGAAAGTGCCGACGAAGATGGTCATCATCGGCGGCGGTGTGATCGGGCTAGAGCTTGGCGTTGTATGGCGCAGGCTTGGTGCTAAGGTTGAAGTTGTTGAATTCCTTGATTGCATTTTGCCAACAATGGACCTTGAGCTTGGCAAGCACATGCAGCGCTCGCTGAAGAAAGCCGGGTTCACGTTCCGCCTCTTAACTAAGGTCACAGCCGCCAAGACTACCCGCAGTGGTGTTACCCTCACAGTTGAGCCTGCCAAGGGCGGTGACGCCGAAGACATTAAGGCTGATGTCGCACTCGTCGCCATTGGCCGGCGGCCCTACACCGAAGGCCTTGGGCTGGAAGAGGCTGGCGTTGAGATGGATCGTGGCAAGGTCAAGATTGATAGCAATTACCGCACGAATGTTGCGGGCATATGGGCCATCGGTGACGTTGTGGACGGCCCCATGCTGGCACACAAGGCTGAGGATGAAGGATCTGTCGCTGTCGAGATCATGGCAGGCCAGGCTGGTCACATCGACTACGATTGCATTCCAAGCGTCGTTTACACATGGCCAGAGGTCGCCTCAGTCGGCCGCACGGAAGAGCAGCTGAAAGAGCAGGGCATAGCCTACAAAGTCGGCAAGTTCCCGTTCCAAGCTAACAGCCGCGCCCGTGCAAGCGGTGGCGGCGATGGTTTTGTGAAGATTTTAGCGGACGCGGAAACGGACCAAGTTCTGGGCGCGCATATCATCGGACCAGATGCTGGCACCTTGATCGCTGAAATAGCGCTCGGCATGGAGTTTGGCGCGTCTTCAGAAGATATCGCCCGTACCTGCCATGCCCACCCAACGCTCAACGAGGCCGTTAAAGAAGCTGCACTCGCTGTGGACGGCCGTGCACTTCATATGTAGCGGAACTGCCGCGAGTTCTATGCCGCCACCGAAGATCGTGTGGCGTCCTGATTAAACGTAAAACACCGGATCCGGGATTTCCCAGAGCCGGCGTTTTGTCGTTTAGTCTGTAGCAGTAGAAATTAGTTCTTAGCTTTGTCGATGATAGCGTTCTCAGAAATCCAAGGCATCATGCCGCGCAGGCGCTCGCCAACAACTTCGAGCTCATGACCAGCGCCGATGCGCCGTTTGGCTTTGAAGCTCGGCTGACCAGCCTGGTTTTCGGTAACGAACTCACGAGCGAATTCACCGGTCTGAATTTCGGTCAAAATCTGCTTCATCCGCGCTTTGGTGCCTGCATCAATGACGCGTGGGCCACGGGTATAATCGCCATATTCTGCCGTGTTGGACACGGAGTAGCGCATGCCAGCAAGACCGTTTTCATAGATCAGGTCAACGATCAGCTTTACTTCATGGACGCATTCGAAATAGGCCATTTCTGGTGCATAGCCGGCTTCGGTCAGCGTTTCGAACCCAGCCTGGATCAATGCTGTGAGACCACCGCAGAGAACGACCTGCTCACCGAACAGGTCAGTTTCGCACTCTTCCTTAAGCGTGGTTTCGATGATGCCAGCGCGACCGCCGCCATTAGCGCAGGAGTAGGAGAGGCCGATGTCGTGGCAGTTGCCCGTTGCATCCTGGCCAATCGCCAGAAGGCTTGGCACGCCAGCGCCACGCACATATTCGGTGCGGACCAAGTGGCCTGGGCCTTTTGGCGCGACCATAAACACATCAATGTCGGCGCGAGGCTCAACCAGATTGAAGTGCAAGGAGAGGCCGTGAGCGACGGCGAGGGCAGCGCCGGCACGCATGTTGTCGCGCAGATCGTCTTCCCAAAGTGCAGCGTGGCCTTCGTCGGGCGTCAGCATCATAATGACGTCAGCCCATTGTGCGGCTTCAGCAGGGGGCATAACTTTGAAGCCCGCATCTTCGGCCTTCTTGGCGCTGCCGGAACCCGGACGCAATGCAACGACAACTTCTTTGACGCCGCTGTCACGCAGGTTATTGGCATGGGCGTGGCCCTGGCTACCATAGCCAACGATCACGACCTTTTTGGACTTGATCAGGTTTACGTCGGCATCACGATCATAGTAGACGCGCATTTGGCGGGTGTCCTCTTAAGCTTTACAGGTTTTGGATGGATAGCACGGCCAGGGCTGAACGCTCTAGCCAAACGAAGAATAAACGGTTTTTAAAGCGCCTCTGTGCCGCGCGCAATGGCGACGACGCCTGTTCGTGCAACATCAGCGAGGCCAAGCGGCTTCATCAGATTGATGAAGGCATCGACTTTCTCCGACGATCCGGTGAGTTCGAAGACAAAGCTATCGATTGCGCTGTCCACGGCGCGGGCGCGGAAAATGCCTGCAATTCGCAGCGCCTCCACGCGGTGTTCGCCGGTTCCCACGACCTTGATCAGGGCCAGTTCGCGCTCAACATGCGGGCCTTCTTCTGTCAGGTCCGAGACCTTGTGAACTGGAACGAGGCGGCCAAGCTGCGCTTTGATCTGCTCAATGATCATCGGCGTGCCCGTCGTCACAATGGTGATGCGCGAAAGGCCGGCTATGTGGTCAGTTTCAGCGACCGTCAGGCTGTCAATATTGTATCCACGGCCAGAATACAGGCCGATGACGCGCGCCAGAACACCTGGTTCATTGCTGACAAGGATGGCGATCGTGTGCCGTGCGATTTGTTCAATGTGAGTCTGTTCTTCGTATACGGAAGCCATAATCTTATACCAGCGCCTTTCCGGCTGAACTCACATCTGCATCTTGCACAGCGCCTGGGCCCATCAGCATTTCATTGTGGGCAGCGCCGGATGGGATCATCGGATAGCAGTTTTCTTTTTGATCCACTCGAATGTCAGCTATTATCGGGCCTTCCGTGGTCAGCATTCGCTCAATCACGTCATCGAGTTCGCTCGGATCGTTAGCGACCATGCCGGTCCATCCGAACGATTCCGCCAGTTTCACAAAGTCCGGTAAGCTGTCTGTGTAGCTTTCAGAATAGCGCGCCCCGTGCAGCAATTCCTGCCACTGGCGAACCATGCCCATCCACTGATTGTTCAGGATGAACAGTTTCACAGGCAGCTTGTACTGCGCGATGCAGGACATTTCCTGCATGTTCATCATGAATGACGCTTCGCCCGATACATCGACCACGAGCGCGTCTGGATGCGCCACCTGAACGCCAATGGCGGCGGGCAGGCCGTAGCCCATGGTGCCCAGGCCGCCAGATGTCATCCAGCGGTGTGGCTGGCGGAACTGCAGGTATTGCGCTGCCCACATTTGGTGTTGGCCAACTTCGGTCGTAACGTAATATTCGCGAGCGTCCTTTTCCATCGCGGCCTGTAGGTGTTCCAGCGCCTGCTGTGGCTTGATGATGTTTTTGTCTGGGACGTAGCTGAGGCAGCGCTTTTCGCGCCATTTGTTGACCACCTTCCACCAGAGATCGAGTGCTGCGCCATCAGCCTTCATTTTCTTGGTGCGCCAGCCCTTCAACAGATAATCGATTGCCTTGCCTGCATCGCCAATGATCGGCAGATCAACGCGCACGTTCTTATTGACGGATGAAGGATCGATATCGATCTGGATTTTCGTGGAGCCGGGCGAGAATGCATCGAGACGACCCGTCACGCGATCATCAAAGCGGACGCCGATGCCGATCATCAGGTCGCAATCATGCATCGCCATGTTGCTCTCATAGAGGCCGTGCATGCCAACCATCCCGAGGGACTGCTTGTCGTCCGTCGGGAAGGCACCGAGGCCCATCAGCGTCTGTGTGATTGGGAACCCCGTAGCGCGCACGAGCTTCACTAGATCCTCAGAAGCTCCACCGCCAGCATTGATAACGCCGCCGCCCACATAGAACAGCGGGCGTTTAGCATTCGCCATTAGGCGAAGCGCTTCATCCAGCTTTTCGGTGCTGGCGTCAGTCTTTGGCTTGTAGGAGCGATGGTCGAACTCTTCGGGGCCCTGATAGATGCCATCTGCGAACTGAATGTCCTTCGGCAGATCAATCACGACTGGGCCTGGGCGGCCAGATGAGGCCACATGGAAGGCTTCATGCATTACCCGCGGCAGGTCCGCGATGTCTTTCACAAGGTAGTTATGCTTGGTGCAAGGGCGGGTAATGCCTGTGGTGTCCGCTTCCTGGAAGGCATCGTTGCCAATCAGGTGCGTCGGTACTTGGCCGGTGAGGCAGACAATGGGGATCGAGTCCATCAGTGCGTCAGTTAATCCGGTGACAGCGTTGGTTGCACCCGGGCCGGATGTGACGAGGGCTACGCCAACTTTGCCAGTCGAACGCGCATACCCTTCAGCGGCATGCAAGCAACCACCTTCCTGACGCCCAAGATAGTGCTTCAGGTGGTTCTGCTTGAATATTTCGTCATAGATCGGCAGGACAGCGCCGCCCGGATAGCCAAACACGGCCTCAACGCCCTGCTCGATCAAGGCGCGCACGATGATCGCGGCACCAGTCATTTTATTATTCGACATGGGATTGCTCGTCATAGTGAAACTTAAATTGCGACATTTTATTGCGAAGGCGGCAATATGAAAAGATTTTCGCAGATTATAAGCAGATCAAGGTGTGGTCAACCCGAATTTATCGAGATATTCTTCTATTTTCGGCAAGTAATTGGAATTATATTGCGTATCTAGAATTTCAGACGCCGCGCTTCTGCTACGCAGCCATGTAATTTGTCTTTTTGCGTAGCGGCGAGACGCTTGGGCGGTTGCTTCGACGGCATCGATTATTGAAATTTCATTGCGCGACGCAGCGCCGAACTCTCTAAGCCCAACGGCTTTCATGGCGGGCAAGGCTTCATCCAGTCCTCGCTCAAGAAATGCAGCAGCTTCTTCAAGCGCGCCCATATCAGCCATCTTTGCAGCGCGGCGGTTGATGCGCTCATATAGCGTCTGCCGTTCTGGCATTAGGATCAGGCGATGGAATACCAAGCCCGAAGGCGCCAGTCGCGGCTTGTTCAGCACTTCTGACGTGATCAATCCAGTCGTGCGCCATACTTCGATTGCGCGCGCCAGCCGCTGGGCATCACGGGGTTCAATCCGGGCTGCTGTTGCCGGGTCAGCCGCCTGCAGCAATTCATGCGCCGCCGCCATATCTGCTGCGACCTCGGCCCGGGTGGCTTCTCGTATATCTGGTGGGATATCTGGTGCAGGGGGTAGGCCGGCTGTCAGGGTCTCAATATAAAACCCTGTGCCGCCGCAGATGATGGGCAGGCGGCCGGTTAAGTGAGCCTGCTTAATCTCCGTCAGCGCTGCGTCCCGCCACCGTTGGGCAGAACACACCTCATCGGGCTCAAGCCAACCATATAACTGGTGTGGAGCGGCTGCCTCATCCTCGGGCGAGGGGCGGGCCGTAATTATAGGCAAGCCCTTATAGACCTGCATGCTGTCGGCGTTTATCACCACGCCATTGGTCAGCCGCGTCGCATCTAATGCAGCAGCGGATTTACCGCTGGCGGTGGGGCCAGCGATGATGAGGACAGGTTTGGCTGCAGCCTCACCGGAAGGATCTGAAGTGAACGCCATACTTACTCTTGTAGCGCCGCTGGACGAACGACTCGACTCCCAATTTCTTGACATGGGGCAGGCCGCGCTCGCGGCGGGCGGTGCAGGCGCAATCAGCGCGCCAGATATATTCGCGGAAGGCCGTGCGGCTGATATAGCAGCAGAGGCTGAATTTCGGGATGAACGCTTGGCGTCGGCAGTCCGGACAGTGCTTGGACCGGTTGCAGTCGATTTCGCGTTGCAGCCATCTGCGGACCGGGTCAAGCGCCTGCTGATCGCCGACATGGACTCGACGATCGTCACCACGGAAACATTGGATGAAATGGCCGGCGAAGCCGGGCTGAAGGATCAGATATCCGCAATCACCGCCCGGGCTATGAACGGCGAATTGGATTTCGAATCCGCCCTTCGCGAGCGCATGGCTCTTTTAGCTGGCATGGACGCGGGCGTACTTGCGCGCACCTACGCAGGGACGGAGCTCTCACCCGGTGCGGCGGCAATGGTAGCTGGCATGCGGAAGGCGGGTGCGGAGTGCAGGCTGGTATCTGGCGGATTCAAGTATTTTACGAGTCGAATTGCAGAGCTCCTTGATTTCAATGGAGATAAAGCAAATGACATTGAGGTCCTGGACGGAAAGCTTACGGGGCGCGTGATGGAACCAATTCTCGATAAGCATGCCAAACTTGCAACGCTGCGCGCACTCTCGACTGAGCTTGCGATCAGCCTGGATGAAGCCGTTACAGTCGGAGATGGTGCCAACGATCTACCAATGCTGGAGGCCGCTGGTCTTGGGATCGCATGGCGGGCGAAGCCAAGCGTTGCGTCGAGCGCCAGAGCCAGGATCGACTACGGCGATCTTACGACACTGCTGCTCTTCCAGCGATTGGACGCCCGCTAGCGCTTCGGGCATGCTTGCTACTTCACAGACATAGGATGACCGTGATGCCAGCGAATGTAACCAAAGAGAAACTCAAAGCCGGTGGATTGGCGCTTGGCGTCGGCCTCCGGCAGGCGCGAACGGTGGACACGGCGAAGATCATGCAAGTGTGCGGTTTCGACTGGCTGTTTATCGATCTCGAACATAACTCCATGGGTATCGATACGGCAGCACAGATGTGTTCTGCAGGCCTGGATGCTGGTATCACGCCAATGGTGCGCTCGTCCCACCATGCCTCATACCTGATGAGCCGACCGCTGGATTCCGGTGCCCAAGGCATCGTGGCACCCCATGTCGATACTGTGGCTGAAGCCGAACGCATTGCCGCGCAGTGCCTCCATCCGCCCATGGGCAGCCGCTCCATCGGCGGCCCCGCACCACAGCTTGACTATGCTGAACTGCCAATGGCTGAGCGTGCGGTCAAGACGAATGAGAATATCCTTGTCGTTTGCATGATCGAAAGCCCGACTGGCGTTGCTAATGCTGATGCCATGGCCGCCGTTGCGGGCGTTGACGTGCTGTTGATTGGTACGAATGACCTTTGCGCAGAAATGGGCATCGCCGGCCAATATGGCCACGAAGACGTGCAGAAGGCGTATGAAACGGTCGCATCTGCCTGCGCCAATAACGGAAAATTCCTCGGTATGGGAGGTGTTTACGACGAAGAGCTCGCGTCAAAGTATATCGGTATGGGCGCTAAAATGGTTCTGGGAGGCAGTGACCTGAACTTCCTGATGCAGGCTGCCAAAGCCCGGACCAGCTTCATGCGGGGCCTTGGCTGAGCCCCTGTCGGCCACGCTCACTCCAGACGCGTTAAAGGCCGTAATTCGCGATAAAGCCCTGGCACTCGGCTTCGACGCCGTTGGTTTTGCGCCTGCAGTGTCCACCCAAGCGGCGAAGGATGGGCTTGCGGCGTTTCTTGATGCTGGAATGCAAGGTGATATGGGCTGGCTCGAAGCCCATGCGGACCGGCGGGCTGACCCGCAGACTCTTTGGCCAGAGGCGCGGACGGTTGTCGTCGTCGCTATGAGTTACCGGCCGCAAGCCAATCCGCTCGATCAGCAAAAGCCACATGACAGGGGGGCTATCAGCGTTTATGCGCAGACGGCTCGGGATTACCATGACGTCCTGAAATCTCGGCTCAAAGAGCTGGCGCGCTGGACCAGTGAGCAGCACGGTGCTGGCGTGAAAGTATTCGTTGATACGGCACCTGTCATGGAGAAGCACTTGGCATCTCGTGCGGGCATTGGCTGGCAAGGGAAGCACAGTAACGTCGTCAGCCGTGACCTTGGCAATTGGTTTTTCTTGGGAGAGATGTTTCTGGATCAGGAGTTGGAGCCTAACGCACCAGAGACGGATCATTGTGGCCAGTGCAGCCGTTGCCTTGATATCTGTCCAACGAACGCCTTCACCAGTCCTTATAGACTCGACGCCAGGCGCTGCGTCTCATACCTTACGATTGAGCATAAAGGCCATATTCCGCTTGACCTGCGGGAGGGTATCGGTGCCCGCATCTATGGCTGCGATGACTGTTTGGCGGTCTGTCCCTGGAACAAGTTCGCCGTTGACACGCGAGAACCGGGCCTCTGGCCGCGACCTGAACTGACTGCACCCAAGCTGGTTGAATTAGTGGCCCTGGATGACACTACATTTCGTCAGGTTTTCGCTGGATCGCCCATTAAGCGAACAGGGCGCGATCGGTTTGTACGTAACGTTTTGATCGCAATCGGTAATTCTGGTGTCTCTGATCTCGCAGCCAGCGCAGAACGTCTTATCGAGGATGAAAGCCCACTCGTACGCGCCGCTGCGATCTGGGCGCTAGGCCGATTGAATGCAGAGAGCGCCGCCCGCCTCGCAGAGGAGCGGCGCTCCCTAGAGCCAGACCCCGAAGTTACCGAGGAGTGGGCGTTAGTTCAGCTTGCTTTCCCGGTACCAGGACCAACCGAGACCAGCCAGGATGAGCAGGAGCGCTAGCCATGCGGGCGGCAGGTTGGCGGCGCGCACGCTTTCGACGGAGAAGGCGCGATTTTCCTGTAGGCCAATCCAGCCTCGGCCATGGGTAGTGCGGCCTTGGCGGATCATGCGGATTTGCGGCTGGCCTTTATCTGTCAATCGCCACGCAGCGCCATTGGCAGCGGAAATCACCGGCAATAGCCGTGCAGGATCAGCGCGCAGGTCTTGTGCTTCGGGACCGTTTGGGTCGCCTTTGACGACGATTGCGGCGCGCGCACCCTCTATCACCCTGTAGAGACCCAGCGATGGGGCAGGGGCTTCAGCCCGAGCGTGGCCATCTTCCTCAGCTTCTAGTGCAAGCTGGGTGATCGTGCCGTCCGAAGCCGTAATCTCGACAGTGGCGGTTGCGTCAGCATCGACGGTGAAGCGTTCAACCGTTAGAACATCGCCAGCAATTGAAGCATTTAGGCGGATTTCTTCAAGCTCAGGCTCGCGCATCAGCCAGTGGGCAAGGCGGCGCAGCAATTCACTGTGCGGTCCCCCACCTTCATAGCCCCGCGCCCAGAGCCAAATCTGGTCGGAATAGACTTGCGCCACACGCCCTTCACCGAACTTCGCCAGGGAAATGAGCGGGCTATTTTCAATGCCGGTCATCAGCACCTTACCAGCACCAGGAGCGACCTCGATCTGCCGAAGCCATCGACCCCAGTTCTCGGGGTCTTTACCAGTCAGTGGTGCGGTGATCGGATGGCGACGGCCAAGGTCTGTCAGCGTTGGCCGGAAGGCGGACGTTAGTACGCGGCCTGTTGGTAGACCGGGCAAGGCGGCACCAAGGGCGGATTCAGCTAGGCTGGTGTTTGGATTGGCGTAGGCTGAATCTGATGCCTCCAGCAGCGCACCGCCACTCCGCACATGCTCCACAATGTTCGCCAGATAGCTAGGCGGAATAAGGTCACGCCTTGGGTAGCGATCAAACAGGATAAGATCGAATTCTGGCAGCTTCCGTTCAAACAATTCTCGAATCGGGAATGCAATGAGTGCCAGTTCACGGGTGGACGTATAGTCGACCTTCTCAGGCGAGCGGAGGATCGTGAAATGCACCAGATCAACGGCTGGATCGGATTTTAGGAGATTCCGCCATACCCGTTCGCCCGCATGGGGCTGACCTGAAACCATCAGAACGCGCAGCCTATCCCGGACGCCAGCGATCTCCGCGAGCGCCTTGTTATTCAGCAGGCTGACTTCTTTTGGCCCAGCCTCAACAGATATTTCAACGTTGTGTTTGCCTGCACGGTTCACGGGAATAAGCACAGCAGTTTCCCGGCCCGGCCAAGCCCGCAGGCGCTGAATAGGAATACCGTCGATGTGAACCGCAACCTCAGCAGGGCGGCGGGTTGGTTGGATGGGGTCATCTTCAATAACAAACCGCAAGTCTGCTTCAGCGCCGACTAACGCGAAGGATGGTGCAGCGGTAATGCGTATACGCCGGTCGCCTTCGTTGGCCTCACCGACAACAAGTGCATGTAACGGCGCACCACCTAGTAGCGAGGCCAGGACGGCTGCAGCATCGCGGGTCAGCGGCGCATCGTGAACTTGACCGTCCGTTATCAGAAATGCCCCGGCGCGCCGATTGCGCGGCACGTCGGCGAAAGCGTCGGTCAAAGGCTGGAACATGCGGGTGCCTTTGGCGGCTTCATTTGTATCAGGTTGGCCCTGGACGATCTGGAGTTCCAGGTTGTCTATCTTCGCGGCAGCCTGTTGCAGCGCTTCGGCAGCCTTTGTGGCGTCAGTTTGTCTATCGCCGGTTTGCATGGAGCTTGAGCCATCAATGAGGGCTACGGCCACATCGGTTTCGGATCGACGTTCTTCTACGCGAAGATTGGGGCCTGCCAGCATCGCTGCGATCATGGCAAAAGCGAGCGCTCGACCCCATACGCTAGGCGCGCTGCGTGATAATCCGTATCCGAACACCAGCAGCGCGGCAGCGACCAGAATGGCGATCACTGCCCATGGCAGAAGAGGATCAAAGGCGAGGCCAGCGGCGTTCATTGGCCAAGTCTCTGCATAATAGACGGCAAGTGCACTTGATCGCCTTTATAACTGCCTGTCAGTGCGTGCATCACGACATTTACGCCAAAGCGCGTCGCCAACTCACGTTGCCGGGCGCCACCGGGCGAGACGGAATAGATGGGGCGGCCTGCGTCGTCGATTGCCCATGCAGCTGCCCAGCTTGATCCGCCAATGATAATCGCTGTCACGCCGTCATATGTTAATGATCCTGCGCGTTCGACCCAGATGGGGCTGGATGGAATACGGCCCGGAAACTCATTCAGCAGGTAGTAGGAGCGGGTTAATACGTGATCTAGTGGTATCGGCGCTAACGGTGGTACCGGCGCACCTTCAAGGATACGTCGGAGGGCTATTGCCTCTGGCGTGGCTTGGCCGAGTGGTTCCAAGTTAGACGCACGATCTCCGTCTCGCGTATCGAATAGGATCATGCCGCCGGTTAAAATGTACCGCGCCAGTTTTGCGCGCGCCTTCGTGGAAAGTGCAGGAAAGTCGGGTGTTACTGGCCAGTAGATGAATGGTAATAAAGTAACGTCATCCCGATCCAGATTGATGCTAAGCGGCGGGCCGGGCTCAACTGATGTTCGGTCGTTCAAGGCCTTTGCGACACCAACGAGGCCCATACGGCTTTGCCTATCTACTTCCGGATCGCCCGTCTCGATAAAGGCAAGCCGCGTTTCAAGGGCGGCTGCGCTGGAGATACCTTCGGCTTCTAAAGCCTCAGGTGCCAGGAGCAAAAGCAGTGCCAACATTCCGGCACTGGCTGCGTTGCGCTTTGACATGCCCGGAATTGCAGGAAGTCGGCCGGAATAGCCAAGCGTTAACAGGAACTCGCCGAGCAGCAGGAGTGCTGCCAGCCCAAGAAGCCAGGGTGTTATGCGGATGACATCTGCGCCGCCATAGGACACCACCTTAGCGCGCGGCAATTGTGGCAAGGGACCGAGTGTATCAATTGCAGGAGATAGATTAAGTGCCATTTGCGCATCTTCCGGCCCGTAATATCCAGGTGGTAGTCGTGGTCCGGGGGTGACTGCGTCCGGGCCGAGTTTCAGCTTGTTTAACCCAGGAGGTGCCGCAGCCATGCGGCCATATCCGTCCATGACTCGCATCGCTGCCAGTTTATTCCCCATTTTCGCTTGGCCGCGTTCCGTCGCCAGTGCCGTTAAGCGGCGCAGCATTTCAACAAAAAAGCCGGAGATCGGCAGGTCGGACCAATCAGGCCCAGCGTCCACATGGATTAGTGCCAGGATACCGTCGCCAAACTCTCCGCCAGTAACCAGTGGCGTTCCATCTGCGAGTGCGGCCCAAGTGACAGCCGCCAATTCTGGTCCAGGTTCAGCCAATGCCTGACGTGACACCGCGACGCCAGCAGGGAGCGTCAATCCGTTGAGAGGCCCTTGTTCCGGCAGAGGCGCCAATCCAAGAGGCGATGACCAGGACATCGGCCCGCCAAGGGCTCTACCGCCAGCGCGGAGCGGAACAGGCGTCAACCCATCGGGGCTTTCGGTCAAGCGTGGCCCAGCAAAACGGATCAACACGCCACCGTCACGGGTCCATTCATCCAGCGTTTGGCGGATATCAGGATCGGCACCAGCTTGATCCGTCAGGAGAATGCAATCGATTTCGGCCTTAATAAGCGCGTCCGCTGTGCCGGTCTGAACTTCCGCGAACGGCTCTAGCGCTTCAAGTAGATAGCGTGATGGGTCGAGCAGGGGATGCCCGCCTGATTTCGCCAACCTTACGATCCCGACATTACTGCGGCCCCAGGCTGAGTCCAACAGAATGGTTGCACCAGCGCTGGCCTGATTGGCGATTTCTAGCCGAGCAATTCGGTTCAAAGTTTCAACCGGTGCGATGAGGCGGGCTGAAGTTGTTTGCGCACCGTTTTTGAAACTGGCGGAAGCGATGGCGATGGCGGCACCGTCTGTAGAGCGCGCGATGAGACTGACTGGCGGGCGGGAGTCGCGGTCACCGCGTTCGATAGCGATATCCATTCCAGCGCCATCTCGCACAGGTGGGCGCAGTAAAAGCGGCGTTTCGCTTGAATCGGGAGACCAGATTGTCAGCCAATCGCGGAATTCAGTCGCGAGATCGAGTGCGTCAGGTTCTGTGATGCCGTCAGAGAGCCAGATCGCATAATGGGTTTCATTAAAGCGTGCGTTCTGTACGCGCCTGAGCACAGCTTTGTAGTTCACGGGCCAAGGTTGCGGTTGTAGCTTCAAAAGCGCGTCCCGAAGCTCCGCAGCGCGGCCTTCCAGAATGATGGGCTCTCCATCTGCGTCAGGCGCTGTCGCAATAACGGCCAGCTTACGGTTATCAGACGCGGCGGCGTCGATAATGTCATCGAGCGCTTCACGTTTCTGGTCGAAATGCGGGGCCGATGCCCATCCGTTATCAACAATTACGATAACTGGAGTGGCACCTGGCGGAAGGACGCCCGGATCAAGACGCGGGCCAGCGATAGCCAGTACCACGGCGAAGAATAAGGCCATGCGGACGCCCAGCAGCGGCAAAGGCGGCTTGGCCGGCGTCGCTTCCTCAACGTCAATATGACGGAGGATATGCAGGGATGGGAACGCAGCATTTCGCGGTGGGGGCGGGAGCGCGCGCAATAACCACCAGACTGCGGGTGCCAACGCCAGGGCCAGCAAGGCAAGCGGTGCGGCGAACGCTAAGCTGGAGATCAGGGAACCCATGCTGTTCAAGCCCTGTCAGCCGCGAGCAGGGCTAAGGCGCGGGTCAATGATGGTGTTAACGGTGCATCGGTGCGGTGTTGCACAAAGCCCCAGCCGAACCGAGCCAGTGCGGTGCGAAGCGCGTCCGAATGGTCAGTCATCAGTTGGTGATACTCGTCCTGGCCAAGCGCTACGTTCCGTAATAAATGCCGTTCGCCTGCTTCAATGCTTGCAAACTCAACACGGCCCTTGGCAGGCAATTCAATTTCATGGGGGTGCAGAACTTGGATTACGGCCCCCCGCGCCCCCCGCCCTGCGAGCGTGGCTGTGCGTTCGGCGAAATCGCTTACGGGTGCCAGGAAATCACCGACCAGCAGCACGAAGCCTTGGCGCGGCGCTGGTCCCCTCGGTGGCAGATCCTCTTGACCGGCTGCACCTGGGTTAGATGCAGCACGGGCGAGGGCGGCGACAATGCTGCCAATCTTGCCAAGCCCGGAGGTGTTTGCTGGCCGTGGATCGTCCAGGACCCGCACGCGCTCGGCGTTCTCCAGCCAAGCACTGGCAGCAGCAAGCGCGAGTATATCCGCAGTATAGCGTTTTGCCATTGGGGCGGGCGCTGGTGGGAAATCCATCGAACGGGAGGCGTCTACCCAAATATCTAGTGTCAGGGCCGCTTCCCATTCCCGCTCGCGGACGATTGCATCGTCGCCCCTGGCGGAACGGCGCCAGTCAATATTGCGGATAGATTCACCAGGATCGTAGGCGCGGTATTGCCAGAAAGCACTTCCGGGCCCGGCGCGCCTGCGGCTATGGGAGCCCGTCTGGGCTTCATGAGGGTGGCGTCCAACGGGGCGGATGCGGACGGCGGCGCGGCCAAGCGCCTCTGCTTCTGCGACCATATTGGCGTCAAATCGCCCGGCTGTAGGTTTCGCCACAGTCATGCAGCTTAACCGAGCATGCCGACAAGTTTCTGGATCGCGGCATCTATATTAAGTCCATCCTCTATCTCGGAAGTATAGGTCAGGGCCATGCGGTGGCGCAGAATGGCAGGCGCCAAAGCAGCCACATCATCTGTGGATGGTGCGAGGCGTCCATCAAGCAATGCGCGGGCGCGCGCGGCAAGTGAGAGTGCCTGGCTGGCGCGCGGGCCTGGCCCCCATGAAACAGCATTCACTGGCAGCGGGCTATCGACAGTACCCGGCCTTGCGGAGCGCACCATGCGCAAAATACCATCTACGACCGTCTCGCCAATCGGCATGGCGCGCACGAGGGCCTGAACTTCCATCAGCTCTGTATTGCTAAAAGCTTTCGGTGCTTGGGATAGGCTGGTGCTGGTCGTTTTATCTAGGATCGCACGCTCGGTTTCTGCGTCTGGGAAGTTGATGCGGATTTCCATCAAGAAGCGGTCAAGCTGTGCTTCCGGCAATCGGTATGCGCCTTCTTGTTCAATTGGGTTCTGGGTTGCGAGTACGTGGAATGGCTGCGGCAAGGGGCGGTTTAGGCCGCCGACAGCCACGTTCCGCTCCTGCATCGCTTGCAGCAATGCCGACTGGGTGCGCGGGCTGGCGCGGTTGATTTCATCCGCCATCAGTAATTGGCAGAACACTGGGCCTTCGACAAAGCGGAAGGCGCGGGAGCCTTCGCCAGTTTCTTCCAGCACTTCTGAGCCCAGAATATCTGCTGGCATGAGGTCTGGCGTAAACTGGACGCGGCGGGTGGAGAGGCCAAACACATGCGCAACGGTTTCAACCAGAAGCGTTTTACCGAGACCTGGAACGCCGACGATCAGGCCGTGCCCGCCAGCAAGTAAGGTGACCATCACTTCATCAACAACTTGGGTTTGCCCGAGAAAGACCTCACCGATAGCGGCACGGGCAGAGCTTAGCTTTTCGCCCGCTTTGTCAAAATCCATTGTTGCGGCAGTGGTCGCCGAGATATTCATCATAAGGGCCGTCGTCCTTCTGTCGCAGAATCGCAATCTCCGCTTGCCAGCATAGTATATAGTGTGAGTAAGCGGTTTGGGCTCCGCCTCGCTAATCTGTGAACGATGCCGCAGAATTGATTGATGGTAAGTTATGGCGAAAACAAGACGATGACAGACGAGCCGCCAAAAATTCGTGAGATATTGAATGAGGATGAGTCGAAATCCGCTAGGATTGCGGCTGATCACGGGCATTATGGTATCCGCATTGACCAGGACGGTGTCTGGTGGCGGGATGGGCTGTCATTCACACGCCCCGGCCTTGTAAAACTTTTCTCGACCGTGCTGCGGCTGGACGACAACAGCCAGTATTGGCTGCAAACCCCTGTCGAGAAAGGCCGGATTGATGTGGATGATGTTCCATTTACAGCGGTGGAAATGGTCAAAAAGGATGGCGTCATCAAGTTCCGAACGAATTTGGACGAGTGGGTGACGTTAGACGCTGAGCATCCGTTGCGAATCGGGATTGCTTCGGAAACGGATGAACCACGTCCCTACATTACAGTTCGAGGTAACCTTGAAGCGCGCCTCTTGCGGCCTGTGTTCTATGAACTTGCAGTTTCGGCGGAAGAACAAGACGGCGTGTTTTATGTGACGAGTGCCGGCGTCCGTTTCCGTTTGGGGGAGGCTGAAGCGTGAGGCCGAATGAGATCAGTGCGCGCTTAAAGTCTTTGGACGATGTCTATGATGCATCAAAGTTTATTGAGCGACCGGTCCGTAGCGACTTTGACCTTCGGCCAGATGGAGCCCGCCTAGCCGGTCGGACTGATCGGGTTCTGAAACCAGCAGCCGTTCTTGCTGCCATCGTCAATCGCGCGCCGAACCCGACCATTATTCTGACCCAAAGAACCGCGCACTTAAAAAAGCACGCAGGCCAGATCAGCTTTCCTGGCGGGGGCGTCGAGCCGCAAGATGCGCATCATATTGCGACGGCACTCAGGGAAACTGAAGAAGAGATCGGCCTAGCGCCGAAGCATGTGACTTTGCTAGGCAGACTACCCCTTTACGAAACCTCGACCGCTTATGGGATCACGCCCATCGTCGGCTGGGTTGAACCCCCGTTCGATCTAAAGATTGATGCGTTTGAGGTAGATGAAGTGTTCGAAGTTCCGCTGGAATTTGCGCTCAATCGTAATAATTACGTGCAGGAGACGGCGCTGCGAGACGGCGTTGAACGCCGGTTCTATGTTCTGCCGTACGAAAACCGTTATATCTGGGGTGCCACGGCGGGAATGCTAGTCAACTTCGCCGAATTGATGGCAAGCGCTTAACACTGAACGGAGCCGATATCCGCTATGCGCCAAGCGTTAACAATCTTACTACCGCTGCTGCTACCTGCAGTGGTGTACATCTTGATTAAGAGCCAGAAGCTCGGATCATTTAAGTTGGCGGCGCGAGACGCACCATGGGTGTGGCTGTCTGCGGGCGGGGTTGCTTTTGCCTCTGTTGTTCTGGCGACTTGGGCATGGACGTCCGGCGCGCCATCAACAGCACGCTATGAGCCTTCGACATTTGAAAACGGCAAGGTCATCCCGGGTAAGTTGATCACGCCGGATGCGCCTGAAAAGTGAAGTCTGGTTTGCACCGCCTTCTGTATGATGCCAATGCCAGGCGCGTGTTGGATGCGTTGGGCGGAGGGCCGGATGTGGCCCGGTTTGTCGGTGGGGCAGTTAGAGACGCCCTGCTGGATCGCCCGGTCCACGATATCGACATCGCAACATCGCGCTTGCCTGAAGAAACGCTAACCCTGCTGGAGGGCGCGAATATTAAGGCTGTGCCGACGGGTCTGAAGCACGGAACAATCACGGCCGTTGTTAATGGCTGCGTGATTGAGGTGACGACGCTTCGGCTAGATGTCGCTACAGATGGGCGCCACGCCGAAGTCGCGTTTACGGATGATTGGCGGGCGGACGCCAGTCGCCGAGATTTTACAATGAACGCCCTTTCGCTCGATCAATCTGGCGTGTTGCATGATCATTTTGGCGGGCAGGATGATCTAGCTGCGAAATGTATTCGTTTTGTTGGGGACGCGGATACGCGGGTGCGGGAAGACTATCTGCGTATCCTCCGATTTTTCCGGTTCTTCGCCTGGTATGGCGAGGGCGTGCCGGATGAGGCAGCGCTTTCGGCGTGTGCGGCTGGTAGGGAAGGACTGCAGCGCTTGTCTGCTGAGCGCATCCGGGTCGAGGTACTGAAGCTTTTGAGCGCGCCCCGTCCGATGCTGGCAATTCAGTCGATGGCTGATGTTGGCATTTTAGCTGAATTACTAGGGCATGCAGCGGCGCCGAGCGGCCTTGCTGAGCTTCTGCGTATTGAACTTGAAGCCGATCCACTGCTACGCTTGGCCGTACTGTCGCCAGGCGACAAACTTCACATGCTTTCTATCGCTGAATGCCTGCGCCTATCAAATGCTGAACGCCGACGGCTCACAGAACTTGCTTTGCCATTGGACGACTTAAACACCGCGCCTGCTGCTGCCCTTCACCGGCTAGGCAGAGAGCTTTATCGACAGCGGGTTCTGTTGGCTGCTGCATTAGAAGGTACTTCATATGAAGATAGGATGGCGGCGGCGGATGCATGGACGCCGAAATCCTTTCCAATTGCAGGCCGCGATTTGCTTGCGCTCGGCCGCCCCCAAGGCCCAGGCGTGGGTGAGCTACTTTCGGCGCTAGAATCCTGGTGGATTGCAGGCGGGTTTCGCGCCAAGAAAGCTGATATTCTAGCAGAAGCACAGGCGCAGATAGAGCGCTCAGCTGCTGCCAAGGAGAATAAGCAATGAGCAGAGACCGCGACGACGTGCTGGCGGCAAATGCTGCGTTTTATCTCGCGTTTGGCAAAGGTGACATGGGTGCAATGGCTGAGGTTTGGGCGGAAACCAGCCCTGTCGCATGCTTGCACCCCGGAGCGCCGCTACTTGTGGGCCGAGACCCGGTTCTGAATAGCTGGAGCCATATTCTGGGGGCTAGTGAGATGCCGGAGATCGCCTGCTTTGAGTCTCATGTACACCTCATGGGTCATTCCGCGTTCGTCACCTGCTATGAGCGACTTGGCGGCGTGGGTGGGGCAGTGCTGGTCGCCACAAATATCTTCGTTCGTGAGAATGGCCGCTGGCGAATGTCGCACCACCACGCCAGTCCATCCGCTGTAGCACCGCGCGAACGGGCCGGCGATGCCAAACCGACGGTTCTGCATTAGGCTGGTCTCGAACGCTTTAAAGATTCGAGGATACAGCCTGCAATGACTGAAACCAAAATGATCTCCGCTAACGGTATTTTTATTCGCTATTCGGATGAAGGCCCGCAGGATGCGCCAGTGGTGGTGATGAGCCATTCCCTTAGCGCTGAACTCGCTATGTGGGACCCCCAGGCCGATGTGCTGAAGGCTGATTTCCGCGTCATCCGCTACGATACGCGCGGCCATGGCGGCACTGATGCTCCCGTCGGCCCATACACTCTGGAAATGCTGGCAGATGATGCTGTCGGCCTTCTGGATGCGCTCGGCTTGGACAAAGTCCATTGGGTCGGCCTCTCCATGGGTGGCATGATTGGGCAAACGCTTGGTCTTCGTGCCCCGGAGCGCCTATTGTCACTAACACTGGCAGATACATCCGCAGGATATCCCGCAGCAGCCAGCGCAATGTGGGCTGACAGAATTAAGGCGGCGCGTGAAAGTGGCATGGCGGCAGGCGTTGAAGGCACCATGGAACGGTGGTTCTCACCGGGCTTTATGGCGTCAGGCGCGCCAGTATTGGATGATGTCCGCCGGATGATTGCAAACACGCCAGTTGAAGGATTTTGCGGCTGCGGTGCGGCTATTTCCAAGCTGGCCGTTGAGCCGCGACTTGGTGAAATCAATCTGCCGACGCTCGTGATCTGTGGTGAGGATGATCAGGCGACACCGCTGAGCATGGCCGAGACGATCCGCGACGGCATTCCGGGAGCTGAGCTCGTGGTATTGCCTGTCGCCCGCCATTTGGCAAATTTGGAAGACTTAGGCGGGTTCAATGTCGCAATGACGCGTTTTCTGAACGCCAATGCATAGCCGCTGCTTTTTTTGAGTAAGAAGAATGGCTATGTCTAACGCTACATCCTTCGCAGTCAGTGAACCGCCTCTGTCGTCGGGATTCGTATTCCCGCCCCGGGTCCTTGAGATTTCGCGTGAGCGGCAGAACCACAAACTGTCGCTTTGTGGCCTTGACACTAGAATTTGGGGCGATGCGGGTGATCCGACATTCCTGGGCATGTATGCGATCATGGCGCAGCGTCGTTCGGGCCGGTCGATCAACGGCAACCTTCAGATGACGCAGATATATCGGCTGAATAGTCCGATACCACTGAATCAACCGATCTCTATGGCGGGCGAAGTCCCTCGTATTGAGCCGCATCCGCGCGGTGCGCAAGTGTTCACAGACTTTGGCTTTGCGCTGAATGATGGCTCCGTCCCGCTTCGCGCCAGTCGCTCAAGCTTAAATCCAGGGCCGTGTGACCCTGCTGGCTGCCGTGTGGCTATGCCAAGTGATCCGTTAGCTGGCATGTCCCAGATCAACGAAGTTCAATTGATTCCGGAAAACGTCGCCAGCTTATCAGATGAAGCGGAACACTTGATTCATTCGGATCCTGCCACGACAGAACGCTTTGGCTTCCGTGCGCCGATCGCTGGAGGGCTGATGGCCTCGCACATCATGCTTGGCGCAGTCATTGATGAAACGAGTCGTGTGGGGCCTGTGACGGGATTGGAGATGGACATCCGCTTCCTCCGCCCTCAGTTTCTGCACGAACGCGTGCGGGTTCTTGCAATGCCCAAAGATGCGCCAGGGCCTCGGCGCCTGGCGGTTGTTTGCGTTGATGGCAAACCCAAAAACCTGCATACCATCAAAGCTGTTCGCTTCGGGTGATGCAGACATTGCCTGCCTTCTACGAGTTCTTCGCTGGTGGCGGTATGGCCCGCGCTGGGCTGGGGGCAGGTTGGCAGGCACAGTTCGCGAATGACATCGACCCTGCCAAAGCCGCGTGCTATCAGGCAAACTGGGGCAGGGATGATTTCAAGCTTGGCGACATCGCGGACCTAATCACAGACGACCTTCCTGGCCAAGCCGATTTAGCCTGGGCCTCATTTCCTTGCCAGGATTTATCTTTGGCGGGTGGCCGGCGTGGATTAGCTGGCGCACGGTCAGGCATGTTTTGGGCGTTCTGGCGTTTGGTCGAAGGTCTGGAACGCGAAGGGCGAGGGCCTGATCTCATCGCTATCGAGAACGTCACAGGCTTGTTAACATCCGATCAGGGCCGTGATTTTGCAGCTCTGGGTGACGCTATCGCCAACGCTGGATATGCATTCACTGCATTCATCATCGACGCCGCACAGTTTCTGCCGCAATCCCGGCCACGGCTGTTCGTGATCGCGTCCCGGAATGGATTTCCGGTAGCTGAAACTCCTGCCTTCCATCCGCCTGCATTGCAGCGCGCTGTCGCAAATCTGACAGGCTCGGCCAAGGACGCATGGCTGAATGTGTATCTGCCAAGCCCACCTGTCCGAAACACCGAGCTGTTTAGCGTTATTGAACCTGATTCCAAAGATATCCGGTGGCGCAGTGGTGCAGATACAAAGGCCTTACTGGCACTTATGGCACCGCTGCATCGCGCACGCGTTAAATCTGCAATGAAAGCAGGCGGAAGGCATATAGGCACAGCTTTCCGCAGGATGCGGCGTGATCCATCCGGCCAGAATATTCAACGCGCAGAAGTGCGGTTTGATGGTTTGGCGGGCTGCCTTCGCACACCAGCCGGTGGATCTAGCCGTCAAACGCTAATCATAGTGGAAGATGGGAATGTTCGCACACGCTTGTTAAGTCCCCGCGAAGCTCTCCGGTTGATGGGCTTGCCTGACGATTACGTAGCCCCGCCATCTTTAAATGCTGCGCTAAAGCTTACTGGTGATGGTGTGGCGGTGCCTGTCGTTCGACATCTTGCAGAGCACCTTTTTGAACCCCACCTGGCCGCGCGATCCCGCGCCGCCGCCTGAACTGGAATAAAGAAAATATGCGCGCCACGCCTGACTTTGCTCGCTTTGAAGATTATCTAGCCGCGGTCCGCGAGCTCTCCCAAACCGTGCTCCGTCCCGCCGAACACAGTCTGACCCGCGCCGATGGTGTGCCAGATGACCTGACGACCGCGATTAAAGATATAGGCTTGTTTGGCATTTCCATCCCCGAGGAATACGGCGGCCTTGCCTGCACCATGGAAGAGCAGGTTCTGCTGACGTTTGAGTTCTGCCAGGCCTCTTGTGTCTATCGCTCACGCTTCTCGACAACCATTGGGCTTACGTCCCAGGCGATCCTCGATTTTGCGACTGAGGAACAGAAACGAAAATATCTCCCATTGATGGCGACAGGCGAATGCACAGGCTCATTTGCACTGACAGAACCAGATGCGGGCTCGGACGCTGGTGCCGTTACAACCAATGCAAAGCGTGACGGGGAGGGGTGGGTGATAAATGGTGAAAAACGCTACATCACCAACGCTCCCCAGGCTGACGTCTTCCTGACAATGGCCCGCACGGACCCAAATTCAACGGGCGGGCGCGGCATCTCAGCGTTCCTGGTCGACGGGAATTTGAATGGTATTAAAGTCGGTGAGCCTCCGCGGATGCTGGGCAATGAAGGCAGCCATGTCTGCTATGTCTGGTTTGAGGATTGCCGTGTCGCTGCAGATGCATTGGTCGGTGGCCAGGAGGGCGCTGGGCTGCGGGCCGCATTGCGCGGCATTAATCATGCGCGATTGCATGTTGCTGCAACATGCGTGGGTCAGGCGATCCGGCTGATCGAAGAAATGACAGCCTATGCTGCCGAACGCCGCCAGTTTAATCAGCTAATCGGCGAGTTTGGCCAAGTTCAAGCCATGCTGGCCGATAGCCAGGCAGAGATGTCTGCTGCGCGCGCACTTTGTCTGGAATGCGCCCGCGCGTTTGATACAGGCGATGCAATCCCGTTCATTGATATCGCGTCCGCCAAATTGTTCGCCTCAGAGATGGTTAGCCGCGTAGCAGACCGGGCCGTCCAGGTCATGGGCGGGCTGGGGTACATGGAAGACCTTTCTCCGGTGGCGCGCTTGTCCCGTGATGTCCGGTTGTTCAGGATTTTTGAAGGTGCTAGCCAGGTTCAGCAATCGAACATTGCCCGGGCGATGCTCCGCGGATAATCAGTCTTGCGGATTGGTGCCTGCTCCGCTGCGGTCCGCGCCGCCGTTTCTGGCCAAGTTTGAACGTGCGGAGTGGTGCCAGAGTGGTTGAATGGGGCGGTCTGGGCATCAAATGCATCGCAAAGGAATTGGGTATCGGAGTTGGCACCGTCTACAAAGCTTTACAGGCATGAGGATTCCCATCAGCAGAATATGATAAGCAAGACCGAGATAAAGAAAGCAAGCAAGGAACTTGCCGCTGCCCATCGTAAGATTAACCCAGAGGAAACTTTCGCAGCGATGGCAGCGAGAGCTAATGAATAATATCGGAAGACAAAAGACATCCGCGAGACTCTGACTAAAACAGGGCTATAATTTAATGGAGTATATGAAGCGCTGGATTTTAAGGAAGAAGATTATTTTTAGAAATAGGCTTGTTGGTATAAGTGGAAACGAGCCTATCCTCACAAAACTATTTTGATGTTCTTCCCATTCTTTTCGCCCCTATCTGTCCTTGAGCATTAGGGTATTTTGAAATAAACATCAGCCTGCCGGAGAGGTGTCTGAGTGGTTTAAGGTGCTGCTCTCGAAAAGCAGTGCACGTTAATAGCGTGCCGTGGGTTCGAATCCCACCCTCTCCGCCATAAGTATCTTGTAAATATCTGACTTATAATAATAATAATGAAACGCAAAGCCCGATTGGTACGTTTTTTGGTACACTTTTGGCTTAACTAACTTTGTGAGTTCTGGCACAGGCATGGCGGCGTCCGGTATTCCAGTCTCGACGATTAGCCGGGTGCTGAACCATGCAGAAGGCGGCGTGACTAAGGTATATAATCGCTTTGGATAT
>CBFIAF010000014.1:0-101563 GCA_965660545.1 Alphaproteobacteria bacterium | reverse complement strand
AGTCGTCATGCCCCTAGAGCAGAGACCGTCCATGCACTAATATTACACCCGGATCACTCAGTGGGGGCTGACCAACCCCAAGGATACTCTGGAAAAGTTCAAGATTGGCCACCGGGAATATAAGCATGTCTTTTGGGCCTATCGGATGAACGCTGATTGGGTCCGCGCTAACCTCGCGCCAAATGCCTGAGGGATCAAGGATGGCGGCAACTTTGATATCTGCAATTTGGTGGATGTCGCCTAGGAAAGGAAAAGCATATGCATGTCGGTGTTGCGTTATTTTTCACGGCGAAATCTATTCGCGCTGCAGATTTGGGGATGGCGTTAGAGGAGCACGGGTTTGAATCGCTCTGGGCGCCGGAGCATTCCCATATTCCACTTGCGCGCGAGTCTGAATGGCCACAGGGCGGGGATTTGCCCCGGAAATATTTCCAGGTCATGGATCCGTTTGTCACGCTGACAGCTGCGGCGACTGTTACGACGCGGCTCAAGCTTGCGACTGGCATTTGCCTCGTGCCGCAGCGGGATGTGTTTCAAACGGCAAAGTCCGTCGCCACTTTGGACGTGATGTCCAAGGGCCGGTTTCTGTTTGGCATAGGTGCCGGGTGGAACGCGGATGAGATGGCGAACCACGGCGTTGAATACAAAACCCGCATGAAGCTGATGCGGGAGAAAACTGAGGCAATGCGCGCCATCTGGAAGGATGATACGCCAGAATATGACGGCGACATGGTGGCCTTCGGCCCGATGCAAACGTGGCCGAAACCAGCCCAAGCTGATGGACCACCAGTATATGTTGGGGGCGCGTTTCCCTACGGTGCCAGGCGTGCGCTCCGTTACGGCGATGCATGGCTTCCACACGCAAAGCGCCCGCATTATCACATCCTGGATGTGATGCCGGAATATCGCGCGATGGCCAAAGAAGCTGGCCGGGATATTCCTGTGACAGTATTTGGTGGGGAGCCAGAACCAGACATGCTCAAACGCTACGAAGATGCAGGCATTGAGCGGGTTGTCATCAACCTAGACCCGATGGATCGGGAAAAGAGCCTCGCCAAGCTGGATGAATGGGTTAAAGCGGGCGTTCTGAGGGCGACGTACCGCCCCCAAAGGTAGATATTTATGGGCGCTTAAGATTATTGAGCGATGGTCGGCGGACGCATGCACGCACCCATAAATTTGTGATTGATATGCCAGATCAGTACAATCAACCCGCCAGTCACAGCCAGGATAAATTGCATTAGGGCAGGCCCCATATGCACGAACGCGTTCAGTTTATTGGCCTGGCAGAGAGTGATTTCCCCGAGTTGCAAGCGTTTTGGCCATTGCTTGAGGCTGAATTGCCGGATGTGCTTGAAGCCTTAATCTTACACTCCTCGAAAGTGCCCACGGCAGCGAGGCATTTGCGGGGCATTGAGGACAAGTTTCGCGCAAGCCAGGCCCTGCAATGGCAAGCCATGTTTAAGGGCGAGTTTGACGCGATTTACTTTAAGATGACTGAGAAGATTGGCCACTCCAGATACCAAAGTGGGTTTGAGCCACACCGGTTCATAGGCAGTTACGCGACGTCTCTAAACTTGCTTGTCGGCGTCGCAATGCTGAAATACCGCCGCAAGCCAGTTTGTCTCAAGGCAATAACTAAAGCGATTCAGAAAGCGCTAATACTGGATATGGTTATCGCAATGTCCATTTATTATGAGGAAGCTGCTGCAGAACGGACCGCATTGGTCCGTGAAGTGTCTGCTGAAGTATCAACAGGGCTCGCTAGTCTCGTTGACGACATTACTGGCCAAACCGCTAAACTTTACCATGCGGCGCAGTCGTTGCTGCTGAAGTGAAGGCGTTGGCTGCGTAAACAGCAGGTGCGACTGAGGATATCTCCCGACCAATAATCGAAATTGAGGAGTTTCCGAGCAAGCTTGTGGCGCGATCTCTAGCGTCAATGAAGCAACAATCTGCATTGCCGCCAGCATCGAGGAACAAACCGGAACGGCGCATGGGATTTCTGCTAGCATGCAAGAAGCGTCCAAGGGGGCACCCAGCGTTGCCGAAAACTGTGCCGGGTTGAACAAACGTGCCGGCGTTATGGGCGAAGCGCCTGAGTTGATCCTTAAAACGGCGGATGATCTGCGTGATGTCGACACCCGCCTTCATAAAGGCATTGGCGAGTTCTTGCAGAACCTGGACGGCGCATAACTGGTATCCGGCGCGTAGCCCTTGCCACATCGCCTCTGTTTCCCCATGTTCTCGTGAATATCACTCCAGCATTTCGGAAGTAGGCGGCAATGGAAATTATGACAGGCGATGGCGCAGCCCAACCGGCAGAGGGCGCTAGCCCCTATATCAAAGATAGCAGCATAGAAACCTTTATGGCGGACGTCATTGAAGCGTCTGTGGAAGTACCTGTAATCGTGGACTTTTGGGCGCCATGGTGCGGCCCTTGTAAACAGTTGACGCCGATCCTAGAGAAGGTGGTCAATGCTGCCCAGGGCAAGGTGAAACTGGTCAAGGTCAACATCGACGAGAACCAGCAAATCGCGCAGCAGATGCAGATCCAGTCGATTCCCATGGTCTATGGATTTAAGCAAGGTCGCCCGGCAGACGGCTTCCAGGGCGCTCTCCCGGAAAGCCAGGTTCGGTCTTTCGTTGAAAAGCTTGTCGGCAGCGAAGTAAAAAGCCCGGTTGAGGAAGCCGTTGAGCAGGCGATTGCAGCGATCGAGGCCGAAGATTTTGAGACAGCGGGTGCGATTCTGGCCCAGGCGCTGCAGCATGAGCCAGAAAATCCTTTCGCCCTGGCTGGTCTGGCGCGGGTTGCTTTGGCGGATGGCGACATTGAAAACGCCGCTGCATTCGTGCAACGCATTGCGGAAGCCGACCGCAGCGATCCGTTCGTTGCCGGTGCAGTTTCTGCGGTAGACTTGGCAGGCCAGACGGCTGGCGCTGACACGTCAGAGATCGAAGCGCTTCGTGCCGCCGCTGATGCTGATCCAAAGAACCATCAGGCGCGGTTTGATCTTGGTATGGCATACTTCGCAGCAGATCAGCGGGAAGAAGCTGGGCAGGCCATGCTCGACATCATCGCCGCAGACAGAACCTGGAACGAGGAAGCTGCACGTACGCAGCTTCTGAAATTCTTTGAGGCCTGGGGCCCTATGGATGATGCATCCAAGGGTGCGCGACGCGGCCTCTCCTCCATCCTGTTTTCCTGATCCTTCGCGGGAACTATCGGCAATGACTAATGATCCTTTGGTGCTCGCCCTGCCGGCGATTACGCCGATATTCCCGCTGACGGGCGTTCTTTTGCTGCCACGCGCGCGGTTGCCGCTGCAGATATTCGAGCCGCGCTATAAAGCAATGATGCAGGATGTGATGCAGGCGGATCAGGTGATCGCAATGATCCAGCCGCGCGACCCGGAAAGTGTTGGCGACGCGCCGGAATTGTACGATGTTGCTTGTCTTGGCCGGATCATCGAACACGAAGAATTGGATGACGGACGCTGGACCCTCACGCTTGAAGGCGTGATCCGATTGCGCATCCAGGAAGAGATTGCGGAGAAGGACGGCTACCGCCGTGTCCGCGCTGATTATTCCGAATACTCAGAAGATATTACCAAGGCCGAAGAGACAGACCTTGACCGTGAACGGTTGTTGGCAGCCCTTGGTGGCTACCTGAAGACACAAGGCCTTGGTGCAGATGAAAGCGCGATCGGCCAATTGCCAGACGAGCCGCTCGTGAATGCACTGGCCATGGCTTGCCCGTTCCTACCGGCAGAAAAGCAAGCGCTTCTAGAGGCACCGAGCTTTAAAGAGCGGGCGGAATTGCTAGAAGCATTGATGCAGCTCGCCATCGTACCAAACGCCGCCAATGATGATGAGCCGCCGACGGTTAACTGAAGGCACTCGCCAAGAGCGGCTGACCGCGGGGATAGACCAATGGGTTACGAGCATATCGTTGTTGAACGCGACGGCCCGGTAGCGCTGCTGACGTTTAATCGGCCAGATCGCCTGAACGCCTTCCATAATCCGCTGATGCAGGAGACCTTGAATGCTGTCGCAGCACTGGATGCGGATCCTACCGTTCGCGCCATAGTGGTGACCGGCGCTGGCCGGGCGTTTTCTGCTGGGTTTGATTTAAAGGCGGCAGCTGAGAATCCGAAGTCTGATATTGAAGACTGGGAGCAGCAAATGCAGCTCCAGTTCGATTTCATCATGCAGTTCTGGCATGCGAAAACACCAACGCTATCCTCAATTCACGGCTACTGCCTCGCTGGCGCATTCGAGCTGATGTTAGCAACTGATATCACGATTGCAGAGCCTGGAACAAAGCTTGGTGAGCCTGAAGTCCGCTTCGGCACGGGTATCGTCGCCATGTTGCTCCCGTGGGTGACAGGGCCAAAGCAGGCAAAGGAAATTCTGCTGACGGGTGAGGACAAGCTGGATGCAGATGAAGCTGTCACCATGGGCATTATCAACCGCGTGGCACCTAAGGGTGAGGCACTGCCCGCGACGTTGGCCAAAGCGCGGATGATCGCAAACGCAGCTGAACGGTCTGTCATGCTCACCAAACGGGCGATCAATCAAACCTATCAGGTGATGGGCATCGACACAGCACTCCGCACTGGATTGGATATCGACGTGCTGCTGAATGCTGGCGGCGGCCCGGAAAAGCGCGAGTTCGCGCGTATTCGGGATGAACAAGGCCTGAAAGCCGCACTGGCATGGCGGGATGCGCGGTTCAAAGACACCTGATCAGGTAACCCGGCCTAAGTTGACCAGGCTGGCGTCGGCGCAAGCTCTGGCCATGCAGCCGGGCGCGCGGCTTTGGCGGCGGCCTCAGTTTCTGGCAGGCTCGCATCCCAATCCTGACCAGCAATGCGCATGCCTGTGAAATCTCTTGGCGCGCGGCTCGCCATCCAGCGAATCGGCGGTCCCATAACGTCGGGCTTAAGCATTTTATCGCGCGGAATGCCCGACGTGGGGGAAACGAAAGGTGTGTCCGTGGCACCCCCTGGCACCAGTACATTCACCGCGACGCCGCCCGCAGCAAATTGCTTGGCCCAGATGGCTGTCATGCTTTCCAGGGCAGCCTTAGTAGGGCCATAGGGGGCTACGCGGTGCATGGTGAAATAGCTGGTCGTCACCATCACAATTTGCCCGCGCGGGCTTTGTTTAAGGTGCGGCATGGCGGCTCTGCTCATGGCGAGGGGGCCGCGAACATTCACACGGAAGAAATTGTCCCAAACCTCATCCGTGAGTTCATCCAGTTCTGGCAGGCGCGTTTCGCCGTCTGCCCGCAGGGATCCCATGCCGATGCCAGCGTTGTTGATCAGAATATCCAACCGGCCCGTCGCATCTGCGGCAGCCTGCACAGCAGCGGCACAACTGGCAGTGTCGGTGACGTCGGATTGAAACGTGTGAATGTCGCCACCCATATCCGCCTTTAGGCGTTCTAGTGCTGCCGGGTCTCGGTCTGCCGCGACGCAAGTGACGTCGTCCTGGCGCAAGGCGTCAATCATCGCGCGGGCAAGGCCGCCAGCACCGCCGGTGATCAACGCAGTTAAAGGGGCTGATGTCATGGGAAAGCTGTCCTAAAAATTAAAAAGATCAACACAAGCAGTCGTGGTGTGTATACAGTAAAGGCTGTTTGTTGCTGTAAGATAGAGTGAGCGAACATCCCCGTCGTCCCAGGTAAAATTAGCCGTGACTTCGGGCATGCAACTGCGGCCAAGCGGCGTTGCGTCGGGCGCGAATACATGAACGCCGCCGGGGTCAGCGCAGACGATATTGCCCGCCGCATTCATTTTCATGCCATCAGGCGCGCCAGTGCCGTCCCCTTCAGGCGCTGCCCACACGCTGCCGCCCGTCACAGCAGTGTTGTAGGCCACATCAAACACCCGAATGTGGCCGTTATCAGTGTTATTCACGAATAGCTGCGTGTGATCTAGGCTGAAGCAAATCCCGTTCGGCTGGCCAAAGTCGTCCGCGATCAAATGCATTTCGCCCTTGGGTGCGATTCGGTAAACGCCCCGGAAATCCAATTCCTAGTCGCGCAGAACGCCGAAGCCTTCCATCCGACCATATCTAGGGTCCGTAAACCAAATTGAGCCGTCAGGGCCAACGATGATGTCATTCGGGCTATTCAGCGCCTTACCCTGCCAATGGGTTGCAAGCACGGTAATGGCACCGCCTGTTTTCGTGCGCGTGACGGTTCTGCTAGCATGTTCGCAGCTCAGCATACATCCAGCTTGGTCGTAGGCGTTGCCGTTCGCCTTATTGCAGGGCTGGCGGAACGTTTCGATGCCGCCTTCAGTACCTCATTGCCGCATGATGTCGCCGGGCATATCGCTGAACGTCAGGTGCTGTACCTTTGGGTGCCAGATTGGACCCTTAGTAAAAATGAAGCCGGTCGCGGCCTGCTCTAGCGCCGGATTTTCAGCGATAACATAATTCATGCGGGGATCAAAAATTTCGACTACGGTCATCCTGTCGCGCTCTCTCGATTTCGTGGTTATGATTGGAGCAGGCATCACCCGAATTGAAAAGAGCACCCAATGCCAGATGACGGAATTATGCACGGCTCTCACTGGGGCGCTTTTAGGGCGAATGTGGAGGATGGTCGCGTCGTCGGTGTAAAGCCGTTCGAGGATGACAAAGACCCCTCGCAGATTCTGGATGCCATTCCTGAAATGCTTTACGGGCCGACCCGCATTGCGATGCCGCACATGCGGAAGTCCGTGGCAGAGCATGGGCCAGGTGCTAATCCAGAAGGCCGCGGCGTTGAACCGTTTGTGCCAGTCTCATGGGATCAGGCACTGGATGTTGTGGCGGCAGAATTGCGCCGCGTAAAAGCAGACCACGGCAATGAGGCAATTTTTGCCGGGTCCTACGGCTGGTCATCTGCTGGCCGTTTCCATCATGCCAAAACGCAGATGCAGCGCTTTATGAACCTGTTTGGCGGGTTTACAGGCCAATTGCACAACTATAGCTATGCTGCGGCCTTGGCCGTGTTGCCGCATATTCTTGGTTCCGCAGAGGCGTCCCAAGGCCCGGTCAGTGATTGGGATGGCTTGCTGCGGGAAAGCAAACTCATCCTGTGCTTCGGCGGCATGCCCTTGAAGAACGCGCAAGTAGATTCAGGCGGCGGCGGCTCGCACACCATGGCGGACTTCTTAAAGCGCGCCGAAGGTCAAGGCATTCGCTTCGTCAACGTATCCCCGGTCCGTGAAGATTTAGAAGGCGTGCCAAGTGCCGAATGGATCCCGATCCGCCCAGGCACTGACACCGCCATGATTTTGGCGATGGCGCACGAGATCGCCAGTGAAGGTAAGGCTAATCGGTCGTTCCTCACAACATATTGCGTCGGCTATGAGCGCTTTCTAGCCCACGTTACGGGGGAAGATGGCAGCCAGCCTAAGACGCCGGATTGGGCTGCGGAGATCACTGGCGTTCCGGCAGACACAATTCGGAGCCTGGCATCAGCGCTGGTCGAAACGCGCAGCTATATCAACATGGCCTGGGGTATTCAGCGCGCCGATTATGGCGAACTGCCTTTCTGGGCCGTGGTTAGCCTGGCTGCAATGGTCGGCCAGATTGGCCAGATGGGCGGCGGGTTAGGCTTTGGCATGGGCAGCGTCAACGGCATGGGCAATCCGCGCAAGCGCACGCCTTCGCCGACTTTGCCCGCAGGTGTCAATCGATCCGATAGCTGGATTCCAGTTGCACGGATCGCAGACATGCTGCTGCATCCAGGTGAGACCTATGATTTCAATGGCGAAAAGCGCGTCTACCCTGACACGCGGCTGATTTATTGGTGCGGTGGTAATCCTTTCCACCATCATCAGGACCTCAACCGCCTGGTCAAAGCATGGCGTCAGCCTGAAACGGTCATTGTTCAGGACATCTGGTGGACCGCGACCGCCCGCCACGCAGATATCGCGCTCCCTGCCACAACAACGCTGGAGCGGAACGATGTTGGTTCTGGCGGTCGCGACCCCTACATCATAGCCATGCACAAAGCGGCGGAACCGGTGGCACAATCCCGTTCAGACCACGATATTTTCACTGGCTTGTCAGACCGTATGGGCTTCAAAGACGCCTTCACCGAGGGCCGCACGGAGCGCGAATGGCTGGAGTATATCTACAATGTTTCGCGGCAGTTGGCCTCACGCCGTGGTGTCGAGATGCCTGGATTTGATCAGTTTTGGGCGAACGGCCACTTCAAAGTGCCGAAGCCTGCTGAACCATTCGTGATGCTGGGCGATTTCCGCGCGGACCCCGATAAATGCGCGCTCAATACGCCTTCTGGAAAGATCGAGCTTTTCTCAGAGCGCGTCGCGAGCTTTGGATATGATGATTGCCCAGGCTATGCCGCATGGCGGGAGCCGAAGGAATATCTGGGCTCCCCGTCTGCCTTGAAGTATCCGCTGCATATGCTCTCCAACCAGCCGAAAACGCGCCTACACAGCCAGATGGATGCGGGCGGAGCCAGCCGCCGATCAAAAATCAAAGGCCGCGAGCCGATGTGGATCAACCCGGATGATGCGAGCACCCGTGACCTTAAAGACGGTGATGTGGTCCGGGTTTTCAATGACCGTGGCCAAACGCTTGCAGGTGTCATTGTTTCCGACGTCGTTATGCCCGGCGTCATCCAGTTTCCAACCGGAGCCTGGTTCGACCCGCTGGATCGGAAATCCCCAGGTGCTGCGCTGGAAAAACACGGCAACCCCAACGTTCTCACCCGCGATGAGGGCACCTCAAAACTCGGCCAAGGCCCGTCAGCGCATTCAGCGCTCGTCGAGGTCGAACGCTATGACGGCGACCTACCCGAAGTCACCGTCCATCAAAAGCCCGTCTGAAGGAGCACACTGATCATGAACCCCGTACTTGGGCTGGATCATTGCATTATCGCCGTTGAGGGCCTTGAAGGGGCGCGGCAGGACTATGAGAAGCTTGGGTTTACGTGTGCGCCCCTTGGCAATCACCAGAACCGGGCGACGGCGAACCATTGCCTTATGTTCCCGGAAACATACCTGGAATTGCTAGGGGTCAATGAACCTGACAATCCAGATGGTGGACTTCTTGAAAAACTTATCGCCCGGGGTGAAGGCTTGCATCGTTTGGCGCTCGGCACGCCGGATGCGGACGCTGTTAAGGCACAAGTGGAAGCGCTTGGCGTGCGCACGGATGGGCCGAATGACTTGCAGCGACCGTCTAAAGAACCGGAAGGCATGGTCAAATTCCGTAATCTCTTCCTTGAACCGGATGATCTGGGCGGCATGCCTGTATTCATGTGCGGCCATAAAACGCCGGAATTGATGCGCAATGAGCGGCTGCTCACCCATAAGAACGGTGCGAACCGCTTTGCTGGGATCACCGGCATCGCTGTTGACCCTATTGCCACCGCGCAGGCGCTTTCGAAGCTTTTTGGCAAGGCGGCCATCACTGAGACTGGGTATGGCGTCGAAATCGACAGCGGGCGTGGCTTTATTCGCCTTACGACAGACGCGAGCATTGGCAATGCCCATGCGGGCCTTGCAACGCACCCAGCGGCTGAACGGCCGATCTGGCATGTGCTGACTATCGGTGTTGATGACCTGGATGCGACAGCGGCTTATCTGGAGAGCGCTGGCGTTAATGCTGAACGGGTTGGCGGCGCTGTTTGGGTAAAGCCGGCTGATGCGCGCGGTCTCAACTTGGAATTCATTGCATGATTGGCCATTTGGAAATTAATCCTGCTGCTCAAGCTCAACAGGCATTTCTATGACCACTAATACAGCCATCCTTCGCCGTGAAGTCAAAGCCTTGTTATTTGACCAATACGGCACTGTCGTCGATATGCAGGGCTGCTTAGTGCAGGCGGCAACGCCTTTCCTGCAAAAGAAGGGCTGGGACGGTAAGCCGAGCAGTTTTGTGACCTGGTGGCGACGCACGCATTTCGAGAACTCTATGATTGACGCCCTCTGCGACCGCGGCCACACGCCGTATCGCCAGATCGGGCATCGCGCCGTCAGCCACGTTATGGACCGTGCAGGGATTTCCTATACCCAGGATGAGGTTGAGTGGCTGGTCAGCGAGATTGAGCGCCTCAAGCCGTTCCCAGACGTGCTGGAAGCTCTTGTCAAGCTGCATAAGCGTTGCAAGCTGGCCATTCTCTCTAACGGTGACAGGGATATGCTGGAGGCAGCCAAGCCCCATATCGGCTTCCCGTTCGACAAAGTGATATCCGTTGAAGAAGCGGGCTATTTCAAGCCGCACTGGAAAACCTACGCCAAGGCGGAGGAATTGCTGGATATCGACAGGTCTGGAATCCTATTCGTCGCCAATCATGCGTTCGATTGTGTAGGGGCGAAATCCTTCGGCATGAGGACAGTCTTCATTGACCGACGCAAACGCCCATTCGGGGATTGGCCGGAGCAACCGGACCTAACTGTCAGTGACTTCGCGGAATTGGCTGAAGTGCTCGGCTAAGCCGCTTCAATCGCCTTGAGATCAACCTTCTCATAATTATGACCGAGCGCTTCAATAAAGCGCAGCAGGTCCGCTTTGGCGATAGTTGTTGTCATGGTGTTGTCGAGCGGGTGGAAGTTCAGCGGGTCTTCCGCCAGCAGGTCCTGGTCAAATAGCGGAGTGATAGAGCCAGGCTCAGCGTTGATCAGCGCAAATGGTGTCACGGCACCTGGGATCACACCAAGCATGTCCATTAACAGTTCCGGCTTGCCGAAAGATAGATTGCCAGCGCCGATCATTTTGGCGAAGGCCTTCAGGTTGATGTGCGCGGATTCCTCGGCCACCAATAGCCACATCCGGCCTTTCTTATTTTTCAGGAACAAGTTCTTAGCGTGGCCGCCATCCAACTCGCCGCGCAGTGCCTGGGAATGCTCCACGGTAAACAGCGGCGGGTGTTTGATAGTCTTATAAGAGATATCGAGGCGGTTAAGGCGCTCAAACAGATCAGCAGGCGTCGCAGGACCAGTCATGAGGTCGGTTTAGCGGCCCCAGGTGCGGTATTCCGCGCTGTCGATATGCACAAACCTGGAGCGGCTATATTTTCCAACGCCACCAAGCTTCATCGCCTTAGCAGCGCGGGCGATAGAGTTCACAGAATAGCCGTCGATCTTGATATCGATCGCCATGCCTTTGACGTGGTAGCTGTTTCGAGCGACGCCGCTGGATTTCCGCGCCAGCATGGCGTTTGTCGCCGGGCTGCGGTAGCCAGAAACGATCTTGATCGGCTTATTCGTGCCCAACCAGCGGCGGATAGAATATAAATAATCGATAACTTGTGGATCCATTGCGCGGATTTGATCGTTACGCCAGTCACGCATGATCGAATTAATCTTCCGGAGGCCGTTCCTGGAATACTTATTCCCGACTCGGTAAACCACACTCAGCTTTTCGCCGGTATGTGTCCCCACCAGCTTGAGAGAACGACGTCCGCGCGCAGCCTCCGCATCGTCTGGCGTGAGCCCAATGATACCGGCAGCCCCGGCACCTGCCGTGAGGGCAAGCAATTTACGGCGCGAGATAATTTGCTCTTCTAATTTTTCGTGGTCCAAGAATTCCCCCGTCGCCATCACACGGGGCGCGTCTGCTCTGTAAAGAAACGCTCTCGTGTTCAGGAAAATGTTACCATACTAGATATAGCATTGCCAAGTCTTTGTTGGCACCACAATTACGTTTAGAGCGGTAACGTTGCCGCAGTGAGCCATCTTGCGACAGCTATGGGAACTTGTGGGCCTACTAAAGTTTTTACCTGGGCATGATAGGTATTTACTTGGCTCTTCTCTTCGTTGCTCAATAAGCCTGAATCAATCAGTCGCCGGTCATAAGGTGCGAAAGTTAGCGTTTCAAACCCGAGTGAGTCCCGCTCACCGCCAAAGATATCCACAGGTTCCGTTAAAATGAGATTTTCTATGCGGATGCCAAAAGCGTCTGCTTTGTAGTAGCCGGGCTCGTTTGAAAGTATCATGCCAGGCTCTAGCACTGCTGACCCGGCCTTCGAAATCCGTTGCGGACCTTCGTGCACGGATAGATAACTTCCAACACCGTGGCCCGTGCCGTGGTCAAAATCGAGGCCAGCAGCCCAGAGTGGCGCGCGGGCCAGGCTATCAAGCTGAGCGCCGGTAATGCCTTTGGGGAACCGGGCGGCGCTGAGTGCAAGGTGCCCTTTGAGGACCAATGTATAAGCCCGCCGCATTTCGTCAGTTGGTGTGCCGATGGCGACGGTGCGGGTGATGTCCGTTGTGCCATCCACGAACTGGCCGCCTGAATCCACCAGATAAAGCGAGTCAGGTTCAAGCGCCCGATCGCTTTCGGGCGTCACGCGGTAATGGACGATGGCACCGTTTGCTCCGGCCCCTGAAATCGTAGGGAATGAGAGATCACGAAACCCTTCCAGCTCGCGCCGGAACGCTTCCAATTGATCTGAGGCCTGCAGTTCCGTAACGCCGCCTGCTTGGGCCTCCGTATCCAGCCAATACAAAAACCGCGTGACAGCGACCGCATCCCGAAGATGTGCTGCGCGCGTGCCCGCTATCTCAGTCGCATTCTTCCGGGCTTTAGGCAGGCTTGTTGGATCGTCACCTGACGCGACCTTAGAGTCGTTGGTTTCCAGGATTTGACTGGCGGCAGCTGGTGCTGATCCAGGAACCAGCACATGCTTGCCTTTGAAGCCTTCCAGTGCGGATGCGAAACAGTCAAACGGCTGAATATCCACTTCGTTGCCAACCCATTCACGGACGGAGCCATCCAGTTTGTCAGGATCGACGAACCAAGAGACGCTAGCGTCGGTTTTCAGGATTGCGAACGACAGAGGCAGGGGTGTGTGGGCCACGTCGCCCCCGCGCACATTGAGTAGCCACGCGACGCCATCGGGGGCGGTAATGAGTGCGGCGTCCATTTCAGATTTCGCGAGTTCGGCCGCGAGCCGTGCGCGCTTGTCAGCAGATGCTTCGCCAGCGTACTTCAATGGGTGTGGTGCTATCGGAGCCTGCGGCGGGGCTGGGCGGTCTGTCCATACTGCATCTACAAGGTTCAGCGGTGCTGCTGCAAGGCTGCCGCCCGCTTTCGCTGCCGCCGTTTCGAATTCCATGACCTCGTTTGGTGTCAGAAGCCATGGGTCATAGGCCAATATTTCGCCGTCGCTTAAGGTCTCGGTGATCCATTCGCTCGCGGGCGCTTCAATGCTATGGCGTGTTTCGAATATCTCAGGATCGGTTTCCTGGATGAGTTGCAGTGTGTAGCGACCGTCTGAAAAGACCGCGGTCTTATTCTGCAGCACGATTGTGAGCCCTGCAGACCCAGTAAACCCCGTAAGCCAGGCCAGCCTATCAGCTGAAGGGGGCACGTATTCGCCTTGAAATTCATCCGCGCGGGGCTGAATCCAGCCGGCGTAGCCTTTTGCTGCAAGCGCTTCCCGCAGGGCTTTGATGCGCGCTGTCCTCATAGCTTATGCTCCACAAACGCAGATATGCAAAAAGTGAATGCTGCATTGCAATAACTGCGAGTCATTTTTTCAAACAGTTAGATCTTTTTCTATCTCAACTGAAGCGCCCTGGACAGATCAGGAAACGCCCACCGGGGTGGACATCAGGCGGGCGCAGGAGAAATACAATGACGATGCAAGAACAAAGCTTGGAATGCCGGCGGCAAGATGCTCAGTCGCTCCGCGCGATGATTGCCAATCTTTGGCTGCGGAAGACAGCGCCGCATAATCCTGGCCTCGACGCCGTAGAAACTGCGCGTCTGGACTGCGAGCGCCAGGACGTAGCCGAAATTCGCGGCTGGCTCCGCAGGATCGTTGATGCAGTTATAGGCCTATTCATGCGCCGCAAAGGTGCAGCGCACGCTTAAGCTAATGTCAGGGCTGGATTGGCTTGTGCAATACCAGCGCCAGCCAATCACCCTGGCGAAAGCGGCGTTCCAGCACGAGCCCATGGGAGCGGTGGGGCGCCAGCACAAACGGCTCCTGCCAATACAGGAAGCCCGAAAGCACAGCCCTTCCGCCCGGCGCTAAACCGCGTGCTAAATCGCCCGCCATCCGGCGCAGTGGGCGGGCCAGAATGTTCGCTAAAACAAGATCAAACGGCCCAGTGCGTTGAATCGCTTGGGAAGCCCACCCGTTCGCAGTGACGGCACGTAGCTTGTGTGGCGCATGATTTTGCCGGGTTGTTTCATCCGCGACAGTGACGGCACGTGGATCAATATCTGTCAGCAGCACGTTTGGTTTCGCAGCTTTGTATGCGGCAAGGCCAAGTACGCCTGTGCCACAGCCTAAATCCAGCACATTGTGAAGAGGCTGCCGCTTCAGCACGTAATTCAGCGCGCGCAAGCAGCCTTTGGTGGTTTCATGCTCGCCGGACCCGAATGCCCCACCTGCTTCGACAAGCAGGTCAATGACCCCCGGCGGTGCACGTTCCGTCACATGCCTGCCGCGCACACGGAAGCGCGAGACGCGGATTGGTGGCAGGCTTTCCAACACCTTGGCCGCCCAATCTGTATCTTCCAAAGCTTCGATGATGAGCTCCGGTGTGGCATCGTCGGACGCTGCGGCGGCGATAGCCACGGCAGACTCTAACGCATCGCGGTTGGGACGGTCAGTGAAGATTGCTTCGACAATGCAAGCGTCAGCCATGTAGATGTCACCGGCCCAGGTGGCAGGCTCCGGGGCACTCCGCGGTGGCGTGTCGGTCGCACGCTCGTAGATCGAAATGGCGACAGCATCTGCTTCAAGGGCAGCCTCATAGGCCGGTGCGGCGGCGTTGGTGACAGCAACCGCAACGCGCCATTGCGTTGGTAAGGACATATCAGACTTTCTCTACGAACCTCGCGACGACAGTTTTGTCGCCAGCTTGCTCAAATGCGATCTCAAGCCTGTCATGATCTATATCTTCCACCCGACCATACCCAAATTTCTGGTGGAACACGCGCTCACCAATTGTGAAATCAACTTTGGGCTTGGCGCGCGGCTTTACTTCGAACCCAACGCCATCAATCACCTGGGCGCGCGGTCCAGCGGCGCGTGCGCCCATGGCGCGGGACTTGATAGATTGATACCCGCCGCTGGCCATGCCCTGTCCGCCAGAAAATTCCGGCGTTTGCAGATAGCTGGCTCCAAGGCCTTCCGGCGCATCCCGTTCAATATGTTGTGCTGGCAATTCATCGATAAAACGAGAGGGTAAGGAGGACACCCACTGATTATAGACACGCCGGTTAGCTGCAGCAGAGATTATTGCGTACCGCCGAGCGCGCGTTAGTCCGACATAGGCAAGGCGACGTTCCTCCTCAAGCCCGGCGCGACCGGACTCATCCAATGCCCGCTGGTTGGGGAACATGCCATCCTCCCAACCGGGTAGGAAAACGATGCCGAATTCTAGCCCCTTGGCTGCATGGAGCGTCATGATGCTGATCACGTCATCACCGGCCTTCTGGTCATTTTCCATGACCAAGCTGACATGCTCCAGAAAGCCCATCAGGTTCTCAAACTCACCGATTGCTCGGACTAATTCCTTCAGGCTTTCGATCCTACCGGGCGCTTCGGGCGATTTGTTGTTCCGCCACATGTCAACGTAGCCAGACTCGTCCAGCACTGTTTCCAATAGCTCGACTTGGTCAACGCCGTCGCTGAGGACGCGCCATCGATCAAACATCTGGACGACAGCGCCAAGGCCGTTTCGGGCTTTCGGGCGCAATTCGTCCGTCGTTGAAAGCTGGCGGGACGCTTCAAACAGCGAAATCCGTCTGGCACGGGCAAGCGTATAGGCGGCCTGAATTGTGGCAGCGCCGAGCCCGCGCTTCGGCGTGTTCACGATCCGCTCAAACGCCAAATCATTATCCGGCTGAACGACAATGCGGAGATAGGCCAAGGCGTCCCGAATTTCAGCGCGTTCATAGAAACGCGGCCCGCCAATGACACGGTAAGGCAGGCCAAGCGTGACGAATCGTTCTTCGAAGGCACGTGTCTGGAATCCAGTGCGAACCAGTACAGCAATCTCGTTCAGTGAAACCTTTTTCCGCTGCTGGTTCTCAACCTCGTCGCCGACCATGCGGGCTTCTTCGTCCCCGTCCCAGAGCAGACGAAGTTGCACCGGCTCGCCCATATCCGCCTCAGTCCAGAGCGTTTTTCCAAGCCGTTCCTCATTATTGGCGATGAGGCCAGACGCAGCACCGAGTATGTGGCCAGTCGAGCGATAGTTCCGCTCCAACCGGATTACGCGCGCACCTGGAAAATCTTTCTCAAACCGCAAGATATTCCCGACCTCGGCACCACGCCAGCCATAAATCGACTGATCATCATCGCCCACACAACAAATGTTCTTATGCTCCTTGGCCAAGAGCCGTAGCCAGAGATATTGGGAAACGTTGGTGTCCTGATATTCATCAACCAACACGTATTTGAACCGGCGTCGCCAATCTTCCAGCACGTCTGGCTGTTCCTGGAAAATCGTGGTCATGTGCAGCATCAAGTCACCAAAGTCCGCCGCATTCAGAGTTTTGAGGCGTTCTTGGTATTGCGCATAAATCGCCGGGGTGCGACCATTTGCAAAGTCGCCAGCGTCCCCCTTGGAGACTTTTTCTGGGGTTTGCGCCCG
Organism: Alphaproteobacteria bacterium; assembly: GCA_965660545.1. Taxonomy (GTDB): domain Bacteria; phylum Pseudomonadota; class Alphaproteobacteria; order Bin95; family Bin95; genus VMCJ01. The sequence continues at coordinate 84,974 of CBFIAF010000014.1, read as the reverse complement.
GTCTTTCCAGCGCTGTATGCGGCCCATTAAGGCGCGGGCAGGCCAGCGGCCAGTGTCGATATCCTCCGCCTGCATCAATTGTTTCAGCAGGCGAAGTTGGTCGTCCGAGTCGAGAATGGTGAAGCTGGATTTCAGACCCACAAGTTCCGCATGGCGGCGAAGCATCCGTGCGGCTAGTGCATGGAATGTGCCGAGCCACATGCCCTCCGCCACGCCACCAATCAATGCGCCGACACGATCTTTCATCTCGCGGGAAGCTTTGTTTGTGAACGTCACCGCCAGAATTTGCCGCGGCCATGCTTTGCCAGCGACCAGAAGATGCGCGATCCGCGTTGTCAGGGCTTTGGTTTTGCCGGTCCCAGCGCCTGCAAGCATCAGCACCGGGCCTTCCAGCGTCTCGACCGCTTTTAGCTGTTCCTCGTTCAACTCATCCAAATAAACCGGGCGTCCTGCAACCATCGCAGGCGCTGGCGGCGGCGGCGGCGCGTAGCCTGGATTGGCGCCATCGTAGAAGGCGTCATCGTCGAATGGGTTGGAGGAATCGCTCATGAATCATCATATAGCGCGGAATGGCCGGTTCAGGCGCCCTTATTGTTTGAGCTGGCCTGTGGATTGCTGGGCCGCCACTGCTGGCCGGGCTGTCCGCACTAGATCAGCCACCGCATCAGCGGCAGCACCTGCGGCATCCGGTGCCATCGCAGCCAGGCCAGCATCAATTGATGTAAGCGGTGCCTGATTTTTTTGGTTGACGGTCCCCAGAACCAGTCCTGTTTCATCAACGACGGTCCAGCGGATTTGGATTTGTACCGTCTCCTGGCCCCCTGCCTTCAAAGGCTCAATGGCTGCCCGAACATGGATCACAACATTTGCCGCTTCTTCTTCGCCGGCCTGCATGCCACGGGCGGCAAGTTGGGCTGCCATGGCGCGGGATAGCGGGCCGCCATCCTCAAAGCCTTGTGTTTTCGCCGGCGGAATGGCGACGATCAGTGATGCGATGGCCCGCTGCGGGGGCGGCTTTACTGGCCCTAGAATATCAACAATACGAGCCGTGATGGCATTAATAACAGCGATGGTTTCACTCCGTTCGACCCTGAAATCCAACGGTGTCGGGATAGAAAATGCATCCCATATGGCACCGTCCGGGCCTTCGAGACGCCACCATATTTCAACATAGCCTTTGCCATCAAAGGTGGCCGGTGCGGCGGCTGAGAGCAGTTTGGCGCTATAGGTCCCAGCGACATCAATCCCAGCTGCGACTTGCTGCTGCGCAAGAGACCGTGCGAGGCGTTGGCGGAAGGCGAGGCTATCTGCCATAGCATTCTCAACCGGGGTGATGAAAATTCCGCCGATAGCGGTGTCCTGCAGCGGTGGAGCTGTCAGCAGTTCGCTATTCCGGTCTGTACGGAACACGGTTGGCGGCAGTCCGCAGCCTGCGAGCATCAAAGCCGCCAGGATCGCGGCTACATGAACACGCATGACGCCATTCCAGCCAGGATAAGCACGAATATGAAGATGATCAGATGCGGCAATGAATGGCCTTCGCTGCGACGGGTTTTGGGAAACTCTTGAAGGAGTATAGTTCGCCCTGGTGCCAAGTTCATCTGCGACGTAGGGTTCCTGTAAATGAAAGCCCTAATGCCGAGGAGGCCCATCTAATGGCCGCAACAACAACGCTGCGTTTGAATGCAGAAGACAATGTAGTCGTCGCCCGCGTGGATTTAGCACCGGGTGCGCCGGTTGAAGACGGTGTCGCCGCAACGGCGCCTGTGCCTTCCGGCCATAAGGTTGCCGTGAAAGCCCTCGCAGAGGGCGAGGCGATCCGGAAATATGATCAGATCATCGGCTTTGCAGCCACTGATATTGCCGCTGGTGACCATGTGCATGTCCACAATTGCGCCATGGGGGACTTTGAACGTGACTACGCGATAAGCAAGGATCTAAAGAACGTCGAATATGTGGCGGAAGCCGACCGGGCGACGTTCCAAGGGTATAAGCGCTCGAATGGTCGCGTGGGTACCCGGAATTATATCGGCATTCTGACCAGCGTGAACTGCTCCGCCTCCGTCGCCCGCTTTATTGCGCGGGACATGGAGAAATCTGGTGTGCTGGATGACTATCCAAATGTAGATGGCGTTGTCGCACTGACACACTCAACAGGGTGCGGCATGGCGGGCGCTGGTGAAGGCTATGAGAACCTGCAACGGGCGCTGTGGGGCCATGCGCGGCACCCGAATTTCGCCGGCGTGTTGATGGTTGGGCTTGGTTGTGAGGTCAATCAGATTGATTTTCTGCTGGAAGCATATGGCATTGAGCGTGGGCCCATGTTCCGCACGATGAATATTCAGGATGGTGGCGGGACGCGAAAAACCGTCGATTGGGGTATCGAGCAAATCAAGGAAATGCTGCCTGAAGCGAATAAGGCAGAACGGGAAACGATTTCGGCCGAGTATCTGACCGTGGCGCTGCAATGTGGCGGGTCGGATGGCTATTCCGGCATCACCGCCAATCCCGCACTTGGTTTTGCGGCAGATACGCTGGTTCGCCATGGCGGCACCGCTATTCTGGCAGAAACGCCAGAGATTTATGGTGCGGAGCATCTGCTGACCCGGCGCGCTGTATCAGACAAAGTTGCCAAAAAGCTGATCCAGCGGATCAAGTGGTGGGAGGATTACACCGCTCGCAATGGTGGTGAGATGGATAACAATCCTTCCCCCGGCAATAAGGCTGGCGGCCTCACCACCATTTTGGAGAAATCGCTGGGAGCGGCTGCTAAGGGTGGGACGACCAATCTTGCCGGTGTCTACAAATATGGCGAGCCGGTAGATGCACATGGCTTTGTTTTCATGGACAGCCCCGGTTATGACCCGGCCTCGATCACTGGCCAGGTGGCGAGCGGCGCCAATGTGGTGTGCTTCACGACCGGGCGCGGCAGCGTATATGGCAACAAGCCTTGCCCATCGATCAAACTCGCGACCAATTCGGCCATGTACAGAAAGCTCAGCGAAGATATGGACGTAAACTGCGGCCCCATTGCTGACGGCGACGCCAGCGTCGAAGACATCGGCACCGAAATCTTTGAGATGTTTCTGGCGGTAGCGTCCGGCCAGCAGACTAAAAGCGAAGCTCAGGGCCTTGGCGACGCAGAGTTTATTCCTTGGCAAGTCGGCGCGGTGATGTGAACTTGGCTTCCCCAATGACGACCGCCAAAGGCGGCTACGCCTGTGATCAAGTTCGGCACGAAGCCGAACCGCCTGCGCTCTTCGTACATTGTTGCCATTGCACGCGATGCCAACGGCAATCGGGTGCTGCGTTTGCACTGAATGCGATGATCGAAGCGAGTTGGGTGCGTTTGACGTCGGGCGCGCTTGAGGTGATCGATACGCCAAGTGAAAGCGGTAAAGGCCAACAGGTTTGTCGTTGCCCGGCCTGCAAAACGGCACTGTGGAGCATCTATGCCGGCCCTGGCCTTAAGTTCCTATTTTTACGGGTAGGGGCCATGGATCAACCGGACCTTTTGCCGCCCGACATCCATATTTTCACCGACAGCAAAGAGCCTTGGGTCCAGTTGCCGGAAGGCGCGCCATCTGTGGTCGGGTGTTATGACCGCAAGGATTATTGGCCACCGTATGCGCTAGAACGAGTGCAGCAGGCGATTGCTTCTGAATAATTAGGACCCGGCCTCGTCTGATTTCTCGCTGCTCTTTCCCTGCATCAACATTTTCCGCTAATCTGGGAGGATTCGGGCTTTCGTTTCACCGAAGTGGATTGTTTGATGCGGGAAGGGGATTTCGATCCCGCGTTCGTCGAACACGCGCTTGACGAGGGCATTATATGCCCGACCAACGCCCCCTTCTTGCCGGGCGCGCATTTGATGCGGCTGCGGACCGTAACAGCGCTGCCGTCAAACGTTGTGACGCCAAACCATGTCATGTCTCCAAAATGAGCTGACACCATTTTTCGTCTGCGCGCAGTTCTTCAAAGGCGTGGGTCATAGCGACCGTGGCATCGTCGACGTTTCCTTTGTAGGCGATGCCCATGTCGCAAAAATATTGGCCGAACGCGCGTGTGAAGTTCATCACCATATTGACGGATGAGAACGGGATGATGTGGAAGGCACCGTGCACATCGCACAACCTATTTCGTAAGCAGCCGCGCTGCCCGGTCTGGTAGCGGCACGGGCCGAAGTTCACTGGCCGGCTGGCGAAAGGATTGTTCGCATGGCCACATTGATTATTTCGACAATGATTGAGGCGTTCAGGAATAGAGCCTGCTGTGTGCTGATCGCGCCGTATTCACCGATGAAGGCGACGGTAACCATATCTTCAAGGCCCCATGCAAGCAGAACGACCCCGCCGGTTATAACATCGGACCCAAACGACAACGTCGCGCTCCGTAAAAAGCCAGCGCCATCAGCCTGCGCGCCAATCCATCGATAAAGTCGCTTCGCAAATTGCCGCAGCACCAAAACTACACCGACTGTCACCACAATGATAAGCGCCAGATCAAGCAATCCATCCGTTAGGATAGACGCCTTGGTACCTTCCAACGCCGCCAGCCTTTACGGGGCTGAGATAAGCTGGGTCCAGATTTTGCCCGCACCCTCTGCAATGTGGGTTGAGACTGATGCAGTTGTTTCCCCAATTTTGTGGCCAAGCGAAGGTTCGTGCGCTTCAGGCGCTGGCTTGGCGCCGCCATCGGCGGGCGCGCCTATACGCTCAAGCTCTTTGATAAGCGCGGCGCGCGCTGTGCCGTCCTCAGCACGTCAGCCAGCCCCCGGGCTTGCTCCGCTGGCATTGTACTTTCTGTTTTCACTCCCGGAATAACCTGAGCGGCTGCAGGTCTTGGCACCGCGAAGAGCGCGCTGACTGCAATAGCGAAGAAAACGACAGTGATGAAATCACGGTTGATGAGGCAAAGACTGTTTAAATGAAAACTCCGGCGCCGCGCTGGACGGGAAAGATAATTGTGTGCGGAGAGGTATACTCTCGCCACAGATAGTAGAACTGTCTTTCAATGCATACCATTCCTCAGGGTTATCAAAGCTGCCAAGATTGTGGGAGCAGCCACATTCTAAAACGCAAGGAGCTCCGCCATGGACGGCATGTCCCCACGCCCCTCGGCTTACTAATTGGCACCCGGTGAAGCCGAACGCGAACTTCGGGTGCAGCTGGCGGCGGCTTATCGGCTAGTCGACCATTTTGGCTGGACAGAGTTAATCTATGGTCACCTAACAGCACGATGCCCCGGCCCGGAGCATCATTTTCTGATCAACCCTTATGGCCTCAACTACGATGAGGTGACGGCGTCAAACCGGGTCAAGATTGATCTGGAAGGGAACGTGATCGAAGGGCAGGGGCATGGTGTGAACTATGCCGGGTTCGTCATCCATTCAGCTATTCATATGGCGAAGGACGCAGAAAATCGTGTGGTTATGCATACCCACACACGCGCTGAAATGACAGTCGCGGCTTTGGAGGATGGATTGCAGCCGATCTCAATGACTTCAACGCAGTTTTATGACGACATTGCTTACCATGACTACGAAGGCGTCAGCCTTTATCTCGGTGAACGTAAGCGAGTGCTTGATGTACTGGGCGATTCAAAAGCCATGATTCTGCGAAACCATGGCTTGCTTACTGTCGGGCGTACCGTGCCTGAGGCGTTCATTTATCTTTATCGGCTGGAGCGTGCTTGCCAGGTACAAATTGATGCAAGTGCCGCTGGTAAGCTTCGTCTTTTGACCGATAGCTTGGCGACCCGCAGCCTTGAAGACTTGCGAAAAGGCTTGACTGAAAAGCCAAAAGGCGACCTTGAGTTCGCGGCGCTTATGCGTAAACTCGATAAAACTGACGATAGCTACAGCAACTAGGTAAAATTCAACGTGATCAATACAGTGAGGCCGGCAAGCGTCGGCATATCGGCAGATCGCCTGGAGCGGATTGGTGGCTGGATGGATGGCTATGTTGGTAGCGGCAAACTGCCAGGCTGCATGACGCTTGTCGCGCGCCACGGCCAGGTCGCTTATTGCGATAGCCGGGGCATGGCGGATGAAGCGGCTGGGCGCGCTATTGCCCCGGACGATATTTTCCGCATCTATTCAATGTCCAAGCCAATTGTGTCCGCTGCAGCGATGGCGCTTTACGAAGAAGGCCTGTTCCAGCTGGATGATCCGGTCGCGCGCTATTTGCCAGAATTCGGAGATGCTCAGCTTTGGCTAGACGGCGAAGGCGCTGACATGAAGACCGAGCCTGTAGGTGACGCCATGCAGGTTTGGCATTTGATGACTCACACCTCCGGCCTCATATATGGAAATCGTGAAGATGGGGCTGTGGGGGCAGCGTATCGCGCGGCTGGCGTAGATTTCTCTGGAAGTCGCAATTCTGGCACGCTGGAAGAAATGACCAAACGGCTTGCGACCATGCCGCTCCGCTGGCGCCCGGGCACACGCTGGGAATACAGCGTATCGACGGATGCGCTTGGCCGGTTCATTGAAGCCGTTGCAGGAGCCCCGCTTGATGAAGTGCTACGGACGCGCATATTCGAACCGCTTGGCATGGACGACACGTATTTCCAGCTTCCAGCAGAGAAAGTAGGTCGGTTGACCTCACTCTTTACCAAGCAGACAGATGGCTCGCGCGTGGAGACTGACCCCGCGAGCGCAGACTCCTCATGGGTGAAGCCGGTGACCTTGTTTTCCGGCGGTGGTGGGCTCGTCTCAACCGCGAGTGACTACCTGAAATTCTGTGAGATGCTGCGCGGCTTAGGTGCCTATGAAGGCGCTCGCGTGCTGGGCCGAAAGACAGCGGGGTATATGATGCGCAATCATTTGCCGGGCAATGCCGATCTCACATCCATGGGGCAGCCTGTCTTCAGTGAGACGGCCTATGACGGCATTGGATTCAGCCTTGCCGGGTCCGTCGTAATCGATGCGGCTAAGGCGAAAGCGCTCTGTTCTGAAGGGGAATTTGCCTGGGGGGGTGTTGCCTCTACCGGTTTTTGGGTGGACCGGGCGGAAGGGATTGTTGCGATCTTCATGACGCAGTTGATGCCATCATCTTCGTACCCAATTCGACGAGAATTGCGGTCATTGGTTTATCAGGCGATCACGGAATAACCGTCAAACTTTGTATGTGCCTGATCTTACAGATAATGCGCCAAAAAACTTGCACGATGCCGGCGGCTACGTAAGTTTATGCGCGAGAGAAGCAGCATCGCCTTTGGAGGGCCTTGAAAATGTCAGTACGGGTTAGTTTTGCACTTGTCGCGCTATTTGTGTTTAGTTTGGCGCTTGCAGCAGTAGTAGTCGGTCAAGCCCTTGCAGCGGAACAGCTTTCTCAGGCCAAACCAGCGGATGCTCCGCCTTTGGGCGATGTTGCCTCGGCGGCCAAACCGGCACCCAGCCCCAAAGACTACGGTGTGAAAGACACTGCTCGGCCTTCAGACCCAGTGCTGATGGGCGGATTTATTTTTCGCCAGCGCTGTGCCGTATGCCATTCTAAGAAGGAAGGTGAGAAATTAGCCTATGGTCCGCATCTTGCCGGCGTTTACGGACGTGTCGTTGGGTCAACAGGTTGGTTCCGGCAGTCGAGCGCGCTGACTGAAGCTGATTTCCGTTGGGACCATGCAAAACTAGACAGTTTCTTGCAGGACCCAAAGAAAGCAATTCCAGGCGTCAAAACTGATATAGTCGTGCGCTTTAAGCGATCCCGGACAGCGCTGATCGCTTATTTGAAGAGTCTTAAATAACGACAGCAATCAGTTTAGATAAGAATCTCTTCATTCTTCCTTGCTAAAGTCCTGAGTTGTCCGCTGAAATGCGCCAGCGCAGATAGTGCTGCGGTTTGGGAACCGAGGGACGAATGAGCTACAAAAAAAGTTACGGGCGCGCTGCTACCAGTGCAAAAGAAGCGCTGGAACAGATGGACTCGCTGCAGACTGCACAGGTCCAGGCAACTTTGAAATCTGGTATGCTTTCCATGCAGGCATAGACGCCGAGCTCTACCGGCAGCTGAGAGGTATGCTTGAGAGCGTGGAAGAGTTCGACCCCCATTCGTATCAGGATATAAAACGGTCCTATCTTTGCGAGGACGCCAGTCAGATCATCCAAACCGCAAGCGAGAGCGTTGAGGAGATTATTGATAAGGCTGCAACGTCGATCGGTGCTGGGTCAGATAATGCGAAAGACTACGGGTCGAAGTTGCTGGGGTTCAGCGGCGATCTATCCGGTGCCGCTCCAGAGCAAATCCAGGCCCTCGTCAAGAAAGCACTCATGGATGCCAAAGAGGCGATCGAAAAAAACGCGACCCTCGAACGTGAGCTGAACGAGGCCAGCAACAGCATTACTAAACCGCAGACCAATCTTGATGATGCCCGCCGCGCCAGTGAAACTGGTGGTTTGACCAACTTGCCCAACTGCCGCACCATTGACCTTGGCCTTGAAGCGGAAATTGCGCGGGCGCGTGAAGACCGCAAGACGCTGACGCTACTGATCACAGACGTCGACCACTTCAAGCGGCTTAATGACTCTCATGGTCACCGGCTTGGGGATAAGGTGCTGAAACTTGTTAGGCGCGTGATTAAGTCCATGTTGAAGGGCCCTGATATTCCAGCACGGTATGGCGGCGAAGAATTCTGCATAATCCTGCTGACCACGGATCTGAAAGGCGGTGTTGTTGTTGCTGGACAACTCCGCAAAACGATTGCGGCCAAGGTGCTAAAAAGCGCAAAGACCGGCCATTGCTATGGCAATGTCACGCTTTCAATTGGTGCAGCCCTGCTGCAGCCCACTGAAACGATGGAAACGATTGTTGAGCGGACGGACGCAGCACTGTACCTCGCCAAGCGCAGTGGGCGTAACCGGGTCGCTACTGTAAAGGACCAGCAAGGCCAATGTGCGAGTACGGTCGAAAGCATGGCCAGTTAAACGTGTTGCCCCGCGCCAGAGGCCAGTTTAGCGTTCTTTGTCCTCGTCGAACGGGGATAAGATACCGCCGATGCCCGATGCTTCGTCGATATCCACATCTGCGGCGACAGCAGGTTCTGGTAGATCGAGTTCTTCCTCACGGTTTACGAAATCTGAGATTGAACCGGCTCGATCATCCAATAGGCCCATCGCCGTCAATTCGTCAGCGCCGGGTAGGTCTTGCAGCGTATCCAAGCCAAAATGGTGCAGGAAGTCTTTCGTTGTACCGAAAGTAAGCGGGCGGCCAGGCGTATCCCGGCGTCGGCCGGTGCGAATCCAGCTAAGTCCCAGCAATGTATCCATAACACCGCTCGAAAGTGACACACCGCGGATTTCTTCAATCTCTGGGCGTGTTATCGGCTGATGGTAGGCGATCACAGCCAGCGTTTCGACTTGGGCGCGGGTCAGCTTTTTCTGTTCAACCCGTTCAACGGTGAGTGCAGCGGCAAGGTCGGGCGCGGTTTGGAATGTCCATCCGCCCGCAATGCGCATCAGCGTGACGCCTCGGTTTCGGTAGCGCACTTCCAGGCGTTCCATAATTTTGGCAGGATCAATCGAACTCGGAAGTCGTTCAGCCAACGCTTCTATTGGCACGGGACCGGCAGAGGAAAATACAATTGCCTCTGCTAGCCTTTCCGCCAGCTCAAGCCGTTCTGGATCAACAATGCGTGGGCCCACTGCGAGTTCGCCAAAGGCCTCAGGTTCGTTTGATGGGCCATCCCTATCGTCGATTTCATTCATCGCTCACATCCACATCAAGCTGCGGGTTGTCCGATTTCCGGGCGCGGAGATAAATCGGGCCGAAGCGCTCTTCCTGGCGGATTTGCAGCTGTCCGTCTTTGGCCAATTGCAGGCTGGCGGTGAAGGTGGATGCCCAGGCAGACCGCTGTAATACGCTATCGCCGGTGATTAGGGGTAAGAATGCTTCCAACGTGCGCCATTCGAAGGCCGTGCCAAGCATCGCATTGAGCCGCCCGATCGCAGCCTCGACGGTATGTAGATTCGACGGCCTGATGGAAAGCGCCATGCTGTCCTGGCGACGACGCACGCCCGCATAGGCTCGCAGTAGTTCGGTGATATGAGTCTCAGTGCGTGACTCGATATGTTCAGGCAGCGCATCCGCCTGCCCGCGCCCAAACCTGTCGATGCCAAGCCGGGGCATGGCCAACAACGATTTGGTGGCCGCTTGCAGGCTCTCTAATCGCTGAAGCTGCTGGGCAAGCGCTTCGGCCACCTGTTCAGGCGAAAGCTCGTCCTCGTGCGGCGGGTCTTCCTTGGGCAGCAGCAGGCGGGATTTCAGATAGGCCAGCCAGGCGGCCATCACCAGATAATCGGCTGCGATCTCCAGCTTCAGGCGTTTGGCCTCGGCGATAAACTTCAGATATTGCTCCGCGAGCGACAGGATGGAGATGTGCAGCAGATCAACTTTTTGGTCCCGCGCTAGTTGAAGCAGTAAGTCAACAGGGCCTTCATACAGCCCAAGATCAACAAGGAGCTTGGGCCCATCATCGTCGCGGGCCGCCGCTGCCGCCAATGTGTTTATAGCTTCGGTTTCTGCCACGGTTATCTCAGCGCTGGTTGAATGTCCCGCGAGTCTCTTTTCGCAGAATACTGCGCCTGCCGTATTGGCGATAGACTGGTCGGTGGATACTTAGCTCTCTACGAGTGCCCAGAGTTTGGCCGCTAGCTGAAACGCATCGTCGTGGCCGGTTCTGTCCGCACGGTCTTCAGTCCAATTACCCCATAAACCTAAGACCCGCGCGTCAGATGTGCCGGCGGCAGCGACTGTCGCTTGGTTTCCGGCCATGTCGCCGGGGCAATAGAGTGCTACGTTGCATCCAGCCGCCATTGCTGCGTGGGTACGCTCGCCAATACTGCCTTTAAGCGCGCCCATGGCCAGGTCATCTGTCAGCAACATGCCTTCATAGCCCGTCTCCTCGCGCAGCCAATCCAGGCAAGCGGAGGAGCATGTGGCGGGTGCATCAGCGTCTAGTGCGAGATAGCGAATATGGGCCGTCATCCAGAACGGAGCGTCCGTGAGCGCCTTGAACGGTGCCAGGTCTGCGGAAAGCGCCTCAATACTATCGGTGACCTCTGGCAGCGCTGCGTGGCTGTCCAGCGCGGCGCGGCCATGGCCCGGGGCGTGCTTAGGCGTGGTTGCAACGCCATCGCCGAGTAGTGCTTGCTGGGTCAACGCAGACAGTTCGGCGACGATAGCTGGGTCATCACTGTATGACCGGTCGCCAATGATGATCGGGTGAGCGCCGGGCGCACGCACATCTGCATCTGGGGCGCACGCGACATTTATGCCGATGGGTGCCACAGTTGCAGCCAGGGCATGACCTAGCAGTGTGGCGGCCTCACGCGCCTTAGCAGGTTTGGTTCTATACAGGCGGCCAATAGAGTCTTGGGATGGCAGAGCGGGCCAATGCGGCGGCTTAAGGCGGGCCACCCGCCCACCTTCCTGGTCGATCAGAACGGGCGCATCCGCACGGCCAACAGCCTCACGGAAATCTGCGATGAGGCGGGCTGCTGTTTCTGGAGCTGTTATGTTGCGGGCGAATAAGATCAGGCCAAATGGATTGGCTTCTTGGAAGAAACTGCGCTCCTCAGCTGTGAGCGCAGGCCCTGAGCAACCTAGGATTGCTGCGGCGGGTGGTCTACTGGGCGACAATCAGGCACCCCACGCCACGGGACTTCAGGTTACTGCAAGTGATCTCTGCCAGAATTCTATCCGGCAGCGGGCCTGCCTGAATGCGATGGTAGACGCCCTTATTGCGGATATTCACCTGCTGGACGAAGAGCTGCAGGCTACCCAAAATATCCTTGTTTTGGCGGCGGAGACGGACCCATTCACGCTGAGCAGCCGCGTTACTGCGCACGGCTGCGATCTGGATACGATAGGTATCCGATGGCGGCAGCGACGCGACTTGGCGGCGTTCAGGCTTCGTCGCCGCGCGCGCTGGTTCCGGTTTAGGTGCAGGTTGTGCTACGACTGGCGCAGGGGGAGGCACCGCGGGTGTCGGGGCGACAATCAACGGCAGTTGCTGTGGCGGCGGGGCAGACTGTTGTTGAGGTTGACGCGGCGTTTCCGTAGCTGATTGCTCCACAATCAGCACCGGCGCGCGCGCAGCTGGTGGCCGTTGTGTTGGTTCGCGTGCAGCTGGCGGATCAATGTTCAACGGCAACGGTTTGGGCGGTAGCAACTGAATTGGCGACCCATTGGCAGGTTCAGGCCTGGCCGTGATTGGTACGCCATCTGTTGAACCTGGAAGTAGAATAGGTTTCTCGCCGCCATCCGTTAGCAGCTCCTGGCGGGATTTGCCGCTATCGCCGGTTACGACATCGAATACCTGTTGGTCCCGATGTGGGATTTGTTGGCCAGATGGCGTTTCAGGGTCGGGGCGGACACGATCAGGGCCAACCGCAGCAGAAATTACAGGCGCAGGGCCACCTAAACCTTTGCCGCCAAAAAGGAGCCACATGGCAGCGAGAAGCGCAAAACTGACGCAAACGACCGCAAATGCGACCCGACCAAACATGGCGAGCTTGGCGCGTTCAGGTCTTGCTTCTGGGTCAAACTCTGGCCCCGCCATCGACTACATTTCCTCCGCCGCTTCGACTCCGATCACGGCCAATCCGGAGCCTATGACGGTCGTGACTGCAGATACAAGCGCTAGGCGCGATTTTGTCAATTCTGGCGCATCTTCCTGTATGAATCTTAATGTTGTGTCTTCGCGACCCTTATTCCAAAGCTGATGGAACGCCGCTGCAGTTTCCTGCAAGAAAAATGCAACTCGGTGCGGTTCGTGCGCCTCTGCCGCTTGCTCCACCATACGGGGCCAGGATGCTAGCTGTTTCACCAGGCTGATTTCTTCCGGATCTTTGAGGAGCGCCAGATCCGCAGTTGCCACGCCTTCTAGAGAAACATCCACATCCGCTTCCTCCGCGTGCCGTAAGACGGACCGGCAGCGGGCGTGGGCGTATTGCACGTAAAATACAGGGTTGTCGCGTGATTGTTCAAGAGCACGGGCAAGATCGAATTCAAGTGGCGCGTCATTCTTTCGCGTCAGCATCATAAAGCGCAGGACATCGGCGCCCACCTCATCAATGACCTCGCGAAGCGTGACGAACGTGCCAGCCCGTTTCGACATGATGACTGGCTTGCCGTCTCGCATGAGCTTCACGAGTTGGCACAGTTTGACTTCCAGTGTGTCTTTTTTGCCTGTGAGCGCCTGCATGGCGGCCGCGACGCGCTTGACGTAACCGCCATGATCCGCGCCCCAGACGTCAATCAAGGTCTCGCCACCACGCTCATATTTATCGAAATGATAGGCAATATCGGTTGCAAAATAAGTCCAAGACCCATCGGACTTCTTCAAAGGCCGGTCTGTATCATCGCCAAATTCGCTGGCTCGGAACAATGTTTGCGGGCGTGCTTCCCAATCATCCAGCAGCTTGCCTTTTGGTGGCTCCAACACACCGACATATACAAGGCCTTTGGCTTCCAGTGCCGCGACTGCATCCTCGACGCGCCTAGCTTCTACAAGTGCGCGTTCGGATGAAAACAAATCTTGCTTGATCCCGGCTGCGGCCAGGTCTTCGCGAATGCTGTCCATCATCATTTCAACAGCAAGCGTGCGGGCACCATCAGGCGTTTGGTCAGTTGCGGTCAGTTTGGCTAGTGCTACGCCGACGGCTTTCAGGTAATCGCCAGGGTAGAGGCCCTCTGGGATTTCGCCGATATCCTCGCCTTGAGCCTCGCGCATGCGTAAAAGTGCGGATTGCGCCAAGGTATCGACCTGGGACCCAGCGTCATTAACGTAATATTCGCGGATTACGGTATGTCCAGCCTTTTCCAACAATGCGGCCAGCGCATCACCAAATACGGCACCACGGGCATGGCCGACGTGCAGTGGACCTGTTGGGTTGGCTGAGACATATTCGATATTGGTTGTCCGTCCAGCACCAATATCAGAGGTGCCGTAGTCACGGCCCAAAGCCAGAATTTCCGCCAATCGCGCAGGCCAGAAGGCAGCAGCAGCGCGGATATTAATGAAGCCGGGGCCTGCAACTTCTGCCGATTCAACATCTTCATGCTGGGCCAAGCTTGCTGCGATCCGAGTTGCCAGATCACGGGGTTTTATGCCTGCTTGTTTGGACAGAACCATGGCCGCATTCAGCGCAACATCGCCATGGGCGGCGTCCCTGGGTAATTCAGCAGCAACACGTGAAAAATCAATGTCCTCGGGCAAATCGCACGCCGCTTGCATGCGCTCCAAAATGGACAGTGTCAGAGCTTGAAAGTGTTTAAAGTAGTTCATATTGTCCGGCTATAAATATCAAAAAGGCGCTGGTGTTCCAGCATGGCATAGCGGTCTGTCATGCCTGCGATGTAGTCGCCGACAATGCGTGTTTTATGTTGCGGTGCGTCTCCCACGGCGGCCTGGCGCCAAGCTTCTGGCAAGTTCTCCGGTTCTTCGACGAACAATTGGAATAGATCTGTAACAATCCGGCGCGCCTTGCTCGTCATCCGATTGATCCGATAATGCCGGTACATATGCGTTTTCAGGAACATACGCAACGCGTTCACAGAGGATTCCATGTCTTCAGAGAATGCCGCAATTGGCTTTCCTGCATCCCGAACGTCTGCAGCGGAGGTGGGATTGGTTGCTTTCAGGCGCCGTTGGGTCTCAAGGGTGAGGTCCATGACGAGTGCGCCAATGAGCTGACGGACCAGCTCATAAATCTTCCGCTGACGCTCCAATTCTGGCCACTTCCGGTCAACTTCTGCCAGAAGGTCAGACAGCAACGGTAGGTCGCGGAGGTCATCAAGATCAAACAATCCGGCGCGCAGGCCATCGTCGATATCATGGCTATTGTAAGCCACATCATCTGAAAGCGCTGCGATCTGCGCTTCAAGCCCTGCATAACTCGCAAGATCAAGCTGATAAGAAGCATCGAAGGCGGCTATGGCTTTGGGTGTCGTGATATTTGGCCCAGCCATTGGCCCGTTGTGTTTGACCACACCTTCGAGCGTTTCCCATGTCAAGTTCAGGCCGTCGAAATCGGCATAGCGCTGCTCTAAGCGTGTGAGGATTCGGAGGGTTTGGACGTTATGATCGAACCCGCCTGCATCTGCGAGCGAGGCTGATAATGCTTCCTCGCCGGCATGGCCAAACGGCGTGTGGCCAAGATCATGGGCAAGGGCGACGGCTTCCGCCAGGTCTTCATTTGCACCGAGGCTGCGGGTGATCGTGCGCGCAATTTGCGCAACTTCAATAGAATGTGTCAGCCGGGTCCGGAAATAATCGCCCTCATGATAAACAAAAACTTGGGTTTTGTGCTTGAGGCGCCGGAAGGCATTTGAATGGATGATCCGGTCCCTATCCCGTTGAAATGGCGAGCGGTTTTCGGCCTCTGGCTCGCTGATGCGGCGCCCGCGGCTTTCCTCGTTCTTCGTGGCGTAAAGGGCCATAGGCACAGTGTGTCGTATCCTCTTGCTGAGACCCCGTTGATCGAAGCCGCAGGAACATCCATTATATTAAGGGGATACCATATAGGATGATCAGTGCGTAGCCGCGACAGAACATTCTAATTGCTTGATTAGGAGCGCATTGCCATGCCTGACGGAAGTGTTCAAGACGGAATTGGCGTCACAGAACGGGCGGCAGCCCAGCTACAACGCATCCTGGAGAAGGAAGGCGAGGACGGAGCACGCCTGCGCGTTTCGGTTTCAGGCGGCGGTTGCTCAGGCTTTCAATACGGCTTCAGCTTCGACAAAGATATGAACGAGGACGACGCGGTTTATAAGCGTCACGGTGTAGAGATCATCGTCGATGAGGTGTCTCTCGACCTGCTGCGTGGCTCCGTCGTCGAGTGGAAAGAAGATTTGGCGGGTGCGATGTTCGTCGTAGAGAATCCAAACGCAGCGTCGTCTTGTGGCTGTGGCTCCTCTTTCGCGATCTAGCGGACCTGACGTGCGCATCGCTTCTTGGAATGTGAATTCAATCAAAGCCCGTTTGGACGCCGTATTGGCATGGCTCGATGAGGGCCAGCCCGATGTGCTGGCCTTGCAGGAACTGAAATGCGTCGAGGATGCTTTCCCGCGTTTGGAGTTCGAAGCCAAGGGTTATAAGTCCGTCATTGCTGGCCAAAAGACCTATAACGGCTCCGCTATCCTGTCCCGCCTGCCTATTGAAGACCAGATGATCGGCCTGCCGGGGGATGATAGCGATGAGCAGGCGCGGTACGTCGAAGCGACAATCAATGGGGTGCGCATTGCTTCAATCTATTTGCCGAACGGCAATCCTGTGGGCACGGAAAAGTTTCCGTATAAAATTAGCTGGATGAAACGGCTTTACACGCGCGCTGCTGAATTGGCAGCGACGGGTAAGCCGGTTGCATTGCTTGGGGACTACAACGTCATACCCACGGATGAGGATTGCTACGACCCAAGCGCCTGGGAGGGCGATGCGTTGAGCCGGCCAGAAAGCCGTGCCGAATTCCGCAGCATTCTAAACCTTGGCTATTATGATGCTTTCCGTGCAGCCAAGCCCAATGCGCCAGCAGCATATACGTTCTGGGATTATCAGGCGGGTGCGTGGCAGAAAGACAACGGCATCCGAATTGATCACCTGTTGCTTACAGGTGCCGCATTGGATCGGATGACAGATATTGATATTGATCGCCGTCCAAGGGGCCGGCCTAAAGCATCAGACCACACGCCAATTTGGTGTGATTTGGCCGATGCACCTCCTACACCCCGGCTATAGTCCGCGTGGCGTTCTGGCCCATTCATGACGATAATCCGCGCCGATGGATCGATACGCCCTATGGCACGTGGGCGCTCATCCTGATTTGCGTGATCGTGTATGTTTGGCAATCAGGCCAGTCGCATTTTGAAGAGGTATCAACTGTTTTCAGCTTTGGCTTTCTGCCTGCGGTGATTTTTGGCCATCAGGAGCTTGATCCCGCATTGGTGCATGTGCCGGCAGCCTGGTCAGTGCTCACCTACCAGTTCCTGCACGGCGGTGCCTGGCATTTGATTGGAAACATGGCGTTTATGTTTGTGTTCGGTGACAATGTTGAAGATCGTTGCGGCACGATCCGTTTCATAATTTTTTACCTGATCTGCGGTGCCCTCGCAGCGCTGGCCCATGGCATGACCAATGAAATGTCTGAAGCGCCGTTGATTGGCGCCAGTGGCGGCGTATCTGGAATTTTGGCCGCATATCTCATCCTGCATCCAACGGCGCGCATTACAGCGATCACGCCGATCTTCATACCGCTTTGCTTGCCAGTTTGGGTTTGGATCGGCGGGTGGTTCATTTTCCAGGCGTTGGCCAGCGGTGGCATGTTTGGGCCCGGCAATGTGGCTTACTGGGCGCATATTGGCGGCTTCCTTGCGGGGGTGGTTCTGATCCCGTTGTTCAAACGAGATGAGGCGCGGTTACTGGAAGGTTGGCGCTAAATCTATCTTCTAATCAGAGTGTTAAATTAATCGAAGGGTTATTTGGCATATGCAGTTCGTAGGTTAACGCAAACGAATCTGGTGCAGATTTGCGGAAGATTTTGACAATGATCGCGGCTGGCGCAAGCCTGGTCGCTGTAGCAGAAAAAACGGCGGGTGCGCGGGACGCCGGGGCGCTCGGTGATCTGAGCTTGCAGGATTTAATGGCAGTTAAGGTAGAGGCTACCTCTGTCACCAGAAGGGGGCGAGCAGCCAAGGATGTAGCTGCGGCGGTTTTCGTTCTGAGCAATGCCGACATTATATGCGCAGGTGCCACAACGATCCCGGACCTGTTGCGCTATGTGCCGGGCGTGTCTGTTGGCAAAATTGAGACTATAACGTCCGTATATCGAACCGTTGGCCGGTCTTTAGTGGGCGCCGGGGCACCGCAATCATATTGCCAAAGCTTCGACGATGCGTGTCGATGAGTGGGCATCACCGATGCGGCGGTCGGCCAGATGGAAAGCCACTTAGGAGTCACTTCGGCGCTTTGAATCAGAATTATTAAGCCGGTCGTTACATCTTTAATTAGACGTCTGCATAAGCCCCGCTTAGATTGGGGGCTTACGCAGAGGTCTCAACTAATCACTCATACTTCCTAAGCGTCCGCCGTGCGATCAGCATCCTGTGCACTTCTGTCGGCCCTTCGTAAATCCGGGAAAGTCTTAGGCGTTGGGACATTATGGCGAAGGGGAGTTCGCGGGTCATGCCCATGGCACCGAAGCTTTGCATGGCGTTGTCCAGGGTCTCCTGGGCCATTTCGGTGGCGTAGACTTTGATCATGGAGGCTTCGGTGCGGATGTCCTCGCCGGCTTCCTGCTTGCGTGCCGCGTCCTGCACCATCAGGCGAGTGGTGTGGATTTTGGTGGCGGCGTCTGCCACCCACCATTGGATCGCCTGCCGGTCTGACAGCTTCTGGCCAAAGGTCTCGCGCTGCTGGGTGTGTTGGCACATCATTTTCAGCGCACGTTCGGCCATGCCGACGCCCATTGCACCCATTTCCAGGCGACGAACGGTGAGGCGCTTCTGCATCGGCGCATAGCCCTGGCCGACGATGCCGAGCACCTGTGAATCCTTCAAACGCACATCATCAAACGTCAGCTCATATGTCCGTGCGCCTGCGATCATCGGGATGGACCGTTCGATGGCGAAGCCCGGCGTGTTGGTGTCCACCAAGAATGCCGTAATGCCGCCGCGGGCACCTTTGCTAGGGTCTGTCGCGGCCATTAGAATGAGGAAATCCGCCTTAGGCACGCCGGACACCCAGATTTTCCGCCCGTTAATGACCCAATCATCGCCTTCACGAATGGCCCGGGTTTTCATCTGCGCTGGGTCACCGCCCGCACCCGGTTCAGAAATCGCGATGTTGGAGCGAAGTTCACCGCGGGCATACGGCTCCATGTATTTTGTTTTCTGCTCCGGCGTAGCCACTTCGATCATCATGTGGAGATTGGGGCTATCCGGCGGGAAGATGAATGGCGTCACCGTGCTTTTGATTTTCTCTTGGATTGCCAGCATCACCGAAGTGCGGATGTTGGACCCGCCCACTTCCTCTGGCGCATCCAACGCCCAGAGGCCGAGTTCTTTGCACTTGGCGCGCAGTGGCGCTTCTTCTTCCGGCAGCAACGCGACTTCACCGCCTGCCGCCTCCCGCTCCATAACGGCTTTTTCGAGCGGCATCAGCTCGTTCTCGACGAATTTATCGACAAGATCGATCAGCATCCGTTCTTCATCAGCGAAATTGGTCGTCATGGATTTAGTCTTTCATCAGCAGGGAGGGGCAGGTGGTTTTAGATGATGTAGGTCTACTCCAGCGGCAGGCCGGGGTGAATTTCCCGGCTGTTGCCAATAGTGACGAAGCCGGTCTTCAGGCTCGGCATGGCGTTTTCGGCAATGGTGTCGACCGTCCAGCCGCCATGGCGATGAGCCATCCGCGTTGGTTTCATGTCACCGTAAAGGGAAAGCTCCGCACCCCGCTGGTGGAATACCTGGCCGGAGACATAGCTAGCCTGCTCGGACGCCAGGAATACACAAAGCGGCGCAATAGCGTCCGCTGGGCTCAAGCGCAGGCGTTCTTCGCGCACTTCCGCTGCTGTCGGGTCTTTCGGTGTTGGCACGGAACGCGTCATGCGCGTATCGGCGGAGGGCAGGATAGCGTTGGCCGTGATGCCCTTATTCGCGTTCTCCATAGCGACGATGCGCATGAGCGCGACGATCCCCATTTTGGCGGCACCGTAGTTGGCCTGACCCACATTCCCCAGGACGCCGGAGGTGGAGGAGACCATAATCATCCGCCCATATTCCTGCTCCCGGAACAGGTTAATAGATGCACGGTTGATGTTGTAATGGCCGGTCAGGTGGACGTCAATCACGTCTTTCCAATCATCCGGGGACATTTTGTGGAACATGCGGTCCCGCAGAATACCGGCTGGGTTGAACACGGCATGGCATCCGCCGAACTCATCCCGCGCCTGGGTGATCATGTCCAAGCAGTCTTCGTAGGATGTGACGGAGCCGAAGTTAGCCGCAGCGTCGCCGCCCGCCGCTTTGATTTCATCGACAATCGCCTGGGCTGGGGTTTGGTCGCCGCCTTCGCCGCCGCCGCCAACGCCTGGGTCATTCACGATGACCTTGGCACCATTCGCTGCCATCAACTTCGCAACTTCAGCCCCAACGCCCCGGCCAGACCCTGTACAGATCGCCACGCGACCATCCAAAATACCCATAACGCTTCTCCCTTGATATGATGTTTCGGAGAGAATTGTCAGGCGTGGTTGGGGTGTTTGTCAAAGCAGTCTCAGCACGTCGATCAATCGCGGAGCTCTGCCATGTCGCCAATCCGTGGCATCGTCGCCGACTTGGCGGGCTGGTATGTTCCCAACATGTGAGGGTACCGCGGTCGCGTCGGAACAGCTTGAGCTGAGGGTTTGTACATGAGTAATGATATTGAAGCCGGAACCAATGTTAACCTGACGCTGCACCGCCAGCCTGAGGGCGCAAGCGACAAATTTGCGTATGGCGTTGTTAAGGTGCTGCGGTTTTTCGCCAACAAGTTTTTGCAAACCGCTACGGCAATCGTTCCGTGGTGCTTGAGACGGTAGCTGCCGTTCCGGGAATGGTCGGCAGATTGCTGGTGCATTTGAAGGCATTGCGGTTAATCAAAGACGACGAAGGCTAGATCCGCGAAATGCTGGATGAGGCTGGAAATGAGCTTATGGACCTCATGACATTCATTAAGATCGCTGAACCATCCGTGCTCGAGCTGGCTTTAGTGATGGGGGCGCGGGCGGTTTTCTAGAATTTCTACTTCTTCGTCTATCTCCTGGCACCCAAGACTGCACATCGGGTGGTTGGCTATTTTGAGGAAAAGGCCCTCATCAGCTACACCCATTATCTGGCGAAGATCGACGCTGGCGAGGACGAAAACCATACCGGCACTCCCCAAAGCCATCAAGTACCAGAATCTAAGTGAAGACGCCCGCCTTCGTGATGTCGTGATTGCAGTGCGAGCCGATGAAGCTGGCCACCGCGACGTCAATAACAATTTTGCCGATGCTCTGGCTTGATTTGTGGTGGGCTGGGTAGAAAAGATACGCGCTTCACCTACCGAACCGTTGCTTAGTGTGGGGCTAAATGTCTGAAATCAGCCAATCGACCGGCGCTTTTACCTGGCCGTGTTGCACTGGCATTTTCTCCGGCGGCAGGTCTGGTGTGATGTCGATACCCGCCAATATGGCTTGGTCAAGAAATCTTGGTAGGTGTTTTATGCCGCCCCGGCTGACGGACGAAAAAGGCGCAATGGAGACTGATGCCCGGCAAAGAGCGCTTCCGTACGCTCAATCTCGTCGATAGCGGCTTCTGCCCTAAGACTGCCGAAGGGCCTTGGATGGCTGTAGGTGTGGTTACCGATAGCGTGGCCCGCACGGGCGACCTTAT
Source organism: Alphaproteobacteria bacterium (assembly GCA_965660545.1). Taxonomy (GTDB): domain Bacteria; phylum Pseudomonadota; class Alphaproteobacteria; order Bin95; family Bin95; genus VMCJ01. The sequence continues at coordinate 63,564 of CBFIAF010000014.1, read as the reverse complement.
CCAAAAGTGCAGAAGCACGCGGTTTCGCCAGCTATTCGCCGGTCGGGAAGAGTGTGGCGTTGAGGTCACAGGCCGCAAGTACTTCCAACACAAACGGTGTCGCGATTAGATCGGGTCCGTTATCGAACGTGAGGACAAGGCTAGGGCCGGTCACGCCAGGGTCGCCAAAATAGCATCCGCGATCTTTTCCGCTGCCATAATCGTTGGGAAGTTGGTGTTGGCACAGGGGACAACCGGGAAGATGGACGCATCGCAGACGCGCAATCCCTCCATGCCGCGCACGCGGCCCTGGTTGTCAGTGACGGCCATAGGGTCATCATCGGAGCCCATGCGGCAGGTGCAGGAGGCGTGCCATACGCCAACTGCTGTCTGCTTGATGAAGCCTTCCATCTTTTCTTCATCGGTCAGGATGTCTTGCATCGTTAGGCCGTCTGTCACGAAGGTTTTCATAAACCAGCGCCGAAGGGGAGCCGGGCCATCCATGACCTTGGCGGCGATGTCGGTCATGAGCTTATTCTTGGTCGTAACAGCGCTGATCTGGCGGACTTTGTCCCCCCAGCTGGCCGGAAACGGGTCTGACGTGACGCGCTGCAGCGCCTCAGACGCGTATGCTGCCGCCATCATGCGCGCGCCCTCTTTCAGTCGGTCCAGGTCCCGGCTGTCAGAGAGCAGGTTGAATGCAACCTCCGGCTCTTCCGCCCAGTGTTTGGAATTTAGGCGGACATAGCCTGTCTCAGAATAGGTTTTGTTGACGAACAGGATTTTTGAGGCAATTTGCTCACCCACCGCATGCCAGCCAGATTTGTGCGCGACGGCAACGAACATATCGCCCTGGGGCACACCCGGCGTGGACGAGGTATAGCGAAGGCCGACCACCAAGTGCCGCCTGGACCCTTCTTTCCGCCGCCTGGCATTGGGTTTCATGAAGCTGGCGAGCGCGATCGAGGGATGATCCATCAACTGATTGCCAACGCCAGGTAGGTTATGGCGTACAGCAATCCCCAAATCCCTGAGATGCCCTTCAGGCCCAATGCCCGCGCGCAGCAAGTGGGCTGGCGAATGGATAGCACCGCTAGAAAGGATGATCTCATGGCCCCGGAATTTCTGCGGCTTGCCCTCGACCAATGCATTCACGCCGACGCAATGACAGCCTTCGAACAAAAGCTCCGTCACCGAAGTCAACGTGGATAGCGTAAGGTTTGGCCGCTTGCGCACGTCTGCGTTCAGGTAGCCGATGGCGGCGGAGACGCGTTGATCATTCGTGTTGGAGATGGTTATCGGGAAATAGCCATCCCGGAATTCGCCGTTCTGGTCGTCGATATATTCGAAACCCTGGGCGGCGAAGGCTTCAGCGGCGGCTTTGCCAAGGCCGCTCCAATCTTGCGGCATGATGCGGCGGACGGGGATATGCCCTTCCTGGCCATGCCATTCATTGTTGAAATCAAGATCACGTTCGATTTTCTTGAAATAGGGCAGTACGCCCTCCCAATTCCAGTCTTTAGCGCCGCGGGCTTCCCAGTCTGAGAAGTCTGAAGGCGCGCCGCGATTGGCCATTTGGCCATTGATAGAGGACCCGCCACCAAGAACGCGCGCTTGCTCGTATTTGCGGAGTGGGGGTTTGGGGACGTCTGGCTGATTGTGTGAAATATTCTCTGTCGTGACCTTGAGCTCATCCCAGATGAAACGGCTGTTGAGGTAGGCGCGGCCAGGATAACTGTCCAGGATTTCCTCAGGCTCAGCACCCGGTGGGGTATCTTCGCCAGCTTCCAACAAAAGAACTTGGTTGGTACTGCGGGCAGAAAGACGGTTTGCTAAGGTTGACCCAGCTGATCCACCGCCAACGATAATATAATCGTATTTCATAACCATTCCCCGCCGAAACTATGCCATGTAGGAACTATAGAAGTGGTTGTAGGCTTTTGGGTAGTGACTTTTATGGCTGAAATCCACATCACCAAAGATAATCAGGTTTCCGCCAAACGCCGTTCGGTAAGCCTGCATTTCAGGCTGATCTCGCACTGCACTGGCAAGGCATACCAAAATGAAACATTTAGCGAACAGGCCTCTGGTCCCGTTTCGGCGCGCTAAGCCATGAATTCCGTTATATTGGCATCAAAGACTTTGTGAATGCAGCTTTTGAGTCGCGCTTCATGGAGGAGATCGGTGATCAGGCGGCGGACTTTGGGTAGGATGCTTTCGTGTGCAGTGCAGCCCGTGCGGTGCGCAGCAGCTTCAGCATCTATCCACGATACCCGGTCGCGACGAGGTACATTTCTGGTGAGCCTTGGCGGCTAGCAGGTGGTTTTACGTGCCGGACCAGGCTAAAATCACGCTTTAATTCTGCCAGTAATTCTGGCGGCGCGCCGCCCTGGAACACCTTTACAATGAAAACGCCGTCGTTTGCCAGCAATTGCTTGGCGACGTCATATGCAGCCTCTGCGAGGCCAGCAATCCTGATTTGATCTGTGTTTTTATGGCCGGTTGTCGACGGTGCCATATCGGACAGCACGATATTTGCTTCACCGCCAAGGGCCGCTTGGATCAAAGGAATTGCATCCTCGGCGAAGATATCGAGCAGCATGAGCTCGGCACCCTCAATCGGGTCCATCTCTTGGATGTCCATGCCGATAATTGGTGGCGACTTGCCGGTTAAAGAGCCAGTGCGTTGGGCCGCAACCTGGGTCCATCCGCCAGGGGCGGCACCAAGGTCCGCGATCCGCATGCCGGGTTTGAGGAAACCAAACCGATCATCCAGTTCAACAAGCTTATACGCGGCGCGGCTGCGATATCCGTCCGCCTGGGCTTTCAGTACATAGGGATCATTCAGTTGCCGCTGTAGCCACAGCGTGGAGCCGACCTTCCGCCCGCTCGCAGTTTTAACGCGTATCGCCATCATCCGGGCTCCATCACCACGCCCAGAATTACCTTTTTGTTTGCCGGTTTTTCCAGTGCGACCAGGTTTCTTTGCCATTGCTAGCCCCTGGAGCCATCTTGCATGAGCGAAAGCAGGATGCCTTCGCGCACGCCACGGTCCGCCACCCGCAGGCGGCCCACTGGCCATTGATCTCGGATCGCGTCCAGGATGGCACACCCCGGCAGCAAAAGGTCAGCCCGTTCAGGGCCAACGCACGGGTTTGCCCGACGACCATCTGCGCCGATGGCGAATAAGTGTTCCGTCACGGCGTCAATCTCTTTGAAGTCGATTAGTGTGCCGTCTACAGCATCCCGGCGATAGCGGGGCAGGCGTTTGTGAATGCCTGCCACTGTGGTTACAGTGCCGGATGCTCCAAGCATTTGCACGCGCCCCATCCGAATGTGCTGTGATATGCCGTGCTTGGCATCGAATGCGCCAAGCGGCATCCGGGCATCGCGCTTCAGGCTATCGTATAGTTCCGGTGTAATTTTTTGGCCACGCAATTGGTCCGCCATAGTGACGACGCCCATCGGAATGGAAATACTGTCTAGGAACCTGATGGGACCACCAGTTGGTGTCGACAGCCAGATGACCTCTGTCGATCCACCGCCGATATCAAACACAACAGCATTTTCGCGCTTGGCTGTCAGCAAAGGGCCACAGCCCCGGGCCGCCAGTGCTGCTTCCTCACCAGCATCAATGATTTCAAGGCGCACGTCGGCTTCATAAGCGGCGCGATCGAGGAATTCAACGCAATTACTGGCTTTGCGGCAGGCTTCCGTCGCCACATAGCGACCGTACCGAACCCGCCAGCGACGAAGCTTGCTGACACATATCCGCAGCGCATTGATCGCGCGCTCAATAGCGGGTTCAGACAGCCGCCCGGTTTCATTGATGCCCTCGCCGAGGCGGATAATGCGGGAAAAAGAATCGATCACGGTGAATTCGGAACCGCTCGGTCGCGCGACTAGAAGGCGGCAGTTATTGGTGCCCAAATCCAGCGCCGCGAATGCAGGCAGATGGTGTTGCCCATTGCGGGAGCGATGCCCTGACCCATTGCGGGCGGGATGCGGCCGCCTTTGGTCTATGCCGCGATCAGACTCCACGAGAGATACAACTCCAAATCTATTCGGATCAAAAACTCAAAATGTCCGACTGCTTAACAACAGGATAAGGCGCCCGATCCCAGAACGCCAATCTAATACTTGACATTCATTGATTGAGTGCTGACTGTCGAACCTGTGGTGATTTGAGCGACCAGCTTGCGAGCCACGTTAAACATATCGCTAAAGAGGTTGGCTCGGCATATTTGGGGTTTTTCCTTATTCGCCGCACTGGCAAAAGTCCGCACCTAGGACCGTCGCCTCCAGCCATTCTGCGAAACTGGAGGAAAAGACGATGCCTGACTACCAAGACCTTCCCGATAATATTTCGGCTCAATCAGCTGCCGTGCATGGCGGCTTGTTGCGCAGTTCCCACAAGGAAAATGCTGAGGCGATCTTTCTGACGTCCGGCTTTGTCTATGAGAGTGCAGAAGAGGCCGAAGCCGCATTCAAAGGCCAAATCGACCGCTATGTTTATTCTCGCTACGCCAACCCGACCGTCGCCATGTTCGAGGAACGCCTTCGCCTGCTAGAAGGCGCTGAGGCCTGTATGGGCGTTGGGTCCGGCATGGCGGCGGTATTTGCCGCACTCGCCTGCCAGCTATCCGCTGGTGATAGATTGGTGGCGAGCCGTGCGCTGTTCAGTTCCTGCCTTGTTATTGCAACGCAGATACTGCCACGCTACGGCATTGAAGCGGTGCTGGTAGATGGAGGAGATATGGACGCGTGGGAGGCCGCGCTCTCTCAGCCAACCAAAGTCGTGTTTCTGGAAACACCGTCCAACCCGACATTAGAGATTATTGATCTGGCGGCGATCGGCAAGCTTTCGAAGCAAGCCGGCGCTTGTCTGGTGGTCGATAATGTCTTCGCGACCCCGATATTCCAAAAGCCGCTTGAGCTGGGTGCGGATGTCGTGACCTACTCGACGACTAAGCACATCGATGGCCAGGGTCGCAGCCTTGGCGGTGCGGTGCTGGGGTCAGCAGACTTTGTCGAGGAAAAATTGCTGCCGTTCCTGCGCCATACTGGCCCTGCGCTCAGCCCGTTCAATGCTTGGGTTGCTCTTAAAGGCCTGGAGACACTTGAGCTACGTGTTCGGGCAGAGGCCGCATCAGCGGCTAAGGTGGCGGACTTTTTGGCTGAACATCCTGCTGTCGCCCAGTCAATTTATCCGGGCCGCAGCGACTGCCCTGGCCATGAAATTGCAGCCCGACAAATGTCCGGGTTCGGCACGCTTGTTTCGGCGCGTTTGAACGGCGGTAAAGCCAATTGCTTTAAGACATTGAATGCGCTTCGTCTGATCAAAATCTCGAATAACTTGGGAGACGCTAAAAGCCTGGTTTGTCACCCAGATACATCTACCCACGCAAAGACACCGCTTGAGGAAAAGGCGCGGTTGAACATCGGGCCGGATCTTCTTCGGCTTTCCGTAGGACTCGAGTCGGCAGACGATCTCATCCGGGACCTAGATCAAGCCTTAATCGTAAATGGTTAAGCCTTGAGAGGAATCTTAACCACCTTGTATCGGATGCGTAGGCTGCATAGTGTGAGCGGTAAAATCTTGGTCTCAAAGCGCTTGGTTGGAGCATTGGTGGATGTACGAAGAGACGACACATGGTCTTAAAGTCATTGTCGTGCCGGAATATCTGGAAGAGCATTCCAGGCCGGCGGAAGGCCATTATGTGTGGGCCTACCACATCACTATTCAGAATTGCAGCGATAAGCTGGTGCAGCTGATGAACCGCTATTGGAAGATCATTGACGCCCGTGGTCGTGTGCAAGAAGTGCGTGGCGCTGGGGTTGTGGGTGAGCAGCCAGTGCTGGATCCAGGTGAGGAATACAGCTATACTAGCGGCTGCCCGCTGGAGACGTCATCCGGGCTAATGCTCGGTGCCTATGAGATGGCGACAGATGACGGTGAGAGCTTTGACATTAGCGTGCCTGCGTTTTCTCTCGATACACCAAACGCAAAGCACTCATTGCACTGATCCCTAATCCGGAGAATAAGCGTTTCACGTTTAGACGAGGCCAGGAATTACGCTATAATGGCGTTGTTTCTGGCTTCGTCGTTTCCGGTGAAACGTATACAGCTTTGAGGGACCAAACTGCATGAACCTTCGGCCGATCGCATTCCTGACCGGCCTTCTGCTGTCAGCTCTTGCTGTGGCAATGACGCCGCCTGCGCTGGCAGACTTGATTGAGGGCAACCCCAACTGGCTGGTTTTTGTGGCCGCTGGTGGTTTGACGCTATTTGTCGGCGTTGGCCTGTCTGTATCCTGCTGGCAGGGTAGGGGCTTTAACATATCTGTCCGGGAAACCTTCCTTTTCACCACGGTGAGTTGGGCAGCGCTGGCGGCCTTCGCTGCACTTCCGTTTGTATTTGCAGATTTGAACTTGAGCTATACTGACGCTTTCTTTGAGGCGATGTCGGGACTTACGACTACAGGCTCGACTGTTATTGTCGGCTTGGATTTCGCTGCGCCAGGATTGCTGCTTTGGCGGGCGCTGCTGCAATGGATCGGCGGTATCGGCATCGTGGTGACAGCAATCGCGATTCTGCCGGCCCTGCAAGTCGGTGGTATGCAGCTTTTCCGGGCGGAAGCGGCTGAGCAGAATGAGAAAGTCCTGCCGCGTGCTGCCCAGATCGCCAGCGGTATTGGTGGTATTTACGTGGGCGGCACAACGCTGATTGTGGCGGCCTACTGGTTGGCCGGTATGAATATTTTTGATGCCGTTACCCACGCCATGACTACTGTCGCGACTGGAGGATACGCCAATTATGACGCCTCGTTCGGCGTGTTTGAGGGGCCGATTATTCCGTTGATTGCGACTGTCGGCATGATCCTCGGCGCTCTGCCATTCATCATGTATCTGAAAATGATGAAGGTTCGTGTGTCCGTTATCCTGCATGACCCACAGGTGCGCGGCTTCTTTCTAATCGCTGCTGCATTCATTGTCTTTGTGTTGCTGGTCCGGTCAGTGGATTCAGGTGCCTCTATCATTCAGGCGTTCTCTGAAACGGTTTTCAACGTTGTGTCGATCATGACAGGGACCGGATATGTCATCGGCAATTTTGAGGCTTGGGGTGCCTTCGCCACACCTACATTCCTGGCGCTGATGTTTGTCGGCGGCTGTGCCGGGTCAACAACATGCTCGATCAAGATTTTCCGCTTCCAGGTGCTGTTCGCCAGCGCGCAATCCCAGCTACGGAAGCTCGCTCGGCCCCACCGGGTTGCCCCTGCGCGCTATGCCGGTAAGCCGTTGAATCCAGAAACCATTAACTCGGTAATGGCTTTCTTTTTCCTCTATATCGTTAGTTTTCTCGTACTCGCTGTGGCACTCAGCCTTACAGGTCTGGATGGGATTACGGCACTATCCGGCGCTGCGACCGCAATTTCCAATGTCGGGCCAGGCCTTGGGCCAATCATTGGGCCTGCTGGCAATTTCGCCCCGCTCTCAGATGCAGCAAAATGGATTCTAGCAATTGGCATGCTCGCAGGCCGATTGGAGCTTTTTACTGTGCTGATCCTGTTCAGCGCACGGTTCTGGCGGAGCTAGACTAGAGCCCCCGCTTCGCCAGCCACTGCATCAATAATGCAGCAACATCCGCGCTATTCTGCTCCATCATAATCATATGGCTATTGCCGCTTAGGCCAGCATCTTCCAACCGTTGGAAGTCATGTTCTACACCGACGGCCTGCAGAAATGCGCTGGTGCAGTGATCATAGCTCGCGTGATATGAGGCCTCGCCGGTCACGATCAGGATCGGCACGCCTGCAAAATTCGGCAGTGTGTGTGGTCCTGATGTTGGTATATATCCGGGTGCCAACACATCGGTTCCAAGCGATGGGTCCAATGCGGGCCGTAAGTCCTCTGGGGCTTCGACAGGCGGGTTGAAGGTCATGGGCAGGCGGGTGATGCCCCAGGCACGGGCGATATCTTCGCCATAGCTAAACCAGTCTGGTGCCCCCAAAAATTGGATGTCTTTAAAGGGCGGGCCATTCGGCTCAATCGCCAAAATACCTTTCACGAGGTATGGGCGGGCATCTGCAACAAGCCATCCGCACGGGCCTGATTGAGAATGGGTCAAGAGGATCGCTGGGCCGATTTGGTCCAGCAATGCGACCAGACCGTCCCGCGTTCCAGCCTCAATCGCATCCCGGTCCGCCAATTGACTGACCTGGCTTGCAAAGAACCTGTCGAACGTAGGATCACCCATCCGACCGGTGCCTGGCCATTCTGTATGGCTATCCGCCGTTGGCCAAAGCTTGGCGGCGGCTGGGTTCGTGAAATAGTCTGCTGTCCGTTCTGCCGTATACCGGAACTGCTCAGCCGCTGCGCTATCCACCAGCCGATGGCCGGACCGTCCGCGTTCAGGCTGGTCAATCACATAGATCTCATACCCAGCTGCCAGGAAGTCCTGCGTCCATCCGGGGCGGCCATCAACTGTGGAGGTGAAGTTCGTGCCAGTTTGCACACCGCCATGCACCATGACGACGGGTGTTTCATGAAGGCGCTCATCGGGCTCATAGCGCTCAACATACATCTGGCCAGCATAGTGCGAACCGCCAGGCGCGGAGACATACCTGCCGCCGACGAAAAACCATTCAGGCGCATTTTTCATTGCTCAAGGTCCCTGTCCCAGAATTGCAAAGATCTCTTGGTTTGCGTCATATAGCCGACATCTTTCCAATTGAATTCGGCATAGACGCCCGGCATCGGCGCATATCCGCACTTGCACCAAAAAACATCATTGGGACGGTATTCGGGAGGCTTATTTCCGGTGGGCCAACGACTGAGCAAAAGCAGGACCAGCGGCGGCCAAGCGCGCGGGCATTTGCTTCCCGGTGCTCAAAGAAGGCATGGCCCGCTCGCTGGCCGCGTAAAGGGGGAAGCAGCACGCTTTTGGCGCAACAGAACATATCAGCCAAGTCATAACCGGCGTCTTGAAAAGGGGCAGCGAATTCCTCTGCGTGATCTTCCATTGGCGTGCCGGTTGCATCACCCACCGGCTTATCGCCATCCCATGCACCGATGACAATTGTATTTTCGCTATCCCGATACTTGGCGATGTAGTCGCGCTCCGAGTCCATATCGCCGTCATACAGGTATGGAAATTCCCAAAATACTGCGATGTTGAGTTGGGCGACGTCGTCCAAAGCGGTTTCAAGTTCTGATGGTGGAATGCGCGCTATTCTTAGCGACATAGCGATTTATTCCGCAGCAACCTTCTTGCCCGCTTCATGTTTCTCAATTTCATTCATTACGGCTTTTTCGGCTTTGCCAATGAACATTGGGCGGTTTTCCCGGCTGTAGCTGTAGGAATATCGGCGGAGGTCGTTTGATCCCTGAAAATGGGGAATGACTTGGCGTGCGATCAGGTCATAGGAGTGTTTGGTTTCCTCCCAATCCGCCCAGTTATGGGCGAGTTGCATCAGGCAGCCGAACCCGCCAGCGCCATCCCAGAGGGTTTCCAGATATTCGATGGCGTCATCTGGCGCGCCGATCACAGCCATCCGCCCTTCGGTTAGGTATTCGGCAGCGTCCGTGATGTCGTCTGGAACAATTGGGAATGTTGCGATCTCGCCAAAATACTTGGCCCAATGATCAATACCCCATTTAACGTTCTCGAAGGCTTTGTCACGGGTTTCGGCGACATGCATCAAGGTGACGATGCGCCAGTTTTTGCGATCCAACGTTTTATCGTTTTCAGCCGCCGCTGTTTCTGCAACGCCCCAATTGCTTGCATGGGCTTTCAGCGCATCGTCTGACGTGCCGCCGATGGAGAGCATGCCAAGTCCGTGCTTGCCAGCAGCCAGAGCGCCAACAGGGGAGCGCGCGGATGCGACCGCCATCTCCATATGGGGACGGGTGTATCCGGCCAATTGCAGCCGCGCCTCACGCAGATTGAACCAATCGGTCTCCATCGTGACCTGCTCGCCGTGCATCAGCGGCACAATGGCCTCCAGGGCTTCGTTCAGCATGCGGCGCTGGTTCTCAGGATCGATGCCCATGCGGAAGGCGTCGCCTACAAGCGCGCCCGGTCCAACACCAAACATTGCCCGCCCGCGTGTCTGATAATCCAGCTGCGTCATCCGGCTGGCGACAGTATAGGGGTTATGATACGGCAGTGAAATAACACCGGTACCAAGGCGAATATGCCGGGTGCGCTCAATTGCTTGGGCGATGAACATCTCTGGATTGGCGATAATTTCGAACCCGCCTGAATGATGCTCGCCCACCCACGCTTCGTCGTAGCCCAGCATGTCGATGTGCTGGAGCAATTGCATATCCCGCTCCAAGCACAGCAGTGGGCTTTCCTCCATCGGGTGGAAGGGGGCCAGAAAAATACCGAACTTCAAATAGCGTTCAGCCAGTGCTTGACCGTTACCAGACATGGGGCGACTCCTTGGACGCATTGACGCGTGACGTAAGAAATTTGCAGTTGCATCCTATCCCAGAACGGAACCCACTTGCGAGGCACCTGGATTATCGGTAAGAAAGCCTTTCATAAATACGGGCGGTTAGCTCAGCGGTAGAGCACTGTGTTGACATCGCAGTGGCCACAAGTTCGATCCTTGTACCGCCCACCATTTGCTTTTCGCTGAAGCAAAAAGGTCGGAACACAGAAATCCCATCATTCGACCGGCAGGCGGTTGCGTAGCAAAGGCCGAGCGGTCGCCCTATTACGGCGCATCAGTATTTCGAAACATGCAGCATCCACCGCTGCTCCGGACGCTTCCGGACGGCGGCTTCTAGCTTCCGATCGAGCAATTTGTCGCTCTATGCAGCACCATTGGTCGTGTCAACTTTCTCGAAGGAAACGTGGTATTTTGTGCCTTTTAGTCTCTCGCTTTTTGCCGAAGAACAGAGGCGCATTTGATCGACGCGCCAAGCGGGCCGACAGAAAAATATTCCGGTCCAACGGGACAATGCGCCCAAGTGAAGGCGCATTCACAGCGCCGTCGACCTATCCATCGATATAATTCACAACCGCCCCACCGTCATCCAGGTGCCGTACAGCGCGCCGCACGGGTGCCTCCTTGGGCGCAAGGCCAATCCATCCGACGTGTGTGCGCTCGTGCAGCATGATTTTGTGATGGATTGGATTGGGGCTGGTAGGTGCCAGCAACCTCGTGGCCCGCGCTCATTACTGCAAGCGTAATAGTTTCCCAATCCCCATATGACAGCCCTTAATCACAACCGGCGATCTACCTGGCGGCAGCGCCTTCCATTTCAATCCAACCATTATCGCGCAGACGCTTGTAACAGGTGAACTCTGTTAGGATTCGCCGAAGATGTCGCCACATTCCGCTGATGTGTTGGCGGCGTTCGTGATCTGACAGTTCTGGTCGGAACACTGCCAAATTGGCCCGACTGACTTCGCTTGCACGTTTGCGGAGATACCGCCCGGAGAAGTACCCGAGCAGCGCACCCGCATCGAATGCCAGAGGAACGGGCGCAAGCTTAAGCAATCGATATGTTGCGAGATGCAGCAATTCGAATACGCGGTTTTTGAACCCTCTACGGACGAACATGAGTTGGTTTCCATTCAACTCTGAGGCTTGGCGGCGATGCTGCGCCCGTCAAACGTGACGCTTTTTACCAGGGCAAAGACAGGCGCACCAACGGTAAGTTCCAATTCTGCCAGCGCTTCAAGTGTGATCCGCGCGCGCAGGCGAGCGCCATTGATATCAACCAGTGTTTCCGCATGAGCGGCACCTGGTGCTGCAGATATCTCCGCGATACGGCCTTCCAAGATATTGCGAATGCTTATGCCGTCTGGCCGCTTGGTTGCTAAGCCGACGTCCCGGGCGCGAATGCGCAGGCGCACGGTCTCGCCAACTCCAAGGTCAGCTTCTGGAATTGTCAAAGGCTGGCCGCAGCAAATAAGGCGCGTCAGGCGATATTTTGGATCGTGGCCAGTGACTTCAGCGGCAGCTAACACGCTTTCTTCGAATGGCTCTACCAGCAGGCCAAGGTCGAGGCGTTCCAGCATATCGCCGATTGTTCCTGACGCGACCGCGCGGCCTGTATTCAGCAACACCATATGGTCTGCCAGCCGGGCCACTTCGCCGATATCGTGGCTGACATAGAGCACCGGGATCGCCAGCGTATCGGTCAGTCGTTCCAGATATGGCAGGATGTCGGCTTTTGCTGCCTGGTCCAGGCCAGACAGGGGCTCGTCCATCAGCAGCACTTGGGGGCATGATATGAGGGCGCGGCCAACGGCGACGCGCTGCCGTTCTCCGCCGGAAAGGGCTGTTGGCATCCGTTGCATCAGAGGTGTTAGGCCAAGCAGGTTGACGGTTTCATTAAAATCGATCGCTGCGCTGTCACTATTGGAGCGCTTGCCTGAACGCTTGGCTGCAAAGTCCAAGTTTCCGGCAACAGTCAAGTGCGGGAATAGGTTGGCGTCCTGGAACACATATCCAATGGGGCGCTGATGGGCTGGCATGAATGCATCGTCGCCCTGCCATTCCATGCCGTTCACAGATAAACGGCCTTGCATCCTGGTTAGGCCAGCAATGCAGCGAAGGATGGTCGTCTTGCCGGAGCCAGATGGGCCGAATAACGCGGTTACGCCGGTCATAGCTGCGGTAAATGTGGCGTCCAGACGGAAATCGCCAACCGCACCCTCTAGTGAAGCCTGAATCCAGTTGCTCATGCTGGGGCACCTTGGCGGGCAGGGCGGCGGTTTAGCAGCAACACAGCGAGCACTACAATGAATGCGAACGCCACCATCCCGCCTGCCAGCAAGTGCGCTTTTCGCCATTGCAGCGTTTCAACGTAATCATAGATCGCGACTGACAGCACACGTGTTTCGCCAGGTATGTCGCCACCAATCATTAGAACAACACCAAACTCACCAATCGTATGGGCAAAACCCAGCACGGCGCCAGTTAGGATGCCAGGCCGAGCCAGCGGCAGCGCCACATGCCAGAACCGGTCCCATGGCCCCGCGCCTAGTGTGGCGGCGGCTTCCAGCGGTTTTTCGCCAAAGGCCTCAAACGCATTGCGGATAGGCTGCACGACAAATGGCAGCGAATAGATGATCGAACCAATCACGAGGCCTTCGAATGTGAAGGCCAATCCGTGACCGTTTAGATATTGCGCCGGACCGTCCGGTCCCAAAGCCAACAATAGATAAAATCCCAATACTGTTGGCGGTAGGACCAACGGCATCGCGACAATGGCAGCGACGGCTTCTTTCCAGCGGCGAGGTGAGCGTGCCAACCACCAAGCCAGCGGTGCGCCGATTAAAAGCAAGAAAGCCGTCGTGACCGTCGCCAGGCGAATGCTCAGCCAGATGGGTTGCCAGATATCATCCATCAGTTTTGAGGGTACTGCTTATGTTCATTGGAACGTCATATTTATAGCGACGCATAATAGCCAGCGCTTCCGGGCTTTTTAGAAAGGACAGAAATGCTGTGGCTGTCGCTTTGTGTTGCCCGGGCGTCAAGAGAATCGCGTCCTGCGCAATCGGTCGATGCATATCGGATGGGATAAGCAGCGCGTGGCCGCGATTTGTTTCACGCTCTGTCAGTGAAGCGGCAACAATGGCTATATCCGCCGCGCCGACCGCTGCGAATTGGTATGCCTGTATGACGTTTTTGCCTTGGACGATTTTTGGCTCCAAAGCTTCAAAAACGTTCAGCGCTTGTAGTACCTGAACCGCTGCCGCGCCATATGGAGCGGTCGCTGGGTTGGCGATGGCAATCTTGCGCAAGCTGCGGTTCCGCAGGCCTTCCAGCCCAGTAACACGTTTGCTATCCCGGCTGAACAACACAAGCCGCCCAAGCGCGTAGGTGAAGCTTGAGCCTTTGACGCCTAGGCCTTCAGATATTGCTAGAGCAGGCCGTATTTGGTCGGCTGACAGGAATACGTCATAGGGTGCACCTTGGCTGATTTGGAGGAACAACTGCCCCGTCGCGCCAATGCTCAGACGGGTTTTTCCTTCAAAGGCCTCTAATATGGCGCGGGCGGGGGCTGCAAAGTTCGCAGCAACGGCGATATTGGCCGTCTCAGCAGCGACAGATCGCAACGATAAGGTGAGCGTCAGCAGAAATAAGCTAGCGCCAAGTCTCATAGAACCTTGCCGGGGTTCATCAGCCTCGCCGGATCAAACATAGCTTTCACGCCGCGCATGAGCTCTAAGTCCAGCGCAGGCTTAAAGTATGCCAGCTCGTCACGCTTGAGTTGCCCGATGCCATGCTCGGCTGAAATTGACCCATCCATCGCCACCACGATTTCATGGATGACGTGGTTTAACGCGTGCCATTGTTTTAGGTACTCAGCTTTATCAACGCCTTCCGGCTGGGTGACATTGTAGTGAATATTGCCGTCTCCGGCGTGCCCGAATGCGCAGGGGCGCGCACCCGGAATTGTTTCTGCAACCGCAACATGGGCGCGGTCAATGAATTCGGCTATACGTGATACGGGCACAGAAACATCATGCTTGATACTGCCGCCTTCCGGTATCTGGCCTTCGACCACGGCTTCGCGGATGCGCCAGAAATCCTTAGCTTGGCCCTCGCTCTCTGCAATCGCAGCATCCAGCACCAGCCCTTCTTCGTAGGCTTGTGCCAGTGTTTCCTCGACAATATCGCGGAGGCCACTATCGGCCTGTGCAGCGCTGGCGCGGAATAGTGCGTAGTTTTCGTACGCCTGATCAAACGGGTCTCGCACACCATGGATATGCTTGACAGCCAGGTGAATGCCAAAGCGCTGAATGAACTCATAAGCGGAAACTTGGTCGCCCGTGCCAGTGCGGAGGCGCGATAGAAGTTCGATGACACCAGCCACGTCACGTACGGCGCAGAACGCCGAAATTTCCTCACGCGGGCGCGGGAACAGCTTGCAGGTAGCCGCAGTGATAATACCAAGAGTGCCTTCGCCGCCGATGAACAGATGTTTTAGGTCATAGCCTGTATTGTCTTTGCGCAGCCGCTTCAAGCCATTCCAGATGCGTCCGTCCGGCAACACAACTTCAAGCCCAAGGACCAGATCCCGGGCATTGCCATAGCGCAGGGTATTGATGCCACCAGCGTTTGTAGAGAGATTGCCGCCAATCTGGCAACTACCTTCAGCGCCAAGTGAGAGCGGGAACAGCCGGTCAGCCTCTTCCGCCGCTCTTTGGATATTTTGCAGAATACATCCAGCCTCGACGGTGATCGTGAAATCCATTACCTCAAGTTCACGGATCGCGTTCATGCGGGACAGCGATAGCAGAACCTGGCTGCCATCAGCATCAGGCGTGGCACCGCCGCAAAGGCCGGTATTGCCACCCTGGGGCACGACGGGCACACCGGCTTCTGAACAAGCTTTAACGACGCCCGCTACTTCTTCCGTATTTGCAGGCTTCACAACGATCGCCGCGGCCCCCGTAAACAGGCTGCGAGGCTCTGATAGGAGTGGTGTGATGGCGTCCACGTCCTCAACAATTCCCGCAGCGCCCACAATGGCGCGAATACGGTCTGTTAGATCAGTGGCGAATGCTGGCGTCGGCGCTTCCGGCATAGCAAGCAGGCCTTTCAGATAGGCGTCAAAACTGGATGCAAATGATAGGGCTAGCCGCGAAAAATTCAATGTGTCGGCGTTGTGTCTAGCGCATAGGCGATGTGCGCTGGATGGCTATTTGAACAGAAACTCCTTGTATCCGCCTTCTGAGATGGCGTCAGAGATCTTGCGATACCGCACTGTGCCGCCGTTATATCCCAGCACGCGCGGGGTTTGCCGCCCCTCCACATTTTGGTTCACGCCCGTCTGCCAAGAGTTCACATCGGCGGAGAGCAGCATTTCTGACGCCTCCTCGACGCGGCTCACCCAATCCGCCACGGCCGCATGCCGAGGTTCGCAACTTGTATGACCGTTCGCGCGCATAAACTTCAAAATGCCAGTTACCCAATCCACCAGTTCTTCAATATTGCGTGGAATATTGCCGCGCGCTGTATGCGGACCCAGGATCATGAAAAGGTTAGGAAAACCTTCGTTCTGAATCCCCAGCATTGTGCGCGGAAGGTCTACCCAGTCGTCTTTGAGGCACCGTCCGCCAGGGCCTTGGATATCCATGCGGTCATAGGGGCCGGTCACGCCATCGAAGCCAGTGGCGTAAATCAGGATCTCGAATGCATATTCAGTCGCTGTTGTTTGCACGCCAGCGGGGGTAATGCGCTCAATCGGTTCTTCGTTGATGTCGACCAGATGCACGTTCGGCTGATTGTAAACCTCATAATATCCGCTTTCGAGTGGGAGACGCCGGGTGCCAAAGCCGTGGTTTTTGGGGATCAACTTGTCTGCGACAGCGGGGTCACGCACACGTTCGCGGATTTTTTTAGCCATGTAGTCGCTTGCTAGTTTGTTGGCGTCCTCATTGACAAGAACGTCTTTAAAATTGCCTACCCAGATGCCAAAACCTGGCTCTGAATAGAGCTTCTCCCAGAACGCCTCCCGCTCTTCTGCAGGCAGATCAAGCGCATTACGAGGGTCTGTGTTATGGATAAAGCAAGTCGCGGTTTCGCGGCAGCGGGCGAAAATCTTGTCATAATTTGCCTTGATCTCGATTTGCTCTTCCGGCGTGATCTTGCGGTTATGCAGCGGTGCGGCCCAGTTCGGCGTGCGCTGGAAAACATGCAGCGTTCCTGCATCCTTTGCGATCTCCGTAATGGCCTGAATGGCCGTCGCACCTGTGCCGATAACACCGACGCGTTTGCCTTTCAGGTCAACCGGCTCAAGTGGCCATCGGGCGGTGTGGAAAGCGTGGCCTGCAAAATCCTCCCGGCCGTTAATATTCGGCAACGTGTGCGCGGATAGAGGGCCAAGGCCAGTGATCAAAATCGGTGCGGATGCCTGTTCGCCTGATTCCAGTGTGACAGTCCACAGCGTGTTGGCATCATCAAACTGAGCGCCAGAAACCCGGCTGTTAAAGTGCATTTCGCGGCGAAGATCGAATTTGTCGGCGACATAATTTAAATATCGCAGAGTGTCCGGCTGGGGTGAGAAATGTTCTGTCCACTCCCATTCGTCCAGGAGTTCTTTGGAGAAGGAATAGCCATAGGACCAACTTTCTGAATCAAACCTGGCACCAGGATAGCGGTTCCAATACCAGGTTCCGCCAACGTCTGATCCCGCCTCAAACACCCGCACATTCATACCAAGCTCGCGCAACCGGTACAGTTGATACATGCCGGAGATGCCGCCACCGATAATGATTGCGTCGAAAGTCTCTGGCGTCGGTTCGGCGGCGATATTTGTACTGGTCATGGGCTTATTATCCTGTAGCGCTATTCGTGAAGGCGACCCAGTGTAGCGCTAGCGAGGAAGATCGCTAGCGTCGGATTATAGCGTCGACAATAGAACCACAGCGTCGATAACCTTGCGGGCCGCTTCGGCTACCACCAGTACTTCTCCATTCACGTAGCGGTAGGCATATCCGGCAGGAAGTGGTCTCAGTTTCACTTCAACCTCGCCTAGCAGGCGATAAAGCGTTACGCTTTCAGGAACGACATCACCGCGGTTGTATTTTTTAGCTTGGCTAGGCGGTAGACAGCCATTGGTCTTCTTTGCAAGGCCGGGTGGGCAGGATTTCCCGGCATAGTTGCTGCTGTAATGGGATCGCGCTGCCTGCTTCGCGCCGGTATCGAAAACAATATTGACATCGATGCCACTGTGGCTTTGCGATGCAGCAGCAGGCGCGTTGCCTAATCTTCTTGTGGTCTTTTTTAGAGTTTCCGCCCTTGTGTTTCCCATGCCATTGCCTTTGCCAGCATGTGCTGGCTTATCGGCAATCGCTGGCAACGGCGCAGTTGTCGTCGCTAACCCTAGTCCGGTATTAATGGAGAGGTGGAAGTTCGTGCGTGACATCAGTCTCAGCGTTTGCTGACGACCTTACAAAAGCGTTGAAGTTTGCAGTCGTGCATGAAATAGCATGTTCTAGAAGCAAAGTGCTTTAGCGCGCTTTACAAACAACGCGAAACGCCGCGTGACGTTCCAGGCGAAACCCTTTAAGCCTTTTGGCCGTAATATTTACGAAGCTAGTCTGGGAAAATTACGCTCTATGTTCGACGCTGAAATGATGAGCCAGTTGACGGCGCTGCTGACGGTTATCGGTATCGATATTGTGTTGGCCGGCGATAATGCCGTTGTTGTTGGTATGGCGGCCGCGGGCTTGCCGAAAGAACTTCGGGCCAAAGCCATCATGATCGGCATCATCGCCGCCATGGTGATGCGCATCGGTTTCTCCGTTGTCGCTGTTGAAATGATGGGCATTGTCGGTTTGATGGCGGCGGGTGGCGTATTGCTGCTTTGGGTGTCTTGGAAGCTTTATCGTGAAATCCGCGAAAGTACTGCCGAGCGCGCCGCACAGGTTGCCTATGGTGACGATGGCAATTTGCTCGATAAAGATTTCATAGACGCCCAGGAAACCTCGACGAAGACATTGCGTCAGGCTGTCATTCAAATTCTGGTCGCAGACCTGACGATGTCATTGGACAATGTGTTGGCCGTCGCTGGTGCAGCAAGGGACCACACAGCCATCCTGGTTTTTGGGCTTATTTTATCCGTCGCCCTGATGGGCATCGCCGCGACCTGGATCGCAAAGTTGCTGAACCGCCATGGCTGGATTGCATATGCCGGGCTGGTATTGATTGTTTATGTGGCGCTCCACATGATCTGGGATGGCGTGCATCAATTCGCCGGTATCCTGTAACCTTCGCGTAAGAGACCTGCCATGCCCGGCGTCCGTTCTATGACCGTATTTACCCTCCCTGGCATACCGGAGGTGCAAGCTGGCGATGATTTGGCGGCTTTGATTGCCGATGCGCTGGAAGCTGTCGGTGAGGTGCTGGAGCCTGGCGATCTCATCGTTGCAGCCCAAAAAATCGTCTCAAAGGCGGAAGGCCGTTACATCCAATTGGCAGATATGAAGCCCGGCAAAGAGGCGCTGGAATGGGCTGCTAAGACGGAAAAAGACCCGCGCCTTGTGCAGGCCATTCTGGACGAAACCGAAACAGTTCTGCGCTGGCGACCAAATCTGCTGGTGGTTGAGCATAAGCGCGGATGGGTGATGGCAAATGCTGGTGCTGACCAATCAAACATCGAAGGGGCGGAAGGGGAACGTGTGCTAATGCTACCACTGGACCCGGACGCAGCTGCTGCGTGCATCCGTTCTGGCCTGGAAGATCGCTATGGAGTGCCTTTGGGGGTCATCATTGCGGATAGTGTAGGCAGGGCCTGGCGGGTTGGCACGGTTGGCCTGGCACTCGGTGCATCAGGGGTGCGGGTTATGGCCGATATCCGCGGTGAGTTGGATCGCCAAGGGCGAGAGCTGAAAGTGTCCATCGTTGGTGCTGGCGATGAGATTGCGGCGGCGGCCAACTTGTTAATTGGCGAAGCGGCGGAAGGCACGCCAGTCGCTATCGTGCGTGGTTTAGATATGTTGGACGGATCACAAACGGGCGCTGATCTGGTGCGCGCCTCAAGCGAGGATCTATTCCGGTGAAGGTCGCAGCGCTTTCAGGCGGTGTCGGCGGGGCCAAATTAGCGCTTGGCTTGAATACGGTGATGGGGTCTGATGACCTCACTTTCATCGCGAATACCGGCGATGATTTTCAATTTCACGGCCTGCACGTGTCGCCAGATATCGACACGCTGGTCTACACGCTCAGCGGCAAAAGCGATGAAGTGCGCGGGTGGGGGCTTGCGGGCGAGACCTGGGGCTTTATGGATGCGCTCGGGGAGCTTGGCGGCGAAGCCTGGTTCAATCTTGGCGACCATGACCTTGCGATGCACGTCCTAAGGTCGGAGAAGCTGCGGCAAGGCGTTTCATTGAGCACAATAACGGCAGATATTCGCCAAGCTTTGGATATTGAAGCGCGTATTCTGCCAATGTCCGATCAGTTAGTACCAACCACCGTGCATACGGTTGAGCATGGCCCGCTGTCCTTTCAGCGTTATTTTGTAGAACGACGGGCAGAGCCTGCGGTGACCGGATTTACGTTCGAAGGCATTGAAGCGGCGCAGCCAGCGCCTGGCTTGCTGGATGCGTTGGCCGCGGCGGATCGTATTATCATTTGCCCCTCCAACCCATTTATTTCAATTGATCCGGTGCTGGGTGTTCCAGGTGTGCGTGACGCCCTGGCCAACGCCTCAGCGCCCGTGATTGCGGTGTCGCCCATTGTCGCTGGCGATGCGATCAAAGGCCCGACGGCTAAAATGTTTCGGGAGATGGGGACAGAACCATCCGTCCAAGCCGTAGCGGCGCGGTACCAGGATATCGTGGACCTCATGATTATCGACGAACAGGATGCACCTGCGGCGGCAGCTGTTCAGGCTTTGGGGCTAAGTGTTGTCACGGAGCAAACTATTATGCGCACTTTGGAAGATAAAACCGTGCTTGCTGAGATCGCTCTTAAGAGCCTTGTTCCTGCTTCGTAAAGCGACCGACGTTACCCAAGAGTTGCTCTAGGAAGGTCAGCTTGTGCCCTGCAGTCGGGGTTTCACGTGCGACGAGGGTGACTTCATTGCTGTCATCTTCGCCGAGTACCCCAATTTTATCGAGCACACCGCGGACATCGAAATGCATGACAAGCACTTGCTGCTGCGCCGTGTCGGGCTTGAAAAATGCCTGGCTGACCCTCACTTGGCTGATGTAGTACCAAACGCTGTCATCGAAAGCGGCAATGCTGGACGGCGTTCCGAGCACGGCGCGCACATCCTGTTTCGTCGCAGCGCCAGGCCGGACGTCTTCCACCGTCGCGGTTCTAAGGATATGACCATGCGTCGCAACCTCAACAGAGCAAGCGGCGAGGCCAAGGCCTGCGGTCAGCGCTAGAGCGATGAGATTGCGGCGGGCCAAGTTATGGCTGGCCAAATTTTGGCATTTGTTGTGTAAGGGCTTTTGCATGATCAAACTGAATAGTCTAGCTGCGGAGCTTGCGCAATGCGGAGATTAAGGCAATGGTGGTCGCGGCGGGTATCGCACAGCGACGATCCGGCTTGGCGGCTTTATCGTGAGGTCGCCGTTGCGGCCGTCGCGCCAGCAAGATTGGCTAAGTTTGACATGTCGAACGAGCCTGAAGACAAGTTCGAATGCTTGGCGCTACATCTCGCCGCGGTATGGCATCGCCTTGACCAGGGCGATGATGCATTGCGCCGCATGCGTCGTCACCTGACAAGCGCCTTTGTGGCAGACATGGACGCCTCGCTTCGCGATATGGGGGCTGGCGACCTTGGGGTTGGCAAGCGGGTAAAGGTGCTGACGGAGCGGTTATATGGCCGTCTTGCCGCATACGCTCCTGCATTGGAAGACGGTGCAGGCGCAGAAATTGTTGAATCCGCCCTGTTGCGCAACATGTACAAAGAGGGCGTAGACCCTTCTGCCGAGCAATTGGCGATCGCACGCGCATCGGTTACAGAGCTTGCTTCGGCATGGCGCGCGCTCCCCGACTCTGCGCTTCTCGCGGGCGGGGCTATTCAAATCGGAAGTGAGTGATGACCGAAATTAATGAGGTCCTTGGCCTGGATAGGCTGCAATCAGGCCCGCGCCGCCAAGCCCGTACCGCCACACTAGAAGAATGCGCCGCTGTGGCGCAGCGACTTGGATTGAATGCTGTCAAGGACATCAGCTTTGATTTAGAAATTTTCCAAACTTCAGATCGGGACTTGTATGAAGTGATCGGTCAGACTTCCATGACAGCAAAGCGGACATGCTCTGTGACAAATGATCCGTTCGACGACATCACTCAAGCGGCAATCCAAGAGCTCTTTACGTCAAATCCGAAAAAGGCGACGAACGACGAAGACGATATCGAGGCTGATACAGATGTGGTCGATATCGAATTGGTTGAGAACGATGCCATCGATCTGGGGGACCTTGTCGTCCAATATTTGGCGATGGAACTTGATCCATCACCCCGTTCGCCGGAAGCTGCTGCTGTAATTGCGACGCCAACGCCGAGGGATGATTCGGTCCTGGCTGTCGGTAGAACTACGCCCTTCGCTGGCCTGGCGGATATGCTGCGGAATGGCAAAGTGCAGGAGCCGAAAGGCGACGGCTGAACCCAGGCATTACGTGGGTTTTACCGCCCAAGAAGGTCCAGCACTTTTATCAGGTGCTTTCCCTGCATGGGCAGGGTACATTCATAAGAGTGCATCGCAGGTAGATTCTATCTTGGGGTTGTGCGGTTAGTCCGTGAGAGAGCAATGGCAGCTAAAGGACCGATAATCGCGCTGGACGCGATGGGCGGCGATAACGCGCCCGACATTGTTGTCGGTGGCGCGGCAATCGCGCGCGAGCGGTTTCCAGAATCGCGCTTTTTGCTTTTTGGCGATCGAGCGGTGCTTGAACCACTAGTCGCTAAAGACAAGCTCCTCATGAATGCCGTTGAAATTTGCGAAGCTGCTGATTCGATTTCAGCCGATACCAAGCCTTCGCAAGCATTGCGCAATGGCCGTGACAGCAGCATGTGGCAGGCGCTGAACGCCGTCCGCGAGGGGGAGGCTGACGCCGCTGTATCCGCAGGCAACACCGGCGCATTGATGGCGATCTCAAAGTTCATTTTACGCACGCCAATTGGTGTTGATCGTCCGGCCATGGCCAGCATCATGCCAACGGCCGATGGCGAATCGGTGATGCTTGATCTCGGTGCCAATCTTGAGTGCGACGCTGATAATCTTTTCCAGTTTGCGATCCTAGGTGCCCTATTCGCCCGCGCGACCCTGGCGATTGAGCGGCCTAGCGTTGGTCTGTTGAATGTCGGCGCGGAGGAGCTTAAGGGCTCTGACGCCATCAAGGGTGCTGCGCAAAACCTGCGCCTGCATGATGACGACCTGCCGCTTAGGTTTTATGGTTTCATTGAAGGCGACGACATCAGTACTGGGGTTGTTGATGTCGTGGTGACGGATGGTTTTTCTGGCAACGTTGCGCTGAAAACAGCAGAGGGCGTCGCTAAGCTTGTCAGCCAGTTTACGCGCCGGGCGTTCAAGTCCTCACCCATGGCGGGGCTTGGATACCTATTTGCTCGACCAGCGCTACGACGGCTCAGCACGCATTTGGATCCGCGCAAATATAACGGTGCGGTCTTCCTTGGTTTGAACGGCATTGCGGTCAAGAGCCACGGCGGATCAGATGCTGTTGGGTTTGCAAACGCGGTTGGCGTCGCGGTAGACATGGCCCGGCATGGTTTCCTGGAAAACGTGCGTACCGAATTCGAACGTCTGCAGGCCGACGGCCTGGAAGACAAAACTGCATCACTTTGAAGGGCGGCGCGTGACTATGGCGATACGTTCCATTGCGCGCGGCTGCGGCGCTTACCTGCCGGAGCGCATTGTCACGAATGCTGAGCTTGCGGCTAAGGTCGATACGACCGACGAATGGATTCAGGCCCGCACCGGCATTAAGCAGCGCCATATCGCTGCCGATGGCCAGCTGACCTCCGACCTCGCAATCCAGGCCGCCAATCAGGCGATGGAGATGGCCGGTGTTGAAGGCAAAGACATCGACCTGATCGTTCTGGCGACCGCAACACCCGATCACACGTTCCCGTCTACCGCGACGATGGTGCAAGCTGCTATCGGCATGAGTGGCGGCGCTGCTTTTGATGTGCAGGCGGTATGCTCAGGCTTCATTTATGCGCTGGCGACAGCTGATAATTTCATCAAGGCTGGGCAGTGCAAGCGCGCGCTTGTTATTGGCGCAGAGACGTTCTCCCGCATTTTAGATTGGGAAGACCGCACGACTTGCGTGCTGTTTGGCGACGGTGCCGGGGCCCTTGTGCTGGAAGCGAGCGAAGGCGAGGGGCCAGATGCCCAAGGCATCCTCTCGACCCATTTGCACTCAGACGGCCGCTTCAAAGAGATGCTCTATGTGGATGGTGGACCATCCGCCACGCAGACCGTTGGGCATTTGCGCATGCAGGGCCGGGAGGTCTTCAAGCATGCTGTGACGAACCTCTCCAATGTCGTGTTGGAAGCGCTCGAGGCCAATGGGCTTGATGCTGATGAAATTGATTGGCTGGTGCCGCATCAAGCGAACCAGCGGATTATCTCCGGCGCTGCGCGGAAGCTGAAAATGGATGGGGCGAAGGTCGTAACGACTGTATCCAGCCATGCGAACACCTCTGCCGCTTCTGTGCCGCTCGCACTGAATGTCGCCGTGCAAGATGGCCGCATAAAATCTGGTGACCTGTTGCTGCTGGAAGCTATGGGCGGCGGCTTCACCTGGGGCGCATCGCTGCTCCGCTGGTGATCGCCGCCGCTCGGTCATGGGCGCTGAAGGCGTCTGTCTTGCTCAATTAACGCTCGACGATAGGGCGCATTTTAGCTGAAAGCGGACTGGTCATTTTGCTTTTAAAATATCGGTTCGCTGAATCATCGGAACCAGTCAGGTTGCCGAGTGCATCGTCAATTTTCATCTGTTCAGTGGCGTCGCCAAACATCTGTTTAGCTTCATCCATAGAGTCTTCTGCGGCCCGGTTCTTGCGCAATTCAACTTCATCCAGCGATCCAGAGCCACCGGTAAACCGCATTACTTTCTTAGTGGTATTCATCCAATCTGGGAGCGGGATATGGGCGACCGGATCAGTGAAGAACCCGTTGGCTGAGCCAAGGTTGCCTGTGACAGTTTCTGCGCCGACACGCAATGCGGCGCGCAGGCCGCCGCCAATCTCTGCATTGGATATCTCCATTAAATCGCGTTGCAGGGATGCGTCGCAACCGGTTCGCGCTGAAGGTTGATCGGCAGCAAATATGCAAGTGCAAGGGAACGGCCCAACCGGGCAGGAGTCGCAAGTCATGGGCTGCTTCACAAATGCGCGCGTCGCTGATTGAATAGGGGTATTGACCCCAATGTTCAAAAAGGCTTCTCGTCATGACCGCCTATTTAATCGTCCGCGCAGAAGTATCGGCTGCTGACCGGGATGCCTTTGATCATTGGTATGAGACAGAGCATCTGCCTGACGCTAAGGCGGCTTTCAATGTGCAGAACGCTGAACGCGGCTGGAGCGAAACCGAAGACAACGTCCACTTCGCATTCTACGAATTCCCTGATCTGGCCCACGCAGAAGCGGCAACTGGATCAGACGCTATCACCGCGCTCATTGCGGAATTTGACAGGGTCTGGGAAGGCCGTGTCACACGTTCCCGCAATGTCGTCGCCATTAAACAGAAAATCTAGGAGAAACCGCTATGACCCCTCCCGCACAACCAGCGCTAAAAGCCTTTGATAGCACCATGTCCGAAGCCGAATGGCAGACACGGGTTGATCTGGCGGCAATATATCGCCTGTTCGTGAAATATGGCTGGACCGATCTGATCTACACCCATATCTCCGCACGAGTCCCGGGCGAAGAGGGGAACTATCTGATCAATCCATACGGCATGTTCTTTGACGAGATTACAGCATCTTCGCTGATCAAGGCTGACTATGACGGCAATGTCATTGATCCGTGCGGCGGTGAGTACAATCAGGCAGGTCACTTGATCCACACGGCTGTGCTGAAAGCGCGGCCTGAAATCAATTTCGTCCTGCACACCCACAGCCGTGCAGGTGCGGCTGTATCTGCGATGAAATGCGGTCTACTGCCGCTTTCGCAGCATTCTAACATCGTTTTGGACCAGGTTGCCTATCACGACTACGCCCAGGTAACGAACGATGAGGAAGAATGTGAGCGTCTTGGCCGGGATATTGGCGACAAATATTTGATGTTAATGCGCAATCATGGCCTGCTAGGCTGTGGGCGGACTGCTGCTGAAGCCTTCCATTACCTGTATTACATGGAAATGAGCTGCAAAATTCAGGTGGACGTTCTGGCCTCTGGTCAGGATTACATCGTGCCGGATCAGGACGCTATCGACAGCCTTGGGAAACATGGCGCTCCAGGTGATGTGCCGAAGGGTGACCGGGCTTGGCCGGGCCTGCTTCGTTCGCTTGACCGCCAAGACCCTAGCTATCGCCAATAGCTGAACAGAAAGCCTGATCTCCTTATGAGCACCAACAGCCTGCCGCTGCCTTTGGCACGCGGCCCGATGAACGCGCCCGGTCTCGCCCGGCTCCGTAAAGTGCTGACGGATGCGGAATCGCAGTTGATCGGCGAAGTGGCGCGCCTTGGCATAGGTGATCCAGATGCAATTGCGCTCTGGTACGGTGAGGGTGATATGCCGACGCCAGCGTTCATTTGCGATGCGGCTTATGAGGCCATGCGGGCGGGGCAAACGTTCTATAGTCACAAGCGCGGCACGCCTGAACTCCGCACAGCGCTCGCAGATTATATGAGCGGAATCTACAGCCGGACGGTGGATATTGACCGCGTGACGGTCACGTCCTCTGGCATGCATGGCATTATGGTCGCCATGCAGGCGATCCTGGCGGCGGGCGATAATGCTGTTGTGGTTGGCCCGGTATGGCCAAATGCGGAGGCTACTGTGCGGGTTGTCGGCGCAGAGCCAAGGGTTGTCAGCTTGAACAACGAAAACGGCGTATGGCGGCTTGATCTTGAAGCGCTGTTTGCGGCTTGTGACGATTCAACCCGGCTGATCTTCGTGAACTCTCCCGGCAATCCGACAGGCTGGATGTTGGAGCAGTTTGAGCAACAGGCCATCCTGGATTTCGCGAGGGCGCGCGGCATTTGGGTAATGGCGGACGAGGTCTACGCTCGGCTTGTTTATGACCGTCCCGTAGCACCATCGTTCGCAGATATTGCTGAAGTTGATGATGCCCTTGTTGTTGTGAATAGCTTCTCCAAGAGCTGGGCGATGACAGGTTGGCGCGTTGGTTGGTTAACACATCCGCCCTGGATCAGCGAAGTCCTGGCGGAGTTGATCGAATACAGCACCAGCTCTGTCCAGCCATTCCTGCAGCACGCCGCTGTCACAGCCATTACCAAAGGCGAGCCGCTGGTGGCTGAAATTCGGGAGCTTTGCCGCATTGGCCGGGATATCGTGAGCCCAGCGCTTTCTGCTCATCCGCGCGTGGTGATGGCACCCCCTGTTGCAGCGTTTTATGCGTTTTTCCAGGTGGAAGGTATGACCAATAGCCTGGAATGGTCGAAGCAGCTTTACTGGGATACGAAAGTCGGCGTAGCACCCGGTCGCTCATTTGGACCCAATGGCGAAGGCTGGATTCGCCTGTGCTTTGCTTCATCGCCAAAGGTTTTAAACACGGCGATGGACCGGCTGACAGACTACCTTAGTCGCTCTTAATCGCGGCTTTGGCAGCCTTTTGCATGACGCTGGGCAGGCCAACATCTCCAAGTTGATCAACAGGCCGCCAGAAGCAATCTTCAGGGGCCGCCGCGTCAGTGATGCGTCCACGAAGAACCGATAGTTCGAGCCTGAAGTGCGTAAAAATCTGTGTGACTGGCGGCGTGACAGTGAGCCATTCGGAAGCGAGCGTCTTAATGTTTGCCGGGGCGTCGTCATCCGACCAGCCATAAGATGGCAATTCGACCATAGCGCCGAGCAAGCCCTTCGGTTTCCGGCGTCGCAGTAGAACCAGGCCATCCGCGCGTTCCAACCAATAAGCTCTGCCTTGGCGGTGCGGTTTTACTTTCTTGGGTGCCTTTTTCGGCAAGTCCGCAGCGGTGCCAGCTTTGTACGCCGCACAATGAGCTTGAATAGGACAGGCAAGGCAGCGGGGCTGACGGGGCAGGCAGATCGTCGCCCCTAAGTCCATCATCGCTTGGGCAAAATCACCAGCCCGTTTCGGTGGCGTCATTGAAACGGCTCTGGCCTTTATCTCGGGCTTGGCGGCGGGCAGCGGGGTTTCGATGCGAAACAGTCTGGCCGTCACCCGCTCAATATTTCCATCAACGGGCGTTGCGTTCTGGCCAAAAGCGATGGCGGCAACGGCGGCGGCGGTATAGCCGCCAATGCCGGGTAATGTCGCCAGTTCAGCTTCAGTGGATGGAAACTGGCCGCCGTGCTCCGCCGCCACAACGCGGGCGCATTTCAAGAGATTGCGGGCGCGGGCGTAGTAGCCAAGCCCGGCCCATTCCGCCATCACATCTTCATCGGCAGCAGCGGAAAGGTCAGCCACGGTTGGCCAGCGGTCCAGAAACCGTTGGAAGCGGGGTGCTACGGCGGCGACAGTCGTTTGCTGCAGCATGACCTCGCTTAGCCAAACGTGGTAAGGATCAGCAGTCGCACCTGGGTGTGAGCGCCACGGCAAGTCGCGGCGGCGCACGTCATACCAGGCAAGCAGGGCTGAAGCGGGCGACTCGGTCATCATAGGATTGGATACTGGCGGCGATGGCGAAGGGCGACAACAAAAAGGCGCAACCACCGGGTATCAGGCCCAGCGATGAGCGCCGCCGCACGTTCGCACCGCAACCCATCGCCAGCACTCTCACGCGCATGCTGAAAGGCGCGCCTTCCGCCCGGTCCGCCAAGGGTTTGGCAGCGCTGAAGCGGGATTGGGCGGATGTGGCAGGGCCAGAGTTTGCAGATATCGCCTGGCCAGACAGGTTTGATCCTGCGCGCAATGGCCGCCCCGGTGTCTTGGCCGTGAAGGCGGCTGCCGGCGCTGCGCTGGTGCTGCAGCATGACGGTCCGCGCCTCATTGAACGGGTGAACGGTTATTTGGGCGCTGTTGCGGTTGGGCGCATTCGGATAGCGCCGGGTGTACCGCCACGTCGTGAGGCTCCGAGAATGCCGCCTAAGCCAATTCCGGAAAACCATCCGAAAGCCAAAGCTTTGGTGGCGAAGGCGTCAAGCGTTGGGTCTGACAGGCTAGCTGCCGCACTGACGCGCCTTGGCCGGTCTGTCGCTGCCAAACGTTAGGCGCGCATGTGGCTGTTGGCTGGATCGTGCAGTGCGCTGAGTGATGCGTCCACCGGAATGCTTTCGCCAGCGACGATGATTTCGAATTTGGCGGCGAGTAGCTTCTCCGTATCCGCCGCATCACTGCAGGCCACATAACCTAGGCCGACTGCCCCGCCGACCGTATGTCCGTATGCTGCGGACGTGATGAAGCCCGTAACGTCGCCGTTCATGTGAATCGGTTCGTGGCCAACAAGAATTTGGTCTGGCTGTTGTAATTTGAAAGCAACTAGGCGCCGTGTGAGCGGAACATCTTTCCTAGCAGCAAGGGCAGCTTGGCCAATGAATTCGGATGGTTTGTCCAGCTTCACCACGAAATCCAGGCCGGCTTCGAACGGATTGTCTTCTGGGCTGATATCGTGGCCCCAGTGACGATAGCCTTTCTCAATGCGCAGGCTATCCATCGCATGCATGCCAGCGGGCTTGGCACCAGCAGACGCGAGAGCCTGCCAGACGGTTACGGCATCCTTGGCGGCGCAGCAGATTTCCCAACCAAGCTCACCCATATAGGTGATGCGTGTGAGGCGAGCAGGCACACCAGCCACACTGGCCTCTATGGCTTGAGCGAACCTGAATGCGGCATGGGCTAAGTCTGTTTCTGCGAAGGGTTGCAGAATGTCCCTCGCCTTTGGCCCCATCAAACCGATAACAGAGCGATCCAGGCTTATGTCTGCAATCTGCACGTCCGCGAACCCGCTTGCGATCCGGCGGAGGCGGGTCAGGTCACGGCGGGCCACAGCTGCGCCGGTGATGATTGTGAATTCCTTTTCTGCGTTGCGGGTTATAGTCAGGTCAGCTTCGATGCCGCTCCAATCATTCAGCCATTGGGTATAGACGACCCGGCCTTCTGCAACATCGATCTTGTTGGCTGAAAGCCGCTCCAGTGCGGCCAAGGCATCCTTTCCAGATACAGTGAACTTGCCGAAGGATGACTGGTCGAACAAGCCTGCATGACAGCGAACGTAATTGTGTTCAGCCTCAGAATTCTTGAACCAGTTCTGGCGACCAAAGCTGTACTCATACGCAGGATTTTGGCCTGGATTGGCGTACCAGTTTGGCCGCTCCCATCCCGCCACCTCGCCATAGGCGGCACCGGCAGCCTTGGTTTCAGCGTGCAGGGGCGACAGCACAGCGTTCCGGCTCGTATTGAACTGTCGGTGCGGCCAGTGCATCGCGTAGAGCATGCCCAGCGCCTCGGACACGCGGGGGATCAGATAATCGGGCTTTGTCTGAAATTCCCCGGCGCGCGCGAGATCAACGGGTGAGAGATCAAAAGGCATATCACCCGCTTCAATCCATTCCGCCAGCGCCTTACCAGCACCACCGCCAGATTGAATGCCAATGGAATTGAAGCCTGCCAACACGAAAAATCCTCGAAGCTCTGGCGCTTCTCCAAGGTAGTAGCCTTGATCGGGGGTGAAGCCTTCCGGGCCATTGAAGAATTTTCGCAGGCCGATCTCGCCCATCACCGGGACGCGGCGCATGGCATGTTCCAAGATAGGCATGAAATGGTCGAAATCTTCCGGCAATTCATCGAAGCAGAAGTCTTCCGGAATGCCATCTATGCCCCAGGGCTTGGCGTGTGGCTCAAACGCACCGAGCAATAGCTTGCCCGCGTCTTCCTTGTAATATGCACAGCCGTCCATATCCCGAAGCACTGGCAGGTTGCTTGGTAGGTCCGGGATTGCTTCTGTCACCACATAGAAATGCTCGCAGGCCTGCACAGGCACGGGCGTATGCGCCATTGCGCCAAATTCCCGCGCCCATATGCCAGCAGCATTCACGGCGACGGGCGTTGCAATCAAGCCTTCCGCCGTTTCAACGCCGGTAATGTGACCTCGTGATATTTGCAGCCCGGTAGCTTTTATATTCTCGAAGATTTGAACGCCAAGCTGGCGCGCACCTTTTGCCAGCGCCATTGCATAGTCGAGCGGGTTTACCTGTCCGTCTGTCGGGTACCAAAGCGCGCCTAGAAGGTCTCCCGTTTCCAGGAAGGGCCAGCGGCGGCCTGCCTCTGCGGCGTCGACCATATGCGCTTCAACGCCGAGTGCTGCGGCAAAATCAGCCGCGCGGCGATGCTCCTCATAGCGCGCTGAATTATCCGCGATGCCAAGGCTGCCGTTCTGTTTAAACCCGGTCGCCTGACCAGTGAAATCTTCCAACTCCTTGAAGAGCGGCTGCGACTCCATGGCGATTTTGGACAGCGTTGCAGAGCCGATATTGGAGCGAACCAAACCCGCCGCATGCCATGTGGTGCCGGACGCCAACTGCTTGCGTTCCAGCAGAACGACATCTTTCCAGCCTTGCTTCGCAAGGTGATAGGCCGAACTCAAGCCCGCGATCCCGCCGCCGACGATAACTGCGCTTGCTTCATTTGGCAGTGGTTTGTTCATTGTTGGGTCCTCAAGACTTTGATTGCAGAACGATTTCGCGGTCCATAAACTCCCGCCCGTTCCAGCTCCAGTAAGGCGTATCATGAACTTAAAAGATCACATCAGCGCAATACCTGATTTTCCGAAACCCGGCATTATCTTCTACGACATCTCAACGCTCCTCGCCCATGCCGAAGCTTGGGCGAGGAGCGTTGAGCAATTGGCGGAGATTGTCGGCCCTTGGAAACCGACCAAGCTGGTCGGCATCGAATCGCGTGGATTCTTAACAGCGGCCCCTTTGGCACTGGAGCTCGGCCTCGGCTTCATAATGATCCGCAAGCAAGGCAAACTGCCGGGTGCAGTCATATCCCACGAATATGCGTTGGAATATGGCTCTGACATCATTGAAGTTCAGGCAGATGCCGTGCAGCCGGGCGAACGTGTTGTCGTTCTGGATGATCTGCTGGCAACTGGTGGCACATTGGCCGCATCCGTAGATCTGCTGCAGGACGTTGGCGCAGAGGTCGCGGGTGCCGCATGCATTATCGAACTCAATTTTTTGGACGGGCGCAGCAAGGTCGATATCCCGGTGGAATCGTTGATCCAATACGAATCCTAAGGCTTATCGAATGCCCTAATCGCCCTTCCCGTCGATCTGGTCCAGCACGGGCAGGATATATTCCCGGAACCGTTCGGGATTCTCGCTCATGGGGAAGTGGCCCATTTCGCGCATGATGATGGCCTCAGCGCCGGGGATGGTTTTTGCGGTGCGTTCTGTGTCTGCTGGCGTGCAGGAATAGTCGTACTCGCCAGTCATCAGGAAGACTTTGCAGGCACTTGGGTCTACAGCCGCACCATCGGCCTCGAATTGGCTGTCGGTACGGAAGAAGTGCATGTCGCCTTTGAACACGTCCGATCCGCTCTGGTGATAGTGCCAAAGCGTTTCGTTGCGGAATTCAGCTGGACTGTGTGGCGAGGCCAGGCCGGACACGAGCGCTGCGCAGAAATCGCCACGAGCGAACACATCATTATCCAGCCACGAATTATCCCACCAGGGTGAGGGGCGGTTTGATCCTTCAAGCCCAATAGCTGCACGGAATTTCTGCCCGTATTCCCGCGCGAGGCGGACGACCAAGCGAGCACCCATTGAGCAGCCCATGACGACAGGTCGGTCCAGCTCCAACGCATCGGCAAAGGCGATTGTGGCTGCAGCGTAGCAATCCGCTGTCAGCTTGTATTCCATATCCTGCCAACCGACGGGCGGATTGGATTTGCCGTGCCAGGGAAGGTCAAACGCGATGACCCTGTAGCGGCTCGTGACGGCCTCATCGCACATTAGATGGCGGAACTGGCTGGAATGCGCGCCAGCGGTGTGGAGGCAAAGGAGTGGCGTGCCTTTGCCAGCTTCTTCGAAGTATATCCGGTAGGTCTCGCCCATAATATCGATATGGGCGTAGCGGCCAGTGATTGGTTCGATTGCGACAGGCATCATGCGTCCTCCCGCAACAGGGCCAGAATATCCTTGAAGAAGCGGAGATATTCTAGGAATACGGCGCTATCGCCTTCAATCTGGGCATGGCCATAGCTGGTCATTGCGAACACGTCATTGAAGCCAGGGGCGGGTTTTGGCTTGCAGAATTTAGCCCAGGATGCCGCCGATGCTGAGATGGAAAAACTGTAGGGCCGCATTTTAAACGGGCCTTCCAGCACGTCCGCTACAAGGCCATCCCGGATGACGATGTGGTGCCGCGCATCATCAATACCGATGACAAATTCCGCCGTACAGTTCCGCCCAAGCCTTTGCAGATTAGGCTTCTTGCGGGCTTTCTCGACCAGTCCAGCCAGCATTATTTAGAGCATCCGTTCTTCTGGACGCACTAGGTGCTGCGGTGCCTCTCCCGTTATTGCCAGTACGATGTTTGCAATAGCGCGGCGAACGGCGACGGCCCGCCATATGCCAACACTGGCGGAATTATGTGGCGAGCCGATCACATTTGGCAGGTCCAGGAACGTGTGGCCCATCTCAAACTTACCGTGGCGCACAGGCTCAACCCACCAGGCGTCTAAGCAGGCCGTGAAGTCTGGATTGGCTTGGAGATGTGCGTAGAGGTCATCTTCGTCAATGATCTCGCCTCGGGCTAAGTTAACCAGGATCGCATCTGGCTTCATCTGGGATAGGCGTTCGGCGTTGAACAGCTTCTCAGTCCGTTTTGAGAGCGGCAGGCTGAGCACGATGACATCTGAGGCAGCCAAAAATTCCTCCAGCTGATCTGGCGTGCCAATCCAATCAACGTCCTCGTCAGTGGAGCCGCTGCGGTTGATCGCATGGATTTTCATACCAAGCCCGCGCATCAGCTTTGCCTGCGCTTTACCGATGCCACCAAATCCCAGGATGCCGCATACGCTGCCCGCCAGCATTTTATTGCGCGCGAACTGATTGAATTCACCATTTTTAAGGTTGTCATGCTCAATGAACAGGCGCTTGGCGGCGGCAAGGGTCATGGCGAGGCCGTGTTCCGCCATGGGCTCAGCGAACGCGCCGCCATTGCCTGCAATGGGCAAATCTTCAGGGAATTGTTTCAGCGGTAGGAAATCAACACCAGCCGAATAGAATTGCAACAATTTGCAAGTCTCGACAGAAAGGCCAATGCCGTCGTCTGGCAATTGCCGCGTGTGACCGATGAACACTGCGTCTGCTTTTATCATCATGGCGCGCCGCTCGGTGTCTTCCAAATCCATCAAATATAAGGCGTCACCGGCATCACCGAGGGCATCTCTTATGATGGCGCGGCGGTCTGCGTCTGCTTCCAAGCCAATGGCGATAATGGGTTTGGTCATGGGATAGGAATCACTTTCTGACTGCGGGCTGCTCTTGCTTTAAGTCGTACAGGAGCAGGCAGGCGCGTGACAATCCCGTCGTCCTGCCGTAACTCAAGCCTTATGGCATTGCTTCCAGCATCCGGGCCCTATACGCGCGCCCAACGCATTATGATCACGGTCCCAGTGCTACTGGCCTCACTGCTGCATTCTATCAATATGAGCACGGCCTACGTGGCGCTGCCAAGCATTCAGGGCAATCTTTCCGCGTCGCCGGATCAGATCGGTTGGATCATCACTGCTTTCGTCGTTGCCAGCGCGGTTGGTACAGTGCTGACGGGGTGGATGTCCCAGAAAATTGGCAGGCGAGCGGTGTTTCTATGCTCAATCGCCGGCTTCACTATAACCAGCCTGCTCTGCGCGACAGCCGTCGATTTGGGGCAATTGGTACTGTACCGGATGCTGCAAGGCTTGGTGAGTGCGCCACTGCTGCCGATATCCCAATCCGTTATGCTGGATACATATCCCCGTGAAAAACACGGGTTTGCTATGAGCATCTGGTCCATGGGTATGATCCTAGGCCCCGTCGTAGGCCCAACAATCGGCGCTGTGCTGACGGAGTTTTATGGCTGGCGCTATCTGTTTTTGCTGAACATTCCTATGGGCATCATCGCGTTCCTGGCGATCTTCCCGACCATGCCGAAAACCCCAAGCCACCCGCAACCCTTGGACTGGATTGGCGTCTCAGCACTGATTATCGCTGTCTCGGCCTTCCAGCTCATGCTTGACCGGGGTGAGCGGCAGGACTGGTTTGAATCAACTGAAATAATCGTCGAAGCCTTTGTGGCAGCGCTGGCGTTCTACATATTTATTGCTCACTGCATCACCGGCAAGAATCCGTATCTGAATCTCGCGATCTTCAAGGATAGGAATTACGCAATTGGGTGCTGTCTGATTTTTGCATTCGGAGTCGCGGTATTTTCCAGTCTGTTTGTACTGCCAATTTTCCTACAGAACATTCAGGACTATCCCGTGATTTCAGCTGGCTGGGTCGTCTCGGCCCGCGGTATTGGCACCATGATTGCCATGGCCTCTGGTGGCTTCTTGGCGGACAGATTCCAGGCGAAACATTTGATCCTGACAGGGCTGATCTGCGTCGGCGCCAGCAATTACATGATGACGGGGTGGTCCGAGGACGTTGGCCTCGAAGAGATCATCTGGGTGACTGTTTTTAATGGCTTCGGTATGGGCGTTATGTGGGTAACGCTTTCGACCGTGACGTTTTCAACCCTGGCACCGAAGCTGCGGGTCGAAGGGGCGTCACTATTCGCATTGATCCGCGCGATTGGTGCCAGCGTTGGCACCTCGCTGGTGGTGATGATCCTAGTGCGCTCGACACAAATCAATTATTCGGAACTTCGAGAGCATATTCACTACGGCAATGAGGCGCTGCAGGCGCTTGGATCATCCTTGCCATGGAGTTTGGATACGGCGGGTGGGATCGCAGCGCTGTCAGCATTGGTCAGCAAGCAGGCGATGATGATGGGTTTTCTGAACGACTTCGTTTTCCTCGTCGCCGTCGCCGTTGTCGCCGCCCCGTTGGTATTCTTCCTGAAAAAACCGAAGCCGCGAGTTTGAGCTGTATCGTTTACGGAGTTGCTGATCGGGCAGCTTCATCCAAGCGCTCAATCAACTAGTCGACAATACGAATCTGCGCCTTTGCTCCGTCCCGGTAGGTGGATTTCAGGAACCTATTGCAGAGTGTGAGATTAATCACACGGGCGCGGAGGTCAGTCAGCTTCTCGCACGCGGCGGCTACGGCTTTATCAGAGAGAACTCAGTCATCAAAACCGCTTGCAGCCTAACGCGTCGGGCAAGCACGGGAAACTATATAAGTTGCAATAATGGCAAGTTTCTAGCCGACACGCCAGGTCGTTCCACCGGTACCATCCGCCAGCGTGACACCAAGTGCTGTGAGTGCGTCACGGATACGGTCAGCTTCCGCGAAGTCTTTGGCTTTGCGGGCGGCGGCGCGGGCGGCGATCAAACGCTCGACTTCTGCCGCGTCCGCGTCTCCTACTCCCTCGCCAGCGAGCCATTGATGCGGGTCGTGGCCGAGCAGGCCAAGCAGCGCGCCTGCTGCTTCCAGGCTCGCGCGATCCTCTGCCGTCTTTGCTCTGCGCGCTGCTTGGAACAGGGCTGCAAACGCGGCTGGCGTATTCAGATCATCTTCCAGCGCAGCCAATACGGCGGCAGGTGGGTCAGCAGGCGCGTCAGCCTTCGGCAAGGCTGCGAGGATACGATAAAGGCGGTCCAGGTTGGTTTTGGACTGCTCCAACAGTGCGTCTGTCCAGTCAAGCGGTTGGCGATACTGGGCAGAAAGCAAGGCCCAACGGATAGCCTCGCCTGGCGCTTCTTTCAACAGGTCGCGGGCCAACAGCACATTGCCGATGGACTTGGACATCTTCTCCGCGTCCACGTTGACGAAGCCATTATGGACCCAGTAGCGCGCCATCTGGTCTGTGCCATGGCCGCATCGGGATTGAGCGATTTCGTTCTCGTGGTGAGGGAATTTCAAGTCAGCACCGCCGCCATGGATATCAAACACTTTGCCCAAATGCGCGGCCGCCATGGCTGAACATTCTAGGTGCCAACCAGGCCGTCCAAAGCCCCAGGGACTGTCCCAGCCTTCCTGGTCTGGCCGTGATGGCTTCCAAAGCACAAAGTCTGCCGGATCCCGCTTGTAAGGTGCGACATCAACCCGTGCGCCAGCGATCTGCTC
Organism: Alphaproteobacteria bacterium; assembly: GCA_965660545.1. Lineage (GTDB taxonomy): Bacteria > Pseudomonadota > Alphaproteobacteria > Bin95 > Bin95 > VMCJ01. The sequence continues at coordinate 26,763 of CBFIAF010000014.1, read as the reverse complement.
ATCTCGGCTGCGGCGGGAAAGTTCCCCGTAGTCTGCGAAGGATGGAACGTTGAACAGGACATGGCCATCCGCGGCATAGGCATTACCAGCTTCAATCAGCCGGGCCGCGAGATCAATCATTTCCTGGATATGATGCGTCGCATGCGGATCCATTGTCGGTGCCATTACGCCGAGCGCAGACATATCTTCTAGATACGCCGCCTCAAATTCTGCCGAGACCTCAGCCATCTTCACACCACGTTCTGCGGCGGCTGCCATCATCTTGTCATCAATGTCTGTAATGTTTCGGGCATATATCACGTGATCTGTGCCGAAATTGCGCTGGAGCAACCGAAACAAAACATCAAAAACCACGGCCGGGCGAGCATTGCCGATATGGGCATAATTATAGACCGTCGGCCCGCACACATACATCGTCACGCGCTTCGGGTCCGCCGGAACGAAAGCTTCTTTCGCCTGGTTGATCGAATTGTAAAGTTGCATGATTTGAAGCATCCTCAGGGCGGGCGCAGCCGCCTTTATAACGATGCTCACTGTGAAGTCTACCGGGGGAACGCGAATGTTCCATACAGTTTTGTGCGATCTGCTCGATATTGAATTGCCTATCCTCATGGGCGCGATGCAGGGTGCGGGTAAGCCAATGCTTGTGGCGGCAGTGTCGGAAGCGGGTGGGCTTGGGGTGCTACCAACTTATGGCGAGCGAGAGGAAGACTTGATCCGACAGATCAACGAAACCCGTGTGATGACTACCAAGCCTTTCGGTGTAAATATAACACCGCTCGGTGCAAAATTTACGGAGCGGCGCGCGGCTATCTGTATCGATATGGGCGTTCCTGTTGTGACGACGGGCCTGGGAGACCCCGGCCCTCGCGCAGTGGGTGATCTGCGAAAAGCTGGGATCAAAGTCATCCCAGTCGTGCCGACGGTGCGTCATGCGCTTCGGCTTGAGGCTGAGGGTGCGGATGCTATTGTGGCTTCAGGGTCTGAAGCAGGCGGTCATGTCGGCGGCGTCGCAACGTTGCCCTTGGTGCCAATGGTCGTGGATGCAGTAAAAATTCCGGTGATCGCAGCAGGCGGGATCGGTGATGCACGCGGCTTTCTTTCTGCTTTGGCGATGGGGGCCGTTGGCGCGCAACTCGGCACGCGCCTTATCTGTACGGAAGAAAGTAATGGCGGTAGTTGGTATGCGAATCAGATTATTGCGACGCGGGAAGAAGACACAATCGTCTCAAAAAGCTTGACTGGAAAAACAACGCGCGCCTTCGCGACGCCTGAAATTCGTGCCTTCGAAGCAGCGCGCACGTCCGGTGCCGACGCTGATGAATTGAAGCGCTTGCAACGTATTGTCCGCCAGGGCCGACATCAAGATGAAGACTATGCAGGGCAGCATCAGGCTGTCGTTGGCCAGATTGCGGGCATGTTGAACGATCCATCCGTAATCAAGCCCGCAGGCGATGTTATTCGTGATATGATTCGTGAGGCAGCGGCGATCGCGTCCAGCCTTTCGGCATTAGCGATAAAGGAAGCATCATGACCACTAAACGCGTCATTCTGGAAATGGGCAGCGGTGCTGATCTGCATGGCGGCGACTATACCAAGGCCGCGCACCGCGCGGTGGAAGATGCGCTTCGCCATAGCTCGCTGAGCTTTATCCGCACGCTCGGGATCGATAAAGATTCCTTGGAAGTGAATGTCACAATTGGCGTGCAGCAACCGGACAAGGTGGATGGCGAAGCGCTTAAATCTGCTTTTCCTGTCGGCCAGGTGAAGGTAACATCCGTGCTTGGCGGATTGGACTCATATGATGAGGCCATCGGCGATTTTTCGGTAATCGCAGCGGCGGCCGTTGAAGTTCGTATACCTGCGCGCTGAAGCCAATGGACCTCATCATAGAAAACGCAAGCGTTTTGACGGCGGATGGCGCGTTTGTTGAAGCCGCTATCGCTATCGAGGATGGCTGCATCGCCGATATTGGGGATGCGCCCGCTAATGCCGATACGCGTTATGACGCAAAGGGCTCGCTGGCGTTGCCCGGCGTTGTTGATATCCATGGTGATTCGTTTGAACGCCAGTTAATGCCGCGCCCCGGCGTCAATTTTCCAATGGACATGGCATTGGATGAAACTGACAAGCAGCTTATCGCGAATGGCATCACAACAGCATATCATGGCGTCACGCTATCCTGGGAACCGGGCCTACGCAGCGCCGATGCATGTCGTACTTTCATGGCCGCGTTTGAACTCTTAAAGCCAGGTTTTATTTCAGATACCCGCTTGCATCTACGCTTCGAGACCGCCAATGTGGATATGGTGGATGAAGCGGCCGGATGGATTGCTGCGGGCCGGGTCGATTGCGTCGCTTACAATGATCACCTGCCGCATATTCAGCGGTATATGGGCGACCACAACAAAATGAGCGTCTACGCCAATCGCTCTGGCCTTTCGCTGCCAGAGTTTCTGGACCTTGTGCAACGCGTGTCCGTTCGTGCGAATACTGAAGGTGCTGAAGGAACGGCGCGGTTGGCAGAGGCCGCACGGGCGAGTAACACCCCCCAGCTTTCCCATGATGATGCTACACCGGCAGTCCGTAAGCACTTTCATAGTCTAGGCGCCAAGATCGCTGAATTTCCTATGGGCGATGTGACGGCGGCAGCAGCAAAAGCGCTGGGTGATCCAATTGTGTTGGGCGCACCTAACGTTGTTCGTGGCGGCAGCCATACGGGTCTGCAATCGGCAGCTGAGTCCGCTGCGAAAGGCCTCTGCGATATCCTGGCAAGCGATTACTACTATCCGGCCCTGCTCCACGCGCCTTTCATTCTGGCCCGTAATGGCAAGCTGCCGCTGAGTGAAGCATGGGGGCTGGTATCAACTAATCCTGCGCGAGCGCTTGGCCTTGATGACAGAGGTGTTCTAGCGCCGGGCAAGCGGGCCGATATTGCGATTATCCAGAATAGTGGCAGCTCGTCGCTTGCCGCGACGATTGCGGCTGGGCGGTTATGTTCGTTTGGCTAATTGACCGGCTGCACAGGCAGGCTTAACGTTTCGCATCAACATATTTTGGAATGGGGCTGAATATGGTGGAAGCATTTATTTTTGCTGGCGTGGCTGGGTATATAGGGCGGCCTGACGCGACGGGCGCAGTCGGCGTGTTCCGGCGCGCTTCAAAAGGCGGTGAGTGGAGTCATGTGTTTGGCGATCATCCTGCCCATACGGTCTATGTGCATCCGGATGACCCAAGCATTGTCTATGTTGGCACCACCAATGGCGTGTGGCGCAGCACGGATTCCGGTGCTTCATTCCAGAAAGCAGATTTCCCGGACGCCGACAAGCAGATTTGGAGCCTCCTCGCCATCGATGGCCATCCAGATAGGATTTATGCAGGTGGCGCACCGATTGACATTTACCGTTCCGATGATCGCGGTGCCACATGGGCGAAATTGCCCAACCCAGGCATGCCAATGCGGTGCAAAGGCCCGTTTGAGCCGCGTGTGATGCGCATGGCGCAGCACCCTGCCCGCCCAGATGAAATTTATGCCGCCTGCGAAATCGCTGGCACAATGCACACTACAGACGGCGGCCAAACCTGGACGGATACCAGTGACCATATGGTCGAGCTGTCCAAGCTTCCGCATCTTAAAAGCCAGATCGTGCAGAAGGAAACCTGGGCAGAAGGTATGCTGGATTGCCATGCCGTCGCCATTGCTCCCGCCAAACCAGATGAGCCTATCGTGGCGCTGCGCAAAGGCTTGTTTAGGACCGACAATGCGGGCAAGACCTGGAATGACATGGAAGTCGGCCGTTATTCGCCAACCACCTACGGTCGCGACATTAAGGCATCGCCCCATGATCCTGCGACGCTGTTCGCCGCACTTTCGGTTTCAGCCGCGAGCCATGACGGCGGTGTCTATAAATCGACCGATGCCGGCGAAACCTGGGCGCGCTTCGACAAAGTACAAGTCCACGGCACGATCATGAACATCGGTCTCTCAAAAAGCCTGCCGGACCAAGTCGTCATAGGTGCCCGTTATGACGGTGAAGTCTTCATGACCCAAGACGGCGGCGATAGCTGGAGCGAGATTCGCCTGCCAGGCGACGTCCAGGATATCTACGCGATTGCTTGCTCATAGGAGCGGTACAGTAATCTTGATTTCTGTCCCGGCTTCGCCTTGCTTAAAGCGTGTTGGGTGCAAAGAAACTAGTGGGTCGTCTGTGTTTCTGGCGGCGAGGCGGGTTATGATTGCTGTACCAGCTTCTGTATCCAAGATTTCAAAGGCTCCGGGGAAGGCCTGGGTATCCTCGTAGCTGAGAGCGGTCTCCTGGATTGACGCCTTTGCCCTCCATGATTTCCCATGCGGGGATGGATCAGACAGGCATGCGGTCTGTGTAGTGCCCCCAGGTCTGGCCATCGCGCCCCACCGGTACATTGACGTGTCCGACCCTTAGTTGCATTCACGCTCGCAGGCCCGCCCATGCCCTGCGCGGCGGCCTTGGAACGGATACCGATGGTGTCCGCGCGTAGGGCAACATGCAGCGTTTCTGCGATTAGTGAAGGGAATATTCGGCCATTCAGCGCTGCCAGCAAGGGGACGCGGCGGATCACTTTGTGCGTCTCTGAAACCACGCTGAAGCTGCCATTGCCGATGGCAGCGTTTTCCATTTCTGGCAGGTTTCTGACAGCACACGCATAGCGATGTAGGCTGGTCACAGGATTGTCGCCGATGACAGTGATACTGGCCCGCAAAGCCGGACAGGCATTATTATTTTTGCCGTGCTGCCCGAAGTTGGAGACGAGGCGGGCTTCTGTGAACGTCGTTGCAAGTTTGGCATCGTAATCTGGTCAAGGCTTCGTCTCCCCAGCCGAAGCGTCCACGAGACTGTTCGCTTACCGGCTTTCTAGAAGCTGGGTGGGGGGAAGTTTAATCAGGTTCTTCGAATACGATATGGAGGCCGATGGCAACGGTGGCGTGTTCATGCAGGCGGTTAATCAGGTGCGCTACTGTCCGGCGAGGCCAGGGCCACTGGCATGGCGGGCCAGCGTCGCCTCACGAATATCAATGACGTGAACGCGCGCGCGTCTGCAATCGAATTTGGTCGGCGGTACGCAGATAACTCTAGGCGACAACGCCAGTCTCATTGTCGACGAATTCATTTATGATCCAAGTAAAGAAGGTGGCAAGTTGCCCAGGGAGCATTACTGTTCGTTGGTAGCAAGATTGACGGCGTGTACGGCGTCTTGGTATTGGATGCCGAGGTAACGATTGAGATCACGGGACGGCGCGGTGGCCTTGAACAAAGGCCAAGTCACCATGATATATGTCCAACATTCTCTACCTGATTGCCCACACTTTTGGTCAAAAAAGTAAATCGACAAAACTTTGAAAACAATCAGCTTCCAGTGAGCTTCACAGCTTCCTAATTGCTATTACGGCCCGCAGGCACTCCTCGCGGGCCGTAATGCGTTTCGGGGTGTTATTCTGCTGCAGCGATCCGGTCTAGCGTCGGCTGGCGGAGACGGCGTTTCGTTTCTGCATAAGCCGCCTGGTCCAGTGCTGTGAGCGCTTGGGCAGCGTCTGAAACGGCAATGTCGAATGCGCCAGGGTTTACTGCCTGATCCAAGTAGCCGACGGCCACTGCTCGTTCAGGATCGTAGAGCTCAGCCTGGATGACAGCGCGTGTGACGGCGATTTCCTCTAGCCGGTCTCTTGCTAATTCAAGGCCTGTGATAGGCAGCGCCAGGCCGATCCGGGTTTCGTTGAGGCCAATCGTGAAATCCCCGCGGATGCCGATCCGCGTGTCGCCTGTTAGTAAAAGTAATCCGCCAGCGGCGACACTGTGGCCAGTGCAGGCGATAATCAGCGGCGCTGGCAGTAGATACAGCCGCTTTAGCAACGCCATACCGGCATCGCGCATTGCGGCTTTGGCGTCTTCGTCTTCACCACGGATGAGTTTCAGATCGAACCCACCGCAGAGAACGCCGGGCCGACCTCGTATCACGATCGCTCGTGCGCCCTCAGCCTCCGCTTCATCCAGTCCTGCATTCAGGCCGGCGGACATAGCAGGGGCAAGCGCGTTTGCCTTACCATCGTCCATCATTAGCGTCGCGATGTCGTCCTCGATTGAAACACTGACGGGGCCGCTCATCTTAGAAGCTCTCAACCCAGGGCCGGACATCAATCTCTGATGTCCAGCTTGAGCGATGTTGAGCGTGCAGCATCCAGTAGTTGTCGGCAATGGCGTCTGGATCAAGCCATTTGTCAGGATTTTCTGGATCATGCTGGCGGTAATCCGTGCGATGATCAGTACGAATGCCGCCATCAATGACCACATGAGCCACATGAACGCCCTTTGGCCCAAATTCCCGCGCCATCGAATATGAAAGCGCGCGCAGGCCAAACTTTCCGACAGCGAAACCGGCAGAGTTCGCATAGCTTTTCAGAGAAGCCGTTGCGCCCGTGAACAGGATTGTACCTTTGCCCTTAGGCACCATGATCCGTGCCGCATCCCGCCCAACGATAAACCCACCGAGGCAACTTATTTGCCATGCCGTTTCAAACTCATTGACCTCAATATCAAGAATGCTTCTGCGGACACGGCCACTGGCGTTGAATACAACGACATTTGGTTCACCCATGTCCTGCTTGACCGCATCAAAAAGCGCTTTGACAGAGGCCTCATCTGTCGCATCACAAGTGAAACCCTTCGCACGTTCGATATCTGCTGCAAGGCCTTCCACCTTTGAAAGCGTGCGGCCAGCCAGCGCTACTTCAAAGCCTTCGCGGGCGAAGCGGCGGCCAATGGCGGCACCCATCCCGGGACCAGCGCCAACGATCAGAATAACATCAGACATCAGATTACTCCTTAACGGATGAAGTTCTTCACGTAGTCAGCACCAAGACCAACTTTCTCGAAGTGCTTGGCATAGCCGTCGATCCGGGTGAACACGTCTGCATAGCCTTTGGTGTTCCCGTCCACGTCACAATAGATGAGCGCGCCAGTATTATGGAATAGCGTGATACTCTCTTCCACTTCAGGTAGCGCTACGAGGGTGTGAATATCCCCCGGTGGCTCAAATATGTACGAGCCTTCCGTCGCGACCCAATCATGCTCCAGATAGCGCCATCCGCCTTTAATAATAAAGCCATGCACGGGTGCAGGGTGGCGGTGGCATGAGACCACGCCGTCGCCCCGGAATTTGGAGAGATGCACCCAATAACCCTGGCTCGCATTCAGACAAAGCGGGCGCGACCAGCTATAGGGCGTCATTTGCATCCAAAGCCGCTCATCATCGTTTGCGAACGCATCCTGGATGAAGATTTCATTCAGCGCATAAGGACTTGTCGGCCCCCGATAAGGAGTGAGCTCGTCCTTCTGATCGGCTGATCTATCTAGCATTTTGATCTCCTTATTTCAGCGTCAACTCAACCTTGCCCTCTGGGCCGAAGTCAGCAATCGCGACGGTTGGACCAGGGGCAGGAATAACGCCTGTGCAGGACCCGGTCGTTATGAACTCACCGGCTTTCACGCCAACGCCTTTGCCCGACATATGGTTTGCAAACCACACAACGGCGTTGACTGGGTCACCCATCATCGCTTCACCGGTGCCACGACCAGCTTCTGCGCCGTGAAATGTCAGCACGACGTCTTGGTTGATCGTATCAATGCTTTTCCAGTCCTCATATTCAGCGCCGATCACAAACCGGCCAGTGCCGCCGTGGTCTGCGACAAGTGCCAAGGGACCGAGGCCGTGGTCTGGGCCAAGGCGGCTCAACGGGACTTCCATGCCAATAATCAGCGAGCCGATAGCGGCTTCGATTTCGGCACGGGTATAGTCTTTGTCCCGGGCTAGCAGGTCTGATTTAAGGCGATAGGCATACTCGCTTTCAATAATCGGGCGGTTCAGCTCTGCAAAAGTGTATGTGGTCGCGCCGGTATCTACGTTGGCGGCGCGGATATAGCCAACAAAAGGCTGGCTCAAGCCAAGTGCCTTTTGGGGTGCAGCACCCGTAGCGCCGATTTTCCAGCCACCGATTTTTGCGGTATTGGCAGCGATAATGGCATCATTGATAGCAATGGCCTCCGCTTCGTTCGATGGGGTGCAGTCTTTCGGCAGGCCAGGGACCGGGGATCCGGCTTCCCATGCATCCATCAACAGTTTCGCCGCTGTGGCAGCCTTATTATCACCCATGGGAATTCGTGCCTTTTCTTTGCTTGATATTGATGTGGTCCGGCAACCCCGCCAGTTGTTGACAGCATGTCCTTTAGAACGCCCTCTGTCACCATCCTGAACTGTTGATAAGGCTCAGCTGATGATTGGCAGAACATCAATCTTGTAGCTGTGTTCAAGGGTGCGACCACGGGCAGGGTCGACCAGACGCATCGTGAAAGCATCGCCGCCAGCAATGCCGCCAATCACGGGGATCGTGCCGCAGAACAAGGCTGTACCTACTGCAAGGTTGGCACCATCCGTATAACGCTGGATCAAATCTTCTGGGCGCCGGCATGCCGCAAGCGGGCCGCGCTGGTACTCGACCATGACACCGCCGCGATCCTGGTCGGCTTCTAGGGCGATATCATCCCAACCATCAATTACATCCTCTAGCCGCCATGCCTGGGTCGAAACCGGCTTAGCGCAGAGCTGTTTGGACAGCGGGATCGAGTAGGATTCGGCATTCCGGTCCGTATGGTCTGATCCAGCGGCGAGAATCATTCCACTTTCTGTGCCGATCACCACGGCCTCAACTTCACCAGAGCCGCCATCGCCAACCGTCTGGATAACGCGGCTTTGGGTCAGCAGATCGCGGCCAACCCTGTAGAACAGTGGCGTTTCCGATGGGCCAGGCACGCCGATTTCCGCCAACTCATCAATGTGATGCTGAACCGCAGCGGCATCGCGCCCGGTCCATCCACCTATCACGACCTGCTGAATATCCACATCAACGACCGTGACGCCGCCGGATAATTCGGTCACTTCAAACCGCATGCTGCTTCTCCCTGGCTTGCATATGGCGTGAGTTAGGGTGATCACAGCCGCTGATGCAAGCCTCTTCGCATTGGAATGCGCCCATGGCCCGAACCATTTCCCAGATCACAGCCGCATTTATAGGCTTGGCACTTCTTTCCGCCTGCGCCGCGCCGACCATGGCACCAATGGGCGAAAGGCCCGGTAAATGGGAGATCACCAGCCGCTTCGTGATCACGGCTGATGGCCTGCCTCTGCCGCTGCGCTCCTGGATTCCGGAGAGGGAACCCAAGGCAATTGTCTTGGGGCTGCATGGCTTCAATGATTACAGCGGTGCCTTTCGTGATGTCGGGCCAAAATTGGCTGCTGGAGGAATAACGCTCTATGCCTACGACCAGCGCGGCTTTGGCCAGGCACCGCATGCCGGTCGCTGGGCCGGCGGCGCGCGGATGCGGCAGGACGCGATTGCTATTGCCAGAGCGTTGAGCGCCAAAGCGCCAGATATACCACTATACTTGCTTGGCCTAAGCATGGGCGGTGCGGTTGCGATGACGGCACTGGCCGACGCCCCGGACGCAGCGACAGGTGCCATTCTCGTTGGCCCGGCAGTGTGGGGGCGGGATCATATGCCAGGCATCATGTCAGCAACTTTGGACGCATTCGCGCGCCTAACCCCAGGCTATACATTGACGGGGGAGGGAGTGCGCATCACGCCAACAGATAATATCGCCGAACTCCGCCGCATGGCTCGAGACCCAAGCGTCAGAAAATCTGCGCGGATAGACATGGTCTACGGCCTAATGAACCTAATGGACGAAGCCCAGGCCAGTGCCGCCCTCCAGCAAACGCCGCTGCTGCTGCTTTACGGTCTGAAGGATGATCTGGTGCCGAAAGTGCCAACATTGCGGGCACTTAAGGCTTTACCGCAGCTGAAAGGCGGTACCCCACACCGCATCGCCGTATATGATAATGGCCGCCACATGCTCCTCCGCGACAAAGCCGGCGTTCACGTCATCACGGATATCGCAGCGTGGATTACCAACCCAGATGCTCAACTACCCTCTGGCCAAGACCAGAATGCGTTGAAACGCTTACAAGAAGCAGCCAACGAATAAGTCCCACTTGCCGCCAACAAAACCCCTTGGTCTCCCGCCTCGCTTACGCTAGTGTCCCCTTGTTTCCGCACCCATAGCTCAGCTGGATAGAGCGCTGCCCTCCGAAGGCAGAGGTCGCAGGTTCGAATCCTGCTGGGTGCGCCAATCTTTTCACTATATATTTAAATGGTTACCAGATTAGGGTATCAGTCTAACCTCGGGCAAGTGCAGTTTTGACACAGATTTGACACAGTGAAGGGTCAAATCATGGGTTGTGTGCGTAAAAGAGGTAAATCTTGGAATGCTCAGGTGAGGATTGCTGGATGGAAGAACTTTACCAAATCATTCTCTAAAAAATCTGATGCCGTTATCTGGGTCCGTGAACTCGAACGGAAATTGCGTTCTGCTCAGGTTCCAGACGTTCCAATCGATAGCAAGATATCGCTCACAGGCCTGCTTCTGAAATACGCAGAAGAAATTTCTCCTACCCATAAAGGAAAAACCCCAGAAGTCTGTCGATTGAAATCCATCGCGGGGCGGTGGGTTGGTGACCTGGATGTTCGATATCTCACCAAACAACATTTCATTCAATATCGTGATGACAGATTAAAAGTAGTGACCGGTGGAAGCGTCGGTTCTGAACTTGCTCTGATAAAAAGGGTTTTGGATACGGAAGTTGAAAATTGGGGGTATGGTAATTTCTATAATCCAATTAAAGATATTCAATATCCTAAAATTTCTGGCGCACGGAACAGACGCTTAACAGATACCGAAAAGGACCGTCTCCTCGTCGCTGCCTCATCTCAACGGAAGATCTACATTGCATCTATTATTGAGTTTGCAATCGAGACAGGTATGCGTCGTTCAGAGATATTGAAACTTAAATGGTGTGATTTGGATTTAGATAACGGATTTGCATCGCTTTATGACACCAAGAACGGTGAGGATAGAAAAATCCCATTAACCAGAAGGTGCGTCAAAATCCTCAGCGCACTTATAAAGGAGCACGAACAAGTGTTTCCTGTTTCTGCCAACTGCCTGCGTCTCGCATGGGAGCGAGCAAAAAAAAGGCAGAAATCGAAGATTTGCGATTTCATGACCTAAGACATGAGGCGGTTTCCCAGTTCTTCGAGATGGGTATGTCCGTTCCAGAGGTAGCACTGATCTCTGGACACAAAGATGTAAGACAATTGTTTAGATACACACACCTCAACCCAAACAACGCATTTAAGAAGTATCCGGCATTCTCTGATTAGTGGGTTAGTTCCCATAAAAATAGCGAGGTGTATTTTTCACAGGGAAGTTTCATTCATACCCCTTCCAGTTTCGGTAGGGGGCGATATTTCACGCAGATAACCTAGTGCAGATCGACCTGATGTTCTTTCAGGTGTTCTAACCGCACATATTCCAATGTTTTTATATTGGTTGATGTCATCTTGACCCGAGGTGCGCAACCTGCCCGACGTGCTTCTTCCCAGCGCATGGCACAAAGGCACCAGCGGTCTCCATTGTTCAAACCTTCGAACCCATACTCTGGTCTGGGTGAAACCAGATCATTCCCTTTACTCCTGGAGAACTCAAGGAACCGATCATCCACAATAGCGCATACTGTGTGCGTGCCAACGTCACCGGCGCCGGTATTGCAGCATCCGTCGCGAAAAAACCCTGTAACTGGGTCTGTTCCGCAAACTTCCAAATCTGTGCCGAGAACATTCTTTTGAGTTTCAGGCATAAACGCACCTCATAGTTTTTTCTATTAAATTAAATAAGCACATATTCCTGAGATCAAAGGGGTTCTTTGATGTTTACCGCAGGAAACCTATTGCATTTGTAGGTTAGGATTAATTTTCCAATTTTGACGGGGGGTTTTGCGCCCTCAAACGCAAAGTAGTCAGCATACCCGACCATTTCTCATAAGACATCAAAGGGTAGTCGTGCCTCACGTACCGTCTCTCGTCTCTGCGTAGGTCGCATTCACCTGTTTAGAGATTGCGTCATACCCACCAGACATTCGTTTCCAACTTCGTAGGATTGAGATTTCCTCATCCACCCGACTTACGACCATCGGTTCTCTTCATTTATAGGTTTGTATGTGTCTCAATAGAGTATATACTTGATATATAAGACACAATCAAGTAGAGTTACACCTAAATGATACACTTTGGGAGTTATACCGATGAAATATGGATACGCACGGGTCAGTTCGTCAGGGCAAGACCTAACCATCCAAGTGGAAGCACTCACCAACGCAGGATGCGAGACAATAAGACAGGAGAAGGTTTCGGGGACATCGGTTCAGGGACGGGATGAACTCAACACCCTGTTGGAGTTCCTGCGTGATGGTGACGAACTGGTAGTCACAAGGATAGACAGATTAGCAAGAAGCATCCGTGACCTACAAAACATCGTCTATGACCTTGATAAACGAGGTGTGACCCCATCTGCGACAGAGCAACCCATCCAAATCAATAGAAGTGCGGGAAAATGTTTCTTGGATATGTTGGGGGTGTTTAGTGAGTTTGAGACGAACCTTGGCAAAGAGAGACAGATGGCAGGCATCGCAAAGGCGAAGGAACGAGGGGTCTATAAAGGACGCAAACCCTCTGTGGATGTGGTGAAGGTCAAGGAACTGCGTGATAGTGGAATGGGTGCGTCTGCGATTGCGAAGCAGATGGGAATAGGAAGAGCGAGTGTGCATCGGGCACTCAAGGCGTAGAGGGGTCTATTTGACCTTCACAACGTTCTTGTAGGTTCCTGTGAGAAACTTCAACACTATTGTGGGAACAGGTTCCATTGCTTAATTTTTAATAGCATTGTTAATGACTTTTACCCAATTCGAGGGCAATAATTTTCTTTGGTTTAATTCGTTAAAGCATTCGATAGACCCTTCATATTGAAAAAAATCGCAGATTCTATTATTGTGAAACTCTAGAGTTTTAGAGGTTCGGGTAGTATTTACGCTAAATGCGAACATCCTTATTCGGTTCTCTATATATATTTCGAACTTGAATTTTTCTCTCTCATCTAAATCAGAATAATTTTTTCTCCCCTTGATTACAGTCTCTATGTTTTCAAATGCCGCCCAATAATCCGTAAATTTGTAATACTGATTATCTCTATTTATGATATTCATTGTTCTTGTCTGATTGACATTTCGTTTTAATTCTATAATTAAAAATATTAGAGTTATGACAATTGATGCTACGCCTATAATAGTCGCTGTATAAGTCACTGCTTCTAGAGTCATGTGTTATATCCTGTTTGATTTGACCATAACACGGACGAGGTCTTGTGATTTTTCAAGTTGCGATGGGGTCATCTCTTTCGCAATAAGGTCTCTATTTTTAGATGCGACCTTGTTCCCAGATGATGCGGCAATGTTGAACCACATATGAGCATGGACATAATCCTGTAGAACACCTATTCCGTTGTCGTACATCGTACCCAGATTGGATTGGGCAGTGGCATTCCCCTGGTTCGCAGCAAGTATGTACCACTTCACCGCAGTCTTATAATCCTGTGGAACACCTTCTCCGGTGGCGTACATCAGTCCCCGATTATTCTGGGCAAAGGCATTCCCCTGTTCGGCAAGAGGCGTCCATTCCCGCAGAGCAGTTGCGTAGTCACCACTCTGGTATGCGGCAAGACCCTTTTGGAGATCAGCAGAGAACGCCGGGGTTCCCACCAACAGGGTTAGGAGCAGGACAGGTAGGATGAGTAATCGTTTCATACAGGGAGTGTCGCAGAGATTGTCTGGGGTGGGTAGATGTAATGGGGTGTGGGTGGAGTTCTGGGGAATAGGACGGGCGAGTGTCTATGGGGCACTCGGTTAGGTCCTACTCAACACCCTTTGTATTTCTTACGCACACATTCACGGCAACTCGACTTGGTGTTTAACCTATAAATTAGACTTCAAATTTAGTACTCTTTCGGGATTTAGCATCACGTCATAATAGAAGATAGAACACCCTATCATTGGGGGTAATTTTGGATACTTGGATTTCACCATCTCTTGGGCAAACGCACCGTTTGAAAAACCTTTAAATAATAACCCCAGAAAAATAGAATCTTCTTTATTTTCGGTCACCACCCTCAAAACCTGTCTCTCCAGAGACGCACAGGATGAATCAGTACCCTCGTTGAACTGGGGATAAAATAGAAGACTTACCAGTATTAAAATTATTATAAACACTGATTTCATAACAAAAGATCCCCTGAGAAATAAATCATCACGCCCGTGTTCCCTACTTTGGAGGTAACATCACTGAACTTTTCGTAGTGAATACCGTCCCGTACCACCAAGTCATGCATCGTCACCTCATATGTGAGTGCGGGAAACAGGAGGGTCAGTAGTAGAATGGGTGCGAGGATGCGTTTCATAGGGGGAGTGTCGCAGAGATTGTCTAGGGTGGGTAGATGAAATGGGGTGTGGGTGGTTCTGCACTCATACCCCACAGAATTAGACCCCCTCGATCGATCACCCATTTACCTTTCTGAATACCTTTTAATCAAATGTAAAAGACCTCTCAGCATGGTGACTGAGAGGTCTGTATGGGTCGTTTATGGGTGTTAGGGGTGGTCGGGTGAGGTCTACTTAGGTGACCTTCTGAGCAATAAATCCTGATGCACCCTTACCCTTAGACCGTTTGACGACATATCCCTTCGCACCCAGACGGAAGGTCTTGTCGTCCTTGAACTGGTCCAGTGCAGCAACCAGTGCATTTGCAACGGGGTCACGTACTTCTTTGGATGTCTGCGACTGGGATTTCATCCACTTACCGAATGCATCCTCTGCGATATCATCACCTATACTCTTTCGAAGTGCGTTGAGTTTACGGACCTGACCTTTAGTCAGGGTAGAATAATCGATGGTCATTGAGATTCCTTTTGTGGATAGATGGGCGGTTCTGGGGAATAGGCAATCCGATGATTTAGCGTTCAAAAACTACTGGACCTGATGCTGGATCGGTAACACCAAGTTCAGGAGAAATTTCTTCCAGCAAGTCGCGCGCCGAATTGAGAGACTCTATCATTTGAGGACGTGCATCTATGAGATGTTGCTCGCTTTCAAAAATAGCGACGAATGCGAATGTCCTTTCCCCAGTTTGGATAATGTAAGAGTTCGCAATCTCCGGTATATGGAAGTTTTCAACATGTCGGGCAACGAATTCGTCACCCGCGCCCTCCTTGACGAGAAACCTGACCGTGCTGATGTATTTCGACATAACGTCACCTATTTTGGTTGTTAATCCGCTCGTTGTACTTGCAAATGGGTATCGCGAAAAGACCCAGGAACCCAAAAAACCCCCGAGTGCAAATTCGAAACTTGGTAATTGGGGTAGGCAATCCCTAATCAGTACCCTTTGTATTTCTGACAGACAATTATTCAAAATTTCGAATCAGGTTCTATTTTAATGAAAAGTAAATAACCTGTTCGGCACTATCATAAACACCACCTTTCATTGTTAAAGAAACCCTTTTCTCTATTGTTGCCTCGTACAAGACAAGATGCTCACCCCCGACTTCCACACCACCGGTAAATATTTTTAATACATCATTCCCCTTAGTCTTAAGTTTGAATTTCATTGGTTGCCGTTCGTCGGGACTTAACAGGAAGTTAATTTTCTGAAGTTCTCCTGAAAATGCATCGAACTGTGAGGCGTTTGAAAATGTCAGTTTATGAGAGAATTTAGAGAGAATTCCGCCGTCACGATTATCACTTACTTTCATGATCCACGGAGATTTTACGGATGTGAGTTCTTTGGACCCTGATGAGTAAACGAGAGGTAATTCCCCCTCAATTTTAATTGAGAATCCAAAGTCACCTTTGGTGATATCAAATTCTTCAATAGAAAGATATTTTTCAATAATTTTTCCGATTGATTTGAGTTGCGCCTTTGTTTCCGGATCCTTCGTGTCTCCCATCAGAGACAGTTCTGCCTCAAATTCTACAGATACTTGGTTGCCTGCTATTGCTTTGCGTAAATCCTTGCTACTGACCGATGTTTCAATTTGGTCTGCTTTGCACCCAATCAACATCATTGAGGTGATGGTTAAAGCGAAAAGCGACTTTAAATATATATTCATCTTTAAGATCCTTCTCTAATTCAAACTCCCCCTCTCCACCGTTTCCAAGTAGCACGGCAACGGCCAGACAGATGGTAGAGATCTGTTTTTTCATACTGAAAGTCTGACAGAGAATATTCAGAATGAGTAGAGGGAATGGGGTGTGGGTGGTTCTGACCCCATACCCCGCAGACTCAGACCCACTCGATTCAACACTCCGGCATATGTCCCTGACCCTTCTCCACCCAAACGAAAAAGACCTCTCAGCATGGTGACCGAGAGACTTTTCTCTGCTAAATCGGCAGGAAGTCCGAATCAAACGGTATGTCTTAGAAAAGGAAGACTAAGATGAGTGTTTTAATACGATTTTCTCCCCCCTCTATGACGGCAGAACAATACGACGCCATTCTTATTCGACTATACGAGGAGGGCATCCAACCCGCTCCAGGACTTGAACTAGAGGTTTGCTACGGGTCGGGGGATCAAATGAAGGTTTCGGTACTATTTAACTCGCAAGAGGAACTCGATGCATTTGGAGCACGTCTTGCGCCCATTCTCGAAGAAATGAAATTAGACCCAGGCGAACCAGAAATTTTAGAGGTGCATAATATTATTCGTTGTACACCGTAAAGAGTTAAGACGTAAGGGATCGCCTCAGTATTGACCACCTGTTACCCCGCAGAATTAGACCCACTCGACGGAAATCCCGAATACCTTTTTTACTATCTTCCTGCTCCAACGCAAAAGACCCCTCAGCATGGTGACTGAGAGGTCTTTGTCGGCGTTATGTCCGAGGGATGTCCGGGGTGTATCCTCGAATGACTGAAAAGATGAATTACGCAGGAGGTGCGAGAGGCGTAATTGAATACGGAATATGCTCGATAACATAATCTTCGGTCAATTTGTGGAACTCTGGATCTTCCATCATTGCTCCCATTGCTGCCATATCGACGTCGAATAATGTCACTAGTGCGGTAGTGTGATCCGCCTTACCCACCAGTGTTTGACTCTCATCGCAAATCTTCGAACGGTTCTCAGCATCGTTCACGAATAGTTCGTGCCATGCCTCATACGATGACTTCAATTTAACGATTAGATGAATATCCATTTTTGTAGTCCTTACTCAGTTGGGGATTAGATCTTCATAATAGCACACAGATGTTACATGCCCATTTCAGATGATCATATGACGTGAGGTCTGATTGGGGTTTCGTTGGATGTGAGTGACAAACTCCCCGATGGCACGTCTCATCAAACCTGATTCATTAATTCGATATCGGTCACAGATGGTGGTCATGTCTTCTTTGAGGGTCAGCGGCATTCTCAAGCAAGTTTGGTAAGGGTGTTTGGTCATAGGCAATTCCTTTCGTCATTCTGGATTCTGGAGATCACTCGATTCACCGTATCCAGTATTCGTTCCTCTTTAGGTTTATGAGTTAGGGGTTTGGACTTCAGACCCCATAGAGGTTCGGTATCTGGTTTTGATTGATTATTTTGCATTGGGTAATCTTCTGTTCAGCAGTCTTCACAGGAGTATTTAGGGGTTCTGATGCATGACCCCGTTAGATGGATTTCAAGAGATATCCTAAAGGGAAATCCTAGAGTGAAATCCTGATTTGAATGTCTTGAGGTAGTGATTTCTGGACATACTGAACCTACTCAAGGAACAGCATGACCTCTTGAGTCCAGTGACTTCAGAGACATATCCAATCAGAGAAACTTACCGAACCAATAGTATCACCTTTGGAACTCGGTAAGTGGGATGGGCAATCCGATATCCCCTTCACTCACACCATTGGGGTCTTCCAAATCCATGTGAGTTCTTCCTCTACTTAAACTACGGTCACGATATGAAACCGATTGGATGATGGTCATATCGTGTGAGGGTAAAGTCCTCCCTCGTCCTGCTGGAAATGTTTAGACACCCCTGTCCAACTTTGGTGAAGTCTCATCCCCATCCGTATAGTCAACTGGGGACACCCATCGTCTTGTCTGGGAAATTTGAATTGTCCTTCTATTTATACAATCGCATCCCTTGAGAAATTGGGGTCTGAAGTGACACAGATTTGACACAGCAGCACTCTCAGAAGTTTGATTTGAACAGTAAATATCTGTGGAATAATAATCATATTCAATGAGTTGTGGATAGAGCGCTGACCTCCGAAGGCAGAAGTCGCAGGTTCGAATCCTGCTGGTGCGCCAACGTCTTTTGCTTAGCAAACGACGGAAGCTCGGCAGGCGTAGCATTTGGCCGTCAGGCTTTTGCGCAAGCAAACACCTAGAGTGGCTTGATGGGTTTCTGCCTAGACGGACCCTCATGCCTTTCACGCAGTTACTTGGCCAATGCGACAGTCCGGCTCTGTCTGCAAATCTTGCTAGCCTGCCAAATGTTTGCGAATTAGGTATATTCCAGCAACGCTTTTCCGCGTGGGAGCCTATTGGCAAGAATGGAGACTTTTATGCAGGCTTATGTCGCCATCGGCGCAAACCTGGGAGATCGATTGGCGACTTTGCGTGCAGCGATTGATGCGCTTGCAAAGGCAGAGAATCTCTCTGTGCACACAACTTCTCCCCTTTATGAGACAGCCCCAGTTGGCGGGCCAGAAGATCAACCTAGCTTCCTGAATGCCGTAATTCAGATTGAGACGGAACGGTCCGCACATGACCTGCTGGATTTTCTGTTGTCCGTTGAGCGAGAGAACAACCGGACGCGTGATGTCCGGTGGGGCCCACGTACCCTGGACCTAGATATTCTGTTCTATGGGGACCTGGTTACTGCATACAGCAGATTAGAGGTGCCACATCCGCGCCTCCATCAGCGGCGGTTTGTGTTGCAGCCGCTCGCAGACATTGCGCCGGATCTTGTGCATCCGGCCATGGGCAAAACTGTCGCTGAACTATTGGCAGTCCTGCCGAATGACAACACTGAGGATATCGTTGTGTTTATGGATGAATGGAGTGCGGCCCCTTGTCTTTAATATCGCCTGACTTTTTGTTGCCTATTTGGGAAGAACATCGGGACGCCATCACCGCACCCGTGCGCGCATTCGAATTCCCGGCTTTCGGACAAAGCTTTACCGACCAAGCCTATCAGAT
The DNA here is from genome assembly GCA_965660545.1 of Alphaproteobacteria bacterium. Lineage (GTDB taxonomy): Bacteria > Pseudomonadota > Alphaproteobacteria > Bin95 > Bin95 > VMCJ01. Next base: position 7,549 of record CBFIAF010000014.1, on the reverse strand, counting down.
GGGTGTGATTAATCTCTCAAAGGATAGCTCCTACCGGGAGAGCCTTTCACTCTCAGTTGAACAAGCAGTTCGGCGCGGCAAGCGCATGGCGTTAGATGGGTGCAGCATCATCGATATCGGTGCCGAATCGACAGGCGTCGGCTCGGCCAGAGTGGATTCAGATGGGCAGAATTCAATTCTGCTGCCGGTCATTCGAGAACTCGCCGCAGAGAAAATTTTGGTTTCTGTGGATACCTATCTGCCGGACGTGGTTGAGGCGAGCTTGGAAGCGGGCGCTGGCGTCGTCAACTTGACCGGGCGGAACGATGACCCTGCATTCTACCGTATGATCGCGGAGCATGATGCTGGCGTGATCCTATGTTACACGCCCGGTGATCATGGCCGGTCTGAGGTTGATCCACCAACGCGGGACGAGTTAATCGAAGCGCAGACGGACTATCTTCGTCGCGCTGCAGAAATCGCTGCCACTGCCGGGGTGGAGCGTATTTGGGTCGATCCAGGCATGGGTATTGGTTATTACCACGCGCTGCCAGATGGGCCTCGCCGCATCCGCCATCAAGTTGAGAATACGTTGCAGGCCTTCCGTTTCCGCGCGCTAGGCTGGCCCGTATGCATCACCATGGCTTCCCCAGTTGCAATGTTCGGCGAGGAAGTTCGGTCGGCTGAGACATGCTTCGCAACGCTCGCGATGTTGAGCAAAGTAAACCTCATACGTTCCCACGAAGCGGGAAGGGTGCAGCCTGTGCTGGACACTCAGGATATTCGCCTGGATCTCGCATGACCAAAATTGCGTTAGTAACTGGCGGCGGCCGACGGATAGGCAAGGCAATTGCTAAGGCGCTGGCAGAAGCGGATTATGCCGTCGCCATTCACTACAACAACTCCGAGGACAGCGCTGCGGCTTTGGCGGCCGAGATTGCAGCCACCGGCGGCAAGGCCGCGACCTTAGGCCAAGATCTGGCGGATATCGACGGTTCTCTGGCGCTTGTTGATCATGCGGCAGATTTAATGGGCGGGTCTGTATCTCTGCTTATCAACTCAGCCTCCCTCTATTTGGCCGAAAGCCTGGATGATCTGACCCCAGAACAATGGCAACTCATGACAAATGTGAATGCGGCAGCGCCCATTTTCTTGATGCAGGCTTTTGCCCGGCAGGCATCTGCTGGGGCAGCTGTTGTGAATATGCTGGATACACAGCTCACAGCGCCGTCATCCCGCACGTTTAGCTATTTCTGCGCCAAGGCGGCCTTGGAGACAGCGACGAAAGTGGCGGCCATAGAGCTAGCCCCGAAAATTCGTGTGAACGGTGTCGCACCTGGCCTCGTTTTGCCAAGCGGAGATCAGACTGAGGAAATCTTCACCGAACGCCAGAGATTAACCCCGTTGGGCGAAGGCTTGGGCGCCGAAGATATCGCGAATGCCGTGCTGTATCTCGCTAGGGCGCGCCACGTGACCGGGGAAATTATAACGGTCGATAGTGGTCAGCATATGATTGGATTTGGCAACGCTGACCTGCCTTGGCGTTCACACTAAAGACCATCCACAGTCACGAGATTACCACACAACCTTAAGCCTTTTCCGCATTTTGCATAGCAAAATGCTGCAGGTAGCTGATTTAGTGTGCTTTTAAACAAAATTACCATCAAAGCTTTCGATGCATTTTATGCAAAAATCCAGGAAGTCCCGGCGTTTCTAAAATCACAGGCCCGGCTTAGTCAGCAATGGCATAGCGCTTGCTCCTATTAGCCTAAACCACATGCCAACTGAACCAGTGGGAAAACCACATGTCAAACAAATACACCGAGAACGGCGACTTCTGGGGCGCTGAAGCCAATTAGATCTATGTTGGCGACGACAACGACAATTCGATCGAAGGCGGTGCAGGCGACGACACGCTCTCTGGCGTTGATAGCGGCCATGGCGGAGTTGTAGACTTCGCCGTAGCAGACCATGATCAGCTTGATTTGCCAACGAAAAAGTAACCATCTCCCAAGTCTGTGCCAATATTCCGATCACGCTTGGTGATAGCGCCAGCGTGACGCTGGAGAGTGCCGATCTGAGTGATTTGACAGCTGCAAACTTCATCGGCGTCGATCCATTGGACGCAGATGACGCGCCTCATGACGAGGGTGACGAATACTGCCCGCCTGGGCATGCCCAATGGCAAGACCGTTATGATGGCAGGTATGTGGTTCGCGCAGAAGGCAGAGCAAGGATTGATTGTTGGGGAAGATTGCATCATCGAAGGCGAGGTAGGCTCATACAAAGTCCAACTAGACCAAGCAGTCTATCAAGACACATATATCACCGTGAAAATTACGTATGGCACCGCACAGCAGATGGACACCGATACATTCAGGGAAACTAAGCCAGGGTTGTTAGCCAATCAAAGCGTCACCTATGGCCTCTCAGAGGACGAGACGATCCAGTTCTATAAGGGCAATCAAACTGTGCAGAACCAGGTGGGAGCTTGGTGGCTTAATGACCAAGTTTTCCATAACGCGCTGACAACCAATGGCGAAGGCACTGCGCGCGATGCCTATGTTGGCGTTCAGAACCTGACGAGTGACTCCAAGGTCTTCCTCAACGGCCAGCGTATTGATAGCAATACGGTCACTTTGAAGGTTTCTGCCGGCGAAAGCATGTCTGAGAGCTTCGAGATTCTCGCCAATAAGGAAGTGCATGTTGGGGGCGGATATAACGGCGGCTATGCGACAGAAGCCACGGAGAATTTCTCGTTGAAGCTAGATGAGATCAACGGCAACGTGCCCTATGATAAGGCGTTTGAAGTCGAGATTAAGGATTACAAAGCGAATCTGTCTCCAATCGCTTGATCTGAATGGTGACAATAAAATTGGTGTGACAGCTAATTCGACTGCGAAGGACCGGGCCAATTATTACGTCAACGCGACGGTTGAGTTCGATCTTGATGCAGACGGCCACTTAGATCACATTGAAATGCTGAGCGGTGATGGCGACGGCCTGCTTATTGATAACTGTGACGGCAATGATCAAGGCGACTTGTATGCAAACGGCTTCGAAAAGCTGGCTTTGCTGGATGCCAATCATGATGGCGTTCTCAAGGGTGAAGATCTTAACGGGCTAGAGCTTTGGGTTGATGACGGCGACGTTATTGCCGAAGCTGTTAAGCTTCAGGATTTGGCCCATAACAGAATCTATTCGATCAATGTTGAGATGAAGGAATAGGTGAATGAGTGCGGCGAAACTTTGATGTGTTCAACTGCTGAATCCTTCGCGCCCAACATCAATGGAACGGACTATGACGATAGCCTCTGGGGTACGACTGCGCCGGAAAACATGTATGGCGGCGCAGGCCATGACTGGATCGTCGGCGGGGCAGGTGCGGATACGTTCATCTTCTAGGCCGAAGTCGGCCATGATGAGATCGTTGATTCCAACACTTATGAAGGCGATAAATTGGACTTGTTGGCCTTCAAATAGGCTGACATGACTTTTATTCAGGATGGAGCAGACGCCATTGTTCACGTGGCTAATGCCGGCGAAATCTCCCTGCTTGGCGTTGATGCAAGTGAGCTGAATATGGATGCTTACGCCTAACTAAAACCGGCGGCCATGCACACTGCCTGCCACGACGATACCCAATGCCCATCAAACGATCGTCCATGCCCAGCATTAACGCAGCACGGGCGACCGTCTGACTATGGAGGTGTTCTCAGCGATGACCAGGCACCCGCGTTCAATATCGATATCTGCTGAGGTGAAGCTTATGAAGAGGTCGCGTGCAAGTCTAATATGTTGTGTGCCAAGCTTTGGCGACTTTTTCAATTGACTCCTGCATCAATAGCAAGGGAAGTTTTGTCAGTTCAAGTCCCATCCGCCAGCACGGCCTTGCCGATAACGGCGCGGGTGTCTATTGCGCGGAAGGCTTCCGGTGCTTTTGCCAGTGGGAAGCGGTGAGAGATATGGGGGGTGAGGGCACCGCTGTCTGCGAGCGCCAAAAGGGCGGCTTTGGATCGGGCACCGCGGGCAGGATCTTTGCGGGCACCCTCTCCGGCGCGGATGCCGATCACGGATGCGCCTTTGATCAACAGATGGTTGGTTTTCGCTTCCGCCGCACGGCCTGATACGAAGCCAACAACGATGATCCGGCCCTCCCATGCAAGGCAACGGGTGCTTTCATCGAACACATCGCCGCCAATAGGATCGTAGACGAGATTGACGCCTTTACCGCCAGTCAGGTCTTTAACGGCATCCCTGAAATGCCCGGTCGCGGGCAGTACGTGGTCTGCACCCATGGCGGACACGGTTTTGAGCTTTTCGGCGTTCCCGCCCGTGGCGATCACTGTCGCCCCAAGCGCGTTAGCAAGTTGCACTGCCGCCAATCCGACGCCGCCGGTGGCACCGTGTACTAGGACCGTCTCGCCAGCTTCCAAGCGCCCCCTGTCAACCAGGCTGTGATAGGCCGTCATGGCGGCGGAGCGGAATGCGGCACCCTCGGCATAGTCAAAGCGTTGGGGCAGAGGCCAGAGCTTATCTGGTGGTAGCAAGTGCATATCCTGAAACGCGCCGGGGCGATGGCTGGTGATCGCGCGGTCACCGGTCTGCCAATCCTCAACGCCGTCACCTATGGCCAGCACATCGCCCGCCGCCTCAAGCCCAGGAACAAACGGCGGGTCCGGCTTTAGCTGATACCCGCCACGGCACATCAGAACGTCAACATAGTTAACGCCCCATGCACGCGTCCGCACCAACACCTGGCCGGGACCGGGCGGGCCTGGGTCTGGTCGCCTTTCAAAGTCCAGAACCTCCGGCCCACCAAGTGCAGTGCAAACCACGGCGCGCATTAGAACTTGCCGTATTTCAGGTAGGCTTCTTCCGGGTCCATGCCGGCAATGATGGCTTTGCGCATATCGCTTTCGGTCGACATGACTGCTTCCGTGCGGGTTACGGCTTCTACTACCATGTCTTTCGGGATGACCACGACACCGTCCATATCTGCAATGCCATAGTCGCCGGAGCAGATAGTGACCGAGCCGATATTGATGGGCTCGCCAAGGGAGTCATATTTCCAGCGCTCGACAATATCAGCTGGTGTGGCGAGGTCGGTGACCGTTGGAAAGCCCATGTCGATCAGCTGTTCAACGTCCCGCGCATGGCCGTCCGCCACGTAACCAACGGTACCTTTTGCCATCAGCGCATGGGCGGAAAGCTCACCCATCAGCGCCACCATGCGGGTGTTCGGTTGGCAGAACAGAAACTTGCCTTCAGGTACGCGGGACAGCACGCGCGACCACATCAATAGTGAATCATGGCGACTCAGCGTTTGATCAATATGGCCGCTGATTGTGTAAATCTCGCCTGCGACGCGCTTCGTTGGGTCGATCAGGCGAAGTGTCGGCGGCAGCACGCAATTGCCATGCCCCATCTCCCGCAAAACGTCATGTACAGCGGATGCATAACATTTCGACAAACGCTCGGTTAAGTAAGACATGAGATACTCCTCAGAATTTCGCACTATTTGTGTCAGGCTAACGAACTCTGCAGGAGAAGGCACCCCACTGATTGACGCGGCAATGGCCGCGCCATAGATCCGAAATGGAGAAGGCGAAAAGACCTTATGACTGAGAGCTTTAGCGAAATATTTCATGTAGTTGAGCGCTGCCGTGATGGCATCTCGACACATGTGCGTGCCGCTATGCAGCGGCAGCGGGCGAGCGGGCGATTCAGCCGCGTCACGCTTGTCGCCGATCTGGATTATGCCGATCCAGCTCTCCTTGATGCGGCGGATCGGGTATTTCCATATCTTTCAGGCCGTAATCCTTTTGATATCCTAAGTGCTATGAAGGAAATTCGCTGCCTAATAGTGACAGAAAAGCCCGCGATCGTGCACCTACATTCAACATTTCCTGGACTCTATGGCCTATGGCGCAACAGCGGCGCGGCCTCTGCACCGGCAATTGTGTATTGCGCGCATGGCTGGTCGTTTGAGATGGAGCTGCCATCTTGGAAGCGCTGGATTTATGTTAAGATTGAGAAGCGGCTGGCTCTCCAGGCCGATGTGACCCTGTCGCTATCTGAAGTAGGAAAGCGCGAAGCACTTGCATGCGGATTGCCGTCTGAAGGCCATATTACGATTCCACAAGGCGTCGCTCCGGCTGATGTATTGCCTCCGCCGAAAGAGATGGAAGGTGATGGGCTGAAGTTATTATTTTTTGGGCGGTTTGATCGTCAAAAAGGTCTAGACATTCTGCTCAGTGCTTTCAAGCGCGTTAGGCGAACCGATGTCACGCTGCACTTGGTGGGCGAGGCTGAATATGCTGACGAAAGTCGCTTGGACCTCTCAGACCCCCGTATTCGGCGGCATGGCTGGGTGCCGCATATGGAACTTAATGGCTGGCTGGCAGCGGCAGATGCGTTGATTGTACCATCACGCTGGGAAGGCGCACCGCTCGTGGTGTTGGAGGCTATGCGCAATCGTACCGCCTTGATCGCCAGTAGCCAAAGCGCCATGCCAGAAATGCTGGACCAAGGTGCGGCTGGAATGCTGTTCCCGTTGGATAAGCCAGACCAGTTGACGACGATCATTGAAAGCCTGGAGCCAGAAGCGCTGACCGCCTTAGGCGACGTTGGTTTTGCGCACTATCAAGGCAATTACATGTTGGAACATGCGGGCGCTGCATTGGATGTAGCCTATGAGACGGCTCTGGCGCGCCGACGCGAACGGGGCTAATGGACCACAAGGCATTGCCTCGCCCAATCTCGTCGTCGCTGGCGCGCCTAAATGCGGCACGTCATCCTTGTTTCAGTAAATCGCAGATCATCCTGAAGCTTATGGCGCGCGCATTAAGGAAACCTGCTACTTCAAAGATCTTTCAAGCCATGTATTCGTGGATCAGCGCCCCTGAAGTGGTCCAGCTAGAGGGATATTATTTATCGCCTCAGAGGAGGATGAGAAGAAGGCAGGCAAGCGCGGTAAGCCGGAAGAGATCTTAACGAAACCGCGCCAGGTAGAGGTGCTTCAAAGCCAAGGCCAGTCGACAGCGGATGCGGTCCGTCAGATTGGCGTAACGCAGCAGACGTACTAACGATGGCGCAAGCAGTATGGCGGGATGGGGCGCGACCAGCTTCGGCACTTGAAGGAGCTTGAGAAAGAGAACTTGCGGCTCCGCCGTGCGGTCTCAGACTTAGCGTTAGACAAGCAGATCGGCGACCGTGGCTGCAATGGCCCATATTGCAAGATCATGTCCGGTTCCGTACCTGGCTCGACGCACCATGTCATCGGCGGTATCTTGTCAGCCTCTCCGGCTAACTCCTTGCACTGAACGTTGGCCTGGACCTTCGCCTGGTTGATACGCGCACGCTGCAGGTTCGTCGTGTGGTATCATAACAAAAGCAGATCCTTGGCCGTGAAGTGCGGGCAGGCTTGTTTGAGTTCTTTGACATGCAGCTTCTCGGCATTGGCGTTGGTGAACGTTCCCTAGAGCCGATCTAGCTGGACACCTGCATTAACCACGCGATCAGCGCGCTGATATGATTCACTGGGATTATGGAGGTATCGCTATGAAAC
>CBFIAF010000013.1:45172-109311 GCA_965660545.1 Alphaproteobacteria bacterium | reverse complement strand
GGAGAGGGTGGAAAATACGCCTCGTAGACACTGAAAACCCCACGAATTGATTGCTGCTATTGATCATTCTTACACATCTCGTAAAGACAATAATTAGGTTTATTCTAGTCGGCAAAGCATCGTCCTCAGAACCTCTTGCACACTGTGCAAGAATAAAAATCAGCAGAAAAACAGGCATTTGCCGTGCCATTTGGGGTCATGCCAAATAGCATAGCAGAGTGATTTTCATACATTTTGAGAGGTAAACCGATGACAACGAAAGTTGCCTTGTATTGCCGGGTGAGCACTTCCACCAAAGACCAGACAACGGAAAATCAGCTCCGAGAACTGACCGCATATTGTGACCGCATGGGTTACGAGGTGGTGAAGGTCTATGAGGACGAAGTGTCTGGTGCGAAGACCCGTGAGAAACGTCCTGCATATAACGAGATGTGCAAAGACGCATTCCTCAAAAAGTTTGACACGATCATAGGTTGGGACGTTTCAAGGTTCGGACGTTCCATGAAGGAGTTCATCTCTTTCCTGTCAGACATGGATGACAGGGGTATTGGTGTGATCGCAGTGAAGAACGGATTGGATACCAGTTCATCAACAGGCCGCATGATGATGAAGATGATTGGTCTGATGGAGGAGTGGAACAGAGGGATGCTCATTGAACGGGTCAATGCAGGTCTTGCAAGGACGGTAGCAAACGGAACCAAACTTGGGCGTAAGAAGATTACCAACCCCAAGATGACCGCACAGATCGTTGAACTGCGTAATGAGAAGAAATCTATCCGTGCGATTGCGACAGAGGTTGGTGTTTCCACTGCCACCGTGCAGAGGGAACTCAAAAAGGTTGCGTGACAATATCATCTGATTTTGAACCAAGAAATCAGACCCTCAAAACGTCAAGTTTTCTGGGACTTAGAAATCAGATTTTCACCTACCTATTTGTTACACACCTCAAACCGTAAAAAGTAGTGATCTGGATGATAGAAGACGAAATCGCATTCCTGCGAGGTCTGTCTAAACCTTATCGTAAACTCAGTTACGGAGAACTCTTACAGATCGTCAATGCGTCTTATGCGAAGACCAATGACATACGCAGGACGATGAAAGAGACATCTCTGTCGTTTGATGAGGTTTGGGATATGACGGGAATGAAAGACTGGTTTGATACTGTCTGACCCGAGGAGAACTTAAAACTTTTGATTAGTGCCGTCTTTAAAGGTCACTCTGACTATCCTACAGACTAAGTCCTCATATTTTGGCAGTTCTTTTTTTACACGGTTCTCTAAGTTGTCTCGTATTGTTTCTCTTTCGTCTTCATCTGTAACAGACTTTAGGCCAAGTTGTTGGGACCTTATTACAGTTGAATACTCAATTTCACTGGATTTGTTTGCTTCCAGTGGTTTTTCTTGCCCAATCATGTTGTAGAACATGCTGTTTGCTACAACTACTTTTTTTCCAGTTGTGTTTTCGGCGATCCAACTTACCGATGTAACTGGTTTATTGAAGTCATTGATAAAAACGGATTTAAGAACAAGCGTACTAGCTATGGTGTTCATACCCCAAGCTTCTTGAATTACATGTTCTGATATACAGTCAATCTCTTCTGCGAATAAAGGTTGCACCGAAAAGATGAATATAATCGTCGCTAGAAGGTTTTTCATACGACCAACCTAACAAAGACACTTCGGAATGGGTAGAGAGAATGGGGTGTGACGACTGACGGCCGTCTTCTGAGGTCACCAGATATCTAATTCTTCGCATCAGGTATTTTTGTCAATAATGCTTCTACAACCTTCCTGAGTGACTGAACCTCTGACTGAAGATTTTCAACGGTAGCGTCTATAGAGATTAATGCTCCTCTATAGTTTTCACCATCTGCTTCTGCTGTTGCCCACTCAGCAATACAAGTTTGATGATCATTTATTGATGTTTTCTTTGTTTCGTTTCCGAGAGCAGGCGTTAAAGCAATCATCGTAAGACCCAGTGCTAATCCCAATATTTTCTTCATAATTATATCTCTTCCGATTTTGATTCAGTTTAATTCACAGTACTTGCACTCACCCCCGCACTCCCAAGAAGCACGGTAATGGTCACGCAGAGTGTGGGAATCAGGTTTCTCATACGGGAAGTCTGACAGAAAATATCCGGAATGGGTAGAGAGAATGGTGTGTGGGTGGAGGTAGGACACCAACGATTACGGAGACGGTTCGAAAATAAAATAAGTCGGTTCGTGACCATCTTTTCCTGACACCTGCCAGAAAACCGCATACCCCCCAGAATCCTTGTCCATTTGGTTCACTTAACGGGGCCCACATCGAATGTCAGTCTACATTGACTCGGTTAATCTCATTCAGAAATATCGACTCCAACCAGAACTGACACCTTTTCATTTGCACTACCCTACAAAAAAAATCCCCGCATAATTTTGCGAGGACCGACAGGTTTTTGAGTACTTTTGATCAGGTCAATCTTTGAAGGATATTCCGTGACTATCAACGGTGAAGTTCTTGATCGATGCCTGACGTAGAATGTCGTCATCGTAGTGACCGTAGTGGGTTTCAATGTGGTTCACACTGGTTCCGGCTAACTGAGAGATGTCGGACAACATCACTTTTGCACGAATGCGACAGGTGATCCCAAAGTGGCGTAGAGAATACCAAGTCAGGTTTCGTTTTTTATAATCTATGTCTGTCGCAGCCATCAAAACTGACCAGTGATCGTACCAGAAGTGAACTCTGGGTTTCGTATCCTTCCCAATTGCACAGAACACAAAATCTTCAGGACCGGTATGCATTGACCGTGCCCGGATGCGTTCAAGGTATTCCCCGCCTCGTACTGGAACTCTACGTCCTTTGCGTGTCTTTGAGATTTCAGGTCTGACATCGATAGTCACCAGAGACATTTTTCTTTCATCTTCGTCAAAGATTGGTTCGATCTGAAGAATGTCTTTCCACTTCAAGTTCCACAGTTCTCCAACCCTAAGCATCGTGTTACTTGCAACGAGGATTGCATCTCTAACCAACATGCGTTCCATCCGTTCTGTCTCATCAGGACACGCACGTTTGGACACATATGTTCTCATGTAACGAACTAACCGGTCATATTCTTCAAGGGTGAACGTATCTCTGCGAGAAATGTCAGCACCCTTGATGACCATCTTTCTGAAATCCAATGTATCCAGATGCGAGTAACCTACCCGATAGGCATATTTCATCATCGCATTGAAGGTCGCCTGTTCATTACGGATGGTCACCTTCTTCGTAGTTGGGAACTGTTGCATTCTCCAAACTTCATATTCGTAACAACTGTTGCGGTCTAACTCAGAAACCTTTGTTTGGTGTCCCTTGTAAGCCAAAAGATGTTTCATCTGACTCGACATAGTTCCTAAACGACCCTTTGTGATGTTCCCTAATGCAACATCCTCTTCTCTCCATTTGAGATACGCATCAGAGAGTTCCTGAAGAGTTATTCCAAAGAGTTTCCTACCAGATTTCACATCGCTGAAAGTTTGAAGATACAAATCTTCACCACGTTTCATAGCTGTTTCTAAATCTTTGGTTTTGAGACTTTTCCGAAGGTATTTTTTCTCTTCGGGAATCCACATCTGAAACTGGTAGACGTCACCACTGTTCGGAACCCGAAAAACTTTCCCCTTCCCACCAAGAATCTCATGGTTGGAATGTTGAAATCCACCAGCATTTACACGGACACGTTTCTTCGGGGGCATTGATGAACCTCAATCGTGACGTAAAGTTTCAAACTTCGTTTCACACGATGAAATACATTTCCTTAGAAATCAAGGGTTTATTTCAAAATTTCAAACAACTTTCAAACTAAAACATCTAATGATATCAATGACTTAGAATCAATATTCTATTCCCACTCAATCGTTCCGGGCGGTTTAGAGGTCACATCATAAGTCACGCGATTTACGCCTGCGACTTCGTTGATGATGCGCGTCGCGACTTGGCCGAGGAACGCCATTTCAAAAGGATAGAAATCCGCTGTCATGCCATCTGTAGAGTTCACAGCCCTCAACGCCAGCACAGATTCATATGTGCGTTCATCGCCCATCACGCCGACGGTAGAGACAGGCAGCAATACTGCGAAAGCTTGCCAGATATCGTCATAAAGGCCGGCAGCACGAATTTCTTCCAGGTATATGGCGTCTGCCTGACGGAGGGTATCCAGGCGGTCCCGCGTAATCTCGCCAGGAATGCGGATTGCAAGGCCGGGGCCGGGGAAGGGATGGCGGCCAACGAAGGTTTCGGGCAGGCCAAGCTCCCGGCCAAGTACTCGAACTTCATCCTTAAAAAGCTCGCGCAATGGCTCGACCAGCTTCATATCCATCCGTTCCGGCAACCCGCCGACATTATGATGGCTTTTGATGGTGACGCTGGGTCCCCCAGTGAAGGAGACGCTTTCAATCACATCTGGATACAGCGTGCCTTGGGCCAATAACTTGGCGCCGCCAATGCCTTTGGCCTGCTCATCGAACACATCAATGAAGAGCCCGCCGATGATTTTTCGCTTTTTCTCTGGGTCTTTAACGCCGGCCAGCGCGTTCACGAACATGTCCTCTGCGTCTACGTGTTGCAGCGGGATGTTGTAGTGGTTGCGGAATAGGGTCACGACCTCTTGAGCCTCCCCCATACGCATCATGCCGGTATCAACGAAGATGCACTGCAGCTGGTCCCCAATTGCTTCGTGGATCAGCACGGCGGCGACAGCGCTATCAACGCCGCCGGATAGGCCGCAGATCACGCGATCATCGCCAACCTGTTCACGGATGCGCTGAATGCTCTGGTCCTTGAATGCGGCCATCGTCCAGTCGCCGGTGCAGCCTGCGATGGCGTGCACAAAATTGGAAATGAGGCGGGCACCGTCTGGCGTGTGTACCACTTCGGGATGGAACTGGACGCCGTAGAAACGCCTGTCTTCGTCTGCAATTGCGGCGAGCGGCGCGTTTGATGTATTTGCGATGGCGCTAAAGCCTGGCGGCGGAGCTGTGAGCGCGTCCCCGTGGCTCATCCAGACCATATGTTTTTCGCCGACATTCCACACGCCCTCAAACAGGCGGGACGTCGCGGAGATTTCGACCTGCGCCCGCCCGAACTCCCGTTTGGAGGACGGCTCCACCTTACCGCCAAGCTGTGCTGCCATGGTTTGCTGGCCGTAGCAGATGCCAAGCACTGGTAACCCCATTTCGAACAATGTGGCGTCAACCTGCGGGGCGGTATCAAGCGTTACGCTAGCAGGGCCGCCGGAAAGGATAATCCCCTTGGGTGCAAAGTCTTCAGCGGATACACGGGTTACCTTGTTGAACGGGTGAATTTCACAATACACACCCCCTTCCCGCACCCTCCGCGCGATCAGCTGCGTGACTTGGGAGCCGAAATCGACGATCAGGATGCGGTCTTGCATGGAGGAGGAGTCTGCCTTCAGGCCAGAGAAGTTGGGTCCAGGAAGTTAAAGTCCAGTTTGATAGTTTGGCGCTTCGCGGGTCACCGTCACGTCATGGACATGGCTTTCGCGCAGACCCGCATTGGTGATGCGGACAAAGCGGCAATTCTCGCGCATGGCATTTATATCCGCGTTGCCGGTGTAGCCCATAGCGGCTTTAAGACCGCCAACAAGCTGATGGATGACATTATTGACAGGGCCTTTATACGGCACCTGGCCCTCAACGCCTTCCGGTACCAGCTTCAGCGCATCGCTGACGTCCTGCTGGAAATAGCGGTCTGCCGATCCGCGCGCCATGGCACCAACAGAGCCCATACCGCGATAGGATTTATAGGACCGACCCTGGTAGATGAATGTCTCACCGGGGCTTTCGTCCGTCCCGGCTAGCAGCGAGCCAATCATCACGCAATTCGCACCCGCTGCGATGGCCTTGGCCAGATCGCCGGATGATTTTATGCCGCCGTCCGCAATGGCCGGAACGCCTTTTTTCTCGCAAGCCTCCGCCGTTTCCATAATCGCTGTGAGCTGCGGCACGCCGACGCCCGCCACAATCCGCGTCGTGCAGATGGAGCCTGGGCCGATACCAATTTTGATAGCGTCTGCACCTGCATCGATAAGTGATTCTGCGCCATCGCCAGTCGCGACGTTGCCAGCAATAATCTGAACTTTGTTGGAGATGCGGCGGACCCGGTCAACCGTGCGGATCACGCCATCGGAATTGCCGTGGGCAGTATCAACAACGACAACATCCACGCCTGCATCAACAAGTGCTTCTGCCCGCGCAAACCCATCGTCACCAACGCCTGTGGCTGCAGCACAGCGTAACCGACCTTGCTCGTCCTTGGCGGCGTCAGGGAATTTCTGGGCTTTCTCTATATCTTTGACAGTGATCAGGCCGACGCAGCTATAGGTGTCGTCCACCACCAGCAGCTTCTCGATCCTGTGGGCGTGGAGCAGGCGCTTGGCCTCATCCGATGTGACGCCATCGGGGGCGGTGATCACGTGCTTCGTCATTAGTTCCAAAACCGGCTGGTTTGGATCACTGGCGAAACGGACATCGCGGTTGGTGATGATGCCGCAAACCTTGCCGTTTGGACCGTCGACGACTGGGATGCCGGAAATACCGTATTGGGCCATCAGCTGCAGCGCGTCATGCAGAGTGGCGTTCGGCAGGATAGTGACAGGATCAACCACCATGCCCGATTCGAACTTCTTCACCCGGCGCACTTCGCCCGCCTGCTGGTCAATTTCCAAATTCTTATGGATCACGCCGATGCCGCCAGTTTGCGCCATCGCAATCGCCATAGCACTTTCGGTCACTGTGTCCATGGCAGACGCGATAATCGGGATTTTTAGGGCAATTTCGCGGGTTACGCGGGTATGCGTTACAGCGCTGGTGGGCAGTACGGCAGAGTGGGCGGGTTGCAACAGCACATCATCAAAGGTGAGCGCCATCGGTATCGCCTGCGGATTGCGCGGCGGCATGTCATTCCCCTTGCAGGAGGGTCTGGATCAGTCATTCTGGAATGATGAATCTCTATATACCTCTGCAGCCTGTGAGCAAAGTGGACAAAATGGCCACATTTGTCCGGCCTCTGCCGAACACGATTTAAGGTATCGGTTTCTTGTCCGCCCAGGGCCGTGCAGCTTCGAATGCGGCGGAGGCTTGCAGCACTTCTAGATCGCCGAAGCGGGGGCCGACGATTTGGAGGCCTACGGGTAACCCAGCCGATGTGAAGCCGCACGGGATGGAGGAGGCCGGGTTATGACTCATGTTGAATGGGTAGGAGAATTCGGCCCATTGCAACCAGTCCCAATCATGCTGCGGCCAATCGTCAGGCATAAGCTTTTCGGCGGGGAATGCGGCGACGGATACGGCGGGGCTTAGCAGTAGGTCATAGTCATCAAACGTGCGGTGGATGGCGTGGACATAGTTCAGCTTCTTCTGCCGCATGTTCAGATAATCCTCCGTCGTGTGATTGATGGCGGATTTGATGCACGCGACGAGGCCAGGGTCCATCCGGTCCTCATACTCTTCCAGATATTGCACATAGGCCAGTTCGTGGGCGGACCAGAAGAAGCGGATGAGGTCCGGCCCCACCGGCCCCCATTCTGGCCTTATCTCCTCCACGTGCGCACCCATTTCGGCAAAGACTTGCGCTGCGCTCGCCGTAAGTCCTGCGACTTCGGGATCGACCCGTGCATGGCCAAAGTCCGGGCTCCATGCAACGCGCAAGCCCTCCATTGATCCGGTATCGAGTAAGCGCGCATAGGCGGCGGGTGCGGATTCCAGGCTGTAGAAATCCCAAGGATGCGGGCCGGACATCACCTCCAGCATTAGGGCTGCGTCCTCGACCGTGCGCGTTAGGGGGCCGCTATGGCTGGTTTGGTCATTGTTGCCGACGGGCCAGTTGGCGACACGCCCATAGCTTGGCTTATGGCCGAAGACGCCACAGAAATGCGCTGGCATACGTATGGAGCCAGCGCCGTCTGAGCCCTGATGAAGTGGCCCGTATCCAGCTGCCGCCCCAACGCCAGCCCCGGCGGAGGACGCACCTGCGTTCAATCCATGACCCCAAGGATTATGCGTGACGCCGGTCAGCGGACTATGGCTGACACCCTTCCAGCCAAATTCAGACGTTGTCGTTTTGCCAAGGGAAATAGCACCAGCGTCTTTCAAGCGGGAGACGAATGGCGTGTCGTGCTCTGGAATTGTGCCTTTCTCAATCCAGGAGCCGCGCTCCGTCGGCAAACCTGCTGTGGATGAAAGGTCTTTTATCGTGACAGGCAAGCCGAACAACGGTCCTTCGCCCTGGCCTTGCATCAGTTGCGCTTCAGCTGCCTTGGCGCTGTCCATCGCGGTTTCTGCTGTCAACGACGCGAAGGCGTTCAGTCTTGGTTCAAGGCGCTCAATCCGGTTCAGTACGGCTTGCATGAGCTCAACAGGGGAGAGCTGCCGGGCGCGGATCATCGGCGCCAGGATACTTGCTGGCGTGAAACAAAGATCGTGATCTTGCATGGAACTTCCCCTTAATACGTCACATTCAATACCAACGATAACGACGTTTGCGTGCCTTCGCGAGGCAGGCTTTGCAGCCTGCTGTCATATTGCGCCATCGGCATGATCCGGGCGAAGCACGCCAGATTGGGGAAGGCGTTACGACGAGACAACCCTTTTCAGGAGAACAGTCTTGCGGTAGTGCGGCGGTCGGCGACGCGGCGGTTTAGGCAGCCTCGGTGGAATGCTGGGGGCGACGACCTCAGCACCATTCTTGGCACGGTTATGGGTGGTGGCGGGCAAAGCTATGCCCCTGGCCAAGCGTTAGCACGCAACGCACTGGCGGCCAGGCAGGTGTCCAGCAGAAAGGCCGGGCGGACCAAGGATGAGCTTGCGAACTTCACAGCGATCTTACTCGCCTATACCGGGGACGCATGGCATGCGATTTTCAAGCAGGAAGGCCTGAAATACCGCGAGCCAAAGCTCGTGTTGTTTGATGGCGCGGTGTACTCCGCTTGCGGGATGGGGCAGGCGGCGATTGGGCCGTTTCATTGTCCGGGCGATCAGAAAGTCTACATTGCCCTCTCATTCTATCGCGACCTCAAGGAACATTTCCGCGCACCGGGTAATTTCGCCCGAGCCTGCGTGATTGCCCATGAAGTTGGGCACCATGTGCAGACGCTGCTTGGCGTCTCAGAGAAAGTGCAGCAAGCCAAATGCCGGGCCTCTCGCGAGAAAGCGAACGCGATACAATTAAAAATAGAGCTGCAGTCGGACTGCTTGGTGGGCGTCTGGGCGAACTATGCCAATCGCAAAGAAAGGATTCTGGAAGCTGGCGATGTCGCGGAAGCGATCGATGATAACACAATCCAGCGCCGGTCATCGGGTTGCGTGCGCCCAGAAACCTTCACACACTCCATGGCGGCCCAGCGCCAGTGTTGGTTTAACGCCGGGCTTGAATCAGGCTGCATGAACGCCTGCGATGCGTTCTCCGCGAAAAGGCTCTAGAGCAAATTCCGATCAATCTGAATAAGATTGATCGGAAAGAATTACTCGCTATCAATAAGCTAGAGTGGCGGGCCGCGTCTGTTCAGGCGCAAGGCGCTCTAGAACCCTTGCGCCGCCGGTGCGTCAGGATTGGCGACTGTTGGTAGGGATTTCAGGTATTCAACAATTCCTGCGATGTCGTCTTCTGGCAGTTTGCTGGTCCCATGCTCTACGACCTCGTACATCACGGAGCCGACGACGTCGCCGTCGATTTTGAGGCCATCAGTGAGTAGGAACGCCAAGTCTGGGTCTGTCCAGACGCCGAGGCCGGTTCCTTCGTCCTGGGTCAGGTTTGGTGCGATTTCTCCCTCCGGCCCGTTCGCAGTACCGGTTAGCCATGCACCTCGCTGCAGGCCACCTGAAGGCCAGCGCGGCGTATGGCATTCACCACAATGGGCCACGCCTTCGCTTATGTAGGCACCGCGGTTCCATGCAGCGGATTGTGTATAATCGTTCTCGAACACGCCCGCATCAAAATGCAGTAACTTCCAGAAGCGCATGGTCCAGCGCTGATTGAAGGGAAAGCCGATATCGTGCGGCTTATTAGGATCGGCCTCAGCCGGGCGCGCCATGATTGCGTTGTGGATCGCCAGCATGTCGTCGTCCGTCATGCGAGTATAGGCGGCATAGGGGAATGCGGGGAAGTAGTTCGCGCCGTCTGGCCTGCGACCATGGCGAAGCGCGCGGACGAAGTCTTCCTCGCTCCAATCGCCAATGCCGTTTGTCTTGTCGCTAGAGATATTGGGCGCGAAGAACGTGCCAAATGGCGTTTCAATTGCGCGGCCACCCGCTAGGACGGCACCGTCATTCTTGACGTCCGTATGGCAGTTTACGCAGCCCGCCAGCCCCAGCAGAAGTTCGCCGCGTTCAGCAGATACCATCGCTGCGTCAGAAGGCTTTTGTAGTGAGATATCTTCTTTACCGTCTGTCAAAAGCAGACCGATGATGACGATTAAACCAGCGACCGCTAGCCTTAGTCCAATCTTGAACAATTTCCGAAACATGATGGCCCCCGTCTTACCGAATCTATCGGGATCTGAAGCGCCAGACTCTCACGTTATGCAGTTGTGGCACATCCAACGCTAAGCATCCGGCAGATAGCAAGGGTCAGCTCCGCCCGGTTCAGCGTGTAAAAGTGGAAATGCTCAACCCCCTCCCGTCGAAGATGTTGGCACTGCTCGACAGCGATAGCGGCGGCGATAGCGGACCGTGTTTCGAGGTCGTTCTCAAGGCCTGCAAACCGTTCCGCTACCCAATCCGGCACGCTAGCACCGCAGCGTCCGGCAAACCGCACCATGGCGGCGAAATTCGTTACCGGCAGAATTCCAGGCACTAATGGAATATCCACGCCGCCTGCGGCCATCCGGTCCCGGTAGCGCAGGAAGTCTTCCGTGTTGAAAAAAAACTGTGTGATCGCCCGTGCAGCACCGGCTTGCTGCTTACGACGAAGGTTTCCAATCTCATCGTTATCATGGCGGGCTTCTGGGTGGTTTTCAGGATAAGCCGCTACACTGATCTCGAAGTCATGTCGGTCCAGCAAGCCGGCAACCAGCCCGGAAGCATAGGCATACCCATCCAGCGCTGGCGCATAGGTTTGGCCAGGTTCTGGCATATCGCCCCTTAGCGCCACGATATGGCGCACACCCGCTTCCCAATAACGGTCAGCAACGGCGTCGACTTCGGCACGGCTTGCAGCGACGCATGTGAGGTGGGCGGCTGTGGTCAGGCCTTTTTCTTGAACAATCCGCTCGACAGTTGCGTGGGTGCGCTCGCGCGTCGTGCCGCCTGCACCATAGGTGACGGACACGAACTTTGGCTTCAGAGGCGCCAAGCGTTCGACAGATCGCCAAAGCGTCTGTGCCATTTTGTCGGTGTTGGGCGGGAAAAATTCAAAGCTGACTTCAGGCGGCGCCATGGGGTGTTGCGCCTTTCTGTGCTGTGGGGGCAGGAATTTTGGCGGTTGCGAGCGCGGGTTTGCGTCCACGCCAGAGGCATACTGTTAACGGCTCGCCAGGAAGAGCTTCCTCGGCATCCAAGATCAATCCAGCGGCTTCGAGCCAGCGGGATATTTGTTCGGTGGAGAATCCAAGCCGACGGTGGGCATGCTCCTCGCGGAGCCGATCCAGGTTATGGGGGGCAAAATCAGCCAATATTACAACGCCGCCCGGTGCGAGCAGTCGTGCCATTTCGCGGATCGCCTGTCCTGGTGTGTCTAGGTAGTGCAACACCAAATGCGCGGTGATCATATCGAAGCGGGCATCGCCAAAGGGGGCGGCGTATAAGTCGCCATGGCGCAGGCTGCAGTGGGCATGACCTGCCGCCGCCATGCGGTCTCGGGCCAGGGCTAGCATTGCCTGATTGTTATCGAGACCAGCCGCACGGCCAGCGCGGGGCGCCATAAGTTCTAGAATACGTCCGGTGCCAACGCCCATATCAAGATAGTCGTTGACGAAGTCTGCTGGGCAGAGCGCTTGCAGACGCGCTTCTACCATCGCCCCATCGACATGGAGCGCGCGGATATCATGCCAGTGCGGCGCATTATCGTGGAAATAGTTCTGGGCATCCTGCGCGCGGCGCGCTCGAACGTCTGCAAGGCGGGTGGCGTCTCGGATGCGGACAGGATCATCGGGATTACAGGAATCCACGAGAACGCGTGCAAGTCGCGCTGGCTCGCCCGTATCTCCAAGGCGGTAAAATACCCAATTCCCTTCCCTGAATCGGACCAGAAGGCCAGCCTCGGCCAAGATTTTGAGGTGGCGCGAGACGGCAGGCTGCGTCATGCCTAGGATGTCCGTGATCTCCGTGACAGACAGTTCGCCTGCCGCGCAAAGCGCCAACATTCTAAGGCGCGCACTTTCGGCTGCGGCGCGCAACATGATGACAAATTTATCCAACAGGACCCCAATCTATATGCAGATTGCGTTATATAGGTAAGTCTTGAGCGCTACAATGAGATTTGCCGCCTCAAAAATGTGGAGTCTGTGTCAAATACTCTTCGTATTATATAGGTAGTCACCTTTGAATTAACCTTATCGCTCTGTATGTTGTTTTCCGGTGGTATGTCCCCGAGGGCAGTTGAAATGATTCGTTAAGCTTTCAAGACTATCACGCTTAGGGCAGCGCTGCATAGGCAGCGTAACTTCGGCAGGACGGAAATATGATGCGATACAGCTTACGGAAACTGGTTACGGCCATCCGCAGTGCCACATTTGCGCTTGCCGTTGCAGGTGTCGCATCTGGCTGTGCGACACTTCCAGATGATCCGTTAGATCGCGCTGATGTCCTGGCTGCGAATGACCGGTTTGAGCCTGCCAACCGGATGGTTTTTGCCATCAACGAAGCTGTCGATTTTGTGCTGCTGCGTCCGGCAGCCATACTTTACCGGGATTTCATGCCAGACCCTGGCAAGGAACTCGTTTTTAATTTCGTCCGCCACTTCACGCTGCCGCTGACGATTGTTAATGACCTTGCGCAAGGTGAATGGGATAGGGCGGAGATCGCTTCAAAGCGACTGTTCGTCAATTCGATTGCCGGATTCGGCGGGGTTTTTGACGCAGCAACAGGTCTTGGTTTGCCGCATCACAAAGAAGATTTCGGCCAAACTCTGGCCACATATCAGGTGGCGCCAGGGCCATATATTGTGCTGCCGCTGATCGGTCCATCGTCTACCCGTCATGCATTTGGCCGGATTGTCGATTTCGGGCTTGATCCGCTGAGGTATTTACTGGCAAAAACGCCGGCCAAGCCGACGCTTGGTTTTCGCGCCGTCAGTATTGTCGATCAGCGCTATCGGCTGCTAGGCCCGTTGGATGACTTGAAAAAGAATTCGCTGGATTATTATGCCGCCGTGCGGTCGCTCTACCGCCAGCGCCGGACTTATGAAATCCGTAATCTAGGCGATGAGGCTACGCCCAAATCCACGGCGACGGTCTTCGAGACGCCAATTAATCGTGGGGGCTAGAGCCACTATGCGAGCCTATACCCACGCTATCGCTGATTCGCGCACGCCGTCTTTGCGTCTTCTATTTGCCGGACTGGTGACGTTTTTGCTTGTAGTCCTCGCATTGGCACCTGCAAAGGCTGGGGTTGAACGCGATCTGATTGCCGGCCTCGCTGGTGAGGCTGAGCCAGTACTGAATGACAAGTCTATTGCGTCTGCCGAACGCACAAAGAAGCTGCGCTCTATCCTGAGTTCTGTTTTCGATGACCAGCAAATGGCTCAGTCCATGCTTGGTCGCTATTGGCGCCGCGCGGATGATGGCCAGCGTTCAGAGTTAGCCACGTTGATGAAGACCTATCTGATCGACGTATATGCAGGTCGCATGGACTCGATTGATGGTCAGGTGAAATTCGAGGTTGGCGACGAGAAAGTGATTGGCAACCGCACGATTGTTGATAGCAAAGTGCTGCGCCCTGGCCCACCTCCAGTTTCTGTCGTTTGGCAAGTTGAGACTGTGAATAGCAAAGCCGTGGTGACTGATATCGTGGTTGAGGGCATTAGCCTTGTGGTCAGCCGGCGGGCAGATTTCGCGAGCATAATTCGCAGCCAGGGCGGTTTAGACGGCCTGATCAAGCTGCTGAAGCAGAAAGTAGGGAGCTGACGGGACTGGCCCGCCAAGCCGCCTAACCCCTCTACATTACATGTGCCCTCTACATTACATGTGTTTGAATTGGGGCTGACGCTTTTGAGTAAACGCCGCCATGCCTTCTTTCTGATCTTCAGTGGCGAAGGTTGAATGAAACACCCGACGCTCAAACCGCACGCCTTCTGACAACGTTGTCTCGTACGCGCGGTCAACGGCTTCTTTGCAGATCATAGCGATTGGCAGGGACTTCTCGGCAATTGAATCCGCCAGCTTTATCGCTTCGTCTAACAGAGTATCCGCTGGCACAACCTTGGTCACGAGGCCGGAACGCTCGGCTTCTTCAGCGCCCATCATCCGGCCTGTTAGGCACATATCCATGGATTTGGATTTACCGACAGCACGGGTGAGGCGTTGTGTGCCGCCGCCGCCTGGAATAGTGCCCAGGTTTATTTCCGGCTGGCCGAATTTGGCATCATCACCTGCAATGATCAGATCACACATCATGGCGACTTCGCAGCCACCGCCAAGCGCATAGCCGCGGACGGCCGCGATGATTGGTTTGCGGCAAGACGCAGCGCGCTCCCAATGCACGGTGATGAAGTCCTGCATATACGCGTCCATATAGGACTTGGACTGCATCTCCTTGATATCTGCACCCGCCGCAAAAGCTTTTTCGCCGCCAGCCAGCATCAGGCAGCCAACGTCTGGGTTTGCTTCAAAGGCATCAATGGCGGCGGCCATTTCTTCGACCAATTGCGCGCACAGTGCGTTCAGCGCTTTTGGGCGGTTTAGGGTGATTAGGCCAACGCGGCCCTTTTTCTCGGACAGAATAAACTCAGCCATGTGATGGCTCCCCAGGAGATTTTAGGAATGTCTTGCGGTGCTGAATTGCGCGTGTCTTCTACCCTAACGCTGGCAGGTTGGACAATAGAATGACGACCGCCCGGACTGGACGATGCGGCGCACATGGTTCTTGCTGCAGATAATGCAATCCTCACCCTCGCGTCCATACACGCCCCAAGAGGCTTTAAAATATCCAAGCTCACCAGATGGCTGGCGATAGTCACGTAGGCTGGAACCGCCCGCTGAAATGGCTTCGCGCAATACTTCCGGGATGGCAACAGTGAGACGTTTCAGCTCTGCCTGTTTCATTGACCCAGCTTCGCGTTCTGGTCGTACGCGGGCGCGAAATAGCGCTTCGCACACGTAGATATTGCCAAGTCCGGCGATGAGCCGTTGGTCCAGCAGCGCCGCCTTAATCGAGGAAGATTTCCCGGCCAGCATTGCCTTTAGTTTAGACGCTGTCAGTCCGCTCAATGGCTCTATGCCGAGCGATACAAGGCGCGGGTGCGAAGCTTCCTCAGATGTTGGGAACAAGTCCATGAAGCCAAAGCGGCGGGCGTCCTGGTAGACGGCATAACCACCGTCGCTTGTTTCAATAATGATGTGATCATGCTTCGCCGGTTTGGGCGCTGGGCCCTGGCCGACCATCATCCTGCCAGACATGCCGAGGTGGGTGAGCCAGGTCAGGCCTCCATCGAGCCTAGCCAGCATGTATTTCGCCCGCCGGTCAATGCGGAGAACCATCTGTCCCTCCATCCGTGCGGCGAAATCTGGCGGCAGAGGGAACCGCAAATCAGGTCGCCTGGCCTCAACGCGGGCGAGGCGTTTGCCGGAGATGATGGCGGCGAGGCCGCGCATGGTGGTTTCGACTTCGGGGAGTTCTGGCATGATGCAAAACCCTATCCCGGATACGCTGAATGCGCTATCGAATACGCCCATGACAAACCATGATTCCATCATCGACAGTGCATCCGGCGGCGACGCGATTGACTTTGGCTATCGCGAAGTCTCGCGCGAGGACAAAGCGCGCATGGTGCGGGGCGTGTTTGATTCCGTTGCCGGTCGCTACGACCTGATGAATGACCTGATGAGCGGCGGCCTCCATCGCTTCTGGAAGGGGTCAGTTGTTGCAGAATTGGCACCGCGTGCTGGGGAGCAGCTTATCGATGTTGCAGGGGGTACCGGCGATATCAGCTTCCGCGCCCAGGCTGCTGCCAAAGGTGCGCTCAATGCCGTGATCGTTGATGCTAATGCCGCCATGGTCAGCGTTGGCCGTGACCGGGTGATGGACCGGGGCGTAAAGCTGAATGGCGGCAGCCTTGGTTGGGTGACGGGGGATGCAGAACGCCTGCCGCTGCCCGATGCTTCGGCTGATGCGGTCGTGATTTCATTCGGGCTTCGTAACGTGACAGATAGGCTGCAAGCGCTGCGGGACATGCGCCGTGTGCTGCGCCCTGGCGGCAGGTTCTTCTGCCTAGAATTCAGTCACATGGAGAATTTGGCACTGCAACAGGCCTATGACCGCTATTCCTTCGCTGCCATCCCAAAGCTCGGTAAACTGACGACGGGTGATGCGGATTCATATCAATACCTAATCGAAAGCATCCGCCGCTTTCCGCGCCAGGAAGCCCTGCTGGAATTGCTCGATGAAGCAGGATTTGAGCAGACATCATTCCGTAACATGACCGGCGGCGTCGTTGCCGTGCACCGGGGATGGCGGCTTTAGTTCACCTTGCCGGAGAGTTCGAAGACTGGCAGGAAAGTAGCGATCAACATGCCGGCAATGCCAAGGCCGACAAGGGCCGTCAGCATCGGATTGATCATAGATGTGACGGTGTTTACGCGCTGCATCAGCAGGGTGTCGAAGTAATCGGCAGCAGCGACCATCAATACGTCCAGCGTGCCGGCTTGCTTGCCTGATGCAATTATCCGAACGATGGCATCGCCGAATATTGGGTCGCGCCTGAAGGGTTCGGCGAAGTATGTACCGCGTTCGATATTGTCAGCTGCCTCGCGGGCGGCGTCTGCGATACGACGATTTGCGGCAGCTTCCGCTCCCATGCGCAATGCTTCAATTGCGGGAATGCGATGGCGCAGCTGCATGCCAACGGTCCTGAGCAGGCGCGCCATAGCCGCCATGCGGACAACCTTGCCCAATAACGGCAAGCGCAAGTCGATGACGTCCCACACGTATTTGCCCGACTCGTTCGATAGCCAGAACGTGATTAGAGCAATTATAAGAGCCCCTAGAACGCCGAGTATCATGAGGTTTTCGGCGTAAGCGTCATCCATATCAAGCAAGGCTTGGGTTAGTGTCAGCCGTTCGCGGACCATGCCCAAATACATCTTTCCGAACCTGGGGAGGATCGAGAAGATCATCATCTGGAATACCAGGATAAAGGCGCCAAGCACGAAGATTGGGTATCTCAGTGCCGTATGGACTTTGCGTGAAAACGCGTCCACCTGCTCGAAGTATCACGAAAGCTGGTCCATCGCTTCGTCAATCTTGCAGGAACGGAGGCCAAAGCAGACGACGCTGACATAAATCGGCTCAAAGATTTTTGGGTATTCTCTCATGGAATAAGCCATATCACGACCGGCTGACATGTCCTTCAGCACCGATTGCAGGATGACGCGGAACTTACCGTTTGGCACTTCAGCCGAAAGATTTCCCAACGCTGCTGCCAGCTGCAGTTTACCTTTTAATGTCGCAGCAAATTGCCGGGTGAAGATGAAGCGCGGGCTTAGTGACACAGGGGAAAAAATGCGGTCGCCTAGGCCTCATCAAGGACACGAATGACCTCGGAGTAGGAGGTGCGGCCTTCTTCCACGAGAATAAGGGCATGCTAATATGGACAGCATGCCGCCACTCCGTGCGACTCGGCGGAATTCATGTAAATCAAATTGATTGGTCATAGTGGCGCCGCGGGTTTCGTCATCCATCGCCAGAAGCTCGAACACAGGCTGTCAACCAACATAGCCTGTGTGGCGGCAATGGCCGCAGCTAAGGGTGACGATGCAGGGCATGTCCGGCGCTATGTTGATGCCTAGGCGTTCAAGCTTGTAAGACCCGACACCTCCCGCCCGAAGGTTGGAGATCACCTCGGGCCCGTCTACGACGGTCTGGTACTTGGGGCAATGCACACGAAGCAAGCGCTGCGCCAAGGTCGTGCCGACGGAGTTGGCGATTAGAAATCGATCAATTTCCATATCCATCAGGCGGCTGACAACGCCGACGGCGTCATTTGCGTGAATTGCGGAAAACACGAGATGGCCTGTTAGCGACGCTTGCATTGCCATCGTCGCGGACAAAGCCTATGGCAGCCGCAAGATCAGGCAGCAGATTACCGACGAAGCCGCAGTCGCCGTAATCCCCGTGAAAAACAACAAGCGGGCGGCAGTCTCGCACGATCACAATCTCTATTTCCAAAGAAACATTGTCGAGTGCCTCTTCTGCAAAATGAAAGACATGCGACGCCTGGCGACCAGGTTCGAGAAGACCTCCAGAAACTTCCTCTCCATGGTACAAATCTTTGCAATCAGATGCTGGATTAATTGAGCTTGCACCCTGGTTAGAAGCATTGCTGTGATTGACGGCGGGGCTGATGATCGGCACAATATGATATGTAAATTCATGATTTTAGGTAGAAACAGCCATGCTTGAAGAAACCCCCAACGACCTGATGTCAGACCGGATGAATATCTGGACGACAATTGGTGGTTACGGCGCAGGCACACTGATTTTTTTCCTCATTTTTTACACGGCCTTACCGGCGACCAGTAGCCTGAACTAAGGCCAATGCTCGACCTGTATAGCGATACTCAGACGCGCCCGTCGGATGCGATGCGTCGTGCCATGGCAAACGCCGAGGTGGGCGATGAACAGCGCGGCGAAGACCCGACCGTTAACGCGCTCTGTGAGAAAGTTGCAGGCCTCCTGGGTAAAGAAGCAGCGGTATTTTTGCCTTCTGGCACCATGTGCAATGAAATCGCATTGATGGTGCATTGCCGCCCAGGCGACGAAATTCTTTGCCACGGATCAGCTCACATCGTGAATTACGAAGGCGGCGGGCCATCAGCCCTCGCTGGTGCCGTTATGACCGCGCTTCCGGGCGAACGGGGCATGTTTACTGCGGATACAGTGCGAGCTGCCATCCGCCCCACCAGCCGCTATGCGCCCGTCACCCGGCTGCTGGGAATTGAGAACACAGCGAACATGGCAGGCGGCGTCGCTTGGCCATTGGCTGACGTACAGGCAGTGAGCCAAGTTGCTCGGGATGCGGGCCTGATCGTGCACATGGATGGCGCGCGGCTGCTGAACGCCGTCGTCGCGACGGGAACCAGTGCGGCAGACTACAGTGCCGCGACAGACTCCGTATGGATCGATTTCTCCAAAGGCCTTGGCGCGCCCGTTGGCGCGGCTATGGCCGGATCAGCAGACTTCATTGAGGCTGTGTGGAAATGGAAGCAGCGGATCGGCGGGGCTATGCGCCAAGCTGGCATCATCGCAGCGGGTGCGCTCTACGGCTTAGAAAATAACATCGAACGCTTGGCGGAAGACAACGCCGCCGCCAAGGGCTTTGCCGAAGTCCTGGCAGAATCGCCAAACTTCTCCATCGACCCGACGACGGTAGACACCAACATCGTCATCTTCGATCTGGCCGACAAATCCGCAGATGCCGCTAAACTCAGCACCCGCATCCTAGCCGAAGCCGACGTCCGCATCGGCGCCGTAGGCCCCCATACCCTCCGTGCCGTAACGCACATGGACGTTGATCCAAATGAGGTCCGGACAGCAGCGGAACGGATTGTGCGGCTTTAGTTAAGATTGGGCATTAGATAGTTGCCCAAGGGTTGGATAGCTCTATGCTGCACCATACCCCCCGCCGCCCGGTGTTTCGATGATAAATACGTCGCCGGGGGCCATTTCGGTTTTGTCTGCGCCGTTTAGTGTTTCCACGGACCCGTCCGCGCGTTTGACCTGGTTGACGCCGCATTTGCCAGGGGCACCGCCCGCCATGCCATAGGGGGCGACCTCGCGGCGGTTTGAGAGGATGGCGGCGGTCATATCCTCAAGGAAGCGCACGCGGCGGGTGATGCCGTCGCCGCCGCGATGTCTACCAGCACCCCCGGAAGCCGGGCGCACGCCGAAGCCTTCCAGCACCACGGGGTAGCGGAGTTCGAGGATTTCCGGATCCGTCAGGCGGGTATTAGTCATATGGGTGTGGATGGCGCTGGCGCCGTCCCAAGTTGGGCCCGCTCCGGCCCCACCGCAGATGGTTTCATAATATTGGTGGGTTTTATTGCCGAAGGTGAAATTGTTCATGGTGCCCTGGCAGGCACCTATCACCTGCAGCGCGCCGTAAACGCAATCGGTCACGACTTGGCTGGTCTCCACATTACCCGCAACCACCGCTGCACCGGGGTTCGGATTCAGCATGCAGCCCTGGGGCAGGACGATTTCAATTGGCTTCAAGCAGCCATCATTCAGCGGAATATCCTGGCCGACAAGCGTGCGGAATACATATAGGACCGCCGCCCGGCACACGGCAGCTGGGGCGTTGAAATTCGAACCTAATTGAGCAGAGGACCGCGAGAAATCCAGCTTCGCTGTCCGCGCCGTCTCATCAATTGAGATATCGACGGAAACTACGGCGCCATTGTCCAGGCCGTAGTCGAAGGACCCAGATTGCAGAGCGCCAATAACCCGGCGAACGCTTTCTTCTGCGTTGTCCTGCACGTGTTTCATGTAGGCCTGAACAACATCCTGGCCGAAATGACCAATCATGCGGCGGACTTCCTGAATGCCCTTCTCGCAAGCCGCGATCTGCGCCTTAAGGTCCGCCTCGTTCTGGTATACGTTCCGGACTGGGTATGTGGCGGAGAGCAGCAGGTCTTGAAGCGCCTTGCCCTGGAAGTCGCCTTGGTCCACCAACATGAAGTTATCAATCAGGACGCCCTCATGCTCAATAGTCGAGCTATCGGGCGGCATGGACCCAGGTGTCAGCCCGCCAACATCCGCATGATGGCCGCGCGAAGCCACGTAGAAAACGATCTCATTGCCTTCAAACACGGGTGCCACAACGGTGATATCCGGCAAATGCGTGCCGCCGTTATAGGGATTGTTGAGCGCGTAGAAATCGCCGGGGTTCATAGTCCCCTCGCGTTCCTTGATCATGGCGCGAACGGAAGCGCCCATGGAGCCAAGATGCACTGGCACATGGGGCGCATTGGCGACAAGGCTACCGGTTTCATCAAAGATCGCGCAGGAGAAATCCAGGCGTTCTTTGATATTAACGGAATAGGCGGTGTTCTCCAGCGCCGCCCCCATTTGCTCCGCGACGGACATAAACAAATTGTTGAACACTTCCAGCAGCACCGGGTCCGCTTCCGTGCCGATGGCGTGGCCGCGTTCCAGCGCTTCCACACGGCACATCACCAGATGGTCACGGTTTGTAATCTCTGCCCGCCATCCGGGTTCAACGACATTAGCGCCTGTGCGCTCGATGATGACGCAAGGGCCTGATACCGCCGCACCCGGCGCCATGCTGTCCCGGTCGTAGAACGGCGCATCGACCCAACCGGATTGGATGTAGATCGGGTGGGTGGCGATGACTTTAGCTTCGGCGTTTGGGTCAATGGGTTGCTCAAGCTCGTCTGCAACATTGGTTTCGCCGACGGCTTCGGATACAGCCGTCGCCACGATCAAGCTCTGGCCTTCCATGATGAAGCCGTAACGCTGGCGATGCTCTGCCTCGAACGCTGCGCGCAGAGACACCGCCACATCACCGCTTTCGGGATAGGTCACTTCAAGGGATGAATCCGTGCCGTCATAGCGAAGATGCACACGACGTTCGACGCGGAGCGTATCGCCCAGCGTCAATTGCGGCTCAAGCTCGGCCTCAGCTTCAGTGCCCAATATCGCCAATAAGGCCTCGATATCGCTGAGTGTGCTTGTTTCCAGCCGCGCCTCGACGGATCGTTCTTTTACTGCCCGCAAATCTGCCAAACCCATGCCATAGGCGGATAGCACGCCTGCATAGGGGTGGATAAAGATCGTCTCCATCCCCAGCGTATCGGCGATCATGCAAGCATGTTGCCCGCCAGCGCCGCCGAAGCATTGCAGCGTATATTCGGTCACGTCATAGCCTCGACGGACGCTGATTTCCTTGATCGCATTCGCCATATTCTCAACGGCGATCTGAAGGTAGCCCAGGGCCACATCTTCGGGTTTCCTGGAATCGCCGGTTTTTGCTGCGATCCGCTGCCCAAGCTCTTCGAACGCGTTTTGCGAGGCGTTGCGGTCCAGCGGCTGGTCGCCATTTGGGCCGAATACGGGCGGGAAATGAGATGGCTGCAAGCGGCCAAGCAGCACGTTGCAATCCGTCACCGTCAACGGCCCGCCACGACGGTATGCCGCCGGGCCAGGACTTGCGCCAGCACTCTCGGGACCGACGCGATATCGCCCTTGCTCAAACGTCAAGATTGACCCGCCACCTGCTGCAACGGTGTGAATCTGCATCATCGGCGCCCGCATCCGGATGCCCGCGACCTGCGTCTCAAACGCGCGCTCGTAATCACCGGCATAATGCGAAACGTCCGTAGAGGTGCCGCCCATATCGAAGCCTATAATGCGGTCAAACCCAGCCATGCCCGCGGTTTTCGCCGCACCCACAACACCGCCTGCGGGACCGGAAAGGATGGAATCCTTGCCTTGGAAGCGCCGCGCATCCGCCAGCCCGCCATTGGACTGCATGAACATCAACCGCGCGCCTGACAGCTCGCCCGCTACGATGTCCACATAACGGCGCAATACGGGGGAGAGATAAGCATCGACAACTGTCGTATCGCCGCGCCCTACGGCTTTGATGAGCGGGCTGGTCTGGTGGCTGACGGAAATTTGCGTGAAGCCAAGCTCGCGGGCGATAACGGCGGCTTGCTGCTCATGCTCCGGGTAGCGATAGCCGTGCAGGCAGAGGATCGCGAGGCTGGTATAGCCTTTGTCACGCATCACTTGCAGGTCGTGGCGGGTCGCCTCTGCATCCAGTGCACGTTCGACAGTGCCATCGGCGAGCATGCGTTCGTTCAATTCTACAACGTCAGTATAAAGCTGTTGCGGTAGCTTTAATTCCAGATCAAACAGGCGTGGGCGGTTTTGGTAGGCGATCCGCAGCAGGTCGCGAAATCCATCGGTGACAGCCAGTACAGTCCGCTCGCCTTTGCGTTCCAGCAGAGCATTGGTGCCGACGGTGGTGCCCATCTTGACTGCATCTATAGCGTCCGCCGGTATCGGCTGGCCATCTGGAACTTCCAGCAATTCGCGGATACCTTGGGTCGCGGCATCCTGATACCGCTCCGGATTTACGGAAAGCAGCTTATGCGCCACCGTCTCGCCATCAGGGTTCCGGGCCACGATGTCAGTGAACGTGCCGCCGCGGTCAATCCAAAACTGCCATTTATTCTTATAAGTCTCTGTTTTTGATTGTTTATTTTGAGACATATTTTGCTACACCTATGCTACACCAAATGTGCAAATCACGCATTTTCAACGATGTAGTGCTAACACGAGTTACACTAATGCTACACCAATCGTGGCTTTCAGCGATTTGCGACCGCCTTCATAGCACCGCAGATGTGAGCGCCGAAGATAAATGTCTCGCAATGTTCTTGAACATCCAGCATTGACCCACCGCTGCTGCGAGATGCCCTTGCCCACCGACGGTGTTCCCACAAGAGTATTTGATCCGTTCCCACTTTCTGCCAGACTTTTCATATGAGAAACCTGTCCGTGACCATCTGTCTTGCCGTTGCCGTGCTATTTGGAAGTGTGGGAGTGTCTTGGAACCAGGATTGGCAAAAGGGTGTAACCGCATACAAAAGTGGAGATTACGCAACTGCTCTGCTCGAATGGAAACCTCTTGCGAAACAGCGGATGACCGTGCCCCGTATAAATTTAAATTACAAAAAATTTAATATTGGATGATTAAAAACAAAAACTTATTGAAGTATTTCCTTATCCCAGTGATTTTGGCGATAAGTGCTTGTGGAGTCCCTAAAGATTCAGAATACAAATATCTTCTCTCCAGAAATGACGAAAAATTAATTGGATCAAATAACCATAAATATATTATAAATAAATATGGAAATCAGTTAATTGATAAAGACTTAAAGAAAAATCTTGAGGAATTAAAAAATACAATTTTATTAAAAACAGGTAACTCTAAACTAAATATAAAAACTTTTATTATTGAATCACAAGAATTTAACGCTTTCACAACTATGGATGGATACATATACTTTTCTACAGCTATATTAAATTTACTGACCAGAGATGAGTTATATGCTTTAATGTGCCACGAAATTGCGCACATCATATCCCGAGATAATTCCGAAATACATAGTTTGAGTGTTTTATACAAGAACTTAAAAGTAACACGCAGTAAATCAAACTCGATAGTAGTCAGTAAATCTAATGATAACAACATATTTTTCAGAAAATATATTATGAAAAAGCGTAGAGACAACGAGTATAAAGCAGATAAAATTGCTTTAGAATTACTATCAAAGGCGGGGTACGATAAGAGATTTTTGATCTTATGGTTAAGAAAAATGCAAAAGTATCACAAACCAATCACTGGTCCAGCGAAGGCATTTGCCACCCATCCAAACATCGAAGATAGAATAGAAAGGGCAGAATCATTAATTAATGAAATTATTAGGGACGACGAATCCAAAAAACTTTTCGTAGTTACTGATTAAAAACCAACTAAGTACCCAATAGATAATTGCTCATCCTATTCAAATTTTCTTTTTTTATCGCCTTAAAATAATTATAGTATAAATACTACAAAAATGTAGAAGTATTTTTGAATAATTTCCTATACCTACAAAGGGTGTCGATCTACATAAAGTGCTAAATACGATAAAAAAATCGAATATATTCATATGTTTTGATATATATAAAAATTATTTTTAAATAAAAATTCTCATTTTTTTTCAGTATAAAAATACAATATTATGTAGGCTTCATCATTCTCTAATCGATTTTTGCCTCTTTAAATTTTACACAAAAACGCCTATCAGAAAAACGTTTAATTGACTAGACTATTTGTAAAACTGGATTACAAGCTTGCTAAAGGGCTTGTTTAGTTACATCACTTATGCTGAACGAGGCTATCCAAAGTTGCTGTTTTTTATTATGTGGAGCGGCCATGGTATGGGGCTTTATGTTTTAGGGACTATCCAAGCTTGTATACATGAGCGCCCGCTTGCGTGACATATCCTGCGGCCAGATCAGCCGCTAAAGCTTTGGCTTCCCGCGCCTGCGGGTCGCCCCAGCCGCCGCCGCCTGCTGTATCAAGGCGGACACGGTCGCCGCGTTCTAGTTGGACGCCGGAGGTTTTGGAGGGAAGTTGGGTCATTTCGCCGTCCCGCCACATGCGGAATTGGCCAGGAGCGCCGGGTTGACCGCCGTTTAGGCCATAGGGCGAATAGCGGAACCGGTCGAAGCTGCCGGCGAGGACGCCCCATTCGGACTCCAAGCGCCATTCCCGCGCGAGGCCCAAGCCGCCGCGCCGTTGGCCTGCGCCGCCGCTATCTGGGATTAGGCCGTAATGGGTGAATACAACAGGGAACAGCGCCTCACACATTTCCATCGGCGAATTGGCCAGATTGTGGAACCCGGCGGAGAACCCGCTTGCACCATCTGCGTTCGGGTGGCCACCCCATCCGCCGACCTCGATCTCGAAATATACTCGCCGCTCGCCAGATGCGTCCGGTGCAGAAAGTGCTGCCACATAGGAGACGCCGTAATAGGCTGCCGGAATAAGGTCTGGCACGGCTTCTGCCAGAGCGCCGAGAACGGTAGTGACGATGCGATGGCCAGTCGCCATCCGGTTGGCGACTGGGGCTGGGGATTCAGCGCTGATGATGGCCCCTGGCCGGGCAACGATTTCTATCGGCCGATACGCGCCCGTATTTGCCATCGCCTTGCCTCCAGCCGCCATCAGCAGCGCGCAGTAGACACCGCTCTTGGCCATGTTGAGGGTGCAGTTAACGGGGCCAGGCGCTTGGTCGGCAGAGCCTGATAAATCAATTCGGGCCTGCTCACCATCGATAGCCACGACGGCATGAACTTTGAGACCAATCGCATCCTGCCCATCATCATCAACGAAGTCTTCGAAGCTATAGGTTCCGTCAGGGATAGTGCTAATGGCGGACCGCATGGCGGCTTCGGATTGATCCAGGATCGCATCCATGGCGACATCAATAGTCGCCGCGTCATAGCGATTTACTAGCCGCATCACCGCCCGTGCGCCGACATCGAGTGCCGCCAACTGCGCCGCCACATCGCCGCCTATTTTCTCTGGTTCGCGACTGTTCCGGCGGATGGTGGCAAGGATGGCTTCGTTGCGACGGCCTGCTTCAACGAGCTTCATGGGCGGTAGGCGAAGGCCTTCCTGGAATACTTCTGTCGCACCCGCGAAATAGCTGCCCGGCGCACCGCCGCCCACATCAATGTGGTGGACAACAGTCGCTGAAATCGCGACGCGAACTCCATCCGCATACACTGGCTTGAAGGCCACGAAATCTGGCAAATGCTGGCCGCCGGCATAGGGGTCGTTAGTTAGGATCACATCGCCTTCATGCCATTGGTCCAGCGGAATCCAATGGGCGATAATTTCTTCCAGGCACACCGACATACTGTTTAGATGCACAGGAATGCGTGTTGATTGTGCGACAGCGCGGCCATGGCCATCGAAGATCGCGGTCGAATAATCCAGCGTTTCGCGCACAACGGTAGAGCGCGCGGTTCGCCAGATGGAGATGTTCATTTCCTCTGACGCAGCGACCAGCGCGTTACGGATGACCTCTAGGCGGATGGGGTCGATGGTGCGGGATAGTGCGGTCATCAGTTCTTCTCCGCGAGCATATCGCCGAATGGCGTCATTGTGACGGTCCAGCGGGCTGGAACGACCAGTGTCGTGAAAGCTTCTTCGATGATAGCTGGGCCGGAAAGGCTGGCCCCAGCGTCAATGTCGCTGCGTTGATAAATGGCGGCTTCAACCCAAGCTTCATCCAACCATACGCGCCTCTGGCCAGATGGAACAGGTGGAGTGGGAGCGCCGGATGCAACGGCGGCGTCTGCAAGCTCTGGGTCGGGCATTCGGCCAATTGCAGCCAGGCGGAGGGTTACGATTTCAACCACGTCAGCCTCGTCGCTATGGGCGAAGCGGGCGGCGTGTTCGGTATGGAAGCGCTGCACCAAATCTGCCAGACTGGCATCTGATGGTGCGACGTCGCCCCAGGGGATTACCAGTTCATAGGCTTGGCCGTGATACCGCATGTCGGCGGAGAACTCATAAGCCCTGGCGTCTGCTTCAACGTTATCACGGATAAGGGTAGCTTCAGCCTCACTCCGCAGGTCCGCAGCCGTTTCGTGCAAGGTCACTACCGCATCAGCCTCACCGCCTGTATTCGCGCGCAGGCGGCGAGAACGGGCGAGGTCATGGCGAAGGTCCGCCGCTAGAATACCGCGAGCAGATAGTGTTGAGGCATTCGCTGGAAGGACCATGCGGCGCATATCGAGCGAGTCCGCAATTGCAGCGGCATGGAGACCAGCTGCACCGCCAAAGGGTGCCAGCGCGAAATCGGCCGGATCAGCGCCTTTCTCGAACAATGATAATCGGATCGCGTCACCCATATGGGCATCTGCGACTTCCAGAACGCCTGCGGCTGCTGCTACAGCGCCAAGGCCGAGCGGCGTTCCCACATGTGTGTCGATCGCCTTAAGCGCGCCCGCATCATCCAATTGCATGGCACCACCTAGGAACGATGGCGCGTCAATCCGGGCGAGGGCGACATTTGCGTCTGTAACGGTGGGTTGGGTTCCGCCGCGCTTATAGGAGACTGGCCCCGGCATGGCACCCGCACTTTCAGGCCCGACGCGTAGACCGCCCGCCTCAACCCGCGCCAGCGACCCGCCGCCTGCGCCAATAGTGCGAATTTCAATCATCGGCAGACGCACTGGCAAGCCGTCGATTTCACCCTCTGGCGTTTGCCCAATAGCACCGTCGCTGACGACGGAGATATCTGCACTGGTACCGCCCATATCGATACCGACGAGGTTCTTCAGGCCATGGCGGGCCGCCAATGCAGCCATCGCCATCGCACCGCCTGCCGGGCCAGACAGCAGCAGTTTCACTGGCAGTCGCGCGGCCTCCGCTGGTTTTGCGACACCGCCATTCGATTGCACCAGATAGAGCGGTGCCGTCACGCCGATAGTAGCCAGGCGTCCTTCCACCTGCTCCAGATATCTGGAAACCACCGGCTTCAGCAAGGCATTCAAAGCCGTTGTAGAAAACCGCTCAAATTCGCGAATTTCAGGGCTGGCTTCATGGGAGGCGGAGATTGCGAGACCGGGTGCTGCGGCTTCTGCGATTTCAAGCGCACGGCGTTCATGGTCTGGGTTCGCGTAGGCATTCAGGAAGCCGATTGCCAGGGCTTCAACACCGTCATCGACAAGGCGCTTGGCAAGGTCTGTAACTAGGGCTTCGTCCAGTGGCGTTTCTACGGCACCGTCAAATCGCACGCGTTCTTCGACGCCAAAGCGTTGCTGGCGAGGGATCAGCAGCGCGCGCGGCTCCGCAACCAGGCTGTAAAGCTCCTTCCGCATATGCCGGCCAATTTCCAACACATCCTCAAAGCCTGCTGTTGTCATCATAGCGCCCTTGGGCAGCTTCCGTTCGAGCACCGCATTGGTGGCGATAGTGGTGCCATGGAGGAGCAGCCCGATTTCAGCCAGAGTAAATCCAAACAGTTGGCCAGCCTCTTGCAGCCCGGTCGCTAATCCACGCGAGGGGTCGTCTGGCGTTGATGGTGTTTTGTGGGCGTGTGCCTGGCGGGTACGGGCATCATGAATTTCGATGTCCGTAAACGTGCCGCCAATATCAACGGCGACGCGGATCGGGCGATTGGATTGAGCCATTCGGGAGAACGCTTTCGAGGACGGAAATATCCGAGGCAGAGTGCCGCTGATGGAGCAGATATTCAACAGCCGCGCCGTTGCTGGCGGTCCGCGATGAAGCAACGCCTCCAGGTCTCCTCGCCCTCTGTTGGAGGTGGGTGTGCATCCGCTTGCGGGTCACTATTATCCCTCAGATGGATTTGTAAACCCGGCAAGCCTTAAAGGCGGCTTCCAGCATCCGCGCTTTTATTCCAGCAGTCTGCAATGGCTTCACTGGGCTGATTGGCAGCGGCAATTTATCAACGGAGCCACCTGCCAAGTGATCCGCCATTGCTTTGCCAAGGACCGTCCCTGTTGTGATACCGCGACCGTTATAACCAATGGCGGCATATAGGCCCGGTGCAGGATTATGGATGCGGGGCAGGTGGTCTGGCGTCATGGCGATTTGGCCGTGCCAAGGCTTCTCCCAGTGCACGTCCCCTAGTTCTGGGAACAAGCGACGGAGTGTTTTTGCGGCCCAATATTTTGTCAGGCCTTTGTCGCTGCCAGTAACTTTTCCCATGGACCCAAGGAGGATCCGTCTAAAAGCGTCCCGCCGGCAGGAGAACATAACCTGGTTGGTATCCCAGAGGCCCTGGCCTTCAGGCAAAACATGCTTGGCCAAGTCACCCAATGGCTCCGTCGCGATCTGGAAATAGTGAATTTTAGTGAAGCTCTGCATCAGCCCTGGCCACAGCGTATCCGTATAGGCATTCGTCGCGAGCAGCGCGCGGTCCGCCCTGACTTCGCCAGCATTCGTATGCACAGTCCACCTACCGCCGTCAGGCTTAAGCTTATTCACCATAACGCCAGTATGGACGGCGGCCCCTGCCGCCATTGCAATGCGGGAAAGGCCGCGGGCGTAACCCATCGGGTTGATGGTTCCGGCACGTTCGTCCAACAGGCCGCCATGGAAGGCGTGGCTGCCTGTACGATCTGGCATCTCATCTTTGGTTAGCAGTTTGGCGGGCGCACCTAGGCGCTGCCATTCTTCAAACCGCCGCGCGAGGTCTTTGAATCTAGCAGGTGAGTGGGCCGCATGGATCGTGCCAGAGCGCGTTGCTTCGCAGCGAATTTGGTGCTGCTCAATCAAATTGAATACATAGGCCGGGGCGTTGCTCATCATGGTGATGAAGCGATCGCCATAGGCTTCGCCCAATGCCGCGCGCACGTCCTGGGGAGGTAGCCATACGCCTGGATTGACCAGGCCGACATTCCGCCCGGAGCCGCCATAGCCGATCTGTTGGGCTTCCAGTACATGGCAATCGACACCCTGCTCCGCCAGGTGAAGCGCTGCCGAAAGCCCTGTGAGCCTGCCGCCAATAATAGCGACATCGGTGCTCATTGGCTGTGGGAAAGCGGTGGAGGTTGCAGTCTCTAACGCTTAGGCATCCCAGAGGGAGATTGTATCTGGCGCCATCGTCTTAGCCTTTATGGACTTTGATGAGCGCCTGGAGGCGCTGCTTCTGTTGGCCATCAGCACCAATGTTCTCACGGCTTAGCCATGCCTTATAGGCTGATTCAAGCGCTGGCCATTCGTCATCTATGATCGCAAACCATGCGGTGTCCCGGTTGCGGCCTTTATAGACGACTGCCTGCCGGAACAGGCCTTCATAGTTGAAACCAAGGCGCGCTGCGGCAGCGCGGGAGGGCGCATTCAGGCTGTCGCATTTCCACTCATAGCGCCGGTAGCCAAGCTCGTTGAAAACGCGGCGCATCAGCAGGAACATGGCTTCCGTCGCAGCTGGTCGCTGTTTTAGGTGTTCGGAGTAATGGATGTTACCAATCTCAATTGTGCCATTGGCTTTATCGATTCGCATCAGCGCTGCGACTCCAACAGGCTTATCTGTCGCTTTATCTACGATAGTGTGAAATAGGGGGTCGTCGCCCTGCCACCCGGCGGTCATGATTTTGCGCAGGCCCGCTACGGAATTCGTCCGCTCATAGCCGAGGTAAGTCCAGTTGGCGCCAGATGTATTCAGGTCAAAGGCCTCGAACAGATCATCGGCGTGGGCATCAATATCAAACGGCTCAATGCGGCAGAAGCGGCCGTCAATCGATGTTTTGCGCGGGTGCAGACGAGGCGACCAGTCAGGCTGAGGGCGGCCGATTGGTTGCCCATTTGAATTGGTGTGTTCGCTCAATGCCTCGCTCCAGACCGCGCTAAGATGCCCGCAGTTTGGCGAAGCGGCGGTAGCGACGCAATGGATCAGGCCGCAAGGACAACGCTTTCAGTCACCTCTGCCGGGATCATGACCTCACCGCGCATGATCAGCCGCGCCGTGCGGATAACGCTTGCTTTGATGATGTTCAAATCTGCACCTTTCCCCGTGGTCGCCAACTTAATGGCGATCTGGCCGGAGGGGTGCTCTAGCAGGACGGTGCGGCTGTTGGCGTCAACGGGTGGCGTCACCAGGCTGTCAGCGATTGTGCCGTCAATTGCAGACGCCGCGGCGACGCAGAGTGCGCCGGTCACTGCGTGGGCGGCATGGGCGCGCCAAGGCGTCAGATAGATCGAGCGAATATCGCCGCCATTAATCGGTGCATCCAGTAAGCAAACCTTCGGGATCACCTTTTCCGATACATCACCGAGACCCATGCGGAGGCCCGCTTCAAGGCGAATTGCCTCGACGCGGGCAAACAGCGCTTTATTGGAATTGATGACGTCGCGGCTCTCATTACCGCTCAGGCCCATGTCTATCGCGCGGATCAGCACTATTGGCTTAGCCGCATCGACCAGGGAGACTTCAACCCCTTGGATATTTTCGATGATCTTGCCTGTAGGCAGCAGCGCGCTTGTCTTGGTTCCAACGATGCCTGTGAAGTTCAACTGTACCGGTGCGGCTGTGCCTGGAACGCCGTCCATCACAACATCCCCCGCATAGGTCACACGCCCGCCAGGGGTCTGCACAACCGCCTCGATCCGACTCCCGGTATTTACATCGTGAATGATAATCGTCGTCTCGCCGTCTTCAGCTGGAACCAGCCCAGTTTCGACGGCATATGGTCCAACACCCGCCAGCATGTTGCCGCAAGATGGGCCGGTATCAACGGCACTTGCCCCAATGGCGACTTGGGCAAAGGTGTAGTCCACATCCACGCCGGGCCGGGCGGATTTCACGACGATGGCGACTTTGCTTGTCAGGCTGTCTGAACCGCCAAGGCCATCGATCTGCCGGTCGTCCGGGGAGCCCATGGCCGTTAGCAATACCTGGTCACGGGCAGGAACACTACTGGGCAAGTCTGCAGCGCTGAAATATGGGCCTTTGGAGGTGCCTCCGCGGATCATCAAGCAGGGTATGGCGATCTGGCGCATGGTGGGCATTCCTCAATGGTGGTTGTTAGATAAGAATATGCGCGGAAGGCCTTGAATAGAGAAACGCAAAGAATGTATTTATTATCCGGTTATGCGCATCAATTTTGATTTTCGCGATCGGGCCGAGGTCATGTTGGAGGAAGCGCTGCAGGCAATTGGCGATGACACGGCCCATTTTGCCTTTCAGCGCAATCAGACCGTCACTGTCGCTGCTGTGCCAACCGCGACCCGCAGCCTGTTGCCGCGCGCTATCAAGGCTTTCCGCGATGAAGGTTTCGATGGCCGTATTCGCATCAATGATCTATCAGCGAATGACGTGCTGGAAGGTGTAGCTTCAGGTGACGCTGACTTCGGCGTCAATTTCATTGGCGGCCAGGGACCAGGCCTCGATTTTCGTGTGCTGGCAGATGATCCATTCGTGTTGGCAGTGCCACGTGGTGGCGAATTAGATGACGACGGGCCAGTAGAATGGGCAGATGTTGATCCATCCCAGTTCATCGCCGTGTGGAAGGGCAGCGGCAACCGCATGCTGATCGACAGCGCATTGGCTCATGCCCGGGAAAACGTCGCGTGGGCATATGAGGTTCGGCATCTATCAACGGCGCTTGGATTGGTTGAGGCGGGGCTTGGCATCACTGCTCTGCCCGCGTCCGCCGTGCCAGGGCCGGGACATCCGTTGCTCCGTGCCCGTCCGCTCATTGCTCCTGTAGTGACGCGTACTGTCGGTGCCGTGCGTCGAGCTGGTGCCAGGCTTTCGCTGGCGGCAGAGGCGTTCTATGGAATTGTTATTGCAGACGCGCCAGAGCGTTAGTTTGTAGCCCACATGACTGGCCGAGAACCCAAGCGTCTCGCAAAAGCGTTGGGCATCCGGCCTGGAATTATCGGATGTGAGTTGCACTAGCCCGCAGCCCCGTCGCCGACATTCCGCAATCGCCCACTCGAACATCTCCCGCCCCAGCCCTAACCCACGCCGACCTTTATGCACGCGCACTGCTTCCAACTGTGCCCGCTACACGCTGAGCCTGGCGATACCAGCAATAAACGTGATCTGCACCGTGTCCACGACTGCGCCTGCATCTTCCGCCACAAGCAGTAATTGGTTTGGGTCCGCATCAATCGCACCAAAACCGCGACATATCGCTGATCCAGCGGGAGAGCCGGGTTCTCCCGCCCTTGCCCCAAATGATCCTTCGCATACATCGCGACTATTGCTTCCAGATCATCGCGGACGGCAGGGTGGAAGTTAGTTGTGGTCATTCGCCATCCTCGGCCTTCAGCTGGTTTTCCTAGTCTTGTCGAGCTGTGAATACACGTAAGATGTAGACTGTGGTCACTTCGACAACGAATGTAATATTCAGCCGTCGTACGAAGCCTGCAATGCGAAGATCAGGCGCTAATGCTGGCGCAGTGTTCCGCGCTGCGCTCCAAACTCAAACCCGCTGGTATAAGTGCGTATCCGTGCAATGTACCTGATTGCACTATCTTCTCCCCGAGCGTCAGCGACCCAATTAAAAATATCATTTAAGTCCTGTCGCGCGGCAGGGTCGATTACAACGTCGCGCTGCTACATGCGTTTCTTTGTTTGCTCGCCCCAAGGCCAGCCTTGATTTCAGCAAGGACTTCATCAGCTAGTATGAAGCGCGACGGATCGGCCTTCATCGCGCGGTAGGTTGGCATAACCTCATCACGAAGCCATTGCTCAATGCGAGTGTCTTCACGCCGCATGTTTTCAACAGCCATGCTGATAACAGCCTCTGGCGATTCAAAACGACTGGATTCAACAAGATCTTCAACATAGGTACGGACGGTATTCAGTAACTCTAAGGTCTTTGTCTCGTTCGCTATAACGCGTCCTCAAAAGGGTAATGTAGCACAAAAGCCACGGTTGCTTATTGCGCCGTTAGCCCGCCATCGACGACAAGGCCAGTGCCGGTCATGAAGCCGGCGTCGTCGCTGGCGAGGAAGCAGATGCCGTTGGCGATGTCAGTTGGCACGCCAAGCCTCCCGATAGGGTGCGTTGAAACCGCGGTAGCGCGGGCGGCGTCTATGTCATTGCTACGAGTTTTGGCGGCGCGGGCGACGAAGGTTTGCTCGCCCATAGCGGTTTCAATCACGCCCGGATGGATGGAGTTCACACGGATGCGATACCCTTTCCGGGCAAAGTTCAGCGCTGAGGATTTGGTGAAGGTCGTAACGCCGCCCTTGGTCATGGAATAGAGCGGGTCTAACTGCGAACCGACGAGCCCGGCGATGGAGGATGTATTCACGATAACGCTGCCATGCGCGGAAGTTTCACCAGACTTGCTCAACTCCGGGATCGCCATTTTGGTGCCGAGGAAAACGCCCGTCAGGTTGATCGACATAAGCTTGTGCCAATCATCCAGGCTGACATCCTCAATATCTTGGCCGAGGAACATGCCTGCGTTATTCACCAGGATATCGAGTTTTCCATAAGTGTCTGTCGCGGCTTGGATCGCGCTTGCCCATCCAGCTTCCGTAGTAACATCAAGCGGTGCGAATAAAGCCTCATGCCCTGCAGCATTGATCTCAGCGACAGTTTCTTCTGCGCGATCGGCCAGAATATCGCCGATGACAACTTTGGCCCCAGCTTCTGCCATCATCATCGCTGCTGACGCACCAATGCCGCGCGCTGCCCCTGAAATCAAAGCGACTTTGCCATCTAAGCGGTTCATTTCAATCGTCCTTCAACGTGTTTTTGGAATTTCCTGCCCGGCCATTTTGCCAAGCGTCTTCATCAATGTGGTGATATCGGTATTAAGCCCGTTTTCTGTGAACGACTGCTTGTACAGCGTGCGGATATTCATGCCTAGCCACATCGAGGTCTCGAAGCTCTCTGCCTCCTGGCGCCAAAGGTCCAGGTCTTTTTCGATGATGTAGTTAGCGCCGCCAAAGTCGAGCGCGCCATTCAGGACGTGATCCGGGATCAGCCAGTTGGTCGCTGTATTTTTGCCGCTGGAGGCGTTGATGACCTCAATCATCTGCTCAGGATCAAGCCCGGCTTTGGCACCGAGCGTCATCGCCTCAAGCGCCACAGCCAGATTGCCGAAGAAAATGATGTTGTTGACGAGCTTCATAACTTGCGCGTGGCCCGGTGTATCGCCTAGATACACGACCTTGGCGGCGATAGCCTCAAACGTTGCTTCCAGGCCGTCGAAGGTGTCTCGGTCACCAGAACACATAATGCCCAGCGTACCTGCTTCCGCGCCTGGCGGACCGCCAGAGATTGGCGCGTCTAGATAGGTTTTGCTAGCGGCTTGCATTTTCTCTGCAACGTCGCGTGAGAATGCGCTGCCTGTCGTTCCCATATTGACGAACGCTTTCGCCCGTCCACCCGCTATCACACCTTCTGCACCAATCGCGACCGCATCTGCGGCGGCAAGGTTGGGAAGACAGGCCAAGATGATGTCTGCTTCATCAGCAACAGCCTTGGCCGAGGGCGCAACTTCTGCACCCCGCTGCGCTAAAATAGCTGTCCGCGCTGGGTCTGTATCAGTAACCACAAGCTCAATGCCTGCATTCGCAATATTGACAGCCATTGGCCGCCCCATAGCGCCCAGGCCGATATAACCTATCTTCAATTTCCTGTTCCGAGATTGGTTGTTAAATGACGAAGACAGCCTTCATTTCATAATCCCTCCATACCCCGCCAACTCCTCCGCCATCCCTCAAATATTATCCAATGGGTAGATCGGACGGCGGACATTTTTGAATTCAATGGCATTGTAGTCGGAGGTGCAAACGCCTTCGCCTGCACATTCGATGGTGGCACCAGCAATTTTCCGGAATCCTGCGCGGTAATGGATGCGAGATTTCAGCATGAGGTAGCGTTTTTCAGTGGGCTCGATGCCCAGGCTGCGCATGCAATTCAGGTCGTTCGGTTCCTGGTTTTTAGTGGTGATGATGATTTGGACCTTGCCGGTATCCAGCACTGCTGTTGGCCCCATATCCATCAGCATTCCTGTCCCGGCGGGTCCCGCATTGCGGTAGAGGCCGTCTGAGAGCTTTGCGACGCGGCCCGAAACTTCGAGTGGCTTGCCGCTCATGCCAATGCCCGGCATGGCACGCTTTCCGCCAAGGCTGATCGTAACGTCTGCGCCTTCGCCCGCTGCATGTAATTCCGCCGCTGCGGCTTTATCGCGAACGGCAAAGGCGGCGACGCCTTTTAGGCCTGCGTCGATGATCCCTTTTAGCACCGCCATGCAGTCCATCGTGCCGCCAGAAGCTGCATTATCGTAATGGTCGAGCAGCACAATCGGGCCATCCGCCGTCATTTCTTTGGCGCGCGCCAAGCTCTCCTCAAGCGGCTCAATTTCATAGACGAACTTTTCGCGGTGTTCCCAGGCAAAATCCAGCAGCTCGTCGCGCCACGCTTCAGCCTGCGCTTGATCGCCATCGGTCACGACGACGGCTGATAGGCCCGCCTGGCTAATATCCGCATGGGGAAAGCCCACGAATAACGTCGCTGTCAGCGCGCCT
Organism: Alphaproteobacteria bacterium; assembly: GCA_965660545.1. GTDB lineage: Bacteria > Pseudomonadota > Alphaproteobacteria > Bin95 > Bin95 > VMCJ01. The sequence continues at coordinate 72,562 of CBFIAF010000013.1, read as the reverse complement.
TCGGCTTCCATGCGTTTGGTCATTGCCTGCAATTTGCTATTGGGGAAATCATCCGTGCCCTGGCGCATGACGTGGGGCAGCATGGGCTTTTGGCCCCAAGCGAGTGCAGGGTGCACTTCGCCTTTGATGGCGGCAATCGCGGCTTTGCCAGCGCGCATGCCAGTGTCGTAGCTATCGATATGCGGATAGGTCTGGTAGCCGGCCAGTACGGTCACGTTATCTGCAATTTCTGGATAGAGGTTCGTATGCATGTCGAGCGCTACGCCGACGGGCATATCTGGCGCCAATTGCCGAATGCGCTTCAGCAAGGCACCTTCACCGTCCTCCAGGGACTGCGTGACCATAGCGCCATGAAGATCGAGCAGAATGCCGTCAGCGCCAGCTTTCACTGCGTCCAGGATTTTGCCCGTCATGTATTCGTAAGCGTCATCGTGCACGGGGCCGGATGGCCAAGCGCCTGCTGCAATGGGCGTCACGATCTCCGCACCCTTTGCCTCCGCCAGGTCAAGAAATGCGGCTATGGCGGAATTCGTACCTTTGAATGCACGCCCAACTTCGTCGCCTTCTGGAACGCGGAATGTGCCGCGGGCGAAAACATCAAGCGGCGTGGGTACTGGGGAATAGGTGTTGGTTTCGTGTTTCATCATGGCGATGATCAGGCGCATAGCAGCAGGCTCCTTAAATCGATTTATCGCCCGCCAAATGCCGGGCCGGGCCAGCAAGACCCATAGCATGACGCATGAACAGGCGCTTAAGCGGCGGCGTCGCCTGCACCGCGCCCAGTCCCAGCATCCGCATGAGCCTAAGCTGCGGCACGTGGTTGGAAAAGAGCCGGTTCAGGCCATCCGTCGCCGCAACCAGCGACGCTACGTCGCTCAGCCGAGCGGCGGTATAACCTGAAAGTACATCTGGTGCGGCTGGGTCCAGCCCAAGCGCCAGTCGTTCTGCGACACGCCGCGCCAACTCAGCGGAATCCCGAAGGCCCAGATTAAAGCCCTGGCCAGCAATTGGATGAATGGACCGGGCTGCATCTCCAACAAGCGCCAAGCGTTGGCCGGTCATTGCCGTTGCCGCTACAAGCTTAAGCGGGAAGGAGCCGATGGGGCCGATCGATTCCACTGCGCCGTAGTGATCGCCGAAGCGGGCGACCAATTCATCGTCGAATTCCGGTTTATCCAGCGCTAGCAGCCGGTTTGCCAAGTCTGCCCGTTCAGTCCAGACGATTGAGGAACGGTGCGGGGAAGCAGCACCATCATCGAAGTCCGGCAAGGGCAGGATCGCAAATGGTCCCGACGGCAGGAAGCGTTCGTGCGCAACGCCCCGGTGCGGCTTCGCATGCGCAGCGGTGCAGACAATAGATATTTGGCCGTAATCGAACGACCGCTCACTAATGCCTGCCAGCGAGCGGGTGGCGGAATTGCGGCCATCTGCGCCGACCACCAGCCTTGCGCGCACGTCTTCGCCAGTGCTCAATGTGGCAATTGCGGCATTGGCGGAGAGGGTTAGCGCTTCCAGGCCTGTTTCAAAGCGGAGATCAATATCTGGCGCGGCCATAACTGCATCGAACATGCGGCCCCGGAGTGCAGCATTCGGCACGATACAGCCAAGCTTGCCTTCGTTAAGCTCTCCGCCATCATAGTGCAGGAATAGTGGGCCATCGCCGTCAATGATCCTGATATTGGTGATTGCGCCAGCCGCCCATGCTTTTGCGTCCCAGGCACCGACCCGGTCTAGAATGCGCATGGCACCTTGGGCGATCGCGGTTGTCCGCCAATCATAATCTGGGTGTTCCAGGCGCGCGCGGGGTGCAGGATCGATTACCACGATGCGCGCCCCGGCCTCCGCAAGCAGCAAGGCTGCAGCTAGTCCGTTCAAGCCAGCGCCAGAAATCAGAACGTCCGTCAGAGGCGGGGTCTCATTTACCATAAAGGTAGAATAGCGCGGTCCAGGAGAAGTGCCATTAGCGGAACGCCGCAGTTATGCCCAATTTTTATTATGCCTAATTTTTAATCATGCCTAATTATTATGCAAAAAGATCTTGGGTATTCCGTAAAATACTGAAAATTAACAATAAATAATTCTGGCATGAAACTTGTTAACGAATTCTTGACGCGCGTGCAGACCCGCAAGCGCCGGTTCAGGAGAAGAGAATGAAGATGGTCATGGCAGTGGTCAAGCCCTTCAAGCTCGATGATGTGCGCGAGGCGCTCACGTCGGTAGGCATTCAAGGTTTGACGGCGACAGAGGCGCGCGGTTTCGGGCGTCAAAAAGGGCAAACTGAAATTTACCGGGGTGCTGAATACACAGTGAACTTCCTGCCGAAGGTAAAAATTGAGGTGGTGGTTGACGATTCACAGGTCGATGGCGCTGTGGAGGCAATCCAGAAAGCCGCCAATACCGGGCGCATCGGTGATGGCAAAATCTTTGTTTTGGATGTTGGCCAAGCCGTGCGAATTCGCACGGGCGAAACCGGCGCTTCGGCGCTGTAGGGGGGATTTATTATGAGCAAAACTTTACTTTCACTAGTAGGCGCTAGCGTTTTATCGCTGGCGGCAGCCCCAGCCATGGCGGCGGTCGACCCTGAAACCGCCTTTGTTTTCAACAGCTTTTCGTTTCTGGTAAATGGCCTGGTCGTCATGTTTATGGCGGCTGGATTTGCGATGCTGGAAGCGGGCTTGGTCCGCTCTAAGAATACGGCGACAATCTGCCTGAAAAACATAGCGCTCTATTCAATCGCCGGTTTGATGTTTTATGTGGTCGGTTATACCGTCATGTATACGGATGTGGATGGCGGATTCATCGGGTCCTTCTCACTCTTCTACAACCCGCCGGCTGCGGAACTTGCACTTTTGGGTGCGGATGAAGCGACACCGGAATTGGTCAAAGCCGTAATCGACAATGGCTATGCCTCACAGTCTGACTGGTTCTTCCAGATGGTGTTTGTGGCGACGGCGGCGTCCATTGTATCCGGCACTCTGGCGGAGCGTATCAAGCTTTGGCCTTTCTTGGCCTTTGTGGTCGTGCTGTCAGCGCTCATTTACCCAGTCGTCGGATCCTGGGAATGGGGCGGTGGCTGGTTGAATAGCGACTGGTACATCGCCTCATTCGGCGCTGAATTTATGGACTTCGCTGGGTCTACCTTGGTTCACTCCACCGGCGGTTGGGCTGCATTGGCGGGCGCGATTGTGCTCGGCGCACGCAAAGGCCGCTACGGTGTTAACGGCGAAGTTCGCCCAATGCCGGGCGCTAACCTGCCGCTGGCAACCCTCGGCACATTCATTCTGTGGTTCGGCTGGTTTGGCTTCAACGGCGGCTCCCAGCTTGCCCTTGGCAGTGCTTTGGATGCAGCAGCAATGGCAATTGTCTTCGTGAACACGAACTTGGCGGCAGCAGCGGGCGTGGTCGTAGCGATGATGGTGACCCAGATCCGCTACAAGAAGGTCGATCTTACAATGGCGCTTAACGGTGCGATTGCAGGCTTGGTTTCAATCACAGCGGGTCCGGACCTGCAGAACCATTTCCATTCAATCATCGTCGGCGGCATTGGTGGCGCAATTGTAGTGTTTGCTGTGCCGCTCATGGACAAGTTCAAAATCGATGATGTTGTCGGTGCCATCTCTGCCCACTTGGTTGCGGGTATCTGGGGTACGCTGGCTGTTGGCATCTTCGGCGGTGGGGCGATCCTGGCGCAGCTTGTGGGCATCCTGGCAGTCGGTGCATTCGTTTTCCCGGTCAGCTTCATTGTCTGGACCGCGTTGAAGGCGATGGTCGGCATCCGCGCTGAAGAAGAAGCCGAAGTTATGGGCCTCGATCAGTCGGAACTCGGTATGGAAGCCTATCCTGAGTTCGGTCGCGGTTCCCAGACGATGTAACCCCTCAACCCAAATTCCTTAGTCTCTCCCTCAAGGATAAATTGCGGCCCGGAGCCTATGCTTCGGGCCTTTTTTTTTGCATAATGATATATTTGCAGCAGCTTAGAATGATTCCTTGAGTCTAAGACTCCTCTTTTTGCTTGCGAAAGCCACCCTTGCCCCAGTAGTATCCGTTTTGTTCATATTTTAGGCGGGAGACGGCCCAGTGGCTGTTGCGATTGATGCTGCATCATCACCACGTTCGCCCAAGCGGCGCCCACGCAAAGTGCCGGCGCGCGGTGCCACACGGGTTCCAGCGACGGTGGAACCGCGCGCCCAGGAAGCAAAATACCTGCCGCCACAGCTTGCGCGCTTTCTAAAGCTCCGTGTCTTGGAATTAGCCGCACTCGCGCTGATTGGCTTGGCGCTGATGATGGCTGCCGCTCTATTGACCTATGATCCCATGGACCCGAGCGCCAGCATGGCTAGCGGGCAGGTGCCTAACAATCTTTTGGGAGCACCTGGCGCTTCAGCGGCAGACGCTGTCTTGCGAGCCATTGGATTAGCAGCGTGGGCTGCACCTTTGGCCGCTTTTAGTCTTGGCTGGCGGTTCTTTCTCCATCGCCCGCCTGGATTCCTATGGCTCCGATTGGCCTTATTACCGCTCGGTGCCGTATTGGCAGCGGCTGCACTTTCCGCTGTTCCGGCACCCGAATTCTGGCCGTTGACCGAAAGCCTCGGCGGCGCATTGGGCGCTAAAGCGCAGGATAATGTTTGGCGTTTGGCACAGGTGATGTCGACCGGCATTGAAGGCGGCCTTGCAGCCGTTCTGGCAGGTACGATTGCGGCGGCACTTTTGTTCTGGTGCTTTGCGCCGCCGATTGGTGCCATCAAAAGCACTGCCCGTTGGCTGTGGTGCGCACTCCTTTGGGCTATGGGCCATGGTGGTCGCGCGGCGCGAACGGCCCATTCTCGCCACATGGAGCGTCGTGGTGAGCGGGTTGAGCCAGAATTCGCCGGTCCGGCTGATTACGACGACACCGAAGCCTATGATGGTGAGGTAGAGGACGGCGAGTGGGAAGAGCCTGAGCCTGAGCCGGAAATTGCTGCAACACCACGCCGGTCACTAACCGACAAACTGGGTGAGCGACTTTCTGGTAAAGCGAAGCCGGCCAAAAAGCCAAAGGCGAAGAAAGCGCCTAAAGAGCCAGCGCCGCCCAAAAAGCCGAAGACCAAACCACGCCGCGCCAAGTCCGGCGTCCAGCCTGATCTGCCGCTTGATGATGGATTCCAACTCCCGCCGCTCGATCTGCTGCAGGAAGGCGAAGAGGGCGCTGAGGTCGAGAGTGATGACCTGTTGAATGAAACGGCGCGTCGCCTTGAAACCGTGCTGGAAGACTTTGGCGTTAAGGGTGAGATCAAGCGGTTTCGCCAGGGCCCCGTCGTCACACTGTTTGAGCTAGAGCCTGCACCGGGCGTTAAAGCGTCTCGCGTGATCGGGCTGGCAGATGATCTTGCGCGCAACATGAGTGCTGTGTCCGTTCGTGTTGCCACGGTCCCAGGCAAAAACGTCATCGGCATTGAGATGCCGAACCAAACCCGGGATATTGTCTATCTCCGCCAACAACTCGCGACGAAGGATTTCGCGGGTGTCCAAGGTCTGCCGCTGGCGCTGGGTAAGGATATTGGCGGCGCTCCAGTCGTTGTTGATCTCTCGCGGATGCCGCATTTGCTGATTGCGGGTACGACCGGTTCCGGTAAGTCTGTGGCGATCAACAGCATGATTCTGTCGCTGCTCTATACAATGACGCCGGAGCAATGCCGTTTCATCATGATTGACCCGAAGATGCTTGAATTGTCCGTATATGACGATATTCCGCACCTTCTCTCGCCTGTTGTTACGGACCCGAAGAAAGCCGTCGTCGCACTTAAGTGGACAGTTCGGGAGATGGAGAACCGGTATCGCGCCATGTCTACGCTCGGCGTTCGCAACATCGCTGGGTACAACAATCGCATCGAAGAGGCGCGTAAAAAGGGTGAGGCGCTGACCCGCCGCGTCCAGACCGGTTTTGACCCCGATACGGGGCGCCCCATTTATGAGGAGCAGCCGCTGGATATGCGGCCACTGCCGTTTATCGTAGTGGTCGTTGATGAAATGGCAGACCTGATGTTAGTCGCCGGTAAGGATATCGAAGCCACCATCCAGCGCTTGGCGCAGATGGCGCGGGCCGCCGGTATCCACCTGATCATGGCGACGCAACGTCCGTCCGTGGATGTCATCACCGGCACGATTAAGGCTAACTTCCCCACCCGGATCAGCTTCCAGGTAACCAGTAAAATTGATAGCCGCACGATCTTAAGCGAAGGCGGAGCGGAGCAATTGTTGGGCCACGGTGATGGTCTTTATATGGCGGGCGGTGGACGTATCAAACGCGTGCATGGGCCGTTTGTGGAAGACGAGGAAGTCAACGATATCGTGGCGTTCCTGAAGAGCCAGGCACCGCCGGAATACATCGAAAGCGTCACTGAAGATGAAACCGCCACTGACGGCATTCCAGGTTTTGAACCTTCGGGCGGTGGCGATGATGACAGTGAGAATGGGCTGTACGACCGTGCCGTAGCGATTGTCGCGGCAGATAAGAAAGCGTCGACCAGTTATATCCAGCGCCGCTTGAAGATTGGCTATAACAGGGCCGCGACACTAATAGACCGGATGGAAGCCGAAGGCGTTGTGAGTCAGGCAAACCATGTTGGCAAACGCGAAGTTTTGGTTGGTAATCACTCAGAGTAGGCTGCCGCGGCGGAAGGGACTTTTGGAACGGAATGGCACCCCGCCGTGTTTTCGCCCTAGTCTCGCCCTATCGTCGCCGCTACAATGCGCCATCTTGTGGTAGTGACCTGATCACGCCGCAATATTTTGGAACTGCCGATGCGCCGTCTGTTTATGCTTCTTGCTACAATCCTGACCCTCACGGCGTCGATGCCTGCATTGGCGCAACAATCCCAACCGGGCATGACCCGAACGGTCGTAGACCAGGCGTTGGTTGATAAAATCATTGTATACCTGAATAGCGTCCGAACGCTCGAAGCGCGGTTTGTGCAACAAAACAACGATGGCGGACAGGCGACAGGCAAAATGTGGATTAGCCGGCCGGGTCGTATCCGGTTTGAATACGATCCACCGCTCAGTGATGTCATTTGGTCTGACAATAACCTGGTGAAGCATTTCGATGCGGACTTAGAGTCTGTAACGCACGTGCCGTCGCACCTCACGCCTGCGTGGTTCCTTTTGGATGACCAGGTTTCGATTAAGAAGGACGTTGAGATTTTGGCGACCGCTGAAATTGAGGACAAAGTCTACCTTACGGCCTCGCAAGAGAACGCTTTGACTTCAGGCCGTGTGACCCTGGCTTTTGAGCGGAAGCCAATGCGTATTCTTGGCTGGAATGTCGTGGACGGCAGCGGAACAGTCACCCTGGTTAACTTGATCTCACCGTTAACCGGAGCGCCAAATGACAAAAAGCTTTTCCGTTACCGGCCGCCTATAGGACCGGACAATCGCTAAGCGGCTGCCGCTTCCAACGCTGCAACGCCGGGCAATGTTCGCCCCTCCAACCATTCCAGAAACGCGCCGCCTGCTGTCGATACATAAGTGAAATCGTTTACGACACCAGCATGCGCCAATGCAGCCACAGTGTCGCCACCGCCCGCCACAGCAAGCAGTTTGCCTGACTTCACAAGTCCTGCCGCCGCCTGGGCTACGCGGTTGGTTGCAGCATCAAATGGCGGCGTTTCGAACGCACCGAGCGGCCCATTCCACACAATAGTTTTATAATCAGATAGCAGTTCCGCCAGGGATGCCGCGCTGTCTGGCCCGACATCAAGCATCATTTGCGCCGTTGGCACTGCCGTTACCGGCACAACGACTGTATCTGGGTTGGCTTTGAATTCAGACGCACATACGGCGTCGGTCGGTAAAACGATCAAGCAGTCGCTTTCGTTTGCCTTCGCCAGAATAGCGCGGGCGGTATCCAGCATTTCCGCTTCGATAAGGCTTTTCCCCATGTCGTGACCAAGCGCCAGCAGGAATGTATTTGCCATGCCGCCGCCAACGATCAGCGCATCGACCCGGGTCACCAGCTTTTCCAGAATGGCAATCTTGGAGGAAACTTTGGCCCCGCCGACAAGTGCGGCTGCGGGCCGTTTAGGGTTCTCCAACGCTGCGCCAAGTGCTTCAAGTTCCGCTTGCATCGCCCGCCCTGCAGCTGCTGGCAGCAGGCGCGCTAAGCCTTCGGTTGAGGCATGGGCACGGTGCGCTGCGGAGAACGCGTCGTTCACATAAACATGGCCAAGGCGGGCCAGGGCGCGGGCAAAATTCACGTCATTCGCTTCCTCGCCGCTATGGAACCGAACGTTCTCCATCAACGCCACGCCATCCTCCGCGAGCCCTGCGACCACGCTCTCAGCCTCCGCCCCAACGCAATTGCTAGCAAATGCGACTGGCTTGGCAAGCGCCTCCGCCAGGCTGTCTGCAATTGGGCGAAGTGACATATTCGCGTTTGGTTGCCCTTTTGGCCTGCCGAAATGCGAAAGACACACAACCCGTGCGCCCTTCGCTATGAGGTCACGGATGGTTGGCAGCGCCCGTTCAATCCGGGTCGCTTCCGTCACTTTGCCGTTCTGGACAGGCACGTTGAAATCAACCCGCACCAGAACGGTTTTACTGAGAACGTCAATGTCGTTGATGCTTTTGAAGCTTGGCATGGGGTGCTGCTACTCGCCCTTGAATTCAGGACGGCGTTTTTCGACAAACGCGTTCGCCGCTTCCTGATGGTCCTTGGTCGCTTGGGCCAAGGCCTGCATGCCTGCGGCCATTTCAAGTGCGGTATCCAAGCGCTGGAATTCGCTTTCCTTCAGCAACCGCTTCGTCATGCGCAATGCTTCTGGCGGCTTGCGGGAGATTTTGGTCGCCATCTTGCGGGCGGCTTCCATCAAGTCATCGAAAGGCACGACGTGAGAAATTAGGCCGATTTCTTTGGCCTCTTCTGCATCAATTACGTCGCCGGTAAAAGTCATCTCAAACGCTTTGGAACGGCCAACTAGGCGTGGCAAGTACCAGGACCCGCCATCACCTGGAATAATGCCCAGGTTCACAAACACTTCGCCGAACTGGGCGGAATCTGCAGCAATCCTGATGTCGCACATCATGGCGAGATCGCAGCCTGCGCCGATGGCATGGCCGTTAACGGCAGCGATGATTGGCACTTCCACTTTGTCCAACGCAAGCGGGATGCGCTGGATGCCTTCACGATACCAGTGGCGGGTGGCAAAAGGCTGTTTTTGCATTTCGGGCGCGCGCGCAGCCATGTTTTTAACGTCGCCGCCGGATGAAAACGCGGTACCGGCGCCCGTTAGGATCACGCAGGATACGTCATGGTCCTTGGCGACCATTTCGGCAATTTCTTCAAAGCGTGCGACGACTTCTGGTGCGGATACGGCATTGCGGATATCGGGGCGGTTAATCGTCCAGGTAACGACGCGGCCTTCTTTGTCGTAGAGAACGCTATCTTGGCTCATGGGGCTTCCTTAAGTATACGGGTTGGTGGGGTTTTTGGCTCAAGCCAGCCGGTATGTAGAATCGGGGCCTGGCGGTGAATCGGGGCAGGCAACCTCGCCGCGTTCCCACATGGCCAGTAGGTGGGACAGCACGGACCGGCCGGCCGCGCGATGCAGGTTTTCGTCAACGTCTGCATACATGACCTTTACCATGGCTGGGATGCTCATGGCACCGCCCGAAAGGCATTGGCGAATTTGGTCTTCGCGGGCTTCCCGGTGATCGATGAAGGCTTGGACAAAGGTTTTGGGATCATCAACTGGACCACCGTGGCCTGGATAATATGTGGTCTCATCCCGGTCCAGCATTCGACGAAGACTTGCCATGTAGTCATTCATGTCGCCATCGGGTGGGGAGACGATGGAGGTTGACCAGCCCATCACATGGTCACCGGACAACATCACGTTGTCTTCTTTTAGCGCGAAACACAGGTGGTTGGAGATGTGGCCCGGCGTGAAGATGGCCTCCAATGTCCAGCCATCGCCTTCGACCAAGCCGCCGTCCGGTACAACATGATCTGGCGTGAAATTACGATCGCCGCCTTCGGGCGAATCAAACGGCCAGTCCCGTCTGGATCCAACGCCGTGCGGACCGTAGCCGTAGGTTGGCGCACCAGTGGCGGCTCTCAGGTCCGGTACGCCGGGTGAATGGTCGTTATGAGTGTGGGTGACAATGATATGCGTCACCGTTTCACCTTCGACGGCACGCATGATGGCTGCTGTGTGCTCCGGCGATACAGGTCCTGGATCAATCACGCCAACTTTGCCTTTGCCGACGATATAGGTGTTCGTGCCTTTGAAGGTGAACATCGACGGGTTGGGCGACGTTACGCGGCGAAGCAGCGGCGTTAACTGCACGGCCTCGCCAGCTTCAGCGTCAAACGTGCGGTTGAATGGTATCGGTTGGGCCATGGCCGAAGAATCCTGAACGGTTGCGCTTTAACGCGAAAGCGGCATCCTGCCGGTCTGAAGCGCCCCGATCAAGCGGTGCCGAATTAGGATGTGCCGGGCTGCTGCTGCTTAAACCAAACTGCGAATGCTGTGACGCAGATTTGCCGTCAGATGCCGTGGACGCGCTGATTTGTTCATTTGAATGCACCTTTTGCGCAGACTGTGTTGAGAGCCGCTTGCCTGGCGGGAATGCCCGAACTGCGGCGGCGATTTTGTTTCCCGACGAACCCGCCCGGCAAATAAACTTGGGAAATTTCCTGCATCACCAGAACGGGTCCTTAAGGCGCACCCTAGCTGCAAAACGTAACGAATTGGGCTCAATCACGCTGACCCCATCGCTATTCGATTGGAATTAAGGCAATTGAAACTGGATTTCTGGTTATCTTGCCAGATGGGGAAATGAGGCGGGCAGTAGCCAGCTATGAGCTTTTCAGAATTACTTTCTGTTGAGTTGTCGCTTGGGTTAATCATCCTGAATTTTATTCGATTTTAAATCAAAGAGGTGCTCGCAGGTTTCGTTTTACAGAACAGCTGGATGGCAGGCGGCAAACAGTCAGCGACCGGCTGGCTGGCAACAATGGCGACGCACTGCACGATCCATGCATCACTGACGCTGGTTATTGCGCTCGTGATCAATCCAGCATTCTGGTGGTTGGCTTTTGTTGATTTCGTCGTGCACTTCTAAATTGATTGCGCCAAAGCTCGTATCGGCCTTGCCACAGGCTGGACCCTGGAACGCCAAAGCTTCTGGTCACTCTTTGGCGCAGACCAAGCCTGCTACCCCCTAACCCACTTGGTGCTAGCACTGACGCTAATCGCAGCGTAGTGAACGCTCGGCAGTTCTGTTATACTTTGAGTGTCAAACTATATGGAATGTCAGAGCAATGGCTAGTTCAACGGTAAGCTTGCGTTTGGATGATGAAACACAGGCCCGTCTCAAAGCTTTAGGCGAGACCCCGGACCAGACGCCTCACTACCTGATGAAAGAGGCGGTCGACCGCTATCTTGAGTCTGAAGAAGCTGATGAGGCGGAATACAAGCTGACGATGGAGCGTTGGCGGCACTGCGAGATTACGGGCGACTACGTTGATGATTCTGACGTCTCAGCATGGGTCAGTGAAGTCTGTGCCGCCGCTGGCATTGACCGGAAGGGATTATAGAACTTCGCTGGTTGGGAGCCGCCCTTCAGGACATTCGACGGCTGCATGAGTTTATTAGCGTGCACAATCAGCAAGCTGCGGCGCGCGCAGTCGATATGATCTATTCCACAGCTGAAGCGCTAAAGCTCTTTCCGCAAAAAGGCCGTCCGTATCCTGCGGATATTGCTTTTCGTGAAATCATCGTTCCGTTCGGCGATGGCGGGTATATAAATCGCTACCGCCAAATCGAAGGCGGTGTTTTAGTCGTTCGCGTTTGGCATGGCCGTGAAGATCGATAATTATCCCACCTAAAACTCAATCCCAATCTGGGCCTTCACGCCAGACCGGAACGGGTGCTTCACCTGAGTCATTTCCGTGACGAGGTCAGCTGCTTCAATCAGTGGTTCTTTGGCGTTTCGGCCCGTGACTACGGCGTGTTGCATGGCTGGGCGGTTGGTAAGGCCGGCGAGTACGTCGTCTAACTCCAAGTAATCATAGCGCAGCACGATATTGAGTTCATCCAGGATGACCATGTCGTAGCTGGGGTCACTCAGCATGCGCTTACCTTCTTCCCAGGCGCCACGGGCGGCGCGGATATCGCGGGCGCGGTCTTGGGTGTCCCACGTAAAGCCTTCGCCCATGGCTCTAATGTCAATTTGTGGCTCGAAACGGCGCAGCGCTTCCCGTTCCCCGGTTTCCCACACACCTTTCACGAACTGAATGACGCCAACTCGTTTGTCGCGGCCAAGCGCTCGGAGCGCTAGCCCAAAGGCAGCTGTGGATTTGCCTTTGCCCTTGCCTGTGTGGACAATCAGCAAGCCTTTTTCGATAGTCTTGGTCGCTAGCATTTTGTCCCGGGCGGCTTTGCGCTTGCGAGATTTTTCGTCAGCGCGGGTATTGGCTTCTGCATCGTCGGGATTAGGGGGGCGTTTGGCATTAGTCATAAGGCGCTCCTGATGTCTTGCAGCGTTTCATAGCGTGAGTTGCGTCGTGGCCGCCAGAGATCACGGTCGATGGCTTCCTGAAAACGTGCGGCTATTTCAACAAGGGCTGCCGGATTTTCGCGCTTAATGAAGGCGCGGATTTCTGTGTCTTCCAGATACGCTTGGAATAGGGCGTCGAAGTGCTGTGGGCCAACGGCATTGGTCGTCGCCGCGAATCCAAATAGATAATCCACGGTCGCCGCCATCTCAAAGGCACCTTTGTATCCGTGCCGCATGACGCCCCTGATCCAGCGTGGATTGGTAGCGCGGCCATGGACGACGCGGCCAAGCTCCTCCTCCAATGAACGTGCTTTGGGCTGCTCTGGAAGGCTGTGATCCATGTGGTAAATGGCAGGCGCTTCGCCGCGCGCTGCTTCAATTGCTGCTGCTGCACCGCCTTCGAACTGGAAATAATCGTCGCTATCGAGCAGATCATGCTCGCGGTTGTCCTGGTTTTGCACGACCCCTTCGGTCTGCTTCAGCCGTTGCTCCAGGGCCTCACTTGCTGTTTCGCCCTCACCGCCGCCATAGGCGTATCCACCCCATGTGCGCCAGAGCGTCGCCAAGTCTTCCCGGCTGGCCCAATGGCCTGATTGCACGGGCGCTTGTAAGCCTGCGCCATACGCCCCTGGCATCGCGCCGAACACACGCCATGCTGCCCGGCGCGTTGCCTGTTTCGGCGCAGCACCTGCCGCCTCCAGCCTTGCAGTCTCATCCGCGACGGCAACGGCGACCGGGTTCTGGTGAAACGGTTCGTCCAGTGCGGCTACAGTGCGGACGGCCTTATCAAACAAAGCGATCTGTGATGGAAAGGCGTCCCGGAATAAACCGGACACACGCAATGTTACGTCCACGCGCGGGCGTCCAAGGGCTGATAGCGGCACGGGCGTTATGCCGGTTACGCGACCGCTGGCCTGGTCCCATTCAGGCTGTACGCCAAGCAGGGCCAAGGCTTGCGCCAGATCATCACCACCAGTGCGCATGTTGGCGGTGCCCCAGCATGTGACCAGTAACGCTTTTGGCCAGTCGCCATGATCCTGGACAAAGCGCTCGACCAGCATCGTGGCGGAGCGGTGGCCGAGGGTCCATGCGGTCGGCGTTGGTAGGGCGCGGGGGTCGAGCGAAAAGAAATTCCGTCCCGTAGGCAGCACATCCGGTCGGCCGCGCGTTGGGGCACCTGCGGGGCCGGGTTCGATGAAGCGGCCATTCAGTGCTGCCAGTAGGCCAGTGGTTTCGGCCATGCCTGATGCATCGATAGCGGGTGCCAGTACGGCTTCAACGTTTTCAAGCACGGCGATGGTCGCGGGCCAGTTTGGGGCTGGGTGAACCGTGCCCGCAATCAGCGCGTTGGATAAAGCATCCAGCCTTTCAATGGCGTCAGCGACTGTGCGCCAAGGCCGTTCAATCTGCTGCGCCAGGATATCTGGGCGCGGGCCGGACCATGCGGCAGCTGGGTCCGCCGTCAGCGGATCCTCGCCAAGTGCGAGATCATCGCCAAGCGCGCGCAATAGGGAGATATCGGATGGGGCTTGGCCTCGTGGCGCGCGGGCGAGGGCGGAGATCAAACCTGTGCGTTCGGTCCCTCGAGGGGATTTGCCGAATATGTGCAAGCCATCCCGTATCTGTAGCAGTTTGATGTCGCAGAGAGCGGCGTCCAGTTTCGATACAGCGGCGGCATCATCATCGTCGTCGGTGACTTGAGCATCGGCGTCTAGGCCTGCGCCTTCCGCGATGTCTCGGATTTTATCGGCGATGGGTTTGAGGCGGCGGCGGTCCATACCGGCGGCGGCGAAATATTCATCCGCCAACGCCTCAATTTGTCCAAGCCTACCTTCCGCACCCGCACGCACCATTGGCGGGGTGAGGTGGTCAATGATGATGGCGGCAGAACGGCGTTTTGCCTGCGCGCCTTCGCCCGGATCGTTCACGATAAACGGATAGATATGTGGAACGGCTCCGAATACGGCCTCTGGGAAGCAGGCGGCAGAAAGCGCTAGAGCTTTCCCCGGCAGCCATTCCATATTGCCATGCTTGCCAAAATGGATGGCGGCGTGGGCGCCATATTCTGCGCGCAGCCAGATATAGAATGCCAGGTAGCCATGGGGTGGCGGTAGGGCTGAGTCGTGATGGGTTTCGTCTGGGTCGAGCTCATATCCACGGCTTGGCTGCACGCCAACGGAGGCATTGCCGTAGCGATGGAAATTCACCCCAAACGCGGCAGTGGAGGCATCAAACAGTGGATCATCTTTCGGCTGACCCCAGCGTGCTTCGATCTTGGCGCGGGCTTCCTCAGGGATGGCTTGATACGCCCTGAGATATGTTGCGAGCGGTAGGCGTTCGGGCGGGGCTTCTGCCAGTGCAGCCATTAGGCCAGCGCTATCGTTTGGAGCATCGGAGATTGCATATCTGGCATTGCTCAAATCACTGAGCGCGCGAGTGACGCTGGCTGGCGTGTCGAGCCCGACACCATTGGCGACACGGCCGGCCTGGACCGGATAATTGGCGACAACAATTGCAACGCGTCGCTCGGCGGCGGGTGTTTTGCGCAACACTGCCCAGGCCCGCGCCAGCTTAGCGACGAACGCAGCACGGTCGGGCAGGGGCTCGTAGCGGGAAATCGGGCATTCAACCAGGCTGTCTGCTTGGGGGGCGGATTTGAATGACACGGCGCGAGTCAGGATGCGGCCATCCAATTCTGGTAGCGCCACATGCATTGCAACATCCCGGGGGCCAAGGCCTTGGGTACTTTCACGCCATGCGGCTTCTGCCCCGCCGGAGAAGACGATTTGCAGGACGGGCGCACCCGCCTGATCGAGCGGAGAAGATTGATTGGCACTGCCACTCTGCCGCGCCGCAAAGCCCAGCCCGCACAGGATGGCCGCTGGCGGGGTCTGTGCGAAGGTTTCGGCAAGGAAGGCCTGACTTGCTGGGTCTTTTAGGCCTGCGAGATATATGGGTTGGGGTTCAAGACCGGCGGCGGTGAGGGCGTCTGCCAGGGCATCTACAGCGGCAGTGTTACCGGCGGCCACGTGAGCGCGATAGAAAAGGATTGGGATAATGGGGCGGGGTTGTACCGGCCCGCTGTCAGCCCCCCTCACCCTGCCCTCTCCCCTCGGTGGGGGGCTGGCAGCGGGTTGGTACAGTCCTGCCCGTGGCAATGCCTCTGGTGCTGCGGGCGTAACGTCTGTCAACCCTGCCAACCTGGCCATGGTCTCAACCAGCGCTTCAGCGTTCGCCGGGCCGCCTTCCTTCAGGTAGCCCCAAAGCCGATCCCAGTCGGCATCTGGCACGGTAGAGAGCGCTTTCAATTCGCCATCCGGCTTTTCGTCGCCGGGCAGGAAGGCAATTTTGGCACCGGTTTCATTGGCTAATGCGGAAAGCTGGTCCACGCCGTAGCTCCAGTACCCGCGTCCTCCTAGCAAGCGAATGACGATCACGCGGGCGGCGTCACCCATACGGTCAATATAGGTATCGACCGATAGGTTATGGGCGAGCGCCATCAGATTGGCCGCCCGCAGTGGGGGCCAATCGGCGTGGGCATCCGTCAACCGTCGCTGCGCACCCGCAGCGAGCGCCAGGTCCGTATCCGCTGCGGATAGGAACAGCAGCGATGCGGGGGTCTGCCCAAGGTCTACGGCAGCGTCTGGGTCGTCCTCCGGCGGGCCGGCGGACAGGAGTAGATGCATTACTGAGCCTCACCACCAAGGATCGCAGCAGCGCGGGCGTCATTGAAACCATGCAGGCCGATCACGACAATTCGGCTGGCGCGCGCCTCATCATCTTGCCAAGGCCGGTCATAGTGAACGGCGACCCGGCGGCCTGCGGCTTGCGCCTGCAGTCGCATTGGCTTGCCCGCAACATCTGCAAAGCCTTTGACGCGGAGGACATCTGGGAGTTTCACCAGCAGTTCTTCAATCCGGCCCTTCAGTACGTCTGGCGTATCAAGCGCAGCAGATAGCGTGACGGTGATGCTTTCAAAATCATCATGTTCATGGTCGTCTTCGTGGTCATGGTGGGATGGCCGGGCGGCCACATCATCCTCAACGCCGACCCCTAGGCCCAGTGCTACGGCAGGATCAATCGCACCCATGGATGTGCGGACAAGGCGCGGCGCGCGGCCCCGGGCGGCGGCTGTAATTGCAGCTTCAGCGCGGGCAAGGGTGGCGTCGTCAGCTAAGTCAGTTTTGTTGACGAGCACGATGTCTGCAGACGCCATTTGGTCTTCGAACAACTCCGCCAGTGGCGCATCATGGTCGAGCGATGGATCGGCGGCGCGTTGGGCATCTACCGCACCAACATCCCAGGCAAATGTTTCAGCCGCAACGGCGGGAGCATCAGCGACGGCGACAACGGCGTCTACGGTCGTGCGGCTACGAACTTCCGGCCATTGGAACGCTCGCAGTAGCGGCTTCGGCAGCGCCAGCCCAGATGTTTCGATGATGATGTGATCGGGCGGGTTGGGGCGGTCGATCAAGGCTTGCATTGCGGGCAGAAAGTCATCCGCGACTGTGCAGCAGATGCAGCCATTGGCTAACTCGATCATGTCCTCGGCTTCGCAATCGGGGATTGCGCAGGCAAGGGCTTCGCCGTCCACGCCCATGTCGCCAAATTCATTCACCAGAAACGCCAGGCGCTTGCCTTTGGCATTGGTCGCGAGATGGGCCAGGAGCGTTGATTTTCCAGCGCCCAGGAAGCCAGTAACAACGGTGACGGGGATTTTTTGCGGCAAGGTCATGATGGGTCCTTAAAGGAAAGTGGCAATCCGGCCGCCAAAAAAACAACGTGGCCAGCAATTTCGGCCATGGCTTGATTCAAACGCCCGGCTTCATCTCGGAAGCGGCGGGCAAGGGCGTTCATTGGCACGATGCCAAGGCCAACTTCGTTAGCCACCAGAACAATCGGATATTTTGCGCTGATGAAGCTGTTGATCAGCGTATCAGTCTCAGCGGTGATATCCCGCTCCTCTTCCATCAGGTTAGAGAGCCAGAGGGTGAGGCAATCGACCAGAATAGGGGCGTCAGTGCTGGAAATTATGTCTGCAATGGCGAAGGGGGCTTCAACTGTCTGCCAGGTATCGCCACGTCTGGACTGGTGCAGGTCAATGCGCGCCCGCATTTCTGCGTCGCGCACTTCGGCGGTGGCCAGATAGACCCCGCCGCCTGCAGCCTCTACCAACCGTTCAGCATGGCGGCTTTTGCCGGACCGCGCGCCGCCAAGCACAAGCGTGACCTTGGGCGGATTACGCGCCCAGATCGCCGGATCGGCCCAATTCACGACAGAAAACCCGTCATAGGCTTATCGCTCCCATAGCCGCGCCCGCCGCATGGCTTAATCGGTGATGCGCTCCGGTAGGTTTCCTGGCTCCGGCCTTGCCTGACCCGCCTTCCCAGCCCAAGCGAGGCCAGTGGCGATATGGATCAGGCGCTTTAACCGATACAGTCGCGGGGGCGGCGCTGGCATCAAACCAGCTTCCTCTTCCGGTGCGCGTATCCAAGCACCATACTTCAAGCGAACGCCGAATGCTATCTATCAGGAGTGCCCCATGGCCCCAAAAGTCGGATATTTGTTACCCACCCGCGAAGCCGTGATGGAGGGCAGGCCAGATGCGCAGCCTTTGCTGGCTTTGGCGGAGCAAGCAGAAGCCCTTGGATATGATTCCGTATGGATCGGCGATTCCGTTCTAGCCCGCCCCCGCCATGAACCGCTGACCATGCTCGCCGCCGTCGCCGGGCGAACGCAGCATGTGCAATTGGGAACGGCTGTATTGCTGCCAGTACTGCGCAATCCCGTACTGCTGGCGCATCAGGCGGCGACGCTGGACCAGGCGAGCAACGGTCGCTTGATCCTGGGCATCGGCATTGCGACGGACGTGCCAAATATCCGGGCTGAGTTCGAAGCCTGCGGCGTCCCGTTCGAAAAACGCGTTGGACGGATGCTGGAGGGCCTGCAATTAGCGCGGGCGCTTTGGTCTGGGGAGCCGGTTACATGGTCTGGGCGCTGGGAGGTATCCAAAAGCACGCTAGGGCCGGAGCCTGTGCAGAAGGGCGGTCCGCGGATTTGGGCCGGCGGGTCCGTCACCCTTGCGCTCAAACGCATTGCCCGGCATTTTGACGGCTGGTTTCCTATCGACACACCCCCGGCCACATGGGCTGATCGACGCCAGGAGATCGATGCGCTGGCAGCGGCAGAAGGCCGTGACCCAAGCGGGATCGCAGGCGCGCTATATCTAACGCTGTCGATTAGCGAGGATGAAGAGAAAGCCAGTGAGCGGCTTGATGCGTTTTTGGCAAGCTACTACGGTGCCCGCCCAGACGTTCTGAAGAAGCGGCAAGCCTGTTACGCTGGCCCGGCTGCAGGCGCTGCCGCACTGATGCAGGCCTATGCGAACGCAGGCGTCGAACACTTCTGCCTCCGCTTCGCCGGCGATCATGAGGCGTCGCTAGAAACTTTCGCTCAAGTCAGGAAGGATTTGGGCTGGTAGCGCTTAGGGCTAGGCCGCTTCAGCGTTGCATCAGATCGATATTGATGCCGTCTAACCCCTCCAGAAGGGCAGAGTTTCCAGCACCCATGGGGTCAGACAGGCTCTGCGAGGAAGACTGGGATCTTGCGGTCCGTCTTTGCCTGATAGTCGTTGTATGAGGGGAATGCCTCTGCGCTGGCGGCCCAAAGCCGGTCGCGCTCAGGACCGTCTGCAACTTCACGGATGCGCATTTTGATCACTTCCGTCCGGTCACGGATATCAACATCTGGATTGGCGCGGAGATTGTAGACCCAGACCGGGTTCTTCTCTCGCCCGCCATAGGAGCCGACCAGCACGTAGGTGTTATCAACCTTAACCCGCATCAGTGGAATTTTGCGGATGCCGCCGGTTTTACCGCCGATATGGGTGACGATAATACATGGCAATCCAGTCTCCCGGAGCGTTGTACCCTCCGTACCGCCACTGCCCTCATAAAGCTCAACCTGTTCGCGGACCCAGTCGATTGCTGGTGGAATATAGTCTGGCATATCTAACGTTCCCCATGACGTGTTGCAGGGAGTATGGCACGCCTTGGCAGGTTTTCCAGGTGGTGTTTTTAGGAGGCCGCTGCTTCCACCCAATCCAGCCGGTCTTGGCCAAAGAACATTTCGTTGTTGACGAAAAAAGTTGGTGCGCCGAAGGCTCCGCGTTGGACGGCATTGTCTGTGTTGGCACGAAGATGCGCCTTGGCGGTGTCACTGGTGATCCAGCCCGCTGTTTTATCAATGCCGATGCCAGCGTTGTCAGCAAAAGCTTCTAATTCAGTTGGGTCGCCAAGGTTCATGCCGTCGATCCACATGGCTTCGAAGGCTGCGGCGGCAATAGAATCCATCGTACCTTCAATATCTGCGCCAGCGACCGCGCGCATGGCCATCAGCGTGTTCACAGGAAAATGTGGGTTTTGATTGAACGGCACGCCGAAGCGTGCGCAATCAGCCGCGATATAGGTGCGCTTCGACGGAACGTCGGCTGGCGAATGATTGCCGGAGCCGTTGAACAGCCCGCCGAGCAGTATTGGCGTCAGCTTAATATCGGCACCTGTTCGCTTCGCTAGGCCTGGCAATTGGGTCCAAGCGAGATAGGCTGTTGGGCTGCCAACGGCGAACAGGAATTCTATGGAATGTGGCATGGCTGAACAGTCTCCCCTCGCGGTCGCAATCAAGATATGACATAAGCAATCAGATCGCCGCCATACTTGGAAGGGCCCGTCCTGATGATTTTAACTGACGCCCAATTGGAAGAATTTGACCGCGAAGGCTATCTGTTCCTTCCAAGCTGCTTCTCCAAAGAAGAGATGGCGCTGCTGGCGAGCGAAGCCGAGGGCATCTATGCCGAGGATCGCAAGGAAGTGTGGCGCGAAAGCTCTGGCGCGCCGCGCACGGCCTTTGCAGCCCACACTTATAATGAAGCTTACCGGCGGCTTGGTGCGCATCCCCGCTTGATTGAGCCTGTGTCGCAACTCCTCGACGATGACCTTTACATGCATCAGTTCAAAATCAATGCCAAAGCGGCGTTTGATGGTGATGTGTGGCAATGGCACCAGGATTTCGGCACCTGGCATCGGGATGATGGCATGCCCGAACCGCGCGCCATGAATATCGCCGTGTTCTTGGATGAGGTGATGCCGATCAACGGTGCGCTCATGTTCATTCCTAAAAGCCATAAGGTTGGTGTTTTAGAAGCGGGCCATGATCTTTCCACCACGTCTTACCCGTTGTGGACGCTGGACAAGGCGGAAGTCAGTAAGCTTGCGGATGAGGGTGGCATTGTGGCGCCAACGGGGCCTGCCGGGTCCGTCATCATGTTCCATGGGAATTTGGTGCATGCCAGCCCGCCAAACATCACGCCCTATCCGCGCAAGATCGTTTATCTGACGCTTTGTGCTGTCACCAATCACATCACCAAGTTCAATCGGGAAGAATGGATCGCCCATCGTGATTTTGCGCCCATCCAGCCTGTCGCCGACGATGCGCTTCTGGCGCTGGCCCGGGAACGCGCCGCCGTTGCGGCTGAATAGGAGCTCCGGTCAATGAAAATCGGTTGCGTATTCCCTCACTCCGAAATCGGCGACGATATGTCGATGGTCAAAGACTTCTTCCAAACGGCGGAAGACCTTGGCTATGACCATGTGCTTTGCATCGATCACGTGCTTTGCAACAAGGAGGCTAAGGGCGCGCCCTGGGCGCACTATTACACCATCAAGAAAACCTTCCATGAGCCGCTGACGCTGTTCGCTTACGCAAGCGCGCTGACGAGCCGGATCACCTTTGCATCCGCTGTAATGGTCTTGCCGCAGCGCCAAGCGCCGCTGGTGGCGAAGCAAGCGGCAGAGGTCGACATCCTCTCCGGCGGTCGCTTGCGCCTCGGCTGCGGCATTGGCTGGAGCCCGGAGGAATATGATGGCCTCGGTGCGAACTTTAAGACCCGCGCTCGCCTGTTCGAAGAACAGATTGACGTGATGCGGAAGCTCTGGACGGAGGAAACCATCAACTACAAAGGTAATTTCCATCAGATTGAGGACATGGGCATTAACCCGAAGCCCATTCAGCAGCCGATACCAATCTTCATCGGTGCCTTCGCGGACAAAGCTATTGAGCGCGCCGTGCGTTTGGGGGATGGCTATTCTCTGAACCCGCGTTCTGAGCCCGACGACGAGACCCGCCGCATCCTTGGCCGCATCAGCCAATGGCAGGCAGAATATGACCGGGATCCAGCGACCTACAGTATGAACGCGACGTTGCATCATTGGAGTCGTGGTGAAGCTGCATGGGAAGCAGACCTTAAATCCTGGGAAGAACTGGGCATGAGCCATGTTAGCTTCCGCACGATTGATTCCGACCTGCCAAACCCCCAAGCCCATATCGATGAACTGGTGAATTTCGCCAAACTTTCCGGCCTGCAAGGCTAATTTGACCCCATGAACCTGCCCAACACCCACCGCCGCGTCGTTCTTGCCAATCGCCCGAACGGCATGGTTTCGCCAGACAATTTCCGCCTGGAAGAGGCACCTTTGCCAGAGCCTGCACCGGGCCAAGTGCTTGTTCGCCAGATCGTGATGTCGCTAGACCCCTATATGCGCGGGCGGATGAACGCGGTTGCAGGCTATGCGGCCAATGTTGAGATTGATGCCGTCATGACAGGCGGTGGCGTTGGTGAGGTCGTGCAATCGCTGCATCCGGATTTCGCGGTTGGTGATATCGTTGAGGGCACGCTTGGGTGGCAGGAATATTCCGTTCCGCCGCTGGAACGTCTTCGTAAAATTGATCCTTCCATAGCCCCAATCTCGACCGCCAATGGCGTGCTCGGCATGCCAGGCATGACCGCCTACTTCGGCCTGCTGCATGTTGGCGAGCCGAAACCGGGTGAGACGGTCGTTGTGTCCGCTGCATCTGGCGCCGTCGGGGCCCTCGTTGGGCAGATTGCGAAGATCATGGGCTGCCATGTCGTTGGCATTGCAGGCTCGCCCGCCAAATGCGCCTACGTTGTGGACGAGCTCGGTTTCGACGCGTGCATCAACCACAAGACGGATGATCTGGATGCCGGGCTGCAGAAACACTGCCCTGGCGGCGTTGATGTGTATTTCGAAAGTGTTGGTGGTGCGGTTTATGACGCCATCACACGGAACCTTGCCCTAGGTGCCCGGATCGCTGTTTGCGGCGGTATTGCGGAATATAATCTGGCGGAACCTGAACTGGTGCCGCGCAATACGCGTTTCTTCATCCCCATGCGGGCCCGCATGCAAGGCTTCCTGGTCTATGACTTCCATCACCTCTGGCCAGAAGCGCTGCCGCGCATGGCCAAGTGGATCACGGAGGGCAAAATCAACTATCGTGAGGATTTTGTGGACGGGCTTGAGAATGCGCCAGAAGCGTTCATGAAGCTGTTCCAGGGCGAGAATTTCGGCAAGCTGCTGGTGCGGGTTGGGAATGATCCTACGGTTTGATGTTTCTATAGTTCTGCTGCCGCCCCCTCACCCTGATCCCTCTCCCCCGCCGCACGTCCATTGGGGGCGGGCGAGGGGACCCTCAAAAAGGCAGCCTTGTTTCCTTCTAGAACTCTCTCCCTCCGACGGGGGGAGAGGGCAGGGTGAGGGGGGTGTTGCTTCGAAACCATCTTTAGAAAGTACCCATGAACACCCTTCCCCCCGTCATCCGCGTTGCACTTTGGATGTGTTTCACCGCAATCGGCTTCGCAGTGATGATCGGCAGCGTGCGCGAACTCTCGGCGCATCTCGACGTCTTTGTGATCTCATTTTGGCGAAACCTCGCGGCAGTCCTGCTGTTCCTGCCCTGGATCGCCCGCATGGGGATCAATGGGCTGAAAACGGAACGGTGGGGCCTGTTTTGGCTGCGCGCGGTGATCATGCTCGCGTCCTCTGTCGCAATGTTCTTAGGTGCCATTCTACTGCCATTGTCAGAAGCGACGGCGTTATCGTTCACAACGCCGCTATTTGTGACACTGCTTGCGTGGGTGATTTTGGGGGAACGATTTGGGTGGCGGCGTGGGGCTGCGGTCGCAGTTGGATTCTTCGGCGTGCTGATCATGACCAGGCCAGACGCAGAAGCATTGAACCTCGGCGCGCTGGTCGTGCTCCTGGCGGCGATTACATTTGCTGGCGTTGTCATCACTGGCAAGAAGCTTTCGGCGACAGAAAATCCGGCGCTGATTACGCTGTATTTGTCCCTGCTGCCATTACCGCTTTCGCTGCTTCCGGCCCTGTATTTCTGGGAATGGCCTGCCGACAATGACTGGCTTTGGATCGTGACACTGGGCGTAGGAGCAGTCATCAATATCTATGGCATCAGCCGTGCGCTTACGGTTGGGGACGCTTCACTTTTGCAGCCGTTTGATTTCCTTCGCCTGCCAACTGTCGCGCTGGTCGGATGGTTCGTATTCCGCGAAAGCACGGATATGTGGACCTGGATTGGCGCGGCGCTGATTGCGGCGGCGGCAATTTATACCGCCAATCGGGAAGCCCGGCTCCGTCAAACGTGATCCTCTGTGTTCGGCTGGACGTAAAGGGTGCGTCTATCGGCTTAAACACACGGGGAAATCCTATGCGCGCCTTCGCCCTCCTACTGATCGCTCTCATCCTGCCGCATTCAGTGCTTGCAGCACCTGATCGGGGGCCGATTGAATGGCGGAGCTGGGGCAAAGCTGTATTCGAGGAAGCTGCGCGCGAGAATAAATTCGTGCTGCTGCATCTGGGTGCTGATTGGTGCCACTGGTGCCATGTTATGGAACGCACCACGTACCGGGATCCAGAAGTCGTTGCCAAAGTGCTGAAGCACTTCATCCCGGTTAGTGTGGAGCAGGATGAGCGCCCCGACATCTCCCGCCGCTATGAACGGTTCGGTTGGCCCGCCACAATCATGTTTGATGCTAAAGGGGCGGAAATCCTGGTTCGGCGTGGATATCGGGAAAAGGCTCGGTTTCTGATCGATATCAAGACCGTGCTTGATGATCCGTCACCGCTACCGAACCTATCGCTTTCCCACGATGGAGTGTAAGGTGCGCATAGCCTGACGGTAGAGCAGCGCGCACTTCTGGAGACAATTTTTTTTCAAGGCCCATGACGATGTGAATGGCGGTTTTGGTCGAGTGCACCGCTTCATCAATGCGCCAGCGATTGAGTGGGCGATCCGCTAAGCGCGGCGCGGGGATGCGCGCTATCGTGCCGTCGTGCGGAAGTCCCTGGAGGGATCCTGCATGCTGATCGATCCGGCATGGGGTGGTCTCTATCAGTATTCCGATAAAGTAGATTGATCTTCCCCGCATTTCGAAAAGATCATGCAGAGCCAGGCGGATGGCATTCGTCTTTATGCGCTTTCCTTTGCGGTCTGGGGTGATCCGCGTGATCTGGCCAGCGCAGAGGCGATTGCGGGATATCTGACAAACCGGATGCGCGGCCCGAACGGTGCATTCTATACCAGCCAGGATGCAGACCTGGATGCGGAAACGAACGGTAAGTTCTTCTATGGATTCTCTGCCGCAGCCCGGGCTGCTGTGGGCCGCCAACCCCGTATCGACAAGAACCAATATGCGCGGGAAAACGGCTGGGCCGCTGCCGCATTGGCGCTCCTATCCGATGTATCCGGTGAGCAGCGTTGGTTGACTGCAGCCATGCAGGCCACCGAATGGGCGGTTGAGGCCCGGCGTTTGCCGGACGGTGGGTTCCGCCATGGCTCTGCCACGCCGGGTGCGGCATATCTCGGCGATAATGTCGCCATGGGGGATGCAGCGCTGGCGCTCTACCGATCAACGGGCGAACGGCGATGGTTGGACTTGGCTGTTGAAACAGGTGCCTTTGTCGCCAAGACTTTCCGGGTTGTTGGTGGCGGCTACCGTACCGCCCCGCCAACGGCAGCAGCGTTCGGTGTGTTCAAAACGCCCGTGGGCCATCTGGATGAAAACATGGCCGCGACCCGGTTCTTTAATTTGCTGAACCGTTACACCGGTGATGTAGAGTGGGCCGATGCCGCACGCCATGGCATGGGCCACTTAGCAGCCTATGCGGAGCGCGAAGTTTTCCTGCCCCATGCCCTGCTGCCGGATGCTGAGCTTGCAGCAGAACCTGCCCATGCAACAAACGTTAGCAAGAAGGATGCGATAGAAGCACAGGTGCTTTATGCAGAAGCGCGCCGCTATCCAACCGGATATTACCGGCTGGAATGGTGGGATAAGCGGGAGGGACCACTGCCCAATCCGGACGTGACCTATCCTGAATTGGACGCGCCAGCTGCCTTCGCATGCGCCAATGGCCTTTGCTCACTGCCGGTCTTCACGCCTGATGGTGTTGCGGCAGCGATCAAATCAGTGGAGATGCGCTAAATATATAGGAAATCCGCGGTCTGGCAGATATGCGTTAATCCTTCCTGCACCATGAGTCCCGGACAGTCGGTCTCATATTCTGGAAACGCACC
Source organism: Alphaproteobacteria bacterium (assembly GCA_965660545.1). Lineage (GTDB taxonomy): Bacteria > Pseudomonadota > Alphaproteobacteria > Bin95 > Bin95 > VMCJ01. The sequence goes on along the minus strand of CBFIAF010000013.1, from coordinate 46,582 downwards.
ATACCTGCTGTAGCTCTCGTCGCTGCGACACTGTTCGCAGTGCCGACAGATGCCCAACAAGGCAAGCGTGCCAACGTGACTGAGGTCTCGAAAGAGGTCCGTGGTGAGAATGAAGGCCCTGGTGCCATGCCCCGACCGGATAAAACGGAAGATGGGCGTGAGTATTACTATATGGACGCCGTCTATGTGACAGCGATTCGGGACTTTATACCTGCCCGCAAATATACGCTCTGGACGCGGATGATTTTGGCTGAAGATAAGAAAGACGCTGAAATTGATGCGGTTATACCGCTCATCCAGGACGCATTGATAACCGCACTTTCTGACATGGTGCAGATTGACTGGGGCGGCGACGCGGAAATCGATTCAGATATTGCCAGTCAAATTGCTAAAGACCGGGTTGAATCAATTGTAGGCGAGGGCGTGGTTGACGCTCTCGACTTTCAACGGATTGAAGTGCAAGTTGTCTAGAACTAGCCAATTTAATGGTGGTTTGTCCGCCAATCGCTTCCGGAGCTGGAAGTTTTCCGCCCGTGCTGTCTGATCCTTCGAAACGTAATGTCCTGATCCTGGCGATATGCCAGGCGCTCTACATGACCGGCACCTCCCTGATGATCGCGACCGGCCCCTGGCTGGCAAGATCCTCACGCCTGCGCCCGGTTGGGAAACGCTGCCGCTGGCGACACACCATGCGGGTGTCATGCTGGCGACAATCCCGGCATCCCACTTGATGCGACGGATCGGCCGACGGGCCGGGTTCATGTTCGGCACAATCTTTGGCGTGATCGGCGCGATCATGGCCGGGTATGGCATGCTGCTTGGCTCATTCTGGATGCTCTGCGCTGGGGTCTGTGTCATAGGCTGGTTCAACGGGTTCGCAGTGTTCTATCGCTTTGCCGCCGCTGATACGGCCTCTGATGACTTTAAGCCGAAAGCCATTTCCTGGGTGATGACAGGCGGCCTGTTCGCCGCTTTCTTGGGGCCGGAACTTGCCAATTTGACCAAGGATATGCTGTCACCAACCATATTTGCAGGCAGCTATTTTGCACTGATTGGCGTGTATGTCCTTTCCTTCTTCATGCTCATGGGTGTCCAGATACCGAAACTCACGGTGGCGGAGCGCAAAAGCTCAGGCCGTCCGCTGATCCTGATATTGATGCAGCCAAAATGCGCGGTTGCTGTGATTGCGGCGTTCATTGCCTATGGCGTTATGGCGCTGCTGATGACGTCGACGCCCTTGGCGATGTTGAACTGTGGGTTTGAGTTCTCCGATTCAAAATGGGTGATCCAAGCGCACATCATTGGCATGTTCGCACCATCGTTCTTTACGGGTGACATCATTAAGAAGTTTGGCGCACTGAATGTCATTCTATGCGGCGCTGTTCTCATGATGGCGGCTGTAACGGCGCA
>CBFIAF010000013.1:0-45073 GCA_965660545.1 Alphaproteobacteria bacterium | reverse complement strand
TCTCTTCGGCATTGAATTCACGAACTTCACCGCTGGTTTGCTGCTCGTCGGCGTCGGCTGGAATTTCATGTTCATCGGGGCGACGACATTGCTGACAGACACATATCGCCCGGAAGAGCGTGCCAAGGTGCAGGGCTTCAATGACTTCCTGATCTTCGCAACGGTCGCAACGGCCGCGCTATCGTCCGGCCATTTGCTGAATGCGTTTGATTGGGATGTCGTCAATTATGGCGTCGCACCCTTGCTTGCCATCGCTGTCGTTTGCGTGATTTTCCTGAAGTCCAGCCGTACCGGGCGAGCTTAACCTGATCCGGCGTAAAGCGGAGACCACAACATGCTGATTGCCCAGATATCAGATAGCCACATGCTGCCACCGGGCGAGATCGCCTATGGCCGGTCCGATACGGAGGCGGCGTTGCGGGCTGCCGTTACGGCTGTAAACACCGCAGGTGCCGATGTCGTGATCCATACGGGCGATTTTGCACATCATGGCGCGCCCGAAGCCTATGCCTTAGCGCTTGAGGTTCTGCAGGATTTGGATGCCCCGCTCTATGCCATTCCAGGCAATCATGATGACCGCGCGAACATGCGCGTGGCGTTCAAGGATTTCCACTGGCTGCCAGAAGGCGATGGTCCCGCAGACTTCATGCACTACACCTTCGATGCTGGCCCGATCCACGTTATCGCCTGCGATTCCGTTATTCCTGGCGAAAGCAATGGCGAGCTTTGTGGCGCGCGTCTCACATGGCTAGAGGCAGCGTTAGACGCGGCGGCGGAAAAGCCCGTCATTATCGCGATCCACCATCCACCCTTCCCGTGTGGACTTCCAGGTTTTGGTGCCACCGGTCTTGGCGGTGCCGATACACTTGCTGGAATTCTGGCAGGGCGCACGAATGTGCTCCGTATTATCGCGGGTCATAATCATCGCACGATTACCGGTATGTGCGGCCCCGTTCCAGCCTGTGTCGCCCCTAGCGTCTCATACCCGTTTGCTTTTGATACAACAGCGGGCGCGCCGCTCGCCATTGCTTACGAGCCGCCCGGATGTGCCATGCATCTCTGGCGGGAAGATATCGGGCTTTTGACGCACACGCTGCCAATCGGCGATTTCCAAGCCGCAACGCCCTTGCTGAAAGACGGAAAGCGGCTGCTGCCAACGTCGACCAAGCGCTAGAGCGCCCTGCGTCGCTTGCGACGCAGGGCGCTCTAGCACATAGATTGCGGGCAATTCCCGACTAATTTGATTCAGATTGGTCGGGAATTGCCCTAGGGAGAACTGGCCCGCATACCAGCTGAAAACCAAGCACGCGTCAGACGATTTACAGAGGCCCTGCGATCCCGGTAGCATTTCAGTGGGGAGTGATTGTTATGCAAGCACGGCAGGGCGAATTCACAGTAGCGCAGCCAATCCGTTTCGGAGTCCGAGCGGCGACATTCGGTGACGTGAAAGCGTCATTCAAGGATGGCCTTCGGGACATCAGACGACACCCCGGATTGAGCCTGTTTTTTGCCTCGTATACGCGCTGTTCGGTTCGGCGCTTCCAGCAGGCTTCACGGTGTTCGATCAGATATGGATTGTGATTGCGGCGGGTATCGGATTTCCGCTCGTCGCACTCATACTGGCGGCGGGCCTTTACGAAATGTCCGGGCGATACAAACGTGGGGATGGGTTTACTGCGTCTGACATCTTCCTCGTCATTTTCCGGTAACAGCGCCGGGAATTTGGCTGGATGTCGTTTGTGGTGTTGTTTGTGTTTTGGATTTGGGCTTACCAGTTCCGCTTGATCCTTGCGCTGACTGTGTAAAGCCACGGCTACCGGTCATTCGATCACTTGCTCACAACCATATTCAGCACTGGCGAAGGGGCGGCATTCCTGGCTGTTGGAACCCTGGTCGGCGGCGTGATTGCGACAGTGCTTTACTGCATCACAGTGATGGCAATGCCGCTTTTGTTGGACAAGAATGTGCACTGTGTGACTGCGATGATTACGAGCGTTCAGGCCGTATTGAAAAGCCCGGGGGTAATGCTGGTATGGGGTGCGATAATTGGCGCTCTGGCATTGCTTTCGGTGGCGCCCGGGTTCATCGGGGTCATCATTGAGTTCCCTATATTAGGACATACCAGTTGGCATTTGTATGAACGGCTGGTATTCGAGAAATAGGGCCGTGGACGCTCTAACTCCCAGACGCAATTTGCCAACCGACTTCTGCCAATTGCCGGGCCTTCGCGCCGCGCTTTAGGGCGTCAGGGCTGGAAGCGTTGCCATCAAGCCCGCGCTTATAAACACCCTGGGCAATAGCGGCGAGGCGGAAGAGGCTGAGCGCCATGTAGAACTTCCAGTTCGGCGCTTCTTTTAGGCCGCGCAGTTCGCAATAGCGCTCCACGTAGGCCTGCTCAGTTGGAATACCGTGCGCAACAAGGTCAATATTGGTGATATCGGCCCGCTCAGGGTCGCCAACGTGATAGTTCAGGCAATTATAGGCGAGGTCAGAGAAGGGGTCGCCAAGCGTGCCAAGCTCCCAGTCAATCACGGCTAGGATTTCAGGGCGATCCGGATGATAGATCACGTTCTCCATCCGGTAGTCGCCGTGGACAATGGTTGTTTCCTCATGCTCAGGCATGCGCGCACCGAGCCATTCGATCAGCTTTTCCATTTCCGGCACGTCGTCGGTTTTAGAGTCGGCATATTGGCCAGACCATCGACGGACTTGGCGGAAGCAATATCCGCCTTCCCGGCCATAGGTTTCCAGGCCAACTTTGGGATAATGCACACTGTGCAATTTCGCCATCACGTCGCACATGGCGTTGTAGTGATCCGTGCGTTCCGCGGGCGTCATGGAGGGCAGCGAATAGTCGCGGATCACGCGGCCAGCCACATGCTCCATCACATAGAATTCCTGGCCGATGACGCTGGCGTCTTCGCAGAGCACATAGGATTTTGCGACCGGCACATCAGTTCTTGCGAGTGCGGAAATCACGCGAAACTCCCGGTCTACCGCATGGGCAGATGGCAGCAGTTTCCCAGGTGGTTTTTTCCTCAAGACATAGGCTTTGCCACCGCCATCCGTCAGCATGAAGGTCGGGTTCGACATCCCGCCCCTAAACTGTCCAACGTTAAGCGGAGGCGTAAATTCCGCTACATGCTCTGAAAGATACGCCTCTAGCTTTTCGACTGGGAAGGCGTGCTGTTCCATCACAGGATCAGTGTCGGTAGTTAATGTTGTGGCGACGATGCTCATGGCGCGGGCAATCCTTGGAAAAAACGTCGCTGCTATTGTTCCCGGATCAGGCCCGGCACGTCAAACGCCTTTGCTCAGCGCTTGCACGTGGGCCGCTAAGGATTCAGCAAGGCCACGCAAATCATACCCGCCTTCCAGGGAGGCGACGACGCGTCCTGATGCGTGGATGTCCGCTAGCTCGACGATCCGTTCTGTTACCCAGCCAAAGTCCTCGGCTTCGGCTTCGATATTGGCCAAAGGGTCGCGGCGATGTGCATCGAACCCAGCAGATACCAAGATGAGTTTTGGGCGAAACGCGTCCACCGCTGGCAATAGTGCATCATCCCAGACATGGCGGAACTGCGGCCCGCCATCGCCAGGGGTGAGCGGGCCGTTCCAGATATTGCCCGCACCGCGTTCGGCTTTGGCGCCGGAGCCTGGAAATAGCGGCATCTGGTGCGATGATGCGAACAGGAATTCTGGTTTTTCCCAGAATATCGCTTGGGTGCCATTGCCGTGATGCACGTCAAAATCAAGGACTGCGATCCGTTCAAGCCCATAGGCGGCTTGGGCGTGCAGTGCCCCGACAGCCACGTGATTGAAGAAGCAGAAGCCCATGGCGCGCGCCGGTTCGGCATGGTGCCCGGGTGGGCGGACCAGGCAAAAGGCGCGGGCAAGATCATCGGTCATAACAGCGTCTACGGCGTCAACAACAGCGCCGGACGCTTTGAGGGCAGCTTCCGTTGATCCAGGGCCAATGCCAGTGTCGCCGTCCAGCATCACAATCCCGTCGGGTCGCTCGGCGTCCAGAATGGTATCGACGAAATCTGCCGGATGGGCGCGTTCAAGCGCTTCGCGGCTGGCCCGGTTTGGGTGGCGCCTTGGCAATTTGGCAAAGTCTGGTTCCGCTAAGCATTTGACGGCGGCTTCATAGCGTTCGGGCCGTTCCGGGTGGCCTTGGGGCGGGCGGTGACCAGCGGCTGCGGGGTCGTCATAGATCGCGAAACTCATGGATGCGGCGCTTTCATGCGGCGTTGTGAAAGATAATACCCAGCGTATAGCGCTCACCAGACCGGATGCGGCTGACGCCATGGCGCATACGGGCACGCAATATGCCTCGTGCGCCTGGAATCGGGCGTTCGGCGCAAGGAAACAGGATGGTCTCACCAGCCTTCAGCGCAATCGCTTCAGCGCGAATTTGCTGGCGGGGCGCACCTTCTGCCAGCAGAAATTCGCCACCGGTGAAATCGCTTGCCGGATCGCTCAGCAGCATCGCCGCTTGGATTGGGAATGCCATGTCGCCATAGATATCCTGATGCAGCCGGTTATAGCCGCCAGCCTCATATTGCAGCAGAAGCGGCGTGGGCTTTCTCTGCCCAGCGGCGGCGCATTGGGCGTGATATTCGTCCAGCGTGGCAGGGTAGCGCTCATCCTTGCCAAGCTTCGTAGCTGCATCGTTGGCGATTGGCACTAAATAGGTGTGGAGCGCTTCCCGCATCTCAGCGACGAGTGGTGGAATGGGATTACTGAAATACCCATAGCGCCCTTCGCCGAAGCGATGGCGGGCCATGTTGATGCGGGTGCGGAAGTGGGCGTCCTCCTTCTCCAGCGCTATGATGCATGCGCGTTCGGCTGGTGTCAGAAGTGGCGGCAATAGGGCGTAGCAATCCTGATCAAATGCCTCAGCGATTGCGCTCCAGTCGAGCGTGTTAACCTTGATGGTGGCTGATGTCATTGTTTATGCGCCGCTATTTGGGCTAATGTCGTGATGATGACGGCGGTGACGAGCAATACCCCGGCAATTGGGAAGAGCCAGTTCTGGAGTCCGGCATCTACCAGTTGCCCGAAGATCGGCCCCGATGCCCCGCTGCCAATGGACAGACCGACGAAGACGAACCCGAAAACGCGTCCGCTTGCACCGGGCGGTGTGATCGCACGGACCATCAAGTCCCGCGCGGGCAGCACAATGCCAAAGCCGAAGCCAGAACCGATGAAGATGGCGAATAGCAGCGCGCCCGTTGGCGATAGAACCGGCGGCAGGAGCAACAAGGCTGCCGCCCCCAGCAACGCGACTGCGGCGGTCAGCCCGTGCCGGCCATAGCGCTCTGCCAGCACCCCGCCCGTCAAAATGCCGATCGCGATAGCGGCTTGATAGGCACTGAGCACGCCGCGCGCTTCGGCTTCTGTCGCGAGCCCCATCAAGTTCATGGCGACGACGCCTTGGCTGCCAATCGCACCTGTCGCAAGCCCATATGTCGCCAAAAACAGAAAGTAGAGTAGGACGGGCGGTGACAGCAGGAGCGCACGCCCGCTTAGATGCGTTTTGCCATTTGTATCAGGCCCGGCGTCTTTGACGACACGCTCGCCTTCAAGTTGATCACCCTGCATGAAAATAAGCAGCGACGCCCCAATGCCACAGACGCCGACAATGATGAACGCCATGCGCCAATCGAGAGCCAGCGCCAGTCCGCCGATCACTAAGGGTGCGGCTGCACCACCTGCAAAGCCAGAAAATGTATGGAACGAATAAGCCCGACCGAGCCGCTTTTCCCGCACCTTGGCGGCAATGATCGCGTAGTCCACTGGGTGAAATACGGAATTGCCCGTTCCCGCCAACACAGCCAGCACAAACAGCTGCCAATAGCTGTCGCTGAAGCCAATCAGCATGATGGCGGTCGCGTTTAGTGCCAGACCTGCCGCCAGCATCTGCCGCGCGCCGATCTTATCAAGAGCCGCCCCAACCGGCGCCTGCAGGATGCCGCCAACCCAGCCATAGCCTGCCAATGCTAGCCCAAGCGCGCCGAAGCCAACCTCAAATTCCCGCGAGAAAACCAGAAACATTGGCGGCAAGGTGAGCAGGTAGAAATGGCTCAAAAAGTGGCCGACGCCGATCAGCGACAACACGCGGTTCTCGTTAACAGCGGATGCCTCGGCGATAGCGGTCATGCGTGATAGTCCTTCCGCAAGATAGATAGGCGCGCAATAGAGGTGCTGAGTGAGCTTAACGCAATTTCTGGCGGAATGCGCGCCAGAGGCCCCCGTCGATGGCGGCGAGGCCGATAGCGATCAGACCCATGCCTGCCCAATGGCGTAGGGCCAGCGCTTCGCCCAGGAACAAAGCGCCGAGCAAGATGGCTGTGACGGGAATGAGGTGTTTCACAAGCGATACATTCCTCGCGCCCGCCGTTGAAAGAATGCGGAAAAATAGAAAATACCCGAGGGTTGTGCACAGCAGCGCCAAGCCAATGATCGCCCCGATAGCCTCCGTACTTGGCACAGGCAAGGTCCAGAGCCGATCGACCACTAATGCCAGCGGCGTCAGAACGACAGCAGACATCACTACTTGGCCGGTTGCCGTCGCCATAGGCTTCACGCCAAGCGCCTGAAACCGGCGTCCATAAATCGCGGCGAATGCGTAGGAGAGGGCCGCACCCAGGCAAGCGACTTGGCCCATCACGTCCAGCCCAAGTGTTTGCGCGGCTTCAGCGCCGATCATAATGGCGACGCCAGCAAAGCCGGTGATCACGCCTGTCAGCCGTTGTGCCGTGATGCGCTCATCAGAGGTCAGCCAATGGGCGACAACAACGGTGAATAGCGGTTTCGTCGCGTTCAAAATAGAAGCGACGCCAGACGCGATATGCGCTTGGCCCCAGACAATCAGGCTGAATGGCAACACATTGTTCAACAACGCCATGACCAGGAATGTCCGCCAGATTGCAAAGCCCCTTGGCAGTTGAAGCCCCAGCAGCCGAAGCACGATCAGCAATCCAATAGCGCTGCCGCCAACCCGACCAAGCACGATCACAAACGTAGGCAATTCTTGCGTCGCCACACCATAAAGAAATACGCCCCACCCCAAAGCGCGGAAAGGCTGAGCAGCAGGACCCACTCAAGCAGGGACATATTGGATCTCTGTTCAATCAGGACCATGGGGTTCTCAAATGTGACGATAGCGTCTTGTTTATCGACCTAGCTGTGCCAAGCCCGCCCGATTGTTGCGGCACCAAACTATGGTTTTTTTGATTTGATGTTAGATTTGGCCATTATCAGACATAAATGAGGTATCTGATGCCGAATGTTTATCTAACCGAGGCAATGCAAGAATATGCAGAACATCAGCTTTCCAGTGGTGCTTATGCAAATTTGAGTGAGGTTGTGCGTGCTGGAATGCGATTGCTGATGCAGCAGGACGGTGCGCTTATGTACCACGGCCTGAAAGCAGACCTTGCCGCTGCCGCTAGGGCCGCAGAGGCCGAAGACTTTGAGCCGTTTGACGCCAAGTCGTTTGAACCAGATGCCTTCCCGGACGAATGACAATCCATCTCACGCGTTCGGCGCGCCAGGATCTTGAAGCCATCCGTACCTTTACAGTTGACCGATGGGGCAGACAGCAATGGCTCAACTATTATCGCGGAATGGCGGCTGTACTTGAACAAATCGCGGCAGCGCCGGATGCGAGTCGGAATCGGGATGTCCTGTATCCAGGCATGCGGTCTGTTAGCTACAAAGCGCATTTGATCTTCTATCGGCGGACCGAGGCTGCTGGTAATGCGCCTGTTGTTCTGCGGATCGTACATCAGCGCCGCAACCTTCCTGCACTGCGTTATCTGGACTCGCTTTAACTATCCAAGCCATGCGCCGCTTGCATGATCGGGGGCAATCTGTGCCATCATCATGTGGTCGGACATTCGCTGGGAGCTGGAGCGATGAAGTTTGGGTTGTTTTATGAGCATCAAAATCCGAAGCCTTGGGATGAGGGCTCTGAGCATCGCGTTTTCATGGAAAGCCTGGAGCAGATTGAGGTCGCGGACCGGATTGGCGTGGATCACGTCTGGGAGGTGGAGCATCACTTCCTGGAGGAGTACTCTCATTCCTCCGCCCCAGAACTATTCCTGGCCGCCGCCTCTCAGCGCACCAAGAATATCCGTTTGGGCCATGGCATCAAGCTGACAGCGCCTAATTACAACCATCCAGCCCGCGTCGCTGAATCCCTGGCAACATTGGACCATCTTTCCAATGGCCGCGCTGAATGGGGCACAGGCGAAAGTGCCACGCTGATGGAAATGGAAGGCTTCGGCATCAACCCGGACCACAAAGGCCCGATGTGGAAGGAAGGTTGTGCGCACGCCGCCAACATGATGGCCATGACGCCTTATCCAGGTTTCAAGGGCGAATTCTTCTCCATGCCAACGCGGAATGTCGTGCCAAAGCCGGTGCAGAAACCGCACCCGCCGCTTTGGCTCGCCTGCTCGCGCCGGGACAGTATTCTGCGCGCCGCCCGGTATGGCATGGGTGCGCTAGTATTTGGCTTCGTGGAGCCAGAGCAAGCGGCGGAATGGATTAGAGACTATTACGCCATCATCAAGTCTGATGAATGTGTGCCGCTGGGCTGGACAGTCAACGCAAACATCGCCGCTGTATCTGGCTTTTCGGTGCATCAGAACGAGGACGAGGCAGTGAAACGCGGTCTCTCTGGTTTCAAGTATTTCGGTTATAGCCTGGCGCACTTTACCAATTTCGGCTCACACCAGCCGTCGGTAACTAATCTCGGCGCGTTGTTTGATGAGGTTGAGGATGATTTGCCAGACAATGCCGGGCGCGGTGGCATCGGCACGCCAGACCAAGTCCGCGCGCACCTAAAGGGCTATGAGGATATCGGTCTGGACCAGTTGATCTTCACCCAACAAGTCGGCCGCAATAGCCATGACCATATTTGCGAAAGTCTCGATCTGTTCAGCCAGACTTTGATCGCGGCATTCAAAGACCGTGAGATGGCGCGGCAGGCTAAGAAAATGGCTGAATTGCAGCCGTTCATCGATGCAGCGCGTGAACGCAAAGACCGGATGCCAGAGATCGATCCGGCGGACATTCCCGTTGTCACTTCTGCCGGGAAGCGTAGGCAGGATATGGGCGCTAATGACCCAACGGGTGGGGCTTTCGTCGATAAAACCAGGGGCGGCGCGATCCCCATTCCACATGCAGACCCGCGCGCGAATGTGGGCGCTCAACCGGGCGAGGATTGATCGGATATGTTGGTAGCAATTGCAGGCGGCGGCGGGTTCGTCGGCCTTTCCATCGCAGAAGCGATCCTAGCTGCGGGCCACAAAGTGCGCCTTGTCGATATCATCCAACCGCCAGAAGCCGCCCTTCATTATCTGGGGGAGCATGCTGGGCCTACTGCCCTTGAGGTGCAAATTACAGACGTCACCGATGCCAAGAGCACGAAGGCTGCACTTGATGATGTGGACGGCGTTGTCCTGGCAGCCGCCGTCACGTCGGGGACCGAGCGTGAGCGTGAGCGGCCCCGGGAAACATTCGCTGTGAACACCATGGGCTTTGTCGGGCTGCTGGAAGCGGCGCGGGCGGCAGGTGCCAAGCGCGTTATCAATCTGTCCTCGGCATCGGCCTATGGCGCTTCTGGATTCGAAGGCACGGGGCCAATGATTGAGGACGAGACCTGGCCGAAGCCAGACAGCCTCTATGGCGTCTCCAAGCTGGCGAGTGAAGGCATTGTGGCGCGCCTGGCCAGGCTTTGGGACATGGACATGTTCAGTGTCCGCCTGTCTGGCGTTTATGGGCCCTGGGAGCGGGATACAGGGCGGCGCGATACGCTGTCTCCACACCTGCAGGCGGCTCGGATCATGCTGACTGGCGGCGAGGCGGTTTTGCCGCGCGCCTGCACCCGCGACTGGACGGATAGCCGTGAAATCGCACGCGCTATTCTAGGATTGTTGACAGCAAAACGCCCCAGCCATCCGCTGTATAATATATCCTGCGGCTACGAATGGACTGTCGCGGATTGGCTGAATGCCGTAGTGGAAGCGCGCCCCAGTCTCAAATGGCATATCGGTGAAACAGGTGCGGCCGCCAATGTGGATGTCCATGGCGATCTGGACCGCCGGCCCCTCGGTTGCGCCCGGTTGCGGGATGACATCGGCGTGACGCTGGACATGACGGCGCTTGATTCCGCCAAAGGCTTTCTGGATTGGGCAGACTCAACGCACGGATACTGGAAAACCTGACCAAGTGGGGAGGAAAGAACGATGGACCTAGGCTTCTTCAGCTACAATGTTGAATACGGTGCGCGCCCAGATGATCTGGCCCGCGCCGTTGAAGAACGCGGGTTCGAAAGCTTCTGGGTTGGCGAACACACCCATATTCCGACCAGCCGGATCACGCCGTACCCGGGAGGCGGGCCTTTGCCGAAGCCCTATTATCATATGGCGGACCCGTTCGTTTCGCTGATGGCGGCAGCGGGGGCGACCACCCGGGTCAAGCTTGGCACTGGCATCGCGCTGGTGCCGCAGCATGATCCAATTACGCTCGCGAAAACTGTCGCGACGCTGGACTATCTTTCGAACGGACGCGTCGTTTTGGGCGTTGGTGCTGGGTGGAACCAGGACGAATGCGAAAACCACGGTGTTCCCTATAGCCGTCGCTGGAAAGCGCTTCGCGAGAGATGCGAGGCCATGAAGGTCATCTGGCGTGAGGAAGACGCCAGCTATGATGGTGAATTCGCCAATTTCAAAAGCATCATCTCCAATCCAAAACCGGCCCAATCCGGTGGCCCGCCCATCGTGATCGGTGGTGCCCGCCCCAAAACTCTAGACCGGGTGGTGCGCTATGCGGACGGGTGGATCCCCATCGATGTGCTGGTAGACGACCTGCCGCCAATGATCCAAGCGTTGAAGCAAAAGGCGGCAGACGCAGGCCGCGACCCCGCCAGCATTTCAATCTCCGTTTTCGCTTTCAACGCCAAAGATGATGATCTGATAAAGCGCTATGCGGATGCCGGCGCCGACCGCACCGTAATGATAACCCCCCGCCGCATGGACGACGCTCTACGTTGGCTTGACCAGAAGCAGGGGCTGATTGAGGCGGTGGCGTGATTGTTATTCGTACGTCCGCGCATCTTCAATCACTTTGCCGTCGCTTGGCAGCGTACCTGGGGCCCTTAGCTCCACTGGCCCGGCGAGATTAATGATTTGCTTCATGGTGGCACCAATATTTTCCGATAGCGCTGGATCCTGGCTTTCGACTTCGCACTGCAGCGTGAACTGATCGCGGTGATCTTCGGATGTGATGATCAGGCGGGCGCGCTGGATTTCTGGGTGCGCTTTCAGGATTTGCTCCATTTGCGTTGGACGTATGAACATACCGCGGACTTTTGCGGTTTGGTCAGCGCGGCCCATCCAGCCTTTGATGCGGGGCGCTGTGCGGCCGCAAGGGCTTTCGCCGGGCAGCATGGCGGATAGGTCTCCGGTAGCGAAGCGCACCAGCGGATAATCACGGTTCAGGATGGTGACCACAACTTCGCCAACTTCGCCATCAGCAACCGGTTCGCCGGAACCTGGGCGGACGATTTCCAGAATCAGCCCCTCGTTGATCAGCATGCCTTCCATCGCCGGGCTTTCATACGCGACGATGCCCAAGTCCGCGGTGCCGTAATTCTGTAGTGGCATTACGCCGAATTCAGTCTGAATAAGCTGGCGGAGAGAGGGTGGCAGCGCGCCGCCGCCAACGATGGCTTTGGTGATGCTAGAGACGTCTGCGCCAAGTTCCCGTGCGCGTTCCAGCATGATCTTGAGGAAATCGGGTGTGCCGCAGAATGTCGTGGCTTTATAGTGAGCCATCGCCTCAATCTGCAGATCTGTATTGCCGACACCGCCTGGGAAAACCGCGCATCCGAGGGAGCGGGCGGCTGAATCCATGATCCATGCACCCGGTGTGAGATGATAGGAGAAGCTGCAATGGCAAATATCGCCTTTGCGCACACCGGCTGCGTGGAACGCCCGTGCTGCGCGCCACCAATCAGCTTGCCGTCCTTCTGGCTCAGCGATGGGGCCGGGGGAGCGGAAGATGTGCAGCAGGTCCCCCGTCGCCGTCGCGTTCATACCGCCGAAGGGAGGATGTGCCGCCTGTGCCGCCACCAGGTCGCTTTTATAGGTGACAGGCAACGTCGCTAGAGCTTCAAGGCTGATGATCGCTGCCGGATCGATATCCGCCAGCAGCTTAGTGAAGTAGGGCGCGTTCGCTTTGGCGAAGGATAGCTGCGCCGGCAGTGATGCTATCAGCGCCGCTTCACGCGCACCCGCATCCATCTGATCCCGCTCGTCATAGAATTCGGTCATTTCGATGCAATCCCTCAAGCAAATTGAGTTGTGACTGAAACGCTAGCGTAATCCACGGAAACGGGGAAGGCGTTCGGGCACCGAGAATTCTAAATCTAGGTTATTCGGTCATCATCTGCATCGATGACCGATATGGCCAAGCCCACGGGAAATCCGGCGCGGGCCATGGCTGCGATGTCTTTGACGCGCCGTTCCGCCCGCTTTTCTGGGTCTTGGCGGAAGGGGCCGAAGCGGCGGCGTTGGGCGTAGCGGTTTGCTGCGGTGCGTTCGGCTTTCTCTGGGTCTTCTGCTTCGGAGTCAAGTTGGGCAAGGGCTTCGGCTGCTAAATCACGGTCTAGGCCGGTGTTCAGCAGTTTCGCCATCGCCGCCCGGCGGGAGGTTCCTCTGCGGCGGAGCGCGCCCGCTTTGCCAGCCGCAAAGGCCCGGTCATCCATAACCTCCAGCGCGTCCAGCTTGGCCATGGCGGCAGCAACCATTTCTGCCGCTTCCTCGTCTTCGAGTTCCTTGCGACGAGCGCGGCGTTCTAGTGTGCGGAGGACGCGGGCGCGGGGGCCGCCATATCTATCCAGATAGGCCAGGCCGGAGCGGACATAACCCATCAATGCGCGTAGATCCTTCGTCAAAACACCCACCCAGAGCGACTATCCGTTGACATTTGGCCCGGAGCCTCGTTAATAAGCCGCTTTACCAAAGGGCAGACTCTGTTTTCGGAAACCGAAACTGATCCGCCCATCCATGACAGGAGCTGGCTGTGATCGATACTGTAATGCCAACCTATGGCGCACGCGACATCGCGTTCGAGAAGGGAGAGGGCATTTACCTGTTCGATACGGCGGGGCGACGATTCATGGATTGCGGTTCGGGCATCGCTGTTACGTCCGTTGGCCATTCGCATCCGCATTTGGTCACCGCTATGAAGGATCAGATTGAGAAGGTTTGGCATACGTCTAACCTCTACAACATTCCTGGTCAGATGAAAGCGGCTGAACGGCTAACGGCCAATAGTTTTGCGGACCTCGTGTTCTTCTGCAACTCCGGCGCTGAATCGCTGGAAGCGCAGATCAAGCTTATGCGTAAGTTCCATGCCCACAATGCCGCGCCAGAAAAGCATCGCATCATTTCGATCCAGGGCGCATTCCACGGACGCACTCTCGCAACTTTGGCCGCAGGCAATAACCCGGCGCATTTGGCGGGCTTTGGTCCGGCAGCACCTGGTTTTGACCAGGTGCCATTCGGTAATTTGAATCAGCTACGCAGTGCCATTACGGCTGAAACTGCAGGCGTCATCATCGAGCCTGTGCAAGGCGAAGGCGGTATCCGCGCGATGGATATCGACTACATCAAGGGCGTTCGTGCTGCATGTGATGAATTCGGCATCCTGATGGGTGTTGATGAAGTGCAATGCGGCATGGGCCGTACCGGCAAGCTATTCGCCTATGAATGGGCGGGCGTTCAGCCGGACGTGATGTCTTTGGCGAAAGGCTTGGGCGGCGGGTTCCCTGTTGGCGCATGCCTTGCAACCAAAGAAGCGGCGGCTGGTATGGTCGCTGGCACCCATGGTTCGACGTTTGGCGGTAATCCGCTGGCATCGGCTGCTGTGAATGCCGTGCTTGATGTGTTGCTGGATGAAGGCGTTCTGAACGGCGTCAACGCCAAGGCCAAACTGTTCCGCAATAAGCTGGAAACGCTGGCTAAAGCGCGTCCAGATCAGATCGAGGATGTGCGCGGAATGGGCCTGATGCTTGGCTGCAAGGTCAAAGGCGTAAACGGCGAAGTCGTGGCGGCGTGTCGTGAGCAAGGCCTGCTGACGGTGCCTGCTGGCGAGAATGTCGTGCGTTTCTTGCCACCGCTGATCATCTCGGAAGAGCAGATCGGCGACGTTGTGGATGCGTTCGACAAAGCGCTGGCAGTTATGGCTGCTGCCGCATGACGGATACCGGCCTCAAGCACTTTCTTGACTTGGCCGATTGCGACACCCCCGATCTCCAGCACATGCTGGAGATCGGGGCGCGCGTTAAATCGGGTGAAGAGGACCTTGCCAATGCGTTAGCTGGCAAGACAGTGCTGATGATGTTCGAACAGCCCTCCACCCGCACCCGCGTTTCTTTGGAAACTGCGGTGAAGCAGATGGGCGGCAATACGGTTGTTCTGAACCCAAACGATAGCCAATTGGGTCGCGGCGAAACCGTGGGCGATACGGCGCGTGTGCTTTCTCGCTACGTAGACGCGATCGCACTGCGTACAAATGATCACGGCAAGTTGGACGAACTGGCGAACTTCGCGACTGTGCCGGTCATCAACTTGCTCTCTGATTGGTCACATCCTTGCCAGCTAATGGCGGACTTGATCACCATGCAGGAACGCTTTGGCCACCTTTCCGGCCTGAAGGTCGCATGGTCGGGTGATGGCAATAACGTGTTGCATTCCTGGATGCATGCTGCCGCCCGGTTTGATTTCGAGCTTGCCATTGCTTGCCCAGAAGAACGCATGCCAGCGGCGAAAGCACTTGATTGGGCAAAGCAATCTGGCGCCAAGGTTTCCGTCACCCACAATGCCTCAGAAGCCGTCGCGGACGCGGATGTTGTTGTAACCGACGTTTGGGTTTCGATGGGCGATGAGTCAGACAAACCATCGCTGCACAATATGCTGGCCCCATTCCGTGTCGATGAAACCTTAATGCGACAAGCGAAGCTTGAGGCGATCTTCCTGCACTGCCTGCCCGCAAAACGCGGCCAGGAGGTAACGGACGCTGTGCTTGACGGCCCGCAATCGGCAGCGTGGGATGAGGCAGAGAACCGTTTGCACTCCAAAAAGGGCATACTGGCCTATTGTCTTGGCTGAAAGCGCCAGCGATAGGGCTTTGCTGGAGACATGACGATGATTGACCCTGTGTTGGGTAGCCTGCGGGCGCTCGGCGGCGATTTTGTATTGCCGTTTCAATTGGTCGAAAGCGGTCTGCGCGGCCGGCTTGTCAAACTTGATACAGCGATTGATGCGATCCTGCGCCGTCATGATTATCTGGAAGCTGCATCTGACTTGCTGGGGCAGGCGATCGCACTAACGGCAGCACTGTCTGCGACCTTGAAGTTCGAAGGCAAGTTCACCCTGCAGGTTCAGGGTGAAGGTGCCATGCGGATTCTCGTGGCGGATGTCGATATGGGCGGTCATCTCCGTGGATATGTCGGCTTTAATGCTGACAAAGTGGCGGGCCTTCCAACGAGCCCAAGCGTCGCGCGGATGTTCGGTGGCGGTTACCTGGCTTTCACCGTTGAACGGGACGGCGGCGAGGGGCGTTACCAAGGTATTGTCGCACTTGAAGGCGAAACCCTGGCGGACAGCGTTCACCACTATTTCAGACAATCTGAACAGATCCCAACGGGTCTCCGCCTGGCGTGTGAGCGCGGTGAAGATGGTTGCTGGCGTGGGGCAGCACTTTTGGTTCAACGGGTCCCAGAAACGGGCGGCGAAGTGGTGTCTGGCGGAAGCGTGGATGCGTTACGGCCACCACCAGAGACCTGGGAAGAGGACGAGGGCTATATGCGCGCCATGGCGTTGCTGGCCACGGCAACGTCTGAAGAAATGCTGGCTCAGTCTGACACGCCAGAAGATTTGCTCTTTAAGCTGTTCCATGAGGATGGCGTGCGGATTTTTGAGCCGTCTGCCATCAGCGGCGATTGTGAATGCCCGCCCAACAAATTCCATGATTTGCTGGCACGACTGCCCCGAAGCGAAGTAGAAGACTGCAAGGTCGATGGCGTTATTGACGTCACATGTGAATTTTGCGGAAAAACGGAGCGGTTTGATGATGCAGCCCTTGATGCGCTTTTCAGCGAAGATCCTGCCTGAATATCAGGTCAAACGAAGGCTATTTCTCGTAGCTGGCATGGCGCTCGCGCTGACGGCCTGCAAGGTGCCAGTAGCACCGTATCAACCAGCCAAGGTGACGTTCGCTGAAAGCCCAGTCTGGAATGTGTCCGCAGACCAGATTGTGATCAAAGAAGGCCTAGGCGTCACTCCGCCAGATTCCGCAGTCGCCGTCCGTATCGCAGAGCCACCTTCGGCAACTATCCGACGTTGGGTCGCCACCCGGCTTCGCCCTGATGCTGCCTCGCGCGGTACAATCACGGTGCTGATCGAAAGTGCAGAGGCAAGCGAGAAGTTTGTGCAGAAGCCGAAAGGCGTGACAGCAGCTTTTACAGATAATGCCGAAGCTGAATTGACCGTCGCATTTGCCGTCGTCATCACGGCGACGGATCCAAGTGGTGCTAGAACCGGTGAAGTGCGGGCAGACGCAAGCCTTATCTCCACCCGCAAAGAAAGTGCGGGTGAAGATGAAAAGCGCAAGCAGCTCGACCGGATTCTGCGGGATGTGGCTGCGCGCCTGGACGCTGAATTGAACAACCGTATTCCAAACGGTTTAGCGCCCTTCCTGCAACAACGCTGATCCGGCTGCCAGTCGATGCCGTTCGCACTTTTGGCGCTGCTGGCGCTCGTTCAAGGCATAACCGAATTTCTGCCTGTCAGTTCCTCGGCGCATCTGGTGCTCACGCGCCTTGCGTGGGGGGAAGCGGGCGGCGGCGCGAATATGCTGGCGCTCGATGTTGCTTTGCATGTAGGCACTCTTTTTGCCGTCATACTGTATTTTCGCAAGGATGTTGCCGCACTTATCCGGGGCGGATTTGGCCTTTTAGCGGGTAAGCGCGAAGGTGACGCGCGGTTGGCTTGGCTGGTGCTGGTCGCCACAATTCCCGCCATCCTTGCAGGCGCTTTGTTGAAAGGCCTGATCACAGACCATTTGCGCGGTGTAGAAACCATCGCATGGACAACGCTGATTTTTGGATTGGCGCTTGGGTGGGCGGACCGGTTGCCAGCAGCCAAACGTACACTTGATCTTGGCTGGAAGGGCGCGCTGACAATTGGTGCTGCGCAGGCCTTCGCACTCATTCCAGGCGTCAGCCGATCCGGCGTTGCGATGACGGCAGCCCGTGCGCTTCAGCTAAGCCGGGAGGAAGCGGCGCGGTTTGCCCTGTTACTTGCGATCCCGGCCATTGCGGGCGCCGGTGCGCTTGCAGGTTTTGATCTCTGGCAGGCTGGAGACGTGGCATTGGGCGCTGATGCAGCGCTTGGGGCAGCACTTTCCTTCATCGCCGCGTATGGAGCGATCTGGCTGATGATGCGCTGGTTAAAGCGTGCTAGCTTCATGCCGTTCGTGATCTACCGCTTAGCGCTTGGGCTTGTGCTACTGGCAGTCGCCTACGGTTAGCCGCCCTCGCGCCCAACTTTGATATCCAGCCAACGGAATGGCGTTGTCGTTGCGACATCCGTAGGCCGCAACACAACGGTCGTTGTTTCGGATTCCACGATGGCCGGGCCTGGAATTTCCTGCCCAGGTGCCAGCGCATCAAAATCGTAAACCGGCGTCTCTAACCATTCCCCGCCCATATAGACCTGGCGATGGGCGCGGGGCGGTGCGGGTTCAGAAAGTGGCGCAGCCGGTTCCTGTGGCAGGGCAGGCAGTACGCCAATCGCAGCGGCGCGGGCATTCACCAGCACAGGTTCTTGGTCTGGCAGGCTGTAGGTGAATAGTTCCTCATGGCGGGCATGGAAGCGTTTGGCGACTTCGTCCAGCAGATTGTCAGCACCGAAGTCCAGGCCATCCAGCGCCACATCGATCTCAAAGATTTGCTCGCCATAGCGCATATCGGCTGAGGGGCGAATTTGCACTTCGCCTTCAAACCCGGCGGTATCCAAGCGAGCGCGCGCTTTGGCTTCAAGTTCACTGAACAGATTGCGCAGGGCGCCTGCATCCAGTGCCGTTGCATCGCCGATATGGCTGCGCGAGGCCTCGAAGCGAAGATCTGTCGCCAGCATGCCCCAGGCTGAGAGAACGGAGGCGACGCGAGGTGCGAACGCCCGGTCCACATCCAATTGCCGCGCGATCTCCGTGATGTGCACACCCGCGGCACCACCAAAGGACAGCATTGCAAATTTGCGCGGATCAACGCCTCTACGGACGGACACAAGGCGGACGCCCTCCGCCATATTGGTGTTGACGACGCGGTGGACGCCTTCGGCTGCCGTCATCCGGTCCAAGCCCAGCGTTTCAGCCAGGCCATCCAGCGCTTTCTCCGCCGCCGGTTTGTCGAGAGTGGCCGTGCCACCTAGGAAGTTTTCGGCATCAAGCAGGCCCAGCACGACGCTGGCGTCGGTCGTTGTCGGCTGTGTGCCGCCGCGCCCGTAGCAGGCTGGTCCTGGCTGCGCGCCAGAGCTTTCTGGCCCGACATGCAGCACGCCGCCCGCATCAACACGTGCGATGGAACCGCCGCCTGCGCCAATAGAAACGATGTCCAGGGATGGCAGCGCCACCCGCTCACCGCCAACGCCACGGTCTGAGGAAAGGGCGGCTTCACCGCCGGAGATCAAGGAAATATCGGTGGATGTGCCGCCCATATCGAACGGGATCAGGTTCGGTGCGCCCAGAAGTTCAGCAGAACGCCGTGCGCCCGCCACACCGCCAGCAGGGCCGGACAGAACCGTGCCTGCAGCTAAGCGGATCGTGTCTTGAATAGGTGCTACGCCGCCGTGGGATAGAATAATCAGGACTGGACCGGCATAGCCTGAATCCTTTAGGCGGTTTTCCAAGCGCCCCAAATAGCGTCCGACCGCAGGGCCGACATAGGCGTTCACTGCCGTTGTCGATACGCGCTCATATTCTTTGATCTGGGGCAGCACATCGCCAGAAATCGTGACGTATTTTCCAGGAAGTGCGGCCCTCACGGCCTCGGCGCTGGCGCGCTCGTGGGCGGGATCTTTGTAGGCGTGTAGATAGCAGATCGCGACCGCTTCAACGCCTTCCTGCTTTAGTGTGGCGATTGCTGCATCAAGCGATGCTTGGTCAAGCGCCACCTCAACCCGTCCATCAGGCCGGAGCCGTTCCTTAACGCCTAGGCGCAGGCTGCGTGGGATGAGCGGCGGGGCAGGCGGCATGCGCATGTTGTAGCGTTCAGGCTTCAGGCCCTCACGCATTTCCAGGATGTCCCGATGGCCTTCGGTTGTGAGCAGGCCGACCTTCGCACCTTTGCGTTCCAAAAGCGCATTGGTGGCGACCGTAGCGCCGTGAACAATGCGGTCCGTTTGGGCGAACAATCCTGGCAGGTCCGTATCCAGGCGCGCGGCCAACCGTTCCAGGCCGTCCATCACACCGATAGACTGGTCCTCCGGCGTGGAGGGGGATTTGGCCAGCGTCACGCCGCCATCATTGCTCACCGCGACCACATCCGTGAACGTGCCGCCTACATCTACGCCAATGCGATACATCAATTGCTCCAACAGTCTTTTTGGGCCATCAGGCCAAATTGTCCGGCACGTCGAGTTCTAGCCCCAGAACTAGGAAGCTCCAGGATTTTCCATGGCTATCAAGGCCGAGTGAGGTATTCACCCCGCCCTCCAGCGCTTCGCCCAGCACAAAGTTCAAGCCGTGCAAGTGCTCCAGCTCATAGCGAACAACATCTCCGGTAATAAGCTTGGGAAAGGCAGCTTTGATGCGCTCAGGGGTCAGCTGATCTTTAATCAGCGGATAGTCACCCGGATCATAGGCCCACACGGATACATTGGATGTGTTGCCCTTATCGCCAGCGCGGGCGTGAGCAAGATCATGCAGAGGCACTTTGCGGCTCATGCCTCATATACCTTCACGCTTGAGGAGATGGCGTCCCGGTCGATCATTGTTGAATGCGTGACGACGCCCGGCGTGATCTGGCCACGATACCCGCCGCCACCTGCCGGGCCGCAGCACAGCATCGCTTCAACTTCCCAAAGCATGGTCTCAATCGTATCCCGGTCCATGGAGCGCATTGCGGCGCGCACTCGGACATCCTGGCTTTCGCCTTCAGCATCCGGCTTGGCGGTTCCATGGACAGAATTCAGGCCGATCAAATCAACCCGGTATTGTCCGGCCATGCCCGGCACATCATCGAACCGCTGGCGCAGAATATCTGCCGCGAGGCGTGCACGGGCGGCGGCGTTGACGCCTGCATAGCTCACCTCGGCTTCCCCAAGCAGGCCGCCATCGAACCCGACAGTGACTTTGAGTTGCTTTGGCCGTTCCGTTCCGCCAGCACTCGCGACGCGCACACGGTCCTGGCCGGATTCATTGAGGCGCGCGGTCGAAAAATCAGCCGTCACATCTGGCGTTAGGTAGCGCGCGGGGTCGTGGACCTCATACATCAACTGTTCTTTGACAGTCGCCATGTTGACCATGCCGCCTGCGGTCTCGAGCTTGGTGATTTCAGCGCCGCCATCGGCATTAACTGCAGCAATGGGATAGCCGCATTCAGCGGGCCTTGGCACATGCTTGCGGCCTGGGTCAGCGAAATAGCCGCCAGTGATCTGCATGCCACATTCCATCAGGTGACCGACAAGCGTGCCCTGGCCAAGTTTCGCCCAATCATCCCGCGCCCAGCCAAACTGGTTTACGATGGGGGCAAGAAATAGCGATGGATCTGCGACGCGGCCTGTAATGACGACATCAGCGCCGGTTTCAACCGCTGGCAAGATCGCATCAATACCGAGATAGGCGTTTGCGCCAACGAGTGGACGATCTACCTCGCCCAGTGCGCGCCCGCCGAAATCAAACAACACGGTGTCGTCGTTCAACTGCTCCGTTACTTCGTCGCCCATCACGGCAGCGACTTTCAGGCCTTTCATGCCAAGCTCACGGGCGACGTTAATGACCACTTCGGCCGCGGCTTCAACATTCGCCACGCCCATATTGGTCATGATGCGTGTACCCTGGTCTCGGCAGGGCTGGAGGACGCCGCGCATCCGCGCCGCTAACTGCGGATTATACCCGCGTGATGGGTTTGCCAGTCGGTCTCGATGGCCGAATGCTAGCGTGCGCTCACCGATGGTTTCGAACACCAGCCAGTCCAGTTCCGCCTGCTTGGCAAGATCAACGGCGGGGCCCAGCCTATCGGACGAAAACCCCGCACCTGAGCCCATGCGCATCAAATCTGTTGTCATGTCTGGACCGCCTTAGTTGGACGTGAAGCCGTCGCGCTTGTCGGATATTCGGTCGGCATCCCGGCGTTTTGCGGGATCACCCCATCCACCGCCGCCGCCGCTGGACACCACGAACACGTCGCCGCTGGAGACTGGCAGGCCGACGGTTTTGCTTGGCAGCAGTGTTTCCGTGCCGTCCACGCGTTGTTGGCGATAATCATGGGGCGAGCCGTCTGACCCACCTAGGATACCGCGTGCTCCGTGGCGGAGGCCGTCTCCGGCGGTGTTGGCGACGGCGTCTCCATCCGTCTCAACCACCATTTCCAGGTTGACGCCAGCCCCACCGCGATATTCGCCGTCGCCGCCGCTATCGGGGCGGAATTCGTGGGTGCGGAAATGCAGCGGGAAGCGGGCTTCGGCAACCTCGACACTGCCGAATTTCAACCCGCCTGCAGAATGCCACTCACCGGAATTGTGCCAGCCGTCCCCGCCGGGGGACGCGCCCGCGCCGGGCCTGGCATGGAATAGGTGCCAGATGAAGGTTTTGCCGTTGCGCGGGTCCTCGCCTTTGATCGCGATGCGCAAGCGTCGTCCCCAGCCCGCCATGGCTTTGTCTGGGCAGGCTTCCGACAGCGCCACGATGATCGCTTCGATAATTTCGTTGGAGCAATGACTGGTGCACATGGTGACCGGCTTACCGTCATTCGCCCATACAATCGTGCCCTTCTTGGCGACGACTTTCAGTGCGCGGAATGCGCCAGCGTTCTTCGGAATGCTCGGGTCAATCAGGTAGGCCAGGGATTGTGCACAGGCAGACTGCATGTTGGCGAAGGATGAGTTCACAAAGGCCGTGCTTTCGGGGTCAGACGCCGTCAGGTCCACCTCGATATCGGACCCGCTGACTGTCACCGTCGCGCGGATGGTGATATCGACCCGGCCATGGCCGTCATCATCCAGCACCGCTTCGCCCTTATAGAGACCGTCTTTCCATTGGCTGATTTCGGAGCGCGTGCGGGCCTCAGCGCCATCCAGAATTTGGCGGCAGGCTTGCAGGACGGTCTCAGCGCTAAAGGTCTCGACCAGCGCCTTCATCCGCCGCTCGCCTAGCTTGACGGAGCCGATTTGCGCCGCCAAGTCGCCCTTGAAATCCCTTGGGTGGCGGACATTGGCGGCCAGCATATCCAACAGGTCCAGCTTCGGCTTGCCCTGGTCCCACAAGCGGAGCGGCGGGATACGCAGCCCCTCATGGAAAATTTCCGTGGCGGCGGGGTTGTAGGCACCGTGGGTGGACCCGCCGATATCGCTATGATGCGCGCGGTTGATCGTCCAGAACGCGACCTCGCCTTCAACGAATATGGGTGCAAACACCGTGACATCCGGCAGGTGGCTGCCATAGCCAAGATAGGGATCGTTCACTAGGAACAGATCACCCTCATGCACATCATCACCGAAGTAATCCCGCACGGCCATCGCGGCCCAGGGCATGGCACCCACATGCACCGGAATATGCTCCGCCTGCGCCACCAACTGGCAGTCCCGATCGACCATGGCGGCAGAGAAATCCCGCGAGGAATTGAGGATTTGCGAGTACGACGTTCGCAACATCGCCTCCCCCATCTCCTCAACAATAGCCGTCAGCCGATGCTGAACAACGGACGTGGTGATTGGATCAACAGTGGGGGACATGCGCGGCGACTCCTAAGCGGGCAGGGGCTCAGGATAATGCGGGTTTGGTGGGGATGGTAGGGCGTTGGGACGATAGAGGAATTCTATTTCGACGTACTATCCTTTAAAGTTACTGAAGCGCCCCGGCGGCATTGATATTTTCAATTACGCCTTCGATCGTTGGGGCATACCATCGACCCGCCAGCAATTGTCGGATAAGCCAAATATCTTCCGGCGTCGGTTTTTCTACAGAAAAGACTTGATTGAACACTGAAGGCACTTTGTTCTAATCTACGTTCCCCTATTAATTTCCTAGGATGTCCACAAGCTCCGTTAGTTGCCTATGAAAGTGGCCGATTGCTGCCCCGTAGTGGCCGAAGGTGAAGTGGGTGTTGGCACCTGACGGTAGAGCATCTTGGATGAACTTGGCGGCGGCGCGGTCTTCGCGGAGGGCTTTGTCTTCGTCGAATGTGGCACCGGCGCATTTGGTAGATGATCCAGCGGGTTTCGTTCACTGAAACCGGCTCCAGGATGATCAACATAACGTGGTTGGTCAGCGTAGAGGTGTGGACGTTCGGGAAAAGTTGGATGACGTCCGTGACGCAGCCTTGCAGGGACCATTCTTCGCGCGGGCGGTCCCGCAGTTTCTCCACCTTTCGGAAGGGGAAGACGATCCTGGAATTGCGGCCGAACAACCCCACCACGTTCAAATTGTCATAGCCGTAGTGGTAGAAGGATTTATTGTGGAGGGCGCGAATGTGATAACCCTCCATCGAGGTTTCGCCGATCAGCTTCCAGTTGGCATTGTCCACAAAGGTGATGGTGTTGAAGACCGTCTGCTCCTCCCCCAACAGGTCCGGCAGGTCCGCCAGCGCGCCATCCGATAGCGGTTTGTCTTGAGTGACGAAGATGAGGCCGGAGCGTTCCTGCACGTCATAAACGGGTACGAGGCCATGGGTCGGGGTGATGCTATCTGCCAATCGGTTCGTCTGCGTTTTTGCGCATGGCGTGTTGGCACGACTGACCCAGAGAGTGGGCGTGCGCCGGATGTGCATGGCGGCGGCGGTGACGGCGACCTTTTCGACAGCACTCTGCGGTTTTGGCCAGGGGCCAGCTGTAATTTTGTCTGCCAGAATTCTGTGGGGACTGACCTATGGCGTCTTGGTGCTGGTCACGTTCTCTTATGCTGTGGAATACCGTGCGCAGGTTGGGACGCGGGTTGGCGTTGGTCAGGCGATCCAGCGCATTGGGCCTGTATTGGCGTTGTTTGGTGGTGCTTGGCTGGTCGGCATTGTCGGCCCGAACCAGGCATTCGCCCTCCTCACCATTCCGACGGCGCTTTCCCTGCTAGTAGCCTATATATCGCCACGGACGGACGGCGAGGCAGCGAAGCGCAGCAAACCGGCGTCCTTAGCCCGGCCAAAGCCGATCGACGTTCTGTATTTCCTGCAAGGCTATGGCGTGGATGGCGTGTTTGCGATTTCAATCACTTTGATATTCGCCAGGGAAGCATCCTTGGCTGATGCGGTGATGGGTGGCAGCGCATTGCTGGCGACGCGGCATTTCGGTGAAGCCATAGCGGCCCCGCTGTTCGGCTGGATCGCAGATCGTTTCGGCGCCCGCAGAGTATTCATTTGGGCGGCGGCGCTGACGATGATTGGGTTCATCCTGGTCGCTGCCGGGGTTACAATCATCGGCGCACTGATCATGCTGCTGTTCAGGGGTGCCCTCGCATGCCTAGGGTTAGCAGTGATCACACAATCCTTGGATGACGACGAGGAGGCCATTGGCCCGCTTGCCCGAATGCAGGCCTGGCGTGATTTCGGCGCAGCTTGCGGGCCGCTCGTCACAGGATTTCTGCTGACGTTCCTTTCTGCTGAGATACAGCACGCCGCCATGGCCGTCGCCTTAGCTGGTGGGATTCTGTCCTGGGCGCTTTCATCAGATGGATGAACGCGTTAGCCACTTCCTGGGCGCTTGCCTCTGTTGGCATACAGGTACAGGGTACGCAAACGTTTCGTAGCCGCTGGCCTGCCACATGCCTCTCCCTGATTTTTCCCGTTCCGAGCCTGATGGACCCTATGCCTGGGCCAGGATGACGGCTGCGTTGGCGATGATGACAATTGGTGGCTTTGGGATGTTCACCTGCGTGGTGGCGTTGCTGCCGGTCGCGACGGAATTCGGGCTGACGCGAGCGGAAGCTTCGCTGCCGTATACACTGTTCACCATTGGCTTCGGTGCTGGCGGAATCGCCTATGGCTGGGCAGTGACGCGCTATGGGGCTGCGACCATCACGTTCATCGCCGGGTTAATCTATGGCGGTGGGTTCCTGTTGGCTGCAAGCGCCCAGTCCTTCTGGGTCTATGCATTTGCGTTCGGTGTGCCGATTGGGTTGTTGGGTGCTTCAGCGACGTTCTCACCGCTGGTCGCCGATATTTCATTCTGGTTTGAGAAACGGCGCGGGTTCGCAATCGGCATCGTGATTTCGGGCAATTATATCGCAGGCGCTATTTGGCCGCCGATCGTGCAGGCGCTGATTGACGGCGTTGGTTGGCGGAACGCCCTGGCGATAGTTGGTTGCTTCTGTCTAGCAACAATGCCGCCCCTGGCACTGATGCTGCGCAGGCGACCAAAGGCGTTGATTGAGGAAGCAGCTGATAGCGTTAGCGCGGCACCTGTCCGCCCACTTGGCCTCGACAAGAATGCGCTGCAGGGCGTGTTGTGTTGCGCTGGCATTGCCTGCTGCATCGCTATGTCGATGCCCCAAGTGCATATCGTCGCCTTCTGTGCGGACTTGGGCCTGGGAGCCGTGCATGGCGCGAATATGCTGGCGATCATGATGGGGGCCGGCGTTGCAAGCCGCCTGATTTCCGGTTGGATATCGGACAAAATCGGCGGATATCGTACGTTGGTTCTGGGCTCATTCTTGCAAATGGCGACGCTGTTCCTATTCCTGCCGTTTGACACGCTGACGCCGCTCTATGTCGTCTCATTCCTGTTCGGATTGAGCCAGGGCGGCATCGTGCCCTCATATGCCATGATCGTGCGCGGTGCGTATCCGGCGAAGGATGCGGGCTGGCGCATTGGCATGGTGATGAGCTTCACCCTGTTTGGCATGGCCACCGGCGGCTGGATGTCCGGCTATGCCTATGATTTGACAGGCAGCTATGACGCAGCCGTATTCAATGGCATTGGCTGGAATGTCCTGAACTTGGCAATAGCGACCTGGTTGCTATTCCGCGCCCGCCGCGCCTTCCGGGCCATGGGAACGCCGGCAGTCGCCGCCTAATCTTGAGGGCTGCTGAACGTCGCGCAATGCTCAGCGATGGTGCGAGCGTCTGGGTCGCTCTTTTTGTGTTTGCATCTTCAATAAAAACTCTCCGCAAGCAGCGTGACGAGGGCGGCGTCGCCGACTAGCATTGGGGATGGCTGAAGATGATTCTCGACCTTTTCTTGGCAATGCCGCAGCGCGCCGCTTGTTTCTCCACCGTCATGGTTTGGCGGGTGATCCTGCGGGCGTGCCCGGCATACCGGGGCTGGCTGGTGTGATTGATCGGTTGGGTTTTGTGCAGCTTGATAGCGTCAGCACCGTCGAGCGCGCGCATCATATGATCCTTGCGGCGCGCCGTCCGGCCTACCGACAAGCCAATTTGGCAACGTTGACTGAGCGTCAGCGGGGGCTGTTTGAGCACTGGACCCATGATGCCTCACTCATCCCGATTGAATTCTACCCGCATTGGCAGTTCCGGTTTGAGCGAGACAAAGTTCGCCTTGTAGACCGCTGGAAGAAATGGCGCCGTGATGGCTTCGAAGCGAAGTTCGATGAAGTGCTGGATCATGTGGCCAAACACGGGCCTATCATGGCACGAGACCTTGGGGATGGTGAGGCGCGCAGTAATCAAGGGTGGTGGGATTGGCACCCTAGCAAGACAGCACTTGAATATTTGTGGAGGACTGGCGCGCTTGCCATTAAGCAGCGGCGCAGCTTCCAGAAAGTGTTTGATCTGACGGAACGTGTGATCCCGCCGGATATCCTGGCGGTCGAGCCAGCGCCGGAGGAGACGATTCACTGGGCCGCTGCCAGCGCCATGGACCGGCTGGGGTTTGCAACGTCGGGAGAGATCGCTGCGTTCTGGGAGACAATTACGGCTGCCCAAGCAAAAACCTGGGCCGCAGCGCATGTAGGCGATGATCTGATTGAGATTGACGTTGAAGGTGCGACCGGTGCCATATGCCGGTGCTTTGCCCGCCCATCCGTTCTGGATAGTGCTGAGACAGCGCCTGAAGCGCCTGCGGCTGTGCGCATTCTCAGCCCATTTGATCCGGCCCTCCGCAATAGGAAGCGGGCGGAATGGCTGTTTGGGTTCCGCTACCGCATCGAGATATTTGTGCCGGAAGCGAAGCGCCAATACGGCTATTATGTTTTCCCTTTGTTGGAAGGCGCGCGCGTGATCGGAAGGATAGATATGAAGCGCGTAGATGGTGCCATGAATGTCCGCGCGTGCTGGCCAGAGGCTGGCATGAAGATGGGTAAGGGCCGCAACGCCAAACTCACGCGCGCCGTTGAACGCATGACCAAGTTTGCAGGCGTTCAGGATATCAACTGGGCGCCTGATTGGCTGAAAGAAACACTGTGATCAAGACTTTATGGAGCAAGCATGTCTGATTTAATTCTAAGCGAAGACCATGGCGCAGTTCGCCTGCTGACGATGAACCGCCACGATAAGATGAACGCCTTTAGTGGCGCGCTCTCCTCTGCGCTTATCGAAGCGCTTGGCCTTGCGTCGGATGACGCAAGCGTGGCTGCAGTTGTCATGACTGGCGGCCCACGCGCGTTCTCCGCTGGTGCTGACATGAAAGAAGCTATGAGCCATGGCGACTGGACACAGCGCCAAGCGATTGCCGCTGGTGCCCGTGGCACTGCACTTTATGACGCCGTGGCGGGAGTGAATAAGCCCGTGATTGCGGCCGTTAATGGCTATGCGCTTGGGGCTGGGTGCGCTGTGGCGATCTCGGCAGATATGGTGATTGCAGGCGAAGGCGCTATGTTCGGCTATCCCGAAGTGAAGCGCGGCCTCGCGGCGACGGCGGTGACGCCAACACTTGTCGCCCAAATCGGGCGGAAGGCAGCGTCAGAACTATTGCTGCTCTGTGAGAATATTTCAGCCGCTCGGGCGGAGATGCTGGGGCTGGCAAATCGCGTCGTTGCTGATGACGCAGTTGTTGCGAGCGCGCTAGAGATCGCAGCGACGATGGCCGCGTTTGATCATGATGCGCTTTGGATGACCAAAAGTATGATCCGCCGCTCCGCCGATCTGCCGTTGGATCAAGCGCATCATATGGTCAAGGACAACATGCTGGTCATGCGCGGCTTTAGCTAAAGGTGGCGTCATATGCAGCGATTGCCGCCTCCGCCTTCGCTTTGACGGCGGCGGCGGTGTCGCCGGGCTTATAAAGGCTTGAGCCAAGGCCGAATGTGCGCATGCCCACTGCTGCATAGTCCTTGAAGGATTTGTCCGATACGCCGCCGACAACACCGACCGTCATGTCTGGCGGCAATACGGCCCGAATGGCTGATACGCCGCCCGGCCCTAATACGCTTGCCGGAAAGAACTTCAATGCGGATGCGCCCGCGTGGATGGCTGTCAGCGCTTCGGTTGGGCTAAAGACGCCAGGCACCGTCACCATGCCGTGGCTATGGGCTTGTGCCAGGACGGCAGTGTTCACATTCGGGCTGACGAGTAGGCGACCGCCTGCATCGGCCAATCGGTCAACGTCATCTGGCGTGAGAACTGTGCCAGCGCCAATCAGGCATTGGCTGCCCAGGCGCTTCGCCGTTTGGCTGATGGAGCGGAATGGGTCTGGTGAATTCAGTGGAATTTCAATGGCCTCAAACCCGGCCTCAGCCAGGGCGTCGGCAATGCCGTCGATCTCGTCCGGCTTCACACCGCGCAGGATGGCAACAAGCGCGCGTATAAGGTTTGGCCAGGGTGCGCCTTTTGGCATGGTCATTGAAAACTAGCTCCAGATCATATGAGCGGCGCGCAGAAGCCCCGCTTGTGATGCCATTTCAGCGTCTAAGGGTTTGGTTTTAACCCCAGCGGCGGTGAGGGCAGCCGCGTACAATTCCGATGCGCCGCCAGATGCCAGAAGCGTCACTGGACCGTCTGGCCTAGCCGCTGCAATCTCCGCCCCGATCAGGAGGCCAGATAGACGGGCGGCACCGCTGGCACCGTCTGCGTCTCCGACTAAGGCTCGCGCCCGCACGGAAAATAGTTTGGTAGTGAGGGCGGCGCCATCTACCTGCATTTCCCGAACTGCCTCCAGGAAGGCTAGTGCGTTCGGCGCAATCTGCATGGCGGGCGTCACGCCATGTTGCAGGATTGAGTGTGCGCCGAGCACTGCGAACAATTCGCCCGTCATGAATGTGTTGAAGTGGGTGACTGTGCCGTCCTGCAACCTCACCCATTTGGAATGCGTGCCTGGAATACAGACCATACCATCCTGCATGCCAGCGCCGAGCAATTGCGTTTCCTCGCCGCGCATTACATCTTCTGCGCCGGTGGCTTTCTGAGCGACGCCGGGGAGGATGCGCATATCGCGGCCTTCGTAATCAACCGCAATAGCGCCTGCCGCCACATCCGCTAGCAGGGCAGGTGTGGTTATGTACGGTGCTTCCCGCCAGCCTTGCCGAGCTCCGGCCATGCCAGCGATCAGGATGGGGATGTTTGGAGGTGCCTTCGCTGCCGCTAAATGGTGGGTAAATACATCTGGGAAACCGCCGGGGGATGCTGCGGCGGTAGCCATGCCTTCTGGCCCGCGACTTTCACCAATCACGGCCCCATTCGCCGCTAACACCCAGAGCCTGAAGGATGATGTGCCCCAATCAACGGCGACACAGAATGCTTGGCCGTCCTGGTTTCCTGGCTTATCGGAATCTGTCATCATCACGCTCAATTTTGCACTTCTTGAGGCTGCATCATAGCGGTTCTGGCGGTGCCGTGCATTGATCGTCGTAAGGAAACGTGGCTATGGCTGATGAAACGCCCAAATTCCCAGGTTATGTTCTGGATCCCGCAGCTCAGGCGCGCGCAGAGAAGGCGCAAGCCGCCTTTCGCGAGGCATTTGCCAATTTAACGCTGCCAAGCATGTTCGATACAGAGCCGCAAGCGATGGAGACCGCGCTGAACAAGCTCGCTGGAGATGTATTCCCATGAGCTTGATGGATTTGACATTGGCTGACGCCGCCGCAGGCGTCCAATCCGGCGCTTTCACATCCCGCGCGCTAACCGAAGCTGCGCTCGAGCGGATTGAGGCCAGGAACCCAGTCCTAAACGCTGTCATCCGCGTCGAGGCAGAAACAGCGCTTGCCGGTGCTGATGCCATTGATTGTACTCGTGCGGCTGGCGGAAATATTGGGCCGCTCGGCGGGGTGCCCTTGGCGCACAAGGATATGTTTTACCGGGCAGGTGGTCTCACCACCTGCGGCAGTAAAATTCGCCGGGATTTCCGGCCTGACTATACGGCGACGGTTTTGGAGCGGCTTGGTACTTCCGGGGCTGTCTATTTAGGCGGCCTTAATATGGCGGAGTTCGCTTTCGGGCCGACGGGCCATAACGAGCATTATGGTCATTGCCGTAATCCTTGGAACATAGATCATGTGACCGGGGGATCATCATCCGGTTCTGGTTCTGCAACAGCGGCGCGGATGACCTTCGGCGCCCTTGGTTCAGATACCGGCGGGTCGATCCGACTTCCGGCAGCATTTTGCGGATTGGTTGGCCTGAAGCCTACGCAAACCCGCGTCAGTCGCTACGGCGTCATGGGACTCTCGTTCTCGCTCGATACGGTTGGCCCCTTAACGCGGACCGTGCTGGACAACGCGCTCATGCTGCAAGCTATTGCGGGCGAAGATGCAAATGACCCAACCGCATCCCGTCGCGGGCCGGAGGATTACGCCGCCGCTGCCCGTGCGCCGAATGCCAGGGGTGTACGGATCGGCGTCGCGCGCGGCTATTTCGAGAAGCACGGCGATGAGGCTTCTTTGGCCGAGCGGGATGCGGCCCTGGCGGCATTCAAAGGCATTGGCGCTGAATTAGTTGAAGTTGATGCGTGCGACATGACCCAAATCAACACATTCGCCGCTGCCATTATGGGTCCAGAAGCCGCGACGCTCCATGCCGGATGGTTACGGGATCAGCCAGGCGATTATGGCCAACAGATGCGGGCGCGCTGCGAAATTGGATTTCAATTCTCAGGCGTTGATTATTTGAGCGCATTGCAGCTTCGTCCAAAGATCGTTGCGGATTTTTGCGATCGCGTCTTTAGTCAGTGTGACGTGCTGCTGGCACCGACCTTCAATATTCAAACGCCGCGTATTGATGAAACGGATATTGGCTCTGGGCAAGGGTTTGAGCGTGTTGTCGCCAGCCTATCCCGCTGCACGCGTCCGCTGAACTTCCTCACACTGCCGGGCCTTGCGCTGCCAACGCCTGAGCTAGTTGAAGGCATGCCAGCATCCATCCAACTCTCTGCGCCGCCCTTCGGTGAGGCTCAACTCTATCGATTGGCCGCCGCTTATGAGGCTGAAGTGCAGTATCATGATCGGTTGCCGTTAATGTCTGGCAGCTAGCGCTTACCTACCATCGCGAATGGTGACCACTTTGTCGTAAAGCGCTTTGTCCGTGTGGACGCCGCTTTCAGGCGTCTGCTTGCGGTTAACCAAGCGGCGGTCGCCAGGAAGGCGGACGCCCTCATCCGCCAGCATGTTTTCAAACATCGTTTCGACCCGTTCCAGGAACCGGTCATTGCCGAATTTTGAAGGATCAATCGCGATCACGAGATGGCCTGCAGCAGACGGCCCACCATGGCCGGTATATGCAGCCTCGCCTTCCAAGCTGGTGTAGGCACCGGTAACGCACGCAGCCAGGATTTCGACCATCATGGCGATTGCGCCGCCCTTATAACCGCCGAACGGCAGCTGCACGCCTTTCAGGATGGCGGCTGGGTCTGTCGTTGGCTGTCCATCTGGGCCAAGGCCACGGCCCTCTGGCACCGCATGCCCATCCCGTGCCGCTAACATGATCTCCCCCCGAGCCGAGGCGCTGGAGGCCTGATCGAACACCATTGGTGGCTTGCCGGGGCGGGGAACAGCGAAGGCCATTGGGTTGGTACCGAACACAGCCTGCTTGCCGCCCGCTGGTGCCACGAACGCCCGGCTGTTGACGAAGTTCATGGCGACAAGGCCAGCGTCTGCCAAAGGCTCAACATCGGGCCATAGCGCCGCGAAATGCGCTGAGTTCGCAATACCAAGCGTCGCGATGCCTTGGGACTTAGCTTTTTCTATGAGTGCAGGTCGGCCAATCTTCATCGCCAGCGGTGCCAGGCCGTTTTCAGCATCCACACGCACGATGCCAGGCGCTTGGTCAATGACTTTCGGCGCTGCGCTGCCATTGACGGCATTGGCTTTCAGGGCGTCGCAATAGCCTGGGACGCGGAATATGCCGTGGCTCAAGCAGCCATCTCGCTCCGCTTTCCAAACAATCTCTGCGACGGCTTCCGCGTTCTCCCGGTTTGCGCCAGACGCCATGAGGGCCCCCACCGTCAGGTCAAAGATCGCATCGAGGGTCGAGTGAACGGTGTCTTGCGTCATGATTGGCACGGTATCCTTTGTTATGGTCCGGGAATTGCGACTCACAGATCAAAACAGATGCCAGGGATGGCGTTTGTAGAAAAATGAGACGCATGCGGCGCAAGGTGCGTCTGCAGATGTCCAGTTATGCGAATGATAAGGCAGGACGTAACACGGGGCCAGCGGATCGACGACATTCTGGAGCTTTGGGCATGGCAGGCAAATGCGGGCCTGCCAACATTGTTAGAGCTCGATCCAGCAGGCAATGCGCCAACCCATGTCGGATGGACCGTGCTGATCAACCAACACGGCACGTGCCGCCTGGCAGGTGGAGATGCTGAGACCTTTCTGGAACGTGACTGTAAAGGTATTCTCGCAACGATCTTCTTCTGCGGTCGAGCTGGCGCATTGGCGCTTGATGCTATCACTGCAGCACTCGGTGGCGGGCGCCCGCATGTCCGTGAAATCCGGAATGGTGGATTTGATTTTGCAGTGGCCGCAACGCTATTTGGCACAAAAAGTCGTGAACTCGCTGGCGTGATGCTGGTTATCGCGACTGACGCACTAACGCTGCGGCGTTTGAATACATCATTGGAAATCGGACCATCAATCGAAGTGGTCAGCCGTGTTGCTTAACGAAAGCGCCTAATTCTGTGATGGCATCCCGTGACGCTTGCAGGAGCGGTGCAAAGATATGCCAGATGTGGGGCATGTCGGCCCATTCAACATACGTGGCTTCTGTACCTGCATGGCGTGCGCGCGCTACGACGCGACGACTGTCATCTAATAGTGTTTCCGCTGTGCCGACCTGCACCAAAAGCGGAGGTAGGCCGGAGAGGTCCGCGTAAAGTGGTGACGCCAGAGGCTGCGCCGGGTCCGCGCCGTTCATGTAGAGATCAGCAAAGAATGTCAGTGCCTCTCGCCCGACCATAGGATCGACGCTTGCTTTGGTCTCCATCGTCTGACCAGTGCCGACGAGGTCTGTCCAGGGGGAGATGCAGCAACCGCAGCCAGGCAGAACCATGCTTTGGTCCCGGGCAGAGACTAGGGCGGCTACGACGAGGCCGCCGCCTGCAGAATCGCCGCCGAATGACGCTTTCTGTGGATTAACGCCGCTATCCAGCAGCGCTTGCCATGCCGTCACCATATCTTCGACTGCCGCAGGGAATGGATGTTCAGGCCCCAGGCGATAATCCAGATTCAGCACACGACCATTCATTGCGCGCGCGATTTCATAGACCATATTGCGGTGGCTATGCAGCGAGCCTTGGACATACCCGCCGCCATGCACATAGAGCATCACTCGCTCTGGATCAGCGCCGTTGGCATAGACCCATTCGGCTTTGCAGCCTGCGATCTCAACCGGCTCGACAATGGCTTCGCTGGGCACGGGAAAGCGGTCGCCGATATCATCCATACGAGCGCGGCGCTCTGCCAAGGTGAGGCCTTCCGGTGTGCCTCGTTCGCGCAGCACTTCCATCAATTTCACAATGCCGATATCGGTGGGTGCGTCGCTCATCGTAGTCATCCTGTGTGCTGGGTTAGTCGCCAGAATTGCTGAATGCGCAGCGTCAGGCAAGGCAGATTGC
Organism: Alphaproteobacteria bacterium; assembly: GCA_965660545.1. Classification (GTDB taxonomy): domain Bacteria; phylum Pseudomonadota; class Alphaproteobacteria; order Bin95; family Bin95; genus VMCJ01. Next base: position 10,838 of record CBFIAF010000013.1, on the reverse strand, counting down.
GGAAATCAGGCGGGCATAATCATGTTCGCCCGAATGCTGCTGCCGGCGATAGCTGAAAAACAAATCTGGCTCACTATAGGTATCAGCCTCAATCGCGACAGCGTCCGCCAGGCCAAGATTAAGCGCGCGGTTCACCACATAGCCTACCAGATCAAACTGCCGTTTTTCTGTTGAAATGCCGGGCTTGAAGAATTGGTCATTATCGCGGTCAGCCGCAAGAAACTGGGTCTCAAAATCCCTGCCAACTTCATAGGACTGTTGTGCGATACAGGGACCGACCACGGCATGGATGCGGCTTCTGTCGGCGCCGATGCTCTCCATCGTATCTACAGTCGCATCCACCACGCCGCCAAAGGCACCACGCCACCCGGCGTGGGCAGCGGCGATGACGCCGGCATCTTTGTCCGCCAGCAGCACTGGTGCGCAATCGGCTGCAAGCGCTGCTATCACAACGCCTGCCGTTTTGGTGACGATTGCGTCAGCCTCTGGCGGCTTGCCGCGCCAAGGCCCGTCAACAACGACAGCACGGGGAGAATGGACCTGATAGGCTGTCAGCGGCGCAATATCCCGGCCCGTGAGCCATGCGCCTACACGCCGCCGGTTTTCGTGGATGGCGACGGGGTCATCATTTGAGCCTGGGCCGCAGTTCAAGGAGTCATAAACACCTGTGCTGACACCGCCTCGGCGCGTAAAAAAGCCATGGGCTATGCCGGTGGTGCCGAGGAGCGAGTGTGTGATCGGTTGAATTGCCGTCTGGGTCATGGATCAAATCCGGGCGGTGGAGCCGTATCTGTTTGCGTGATCGCCATCACTTTGAACAGACTGCCCATGGCGAGCGGATGGACGAGGCGACGAAGTCCCTGGCGAATTTCGGCAGCACGTTCTGGCGACGTGTTCTTGCACAACTGTTCCGCCCGGGCCTGAGCGCCCAGCCGCAACAAGAACGTACCCTGGTCAATAGGCCCCCAAGCTTTTGCGCCCATACGCTCAGCAGATCGTGCGACAGCAGCGAAATCAACATGGGATGTGATATCCGCCTGGCCGGGGTTCGCCAGCGGGTTAGCGGGCTTGCCATTCTTCAGTGCTTGCAGGCTATTACCAAACCGGGAGGTGGCGTGCCCGTAGTCAATGAAAAGCGCCGCCCCGCCGCGCTCCCGTATATGGATTGCGGTTAGACCAACAACCTCATCCCGCTGCAGGGAATGCTCATAGATCGCACCTTCAGGCGGTTTAGAACATTGGAGGGTCAGGTCCATTCCAGGCGGGTCTAGCGCTTTTTCGCTCAGCACGAACGCAAACCCACCTTCGGCATCAAGCCCAATGCACCGTTCGCGCCAGGCACCATCATTGAACTGGAACTGGCGGATAGGTAGTACGTCGAGATATTCGTTTGCGGGCATAAGGATTGGCCGGTCAAGCCCGGACCCCAGCAAGATTGCCGGATGGTCAGTAAATTCAACCTTTTGAATGCCGTGCTTGGCGAAAGCTTTGGCTTGGAATGTCTGCATGCGGGCGCTGGGCTCAAGCACTGCGGCCACAATGTCCCTTGGAAACCGTGGCTGAGCGGTTACAGCGCGGAAAATATCGTCGATCAGCTGACCTCTGCCTGGGCCAGGCTCTGCATAGCTGACTCCGCTTGAGTTACCGCCAGCCTGCAAACGATCCGCAAGCCAGAGGCCTATCAGTTCGCCAAATATCTGGCTGATCTCCGGCGCTGTGGTAAAATCGCCGCCATCGCCGATTGCAGTTTGCTTCTGATAGTAGCCATCTGCCGGGTCCAGCAGCGCCAATTCCCAATAGCGATCTAGGCCGATGGGCCCAACTTGCCGGATTTCAGCAGTAATCCGGGTTGCAAGCGCATCAGGCATTGAGGGCGCGCCAAATCAAAAAGAGCCCGACAAGGATCATAGGTATCGACAGGAGTTGGCCCATGGTGGCACCGGCGATGATGGCACCCAGGTGCGCATCCGGTTCCCGCGCAAACTCCACAATGAATCGGGATAGGCCATATCCAGCCATAAAAATGCCCATAAGCAGGCCATATTTCCGGCGGACACTTTCCTTCCGGGAGGCGATAAATAGCACAATGAATAGCACCAGGCCTTCCAGCAGCGCCTCATACAATTGGCTTGGGTGGCGGGGAGCACGCAGCCTATCGCCCGGGAACACCATCGCCCAAGGCACATCGCTCGCGCGGCCCCAAAGCTCACCATTGATGAAATTCGCGATGCGGCCAAGTAGCAGCCCAACTGGAGCAGCGCACGCAACGAGGTCACCTAGATGCAGCGGTGGCAGCTTGTACCGTCTCGCAAATAAGTAAGCAGCCATTACGACGCCAAGGAATCCGCCATGGAATGACATTCCGCCTTGCCAGACCTGCAGCGCTTCCAGCGGGTGATCGAAGTAATATCCGGCCTTGTAGAATACCACATAGCCAAGGCGCCCGCCTAGGATCACACCAAGTGTCATCCAAACCATCAAGTCATCGACATGTTTGTTGGTCAACAGGCTGGGCGACTTCTGGCTTAAACGGCGCACATAGCCCCAGCCGATCATCAGGCCAGCGATGTAAGCCAGTGCATACCAGCGGATCGCGAACGGACCGATTTCTAAGAGAGTCGGGTCAATTGCAGGGAACGGGATTACAAACATGGGCGGTATTGAGCGACCTTATGTTGCGGCAGATGTCGGCTGTGAATGGTATACAATGTCTTTCGCACTTAGGGGAGTTCAGCGATGGCGAGTGACGGACCTTTCAATTCAAGCCCTAGGGGTGGCGGCCCAGCGGCTGGTCGCATATTTGAAGATCTTGCCCGGGTTGCAGGCGGCGCGCTTGGTGCTGCGGGCGGCCTGAAAGCAGATGCCGAAGCGCTCATGCGTGCCCAAGTATCAAAGCTGATCGATGAAATTGACCTCGTTCGCCGCGAGGATTTTGAAGCTGCGCGCGCGATGGCAGCAAATGCCCGCGCCGGCCAGGAGAAAGCCGAAGCGACGCTAGTCGACCTGGAGGCGCGCGTTGCTGCGTTAGAGGCGAAAATGGCGGCAACCAAGGGGTCGGAATAGGTTTCTCCACAGGAATCTTCAAAAAATCCCCTAGAAAATTGATTCTATGACGAATCTTATCTTGCAACACCGATTCGCGAGTGTCAGGTTCCGTGCGTTCCGGGGCGTTTCGTCGCTGCCGGATAGTGAGAGTGCGCTACTTGGGGCGCATTCGCCGACATTCGAAGGGATGTTCCATGGAAGTGGATATCTTCCACCCGCTCGACCTGGTTGAAGAAATCGTCGCTGCCAATGATTGGCAGTTCGAGCGGTCCGTCGCCGATGAGCTCATCGCTGGCGTATCTGGCCGTTGGGCGGATTACAGCCTGATGTTTGCCTGGCGTGATGACTTGAACATGCTGCAGTTCGGCTGTGCGTGTGACCTGCGTTTATCGACGGAGCGGCGCAGTGCAGTGCTCGAAATGCTATCTCTTGTTAATGACCAGATGCCGCTTGGGCATTTTGGCATTGATGTGGACTCAAACCTGTTGGTATTCCGCCATGCTTCGCTGATGCGCGGGTTACAGGGGGCCACGGTTGAACAGCTTGAAGATCTGGTCGAGATCGCGCTTGAAGAATGCGACCGGTTCTATCCGGCCTTCCAATATGTACTATGGGGCGGCAAGTCTGCGTCAGACGCTGTTGCCGCCGCCTTGCTGGAACCTGTCGGGAGGGCCTGATCGATGACGTGCGTGTTGTTGGTTGGCTGTGGTAAAATGGGCGGTGCTCTGCTGGAAGGCTGGCGCAAGAATAAGGCCGTAAGCCGTTTCGTTGTGATCGAACCAACGGAAGCTGCCGTCGCGCATTTGATTGGTGAGGCAGATGTTACGGTCGTTCGTGATTTGTCTGCCATGCCTGCTGATTTCAAGCCGGACGCCATCGTTATGGCGGTAAAGCCACAAAGCATGGGCGATGCCGCCCCGCCTTTTGCTGCATTGGCCGCATCTGCTGTCACACTTTCGATTGCAGCAGGGACACCGATTTCGTTCTTTGAGGCCGCATTCGGCAAAGATGCAGCCATCGTCCGCGCCATGCCAAACACGCCTGCCGCTATCGGCATGGGCATGAGCGTCCTTTGCGCCAACGACGCTACGACAGATTCGCAGCGAAGCTTGAGCGATATGTTGATGCAGGCTGCGGGTGTCGTGGATTGGATTGAAGACGAAGATCTGATGGATGCTGTCACTGCGCTTTCCGGTAGCGGCCCCGCATATGTATTCCACCTGATTGAGGCCATGGCTGCCGCGGGCGAAGCTCTAGGCCTCAGCCCCGAACTCGCCGCCAAATCAGCTTTGCAGACCGTGGCCGGTGCTGGCGAACTCGCCCGCACAGCTGGCGAGGACCCCAGCACTCTCCGCCAAAACGTCACCAGCCCCGCCGGCACCACCGCCGCCGCGCTAGATGTCCTGATGGCCGAACTTGGTCAAACAGAACTCATGGCCCGCGCCATGACCGCCGCCCGTGATCGCGGACGGGAATTGGCGAAGGGTTAACCTTTCCCTCTTCCGCGTCTCCGCTTACTCTCTTCCTTGATGTGCAAAAATTTGGTCTTGAGGGAGACGATGTTCCATGACTCTTCGCTGTAAAGCCGCCGTGCTGCGCCAATCCGGTGCGCCGCGTCCGTTTGTGGATTCAAAGCCGCTGTCGATTGAAGAAATTGATCTGGCACCACCCGGTCCGAATGAAGTCGTGATCAAGATTGCGGGCGCTGGACTTTGCCATTCTGATCTGTCCGTTTTGAACGGCGACAGGCCACGTCCGACGCCAACAGTTATGGGCCATGAAGGTTCTGGTGAGATTGTGGAGCTTGGGTCTGCCGTGACCGACGTCAAAGTCGGCGATCATATGGTATTTCAGTTCTCCTCATCGTGTGGCCGTTGCCGTCGCTGCCTGGAAGGTCGCCCACAAATTTGTGAACTCGCAGCCGCTACCAAGGGCGCTGGCAACCTAATGTCTGGCGAAAGCCGTATTCGGGATATGAACGGCGAGCGGGTTAATCACCATGCCGGCGTATCCTGCATGGCCGAATATGCGGTTGCGGACCGCGGCAGTGTGGTTGTGATTGATCAGGACATCCCCCTGGCCGATGCAGCACTCTTCGGCTGTGCGGTCATGACGGGCGTTGGTGCGGTCATTAATACTGCGCGCATTCTGCCAGGCGACACAGTGGCAATCATCGGCCTTGGCGGTGTTGGGTTAAACGGCGTTCTGGGCGCACGGCTTGGGGGGGCGGAAAAGATCATCGCCATTGACCTTGAAGATTCAAAGCTCGGCCTCGCCCGCCAATTGGGTGCTACTCATACAGTCAATGCGCGGGATGCCAACGCCGTTGAGCAGGTCCGCGATATCAGCAATGGCGGCGTTGATTATGCCATTGATCTTGCCGGCACTATTCCAGCGATGAACACAGCCTATGCGATTACGCGTTATGGCGGGTCGGTCGTGACGGCGGGCCTGTCGCCCTCGACGGCGGAATTTTCGTTTAACCAGGGTGATCTGGTGTCCCAGGAAAAGTCGATCCGGGGCTCTTATATGGGCTCCTGTGTGCCGGTACGGGATATCCCCCGGTTTATTAGCCTTTATAAGCAAGGCCGCTTGCCGGTTGATAGCTTGGTCGATGGACATATAGGCTTCGATGAGGTCAACGCCGGGTTTGATAAGCTGCAGGACGTAAAGACCGTCCGCCAAATCCTGGCACCCCACGGTTAATTCAGCAGGAGACTTCACCTATGGCAAATTGCATTGTTGTCGTCCAATTTCCGCTTGGTAAGCGCACCCAAGAGCAAGCAATTGCCTCTGGCACGTCCACCGCGCCAACCTACAGGGAACTCGGTGCCAAAGGGCTGATCCGCAAGGATTACTTGAATGGTGATGCGGGCACTGGCGGCGTTTATCTGTGGGAAGGCCGGGAAGCGGCTGAAGCTTGGTTCACGCCGGAGCGCGAAGCCATGCTGACAGAGAAGTTTGGTGCTGCGCCGGTCCTCACCTGGTATGATACCCACGTCACCGTCGATAACTTGAAGGGCGAGACCCGTGTTGACGGCCAAGCCATTTCCGAAGCGCAGGCGGCGGAATAAGCATGGCTGAAGCACCGGTCGCAAGCCTGCCTAAAGGCCTCGCTGCATTCGATTTGGCGGGTCATGTGGCCTTTGTTACTGGCGCGTCCAGCGGCATTGGCCGCTCCTTCGCCCGCGCCATTGTTCAGGCTGGTGGCAAAGTTGTAATGGCCGCACGTCGAAAAGAGCGCCTGCAAGAAATGGTAGATGAGCTTGGGGCCGACAACGCGGCCTATGTCGTAGCGGACGTTGGCGCTTTGGATAGCCTGCCAGCTATGGCGGAAGCGGCGCGGAAGCCTTTTGGCGATCCAGATATCGTCGTTAATGTGGCGGGAAATACCGTGCGTAAAGCAGCGGAGAATCTTTCACCGGCTGAATTTTTGGCCGTTATTCAGGTGCAGTTGATGGCACCGCTGCATGTGGCGCAACAGTTCCATCCAGCTATGAAGACGAAGGGGTGGGGCCGTGTGATAAATATTGGCTCCATCACCACAAGCCACGCGCTCCCCGGAACAACGGCCTATGCCGCCTGCAAGTCCGGCGTTGCAGGGCTTACGCGGGCAATGGCGAAGGATTGGGGGCCGCACGGCATTACGGCGAATGCCATATGTCCCGGTTTCTTTCCAACCGAACTCACACAGCCCGTGGTCGATGATGCGAAGCGTTGGCAAAAAAACGCGGACCGCACATTTCTTGGCCGCAATGGCGTGACTGAGGATATGCATGGTACCTTGATCATGCTGTGCTCAGAGGCTGGCCGGTATATGTCCGGCCAGATGATCTATGTGGACGCTGGCTTTACGGCAAACTGATTAGAGGCACTGCCGTGGCTGATCCAATTGTGCGCGATATGATTGCATATTTTTCTGTCAATTATGCCAACAATGCCATAGCCTGGTTCAGTGATGTCTTTCGTGCCTTAGAGGCTGGCACGCCGTTACGCATGCCTGCTGGCAAAATCGTCCACTGCGAAATCCATATTGGTGACACGCCGATTTGTCTGGCTGATGCAGTAGATGATGGGTTTGGTGGCTCACCGGACGATCTTGGCGGCACGCCTGTTCGCATGCCGCTGAACACTAAGGATGCGACAGTCGCTGCAGCAGCTAAATGGCTTATCTCTCAGCCAATTGAAGATGTATCGTCCGAAGAAACGCAGCGCCGCATGGACGCAATGATGCAAGGCGGCGGCGGCTGATCGATTTCAAAAAAATAGCAGGCGGCCTGCCCATTGAAACTGTGCTGCCAGACGTGCTGGCCGCTTTGGCTGCGGGGCCATCAGCTGTTCTCGTAGCGCCACCTGGAGCAGGTAAGTCAACGCTGACACCATTGGCCTTGCTTGGCGCACCTTGGGCCAAAGGTCGCCGCATTCTGATGCTCGCACCGCGCAGGCTTGCCGTCCGTGCGGCTGCTAGTCGTATGGCATCCCTGCTAGGGGAATCGGTCGGTGAGACGATTGGTTACCGGGTGCGCATGGAATCCAAAATTTCCAATTGCACTCGAATTGAGGTGATGACTGAGGGCGTTTTCACCCGAATAGCCTTAGCAGATCCTGAGCTTCAGGGCATCGCCGCAGTTTTGTTCGATGAATTTCATGAGCGCAGCTTGGACGCAGATTTTGGCCTAGCTCTGGCGCTCGATATCCAACGATCCCTGCGCCCAGACATGCGCATCCTGCCTATGTCCGCAACGTTGGATGATGCGCGGTTGGCAGCAATGCTTGGCGGCGCGCCGGTCGTGCGTTCTGAAGGCCGGGCGTTCCCAATCGAAACCCATTATCTTGGCCGCGCGCGGGAGCGGTGGATTGATGAAGCTATGGTTGCAGCTATCCGCAAGGCACTTGCAGATGAAACCGGCGGCATCCTTGCGTTCTTGCCGGGTCGTGCTGAAATTGAGCGCACGGAGACACGCCTGATTGAGGGAGGGCTGGACGCTGCAAAAGTTAGCTTGCACCAGCTCCATGGTGGCCTTGATCCCCGCGAACAAGACCGTGCGGTCAAGCAGACTGATGGTGGAAAGCGCAAAGTCGTCCTGGCGACGTCCGTCGCGGAGACTAGCCTGACGATCCCAGATATCCGTATCGTCATCGATTCAGGTCTTGACCGGGCACCGAGATTTGACCCTGGAGTAGGCCTTGCACGCTTGGTGACGGAGCGTGCACCCATCTCCGCCATAGACCAGCGGCGAGGGCGTGCTGGGCGCGTTGGCCCTGGTGTCTGTTATCGGCTCTGGGATGAAGTGGAAACGCGCGGTCTCCCAGCCTTCCCGCGACCAGAGATATTGGAAGCAGACCTGGCCCCTTTGGCCTTGGCCTTGGCGGATTGGGGCGCGTCGGAACCGGCAAAGCTTTCGTGGCTTGATCCCCCGCCGCCGGGGCCGCTTGCGGCGGCTACCCAGGGCTTGCACCTGATTGGGGCATTGGATTGTGGGGGCGGTATTACTGGCCATGGCAGGCAGCTACTAAAAATCCCGGCAGCGCCCCGCGAAGCCCATATGATTATTGCGGCAGCGGCGAATGGCGAAAGTCGGCTTGCCGCACAGCTATCTGTGCTTTTGGCGGAACGCGGGCTTGGCGGTGGAAGTGTTGATCTGGCAGAACGGCTGCGCCGATTTCTGCGTGGTGGCGGCGCACGGGCAGATGCGGCACGCCGATTGGCCATGCGTATGGCTAAGACGGCGGGTGACGCTAGCGGTGCTATCGCGCCTGATAATGCGGGTGCAGTGCTGGCGCTGGCGTGGCCGGATCGGATTGCGAAGGCGCGGGGCCGTGGCGGGTTTCAAATGGCCAATGGCCGCGCTGCCAGTGTCGATGAGACAGACCCGCTTGCCCGGGCAGAATGGATCGTCATCGCCGATGCAACAGGCCGCCCCTGTGGTGCACGCATTATAGCTGCTGCCGAAATTTCAGAGGAAGCGGTGCTTGCGGCGGCAGATGGTCTGATCAAAGAGCACCGCATCGTTGCATTCAATCGCGACGCCGGTGCCGTGCAAGTCCGGGCTGAGCGACGACTGGGGCGTCTCAAGCTTTCAAGCCAGCCCGATGCGCCGATGCGCGACGAAGCGCTTGATGGGATGATAGAAGGCGTTCGTGCCAACGGCCTCAATATCTTGCCGTGGTCTGATGCGTCAGTACATTGGCTGACTCGTGCGCGCTACGTGGCAGAGCGCATGGGCGGCTGGCCAGATCTATCAGATACGGCTTTGCTCGCCACGGCTGATGTATGGTTGGCACCAGCTTTGGATGATAGTGGATCGCTTCGGGAAATCCGGGGCGCGGCGCTCTCATCGGCACTCAGGTCATTGCTGGATTGGGCGCAAGCTGATGCTTTGGCAAAGGCTGCGCCGGAGCGCATTACGCTTGCTGACGGACGCACAGTGGCTGTCCGTTACGAGGAAGAAACTGGACCTGTCGCGGAGATCATTATCCAGGATGCTTTTGGCCTTAAAAATCATCCAATGGCGGCTGGAGCGCCGATACTGCTCCGTTTGCTGTCACCCGCAAGACGGCCAGCGCAAACAACCCAGGATATTAAAGGGTTCTGGTCCGGGAGTTATCAGGCGGTACGATCTGATCTGCGCGGGCGCTATCCAAAACACGCCTGGCCGGATGATCCTGCCAACGCGGCACCGCCAGTGCGGCGGCGCAAGCGCTAGAGCGTCGTCAGCCTGATTAGGCGTAGTTCGGCACCCTACTTCATTGATTGCCAGCAATTTTTTCCTATCAATCCGATTCAGATTGATCGGAAATTGCTCTAGCTCAAAACAAAACTCCCGTTCCCAATTAAGGAAGCGGGAGTTCCACTAATCAGCACAGCGCCAGTTAAGGCAAAGCGCTATTAGAAATCCGTGTCAGATGAGGGGAGGAAAACTAAGTCCCCAGCATCAAGAAAGGCACCAGCTAAGCCTACCAGCAACACATCGTTCTGCGGTGCATCAGTGACTGAAATCAGCAGATCGCCGTTCAGATCGCTAATCGTCAGATCGGTGATATTTGAAACGCCAGCCTTGAAGAACCGTAGGCGGTCAGAACCATCTTCAAAATCCATGACCGTGTCGTGGTTGAAGTTCGGTGTGAAGACGAAAACGTCGTTCCCGGCACCGGCGGTCATCACGTCATCCTCAGTTTTGCCGTTCAGCGTGTCATTGCCAGCGCAAACAACCATTGCGGCTTGGCCTTGGACGCCAATGAGCACATCGCGCATATTGCCGCCCTTCAGCTCATCATCGCCGTCTGCGCCGATGAGCAAGTCATCGCCGTCACCGCCTTTGAGGACATCCTGGCCAGCATTGCCGTCAAGCGCGTAATCATCTTCGCCGCCGCTGAGGAAGTCATCCCTTGCACCGCCGTCAAGGATATCTTGCCCGACTTCACCAAGTAGGCGGTCGTTAGCGTCGTCGCCTGTCACCTTCTCATCGCCGTCGCCAGTGCGGTTATCGACCCTAAGGCCGAAGCCAGGGCCAGCAAACAGAATGTCCTGGCTATCACCACCACCCATTTTAACGCCGACTAAGCCGGAAGCATTTGTTGCAGTAATTGTTAATGTGTCGTTCCCGCCTTGGCCGACAATACGATCGTCTTCTGCGGTTCCATTAAGTGCGTTGTCAGTATTATTGGCGCGAATAATTGCCGCCTTGTTCCGCCCCCGAACACACGATGGCTTACGTTTTGTAGACAAAAGGGATTCACAACGACGGTATGATATGATCCAAGATAGCTTTCGGATAGGAGGCTGTTTTGGC
>CBFIAF010000012.1:9911-114440 GCA_965660545.1 Alphaproteobacteria bacterium | reverse complement strand
GCAGCGGTAAGAGAGGGACCAGCAGCAGCAGGCTTATGTGCAGCGTCTTCGAAGGAAGGCCCCAAACCCAGATGCCGTAGTCGTATGCCTGCCCATACGCTCTCAAGATGGTCTGACCAACTGCGGCTGTCTTCGACGCTTTGGCGTAGGACTTTATTCGGAGGAAACAGACGGTCCTTTCAGAACGATAATGCCCTCTGATATCCACAGGCCGTGTCGACTGAAATACCAAATGTCTCGTTTTTGGAAGAGGTATGAATCCCTCTTTTTGTCTACCATTTTGTATACCGCAAATCAGCGAAATCGGGTGATTTACGTTATAGATCAAATGGTTGCCGGATACTTATGGCGGAGGGAGAGGGATTCGAACCCTCGATACGGGGATACCGTATACACGCTTTCCAAGCGTGCGCCTTCAGCCACTCGGCCACCCCTCCGTAAGCGGCGGGACAATAGGCAAGGCCCGTGTCCCGCGCAAGCGCTTTTACATTTGTGCGTAGCGGGCGCGTGCAGCGCGTTCAATCGCCGCGGCTGCAAGCCGAGTAATTGTGAGCTTGCGGCGGATCATTTCCAGCAGCTCAGATTCTTCTGGTGCTACTGAATCATCAGCGGCCGCAATGTCGCAAGCCAATACATAGGCCGTTTCACGCAGCTTTTCAGGCAGCGCATGGGCGATCAGGCCAAGGGCGGCGTCGAGCCCGTCATCCTCACTCAGCAGAGAGGCGCACGTCTTGCCATCTTCTGAAATCTGGCCGAGGTCGTAGCCCTCAAAAATTGGCAATACACGGACGGTCTCGCCGATGGCCCGCAATTCCACGTCCGTCATTTCATTGTCGACAGCAGACATCAGCACCATGACATAGATTAGGGCGGTTCGGTGATCGAGTACGCTCGTGCCAGCCATGTTGTGCTCCGTTTCAGTGCGGTCCAGACTTGTTAGAAGCCGAGGTACAGAGGCCCCCGGACGCCGTCAAGTGCGGAACAGTATGAGACAGTTCAGTATCAGGGTTCTGCAACAGGTAGCCACAACACGTCGTTAATGTGAGATGCGCCCGTGGCTAACATCACCAGCCTGTCAAAGCCCATCGCGGCACCGGCGGCTTCCGGCATGCCATGGGCGAGTGCGTCAAGAAAATCCTCATCGATTATCCGCTCACCGCCAGCGGCGCGGATGTCCGCAAGATCTTTTGCGAATCGGGACCGCTGTTCTGCGGCATCTGTCAGTTCCCCAAATCCATTTGCCAGTTCCATACCGCCTGCGAACACCTCAAACCGTTCGGCGACCAAGGGGTCTGCGGCGTCGAGCTTTGCGAGTGCAGCCATGCGCGCCGGATAGCTGTGCAGGACAACGGATGCCGCGGCACCAAGACCAGGCTCAATCCGATTCAAAAGCCCGCGAAAGAAGATATCGTCCCAACCGTCATTGGGCCCAGTGCGGATACCGGCAGCCTCTGTCGCTGCGCGAATGGCCTCAATGTCATCTTGGATTGGTATGGGATCAAAGCCCATTGCGGCCTCAAATACTGCCTTGACCGACACATGCTCTACCGGGCCATTGGGATTAAAGCTTGGCGAAGGCTTCAAGGGCTGTGCGGCATCTGCGGCCACTTGGATCAGCGTGCAGGCATCATCTGCTATTGTGAGCCACCCTGTATGTGGCCGATACCATTCAAGCATGGAAAATTCTGGATGGTGGGTCGCCGATCGTTCGCCGTTCCGGAATACATGGGCGATCTGGAAGATAGGTCCTGCACCTGCCGTAAGCAGCTTCTTCATGGCGAATTCTGGGCTGGTGTGCAGGCCCATGGGGCGCGTTTCGCTGTCAACTTCCTCAAGGGTAGTTTGGAAGGGTCTGAGCGTAGGTTCCAGACCGGGGCAGACTTGAAGGGCAGGGGTATCGACTTCCAGAAACCCTTCGTTTTGGAACCATTGGCGCACGGCGTTTAGGATACGGCCTCGTGCTAGCAGAAATGGCTTGCGGGCGGCAAATTTGTCTGGCCGCCAGGGTGGCGCTGGTCGCAGTTCATTCGGCATCAGGCTTCCCTCAGCGATGCAGGCGGCTTATAGCAAGCAATATGAGCTATACCAACACTATTACCAGCGCCGAAGGCCTGGCGGCTGCCGGGTTGATTGATGCGTCTGGCGTGCCAGCTGCTGCGGGTGTCAGCCAACGTTATGCAATCCGCGTCACTAGTGAGATATCGGCGCTGATGGCGGGGCCGGATGGTGCTGCTATCCGCAGCCAATTTATCCCGGACCCGGCCGAACTCACCACAGCACCCGGCGAGTTGCTGGACCCCATTGGTGATGATGCCCGCAGCCCCGTTCCGGGTGTCGTACATCGCTATCCAGATAGGGTGCTGCTCAAACCCATCAACGTCTGCCCGGTTTACTGCCGCTTTTGCTTCCGCCGGGAGACCGTTGGCGCAACACCGGCCATGACGCTGGATGAAATGGATGCTGCCTTCGCCTATATCGAAAGCCGCTCTAAAATTTGGGAAGTCATCCTAACAGGCGGTGATCCGTTGATGCTGAAGCCAGCTGTCCTGGCGCGGATTATCAACCGCTTGGACGCCATCCCGCATGTCGCGATTGTGCGCATCCACACGCGCGTACCCATCGCTGATCCAGCCCGCGTTTCGGCTGAGATGGTTGTGGCGATTAAGGCCTCTCCACGCCTGACGCCCTATGTCTCGATCCATTGCAATCATCCGGCTGAACTGACGGACGCAAGCCGCGCCGCTGCAGACCGGTTGGCAGATGCGGGCCTGCCCCTGCTTGGTCAAACGGTCTTGCTGAAGGGCGTGAATGATGATGTGGATGTATTGACTAGGCTGATGCGCGGCCTCGTTGCTGCCCGCATCAGGCCGTATTACCTACATCATCCGGACCTAGCACCGGGCACGGCCCGTTTTCAAATGGATATTGCAGAGGGGCAGGCGCTTGCAGCAGCACTTCGAGGCAAGGTTTCGGGCCTTTGCCAGCCAACATATGTGCTTGATACGCCGGGCGGGTTCGGGAAGGCACCATTGGCTGAAGGCCATGCAGGAAAAACCGCTGAAGGGTGGTGCATTCGTGACCCCTTTGGACGAGACCATGCCTATCCACCAGAGATTAAGCCAGATTAGATCGTGATGCGGCTTCTGCGCGCTTGCGAGGCAGGCGCGCTACTGCTAGAAACCGCGCGATTCCTGCATTCACATTCATAAGATACGAGGCCGCCACCATGAAGGTCATCGCTAATACGTTGCGCTCGGGCAATGTGCTCGAACACGAGGGTCGTCGCTACCAAGTCATCAAGCACGAGCTGATCCTGCCGGGTAAGGGCAATGCCTTTATCGCGCTGGATATGCGCGATGTGATGACAGGCACCAAAACCAATGTCCGCTTCCGCACTGGTGACAGTGTAGAGCGCTTGCAGACGGATGAACGTGATGCGCAATTCCTGTTTGTGGACGATAATTTGTACACGTTCATGGACAACGAAACCTTCGATCAGTTCTCCATTGATAAGGATCAGCTTGGCGACAAGGTGGATTTTCTGATGGAAGGCATGAAGCTGCGCGTTAACACCGTGGACGGCTCACCCGTTGGCATCACGCTGCCGACAACGGTGACGCTGGAAGTGACTGAAGCTGATCCCGTTGTTAAGGGCCAGACTGCCAGTGCATCCTACAAGCCAGCCTTGCTTGAGAATGGCATCCGCATCACAGTGCCGCCGCATATTGTGACCGGTACGCGCATCGTTGTTCACACAGAAAACCGTGAATACATGGAGCGGGCGAAAGACTAGGGTTAAATTCCTTTCGCTCCTGGAGTTCAGTTAAATGCGCCGAAGCCCGGCTATGACCGTAATGATCCGCGCCGCCGAGAAGGCTGGGCGTGCGGTTATTCGTGACTTTGGCGAAGTTGAGCAGCTTCAGGCCTCCCAGCGCGGCCCCAAAGACTTCGTGGCGAAAGCGGAAGCCAAATCTGACGAACTTATTCGGGAAATGCTCCAGCAGGCGCGCCCACGGTTTGGGTTGATGCAAGCGACGACTGGCGAAGTGACGGGGGAGGACACGTCCCACCGGTTCATCGTGGCACCAATCAACGGGCGGGCCAATTTTATGCATGGCCTGCCAAGTTTCGCTGTGTCCATCGCGCTTGAAGAAAGCCGTGAAGTGATTGCGGGCGTCATTTATAACCCGATCACAGATGAAATGTTCTGGGGTGAGCGGAACAGCGGCGCTTATGTGCATGACCGTCGCTTGCGTGTCTCTAAGCGGAACAGCATGGCCGATTGTCTGTTGGCAGGCGGTGGCCCGGCCCCGGCTAGCGATGCGAACGCCGCACCGCCATCTGGCGATTGGTTGGGAATTACAGGCCGTATTGCCGGATCTGGCGCAGGTGTTCGGATGCAAGGTGCGGCTGCGCTGAATTTGGCGCATGTGGCAGCAGGCCGATTGGATGGCTATATCGCCGCTGGTCCCCGTGGTTGGGATGTGGCGGCGGGCGTTATTATCGTTCGGGAAGCGGGCGGTCAGGTGACTGATTTCAGCGGTGGCCCACGCTGGATGGATAAGCGCGAGATTGTCGCTAGCCCGCCGGAATTACACCGCCAATTGACCAAGCTTGCGACGGGATAACCACGCCAGCAGTTTTTCCATTCTGTTAAGCCTGTAGTAACCACGCGGGCGCGGCAGCCTGCTAGGCTTTTCAGCGTCTTGGCGCCGGGGCTGTTAACCGTTAGGGTACGTACCGGGGACACAGGGGCTTTTTCCGCTTTATGACGCGATTGCATATGCAACTAAAATTGAACCATCCGAGCCGTCTGCGCTGGAGCCTGCTTGCAGGTGCAGCAACGCTGGTCCCTGTTATGACCAATATCGCAAGTGCGCAAGATGGCGTCCTGGTGATTGATAGCAGGGGTGCTTCCATTCGAGCAGACCGCGCGCCAGCGCTTTTGTCTGTTGCTGATGGCTTTGCTGATGGGTATGATAAAGGCGCTGTTGTCGTTGATTTAAGCGTGCTTGATGATGGGCAAACTGGAATTCAACCGCTCCTGTTGCGCCCACCGCCCTCGCGTCGTGCACTTGCGGCCATGCCGGAATACGCGCCACACAACAACCAATTCGCAGCTACTCCGCCGCAGCTTTATCCGCCTACAAACCCGTCGCGCCAGCTTGGCATGCGCTTGCCGCCGCGCCGCCCGGCCAGTTTGACGGAACGCGTGCAACTTGCTGTCGTACCGCCGCAACCTGCGTATCAGCCGTGGCCGCAGATGGTGCTGCCTGCTGTCGCGTCGCGCTCCCGGTCGTTCAGTGCGAGTTCTTTCGTGCGAGCACCTGACGCGCGCATTGTTGCGTCTCAGCCGCCGCCGCGAGCACATGTGCAGCCTCGGCAGGTTGCTGAAACGGCACCGCTGATCCGCCGCCGTAAATCAACGTCAACGGTCCCCCCAGCCGCCTCTGCGCCATTACCGCTGAGCATCGCCCTAGCGCCGACATTGCCTGAACGTCAGCCGGTGCCGCGTCCGTCACCTGCTGCACCGCCGCCGAAACAGGCACCGCTTGTTCGATTGGCACCAGCGCGTCCCGGCTTACCGCCAGCTGCGTCTATCCACATACCGGCACCACCGCCAGCCTATAAGACTGTGCCAGCAAGTGGCCAAGCTGCTGCTGTGCTGGCCTTGCCGCCAGCCCTGCCCATCCATAATGCATCCGCGGCACCGCCACTACCAGTGCTGAGTGAGCGCCCAAACATGGTGGCCCCGCAACTCCCTTCAGCCGAGCAGCCAATCCGTCGGTTGCCTGCTTTCAGCAGCGAGCCGCCGCCCGTTCTACCGCCGGCACCGCAGCCCCTCGCATTCACACCACGCATTGTGGTGCCGCTACCACCTCCACCTTCATTTCCTACTGCGCAGCTGCCAGTCGTGCCTGTGACTCAATCAGCGGCATTCCCGCTGCCTCCACCGCCAACAACATCCCTAGTGGCATTGCCGCCGCCATTGAGTATCGAGCCTGAGGCTGTGACGCATCCAATGATCCGGGAAGATAACCCGGAACTAGTATCGCTGCCGCCCGCATTGCGCTCAGAACAGTCGCGAACGGTTACGGCTATGGCTCAACCAAGGGGGCCTGCACCACCGCGTCGGGAATCGCTCTCTCTCCCTGTGCCGCAGTCGCGCTCGACAACGTCACCAATGCAAAAGGCGTCGACCGAAGAAGTGCTTGGCGTTGAAGCCACATCTGGCATCGAAGCGTCTGATGTGCTGAAGGCCCGTTTCCCGATTATCTTTGACCGTCAGAACCCGCCTGCGATGGCCCAGCCCGGTTGGACGCCTGCCGCCCCAGCCGCGACAATTGCTGCCACAAAGCCTGTTAACCTGGCCTCGTTAGCAAGCCTGGCTCCGCCCCGCCCGCCGGAGGAACCCCGTCGATTGTTGGCTGCGTTGCCGCTCGCCGCCCATGCCGCGCGGACCGTTCAGTTGTCGACACTGACATCGCAACCGCTACCGAACCTTATCCAGCAGCCCGTCGCTGAACCGCGCTCGTTCAACGTTGTCGCGAAGCCGAAACAGTTCCAACGGCAATTTGCACCGAATCTTGAGCAATCCCGCTCAATTCAACCACGTGCAGACCAGTCTCGTATCGTTAGGCCGCGAATGGCCCTGCCGCGTTTGCCCTTGCAAAAAGCACCGGAGTTGGCTTCTCCAGCCCCATTGCCGCCAGCACCGCCAATCCGCCAGGAGCAGCCGCCTTTGGCACCAAGTTCAGTACCTGCGCTCGCAGCCGTTCAACAAGCCGAGCCGCGCAGCCTCAATGGTGTCAGTGCGCCGGATAGTTTGCCGCCTGCCTCATTGATCCAACCGCCTCAACGCGGTGCGTTCGTTCCAGGTGCCACTTTACCGCAGCCGATCAAATCGCGCGCCGTCGAGCCTGATCTTGGCAATGTGACGCAACCTGGCTCAGCCGTTCTGGCACCACCACCACCACCCGCCCGTGCGCCTGAAATTGCTGGCCGACCTGAAAGTCAAAGTGCGCTTCCGGTCCCTGAAACGGAAGTTTCAAATCAAGCGCCCCGGCGTGGTCTGTCGATCCCAGATGGATTGGCCCGTGTAACTGCACCACGGCAGCTCGTTGGCGATGCGCCGCGTCGCCTGCTGACGCTGCTGCCGATTGATGATCTTTCGAAAGCGCCTGGGTTTGCTCCCTTACCTTTGCCAGCACCAATTGTGCCGCCATTTGCTGGAGCCCCCACACAGGAAGTCAACGCGGTTCCCCCAATGCGCTTGTCTGAATTCGCACCGCCATCTCAGCGAACGGCGTTTGTGCCGCCCGCTGGCGGTTCCCAGGATTTCTCTACAGATATCGCCTTTGCAGGCAGTAGCCGCAGCTTGCCGGGTGACGCGATGCCTGTGCTATCTGCAATTGCGGATTGGATGAAATCCAACCCTGGCCTGCAAGCCCGCGTCAATGGTGCGGCTGCTGCTGGTGATCTGAGCCAAGCGCTGGATGTGGCACTTGCCCGTGCGCTCACGGTGCGACGCTTCCTCCTAAGCCGCGGCGTGATGAGTGATGCGATCAAAGTACAACCGGTCACTGGTGGGCAGAACCGCGATAGCGTGTCCGTCACGCTCGTCGTCCCTGCTTAAGTTGACGAGGATGCAGTGGTCCTTCTGTAAGCATTCGGCGTGACACGTCCCCGCAGATATCTGATCCGGATGGCACTGTTCGTCATCGCCGCCGCAGCCGCCATATATGTACTGCGGGTCCCGGCGCTGGCGGCTTTTTTAGCAAACCCAGCACTCAACGGCGTAATCCTTGGCGTTCTGCTTGTCGGTGTATTTGTTTGTGTGCGGCAGGCGACGACGCTAAACGCAGAAATCGCCTGGGTCGAAGGCTATCAACGCCAAGCTGTTGGTGCCCCACCGACGCATCCGCCGCGCTTGATGGGGCCAATTGCGCGTGCACTTGGGGAGGATGGCCGGAAAGCGACGCTCACCACATTCTCAACCCGCGTTCTGCTGGACGGTGTTGGTACGCGACTGGATGAGGGCCGCGAACTGACGCGTTATCTGGTCGGCTTACTGATATTCCTGGGCCTGCTCGGCACATTCTGGGGCTTGCTGGAAACCGTGCGATCTATCAGCAATGTGGTGGATGGCTTAACAGTCGACAGCACAGCGAAAGACGCAGGCAGCCAAATGTTTGACCAATTGCTGTCTGGCCTGCGCGCACCCTTGGATGGTATGGGCACAGCCTTCAGTTCATCATTATTTGGCCTTTCCGGCGCGTTGGCCCTGGGTTTCCTGGACCTGCAGGCTGGGCAAGCGCAAAACCGGTTCTACAATGATGTGGAAGACTGGTTATCCAGCATGGCGCGCTTCCGGGCGTCTCCAATGGCAGGTGATGGCGATGGTGAGGTCATGCGCCCGTCCGCATTCACGGAGGCGCTATTGCAGCAAACTGCCGAGGCGCTGGATGATCTTCGCCGTCTGGTTTCCCGGTCAGAAGAAGGCCGGCGCGAAACTGGCCAGGGCCTAGCGCGCATGACAGACCGATTGCAGGACCTGGGTGATAAACTTGAATCGCTTGGCGTAATCGTAGACCGCCAACAACGGGTCATTGATGGTGCTACAGACCGGCAGGCCGATATCGGCGGCGCATTGGCGGCGTTGACGGCGCAGATGGCGGCACCCAGCCCGGGAGATCCCGATGCACGGCGCCAACTGGCGCAGATTGAACGACAACTTGCGCGGATTGGGGATGGTGCAGAGGCCGGCCGGGCTGAACTTGCTAAAGAACTCCGCGGTGAGATTAGGCTGCTTGGGCGCACGCTGCTTGGCGGTAGCGCGGCTGCAGAGATCAAGCAATCTGATCCCGATATCTGGCCCGGCTGAGGGCATTCGCCATGCGCGCCCGCCGCCGTCGTTCCACCATAGGCACTGACATTTGGCCAGGCTTTGTGGATGCACTCGCCAGCCTGTTGATGGTGGTGATCTTCCTATTGATGGTGTTCGCGCTCGCCCAGCATTTCTTGAGTGACGCATTGAGCGGACGCGACGAAGCGCTCGCCGCCGCCTCTGCTCAAGCTGCAGAAGATGCAGCCGCAACGGCCGCCGCCCGCGCCCGTATCAAAGCCCTCGATAAGGATTTAGAGACGACCACCCGTGGCCTAGATGCAGCGAAGATCAAAGCCATTGCGAATGCAGACCAGATTTCCTCATTAGAGGATGCGCTCGCTGCCGCCGTGCAAAAAGCTTCTGAAACCCTGGCTAAACTCGAACGGACCGAAGCGCGTCTGGCCAGCGCTAGAGGTGCCGGACAAGCGGCGTTGGCTGATGCGCAGGCCCAGGCGGGCCGGGCTGATTCAGCAGAATTTAAGGCATCTGACCTTGCAGCTGAATTGGCGGCGTTGCAGGCACAGGCCGCTAGCTTGAGCGCTGCGCTGGCGGATAAATCAGCTGAGAGTGCGGAGCGGTCTGGCGCTTTGGCTGCTTCTGCCGCCTCAGTTGCAAGCTTGGAAGCGACGCTGCAAGCGCTACGGAAGTCCGCTGCAAGCCTGGAAGCAGCACTTAGCGCCAAATCCCGAGAGAGCATGGAGCTGGCACAGTCCTTGACGGCTGCGACGACGGCCGCCGCGCGCCAGGAAAATGAAATTGCAGCGTTGCAACGCAATGTCGCCACACTGCAGTCTGCACTTCAGGATAAGTCGAGTGAGAGTGCGGCAAGACAAGCGGCGTTGGACGCGGCGATGGCTGAGCAAGCCCGCTTGAACCAAACGAATGGGAACTTAGAAGGTGTGATTGCAGCGCTCGAAGCTCGCGCTGGCCAGCATTACCAAGAGCTCGCAACAGCAGCTAAGGCTGCCGCTGCCCAGGCTACCGATCTTGCTGCACTTGAGCTGCGCATCAAGGCGTTATCTGGCGACTTGCAACAGTCGGAAGTATCAGGTGAGACAGCGGCAGCGTTGGCGGGGCTCCGTGGGGAAGAAATTCAGGCTCTGTCTGCCACTCTGAAAGCGGCCAATGTAAAGCTAGTCACACTCGAAGGTGTGATCGAGCAAACAACACGAGAGCGTGACGCGCTGGCTTTGCAAGCGGCGAAACAGGCAGCAACGCTGGCGCAACTGAAAGAAAGTGGAGCAGCTGCCAAGGTTATGGCAGAATCGGATAATGCGGCGCGCGCCAAACGTATTCGCTTGTTGGAGCAAGAATTAGCCCAAAGCCTCCGGTTGGTCGGGGCTGGGGAAGGGCGACAAGCGGCGTTGGTGGAACAGGTCCAGGCGCTCCGCCAGGATTTGAAGGACGCGCAACGGGCCGGTGCCGGTGCGGATGCGGCACGGGAGGCGCTATCGGCGCGGTTGGCGGAACGGCGTGCGGCGCATACTGCCGCCATCTCTGAGTATCGCATGCGGATTGAGGCCCTTGAGGCACAGATATCGGCATTGAATGCCCGGGCGCGGGCGCTCCAGGAAGCAGCAGATGCGGCGCAGATGGGGCTTTTACAAGCGCGCCGCGCTGCATCTGGAATCGAGGCGGACAAGGCGCGTGCCGTTGACGAACAAAAGCGCATTGCCCGCCTGAATGATGAATTACAGGAAAAAGTGGATAGTCTCAACAACGCCTTGGACGCTGCCCTGACTGATGCCAAGGCGCGGGGCGCTACTATTCTGCAGCTCCGTGGTAAATTGAATGCGGCACTGGCTGCTAAGGTCAGTGAGTTGAAGCGCTATCGGTCTGACTTCCTGGCGCGCTTGAGCGATGTGCTGGGCGACCGCAAAGATATCCGTGTGGTTGGTGACCGGTTTGTGCTTCAATCAGAAGTGCTTTTCGCGACGGCTAAAGCGGAGCTTGGGCCGAAAGGGCAAGCGAGCATCCGTGCCGTCGCACAGTCGCTCGCGGAGATTGTCAAAACTATGCCTGCTGATGTGGATTGGGTGTTACGGGTGGATGGTCATACAGACCAGCGCCCCATTGCCAATGAGCAATTCCCGTCAAACTGGGAGCTATCTGTCGCGCGGGCTGTTGCTGTAGTGAGGGCGTTGGCAGATGCTGGAATTCCGGCCGATCGTCTGGCAGCGGCTGGTTTCGGCCAGTACCATCCGCTGGATCAAGCCGGAACGGCGGAAGCCAACAGGCGGAATCGGCGTATTGAGTTTAAGCTGACATCCCGCTGAAGGCCTAAGCGACGCGCCGCCGCGAACGCAAATCCGGACGCGAAGTTCTTGCCACGCAGCGGTATAGGCATTCAATTATAGCTGAAGTGTCTGCTGCTACTTATCGGCTTCGGTTGATGAGGTTCCCGGGCTTGCCTGGAACATCACGATGGCCTTTGCCGGTGGCGGCGATCGTAGCGGCTGCGCGGCAGCGACAGCATCAGCCTCGCTAATACCGGTTGCGGATGCGACTTCTGTCGCACTTTGCACAGCGCACTCAGCGCGTTCTTCGCCTTTTGGGCGGGCGGTCGTGAGCGTCTGCAATGCGGCTTTTGCTTCTGCCGATAGCACAATCTCTACACTGGGAGATTCAACGGATTTAGGTGCTGCGGCTTCAGCAGAATTACGCTGCTGGGCTGGATGGAACTTAATGCTGCCACACGTCCGGGAGACGCGGACCCTCTCCTCTAGCATGTTCGACATGACTTTAATCCTTTCAAAATCGGGCCCAGGATTCTGGGCCCTTCGGAGTTCCACAAAAGTGGTTTCCAGAAAGGAGTATCGCCGGGAAGACTGTCTCCATGCTTAAAAAGAGTCTAATAAACTTAAGCGGTTACCCCAAAACCGTTTAAGGCGTGGATTGGCCAGTGCGTGCAGGCATGAGAAAACGGAAATCGGCACCATCTTCAGCCTGGGTAACTTCATCAAGGTAAAGTTTAAGATAACCGCGCTCCTGGCCCTTGTGGGTAACTGGTTTCCAGCCCTTGCGGCGCTCAGCCAGCTCAGCTTCGTCCACCAACAAGTCCAAGCGTCGGGCTTCTACATCAAGCACGATCCTATCGCCATTTTCCACGAGGCCAAGCGGTCCGCCCTCTGCCGATTCTGGCGAAATATGCAGGACGATGGCACCAAAAGCTGTTCCGCTCATCCGGGCGTCAGACATGCGCAGCATATCTTTGACGCCGGCCTGAGCGAGTTTGCGTGGGATCGGGATATATCCGGATTCAGGCATGCCCGGCGCACCTTTAGGGCCAGCGTTTTTGAGCACCAATATGTCGTCCGCATTCACATCCAGGTCGGGGCTGTCCAGGCGTTCAGCCATATCTGCCAGATCATCGAACACGACGGCGCGGCCTTCATGTTTCATGAGATGCGCTGCGGCTGCGGATTGCTTGATGATCGCGCCATTGGGGGCAAGCGATCCCCGCAATACGGCGATGCCGCCTTTGGGGAAGATTGGATCAGCGGCAGTTTTCACCACCTCCTGGCCCCAATCAGGAGGGGCTGCGTCTATATTTTGCCCCAGCGTTTTGCCGGTGACAGTTAAGCAATTCGTCGCGAGCTTCTCACGGATTTCACGCATGATCGGCACCGCACCGCCTGCGTTGTTCAGGTCTTCCATATAGTGCTGGCCGGAGGGTTTCAGATCAACCAGCACCGGGATTTCGCCGGAAAGCTTATCGAGCGCTTCCAAATCAACCTCAATGCCGAGCCGCCCGGCGACCGCTGTCATATGGACGAGGCCGTTGGTGGACCCGCCGGTCGCCAGCAGCATCTTGAATGCGTTGGCGAAGGCGGGTGGCGTCATGATCTGGTCTGGCGTCAACCGTTCCGCCGCCATGGCGACAACGCGTGTTCCTGTGGCTTCAGCGTGACGGAGGCGGTCTGCGTGCACGGCGGGGATAGCAGCACCACCAGGCAACATCATACCCAGCGCTTCAGACATCAGCGCCATGGTAGAAGCCGTGCCCATCACCATGCAGGTTCCTGCGGTTGGCATTAGCCGGTCCCCGGCGTCTGCGATTTCTTCGGCATCCAACTCACCTGCCCGGTGCATGCCCCACATGCGGCGGCAATCGGTGCAGGCACCAAGGCGCTCACCCCTGAAAAAGCCGGTGATCATAGGGCCGGTGACTTCAAGGATCGCAGGCACGCCAGCACTGGCCGCGCCCATCAGCAACGCCGGAACAGTTTTATCGCAGCCGCCAATCAGCACGACGGCATCCATTGGCTGCGCGCGGATCATTTCCTCCACGTCCATTGCCATGAGGTTTCGTAGGAACATGGATGTCGGCGCGGAAAAGCTTTCGTGGATGGAAATAACAGGAAAATCGACGGCTATGCCGCCCGCCATCATTACGCCCCGGCGGATAGCGTCTACCAGTTCCGGTACGTTGCGGTGACAAGCGTTGTAGCCGGAATAGGTATTAACGATGCCGATGATCGGGCGTTCCAGTGCATCATCAGAATAGCCCATGGCCTTGATGAAGGCTTTGCGCATAAACAGGGAGAATTCGGCGTCACCATAGTTGACAAGGCCTTGTTTCATGCCGGTTTTAGGCTTAACGCCGGTTTTGGTGTCATCTGCACTCACGGATTTAGGCCCGATCTGTGTTGTCAGAGATCGCGCCGACGATTTCTTCGATCCCACCGGCAGGATAGTCATGTGCCATGCCTTTGATAACGGTCATGGTGGCACCGGGTATACTGTTCTTCGCATCCTCGCCGCAGCCGACCGGCACCAGCGGATCATCGGAGCCGTGGATGATGGTTGTGGGCGCTTTGATGTCGCCCAGGTGCGACACGCGACCGTCAGCGGAAGCAATGGATGCAAGCAATTGACGGCCATGGCCAAATGGCTTGTAGGCGCGGTCATACATGGCACCTGCGCGGGCGGATACCGCCGCGTCATCCTTTGGGAAGCCTGGGCTGCCGTTAATGCTGGCGGTCTCCAGCGCTTCGGCGATGTGCTCGTCACGGGTTGCGTCCTGTTTGCGGACTTTGTTCAGCCACGCCGTCGCCGCTTCCGAAGGGCGCGGCAGGCCGCGACGCCCGGATGTTGCCATTATGGAAGCGAGGGAGAGCGTTTTATCCGCATGGCGATATGCAAAAATCTGGGCGATAGCCCCGCCATTGGAACTGCCGACGATATGCGCTTTCTCAATACCCATTGCATCGAGCAGGCTTGCAGCGTCATCTGCCATGGTTTCAAGATTGTAAGGTGCGTTTACGGGCTCTTTAGCCCGGGCGGCTTTGAAGGCGGCGGGAATATCAGCCGGTCCGAAATCATCAAAGTCCGTTGAAAGCCCGGAATCGCGATTGTCATACACAATCACGTAGAAACCGGCTTCAGCCAGCTCATTCAACAACGCTTCCGGCCAGGAAATCAGCTGTGTCCCCAGCCCATTGATCATCAGTAACGGCTTGCCTGAAGCCTCCCCCCAGGTCGCGTACTCAATTTTAATTCCATTAGCGGCGACGTTTGGCATTGGGATGTGCTCCTAAAACTCAATGATGGCGGTAGTCTAGCGGGGATTACGTTTAGCCAGCAATGCGGCTCTACGCCTTACATCCTGCAACAAATGTGGCCCAGCGCTCATCGGGGTCATTCGGGTCAACTGGGAAGTAGAGGCTGACGCGGTCCAGGACGCCGTCTGAGCGGGTGCGGAGTTTAGCGGGGAGGGTGTTGAAGTCGCCGTGGATCGCCAGCTCATCCATCAGATGGTCTGGGACGAGGCGCGGCATCTGGTCAAACTCGCCATTGCGCATGTGATGTGAAAGCTGGCGGGCTTCATCCCCGGCACCGTGGTGTTCGAATAGGCGGCGATAATTGGGCGTCGAGCCATAGAACGCGATTTGCTGGCGGATTTCGGCTTCCGATTTGGCGCGCTCATCCTCTGTATCACCCCATACGGCGAAGACGGGGGCGTAGAGGTCAATATCTGCGACTGTCTTGCCGCGCTTCAGCGCGCCTTCATTTATTGCCGGGCGGACGACCTCATTCAAGTAGCTTCTAGAATGCATCGGGTGCACGTGAAATCCATCCGCCGCTTCGCCGGCTGCTCTTGCCATGCGGGGATTGAGGCCGGCCAGATAAATTGGGATATCCGGCTTGTCATTAGGGCCTGGATTGAAGAACGGATTCATCAGCCGGAACTGGTAGAACTCACCCTGATAGTTAGGGCGGTCGTCCGTCTGGAATGTCTGCCAGATCGCGCGCATGCAGTGGATGTAGTCTGTGACACGGGCGGCGGGTCGGTCGAATGGCATGGATAGGCGGCGCTCGACATGGGCGCGCACCTGGGTGCCAACGCCAAGGCGAAATCGGCCATTGCTGGCGCGCTGCACATCCCATGCGGCCTGGGCCATTGAATAGGGGCTGCGCGCAAAGGCAACGGCTATATTCGTGCCGACTTCCATTGTCTTTGTTGCAGCGGCGGCGAATGCCAGCGGCAGGAAGGGGTCGTGCTTGGCTTCAAATGTCCAAACGCACTCAAAGCCCATTGTCTCCAGGCGTTTGGCTTCGGTACCAACCTCGCCCAGGTCCATGTCGCGGATTTGTGTGTCTATTTGCATGTTGAAGCCCTTGATTCGATAATCTGATATGGTGGCGAGGAGTGTAGACAGGAGACGCCGTTCATGGAAATCGAAGAATTTCGCGCCCATGCCCATGAGCTTGTGGACTGGATGGCGGACTATATGACAGGCGTTGAGGCACTCCCCGTTCGTGCCCAAGTGAAGCCAGGCGAGATTGCTGCGAAATTGCCGCTAGGTCCTCCTGCTACGGCAGAGCCTATGGACGTCATTATGGCGGACTTCAAGCAAGGCATACTGCCTGGTATTACCCATTGGCAGCATCCTCGATTCTTCGCCTATTTTCCCGCAAACTCAAGCCCACCCTCTGTGTTGGCGGAAATGTTAACGGCGACGTTGGGTGCTCAGAGCATGCTATGGCAAACGTCACCTGCCGCGACCGAAATGGAAATCCGCGTCACTGATTGGCTCCGCCAGATGATCGACCTGCCGGAAGAGTTTCACGGTGTTATTCAGGATTCAGCCTCCAGCGCGATCCTCTGCGCGATTCTAACGGCGCGCGAGCGGGCTACGGGATGGCAGGCAAATGAGGCTGGGTTGGCGGCGCGGCCAGAGATCCTGGTCTATACGTCTGACCAGACCCATTCTGCTACGGAAAAGGGCGCAAAAATCGCCGGGCTTGGCCGTCAGAATGTACGGCTCATCCAGACGGACCCAGAAACATTCGCGATGGACCCCGCAGCTTTTGAAACCGCAGTGCTGGCGGATAAAGCGGCAGGCCGGATTCCTGCATGTTTGGTCGCGAACCTGGGGGCTACGGGCGTCGGTGCGATAGATGATCTGGCCGCACTGGGCGCTATCGCTAAGCGGCATAACATCTTCGCCCATGTGGACGCAGCCTGGGCCGGATCGGCGCTTATTTTGGATGAGTATCAACATTTGCTGGCCGGCATCGAATATTTCGACAGCTTCGTATTTAATCCGCACAAGTGGCTGCTGACGAATTTTGATTGTTCAGCACACTTCGTCCGTGACCCAGATGATCTGGTGCGGACGTTGGCGATCCTGCCGGTGTTCCTGAAAAGCCAGGAGCATGGTACCGTAATTGATTATCGGGACTGGTCTGTGCCGCTCGGCCGTCGCTTCCGGGCGCTAAAGCTTTGGTTAGTGATCCGCAGCTATGGCGTAGAAGGGCTACAGCGGATTTTGCGCAGTCATATCCAGATGGCGGCGGATTTGGAAGCGCGGATCGCTGCTTCCCCAGACTATGCGCTGGTTGCACCGCGCGTACTATCGCTCATTAACTTCAGATACGCGCCAGCAGGCATAGAAGAACCGGATGCGCTGGATGCCCTGAATGAGCGCTTGTTGAATGCCGTGAATGACGATGGCTTCACATATCTTACACAGAACCGAGTCCATGGCCGCTACGTTATTCGTTTCCAGATTGGCCATACTAGCACTCAGCAAAAGCATGTCACCGAATCTTGGGAGCGGATTGAGGCGATTGCGGCGACGCTTTAACGCCTAAGCGCTGATATCTGGTGTGTTGCCGCCTTCAATTTGGTCGATCATGTCTTTGAGGCGCAGTTTGCGCTTTTTCATGCGCTGGACTTGCACTTGGTCCATCATCGGCTGTTCGGCCATTGTGGCAATGGCGGAATCAAGGTCACGATGTTCCATTCGCAAGCTTTCGAGCCGTGCGTGGGTTGCCGGATCAAGGTCTGCATCTTTCAACGGGCAATCTCCTCAGTGGTTAGCCTTTGACAAGCAGCTTGGGCCGCACAAAGCACAATTAGTATGGCATGCTTGCTCAGAGAGGGGGCGACAAACGAAAATACCCTGTGAAGAAAACCTAGAAATACTGTAACGGCAAAGCATTATGAATTGTAAAAATAACCATGCATTTTGGGCCTTTGTGCTTAAGCTGTATGCGGCTCCTGGTGCGCCAGATGCGTTACTCACCATACAAGACGCCCATGGCGGGGATGTTATGGCGGTGCTTTGGGCGCTTGCAGCCTCAAGCAAAGGGCGACGCCTCTCTCAATCGGACATTGCCGCCTATATCAGCGCCACTGCGGCTGCCGCGCAGAATGCAGTGGGCCGCCGTGCGGTTCGCCGAGGGCTTAAAGCAGGACCAGAGGCCGTCTACGAATCAGCCAAAGCATCTGAATTGGCGGCAGAGCGCGCTGTCGCAGCATCCGCGCCTGATCCGTTTTTTGCGGGTGAGGCGTCACAAGACCATCACGATGATATAGCGTGTGCCAATATGGCTCTAATTCTGGACACCCTGGCGCCGCCCGTGCCGCCAAGGCTTCAAGAAACGCTTATTGCGATGCGAATAGCAAAAAAGGCTTAACCCGAACGCAATAATTTCCTGCACATAGTCTGTTTGCTAAAAGCCGCTTCGAGCCGCTGCAAGGGTGCATCAATGCAAAAGTCTTTTGAGCCGTCCGTAACGCAATCAAATGTTCTGCCACTTGGTGCAAGCAATGGGGCTGACCGGCACCAATATCGCCGCTATCCGATCTTGAAATCGGGGCTGATTTAAACTGCCGATGGCTACATCGACTGCCAAGTCGTGGAGCTTTAGGCTAGAGTCGTTCGCGTTCGCCCAGTTGGAAAACTCAAAGAGCAGCAAGGCACTTGCTGCTTGCTTTTGGGCCGTCTTGGTGCTTTCGAAGCAGAAGTGTGTTGGGAAGGCAAAGACAGCATCGGCAGCCGATTTGGTGATGAGCCGGCGACGGTTACACGGCGTTATAGCGATCTTCTGCCGCCCGATTGCCTGGCCGCTGCATAGCAGGCAACTGCACCAAGACTTGACCATCGGACCAAGAAGAGTCATTTGAGCTTGGGAGCTAGATGCTTGCCGACTTTAACTTTTGAGGGCGAAAGGCCTTTCCGAAATGTCCAAACCCGCACCGTCTTGGCTAAAACCGCTTACAGATTATGGCCCGATTGCGGCTTTCATGACCGGTTACTTCACTGGCGATCTGATGACCGCCACGGTTTGGCTGATGGTGGCAACGGCCATTGCTGTCGTTTTGGGCCTGGTGATTGAGCGCCGTGTTCCTTGGATGCCGTTAACTACCGCAATTATTGTTGGTGTGTTTGGCGGCCTGACGCTATGGCTAAAGGATGCGACCTTCATCAAAATGAAACCAACCATTATCCAGCTGATTTTCGCTGGTGTGCTGCTGGGTGGTTTGGCATTTGGAAAATCCTTCCTTAAGCCAATGCTGCAGTCCGCCTGGACTTTAAGTGACGCCGCATGGCGCACCCTTACATTCCGCTTTGGGATTTTTTTCATTGGCACGGCGGCGCTGAATGAAGTGGTTTGGCGGACTCAGTCAACGGATTTTTGGGTGACATTCAAAGTGTTTGGCTTGATGGGCCTGACGATGTTGTTCTTTCTGGCACAGACACCATTCATTCTCCGGCAAAACAAGGCTGGCGGCGCCTAAGTAAACCCTATAGGCCAATCTAGCGCCCTTTTCTTATTATTTTCAGCACACCT
Organism: Alphaproteobacteria bacterium; assembly: GCA_965660545.1. Classification (GTDB taxonomy): domain Bacteria; phylum Pseudomonadota; class Alphaproteobacteria; order Bin95; family Bin95; genus VMCJ01. Next base: position 95,467 of record CBFIAF010000012.1, on the reverse strand, counting down.
TAACGGTTCCGACTGACACTCCGCCTTGTCGAGTTGATTAGGGGCATTCCGTTTTGCGGAATGCGGAGGGCTGGGCTGTGCTTGCGCAATTGAAACTTTCTATCAAGCGATCGATGCTGATTGGCGCTGTATGTGCTATTGATACGGGCTAAAAAACGTTGGCGACCTGTAGTCCTCATCGATGATCAAGGATCAAGCTGAACGTCGTGTCGTAGAAATTGTAAACCACTAAGCAGCCTCAATGACGCGCTGGCTTGGCGATGTGGAGTGCGCGCTTTTGATCACGGCGACAAGCTAGGCAAAGTAGGCAGTTTATGTTTTTACGGCCGCCTGGAACATTATGGGCGGTTCCAGGTTCGCCGAGCTGTAATCAGCTTTCATCACTCAGAATCCCTTTCGTGTTGGCGAAAAGCAAAAATGCGGGCGTCTGGGAACCTGCCGTTCTAAGATGAACTGCACATTGTGCATGACCCAGAATTTCTTAGGCTCTAGGAATCTAGCGGATTTTATGATGTCTTCCTGTTCGATTTAGCAGGACATAAAATCTATTCGGTCCGCAAAGCGTCAGATTTTCCGACGAGCCTTAAAACCGGGCCTTTTAAAGGCACAGCCTTGGGCGCGGTTGTTATGCATGTGCTCGCCCAGCAGGATACCGAGCACACAGCCTTTCGAGACTCCACACCATACGAACCGTCTGCAAGTTCGCCCTCTGCGTTTATGGCGCGCGTTGTCATGTACAATACCGGGGTTGCTATCGGCGCAATAACATTTCAGCTGCCGATTGGTGTCGTTGGTAGGATCGCGGAGCAATACATTGGGCTTGGAAAAACAGGCGACGTTTTCGTGTTTGGCGAAGACAAGTTGCTGCGCAACGACCTTGCCTATACAGAAGCCCAGGATGTCTTGACAACTGCCCTCAATGGCGGGGGGCTGCATGCAGGTAAGGTACCGGCGCACATGGGCGGCGCGTTGGATCGTTCTGGCAAGCCCGCGCTTACTGCCACCGCCAAAGCTAAGTTTGCTCATGCAAGTTGGACCTTCGTTGCGACCGAACGCCTGTCTGGGGCGATGTTTGCAGCGAATGCTGTCGCAATCGCGTCTCTAAAGATGCTTGCTGTTGCTATTGTGATGTTATTGATTTTGGCCGTTGACTAGACCGCAGCGTGAGTTGACGGCGACGATGGCCGCAATGGCTGAAAGCGATCTCACAGTAAATTTGACCGACCAGGACCGCGGTGATGAGTTCGGCGATACGGCCAGAATGATGGCGACATTCCGTGACAGTATGATTGACGCTGAGAGGTTGAAAGAAGCTCGTTCGGAACGTGAAACTGCGCAGATGGAGCGCCGTTGCGCCACGCAACTCAGCTTGTCGGAAGCGTTTGAGAACACCGTTGGCGGGGTCAGCCACGCCGTCAATGCTGCATCTGAGGAACTCCATGTCTCCGCGCAATCCATGGCCGGCAAGGCCCACGCTTCTGGTGATGAAGCCAGCCGGACCGCAGAGGCGTCAGAGGCAGCGGCTGCAGCCGTTGGCTCCATGGCGACGTCTGCAGACCAGTTGAATGCATAGATCACCGAGATTGCGCAACTGCTCGATGCATCGCCGAGGATCGCTGAGGCACCGACGGATAAAGCCGCGCACACCAGTCAAACCGTTGAAGCGTTGAGCGGAGCCACAAAAAAATTGGCGAAGTTGTAAATTTGATTTCAGATATCGCCGCGCAGACTAATCTTCTTGCGCTAAACGCCACTATTGAAGCCGCGCGTGGTGGCGAGGCGGGTAAGGGCTTTGCAGTCGTCGCAGCCGGTGTCAAATCTCTCGCAACCCACGGGATCGCAGCCAGCGCTAGCGGGGCGTCATCTTCCTCCGGCCAAGTGGACCGCAGCATCGCTTCCGTGCGTGGTTCTGCCCTGGATAAAGGCTATGCAGCTGAGCAGGCTGTCGATGCTGCTCAGGAACTTGGCGGTCAGGCAGCCACACTGCAGACCGAAGTCGAGAAATTCCTGGCGGCAGAGCGCGCTACTTAAAAGCTAGCTTGACTGGCGCTGGCTGGCGCACGACTCTCTTTGCCAACCAATGCAAAGAGGCGAAGCCAAAATGTTGAATGATCAGTCTAACCCCGCGTTCATGCCGGCCCATGCGCTGAGAGACGCTTATAATGCGGGTAATTTGAGCCCGAGTGACGTTGTCGAGGCTCAGCTCCAAAGGATCGATCAATATGAGCCGCAATTGGCCGCGTTCACGGAAGTATTTGCCGATGACGCCCGCAAGGCTGCGGCCGCCGCGACCGATGCAATCCGGGGCGGGTGGCGGGTTGGCCCGCTGCATGGTATCCCCATCGCCCTCAAAGACCTGATTGAGATCAAAGGGCGGGAAACTAAAGGCGGGACAGCCGCTAACAAAGGACGCATTTCAACTTTTACCGCTACCTTGGCTGAGCGCGCGCTGAAGGCTGGGATGATGGTCATTGGCAAGACGCAAACGGTCGAATTTGCGATGGGGGGATGGGGTACTAATAAAGGCCTCAGTACACCTTGGAATCCATGGGATGGATCGGAAAAGCGCGCACCGGGCGGATCAAGTTCAGGTTCAGGTGTTGCGACAGCTGCGGGGTTCACGACAACAGCTATTGGCACTGATACAGGCGGCAGCGTGCGTTTGCCAGCGGCTTGGTGCGGTCATGTGGGCCTTAAGACATCGCTCGGTCGGATCAGCGTCCATGGCGTCCTGCCGCTTGCCGAAAGCTTGGACTCACCAGGCCCCATGACGCGGTCCGTCGAAGATGCGGCTCTGCTATACGTCGCAATGTCTGGCCCTGATTTGAACGACCCGCTCACTTACAGACCGACCTATGTCGACCCAATGCCTGCCTTAAAGCACGGCGTTGCTGGCATGCGAATCGCACGGATGCCGGATCATGATCGGGCAGGCGTCGACGCCGAAGTGCTGGCCGCGTATGACGAAGCGCTCAAAGTGCTGGAAAAAGCTGGTGCGTCTGTCGTTTCCATCGAGTTGCCAGAGAAGCTGGCGGATATGGCTGGCCCTCTGGGGCAGATTATATATGCAGAAGGTTACGCCCACTACAGCCATCTGATCGATGATCCAAAGGCACCCTTGGATGAAGATGTACGATCACGACTTGCGACCGGACGAACAATCACATCGAAAGATTACTTGCTCGCCAAGCGCGATCAGCAGCGCTGCATTCAAGCATTCCATCAGGCCATGGCGGATGTGGATATTCTATTGACACCAACCGCTGCTACAACTGCTCCTGTCGTCGACACAATCGACCAGAAAACCACGCCGGCACTCTTCACCCGCGCTGTGAATATGGCGGAGATGTGCGCCTGTGCCGTGCCTGTCGGGTTCACCAAGGCTGGCCTTCCGCTCTCCGTCCAGTTCGTTGCCCGCTATGGTGCCGAAGACGTAGCGCTAAGGGCCGCATGGGCATACGAGCAGGCGCGCGGGTTTACCATCGGCGCACCTTCGATGACGCCATAACTCGGCTCAGCCAAGCCGGTGTCGCTGCCTGCGCGGGATAAGCTGGCCCTCGCCAACTTGGCGAAGGCGCTGGTTATCGCTGTCTATCAGCACCGGATGGAGCGCTAGCGCTAGTGCGCCCATCGCCGTTTCACCCCAAAACCAGTCCGCTAGGGTTGTAGAGGATGGTTTTAGGCCTGGCTGCGCTGTAATGGCTTCCAAGCGCCAATTGCGGAGATCCTCAATAGCGAAGCGCAGGGTCGCTGCTTGGTCTTTGCCCTCAGGTGGATCGGGATTCGCGTCCGGTTCCAAAAATGCTGCGGCATAGCGGGCAGCGGCGTCGATATTGAGACCGCTGACTGTGGCTATGCTGCGCCCGTGGGCTTCCATAAACAGCACGTGCCAAGGGGCCAAGCTGGCCGTTTCCGCCAGCACTGCGCGCAGTAAATCACTTTCCCCAGGATTGGGCGGCTTCGGGAAATTGACGGGACAGACGAGCGAAGTTGCACTGTCCGAGTCTGGCGCGTCATCTGGAAAATCCTCCAGAACGACTGGGCCGTCGGTGCGATGCAAGAGAGCCAGTGTGGATTGCAGCACACGCATCTGAAAATCAGGCGCATGAGGCGCGCCAAATGGACGGCCAAGCTCGAACGGCACCCAGAGCGCGCGGGGCGGACGCATCAGTTCGGTATTTTCGCGCACAAGACTGATGCCGGCAGTTGGGATACCGGCAGTTTCAAGGAAATGCCCAAGCGCGCTCACGGCGCGCGTGCAGTTGGGTCAAACGGGGACGAGCAGGGCGGCGTCGACATTGTCCCGGTGCAGGAGGGCTGCTATTTCGAGAGCTGTCGGCTCAATCTCATGAGGCTCCCACCCAGCACCCATGGCGGAGTAGTGAAAATTCGCGATGGAGCCAATTTCGCCTGCCGCCTTCATTTCGCGCAACCGGTCAATGGGAAAAACCACGTTCACGTCATTTTGGAAGCCGGATCGGTCGAAATTGACGGACGCATGGCTCATCGCCAGATCGGCCGTTTGGACGTTTCCAGGAATGACACGGTAGCCAATGTCCGTCAGGTCAAACGCTGCATCACTCGATCGATGCAATCCGGCACTCGTGACGATAGCGATGCGACGCTCTGGCAGCGGGGGACCAGCCACGAATGGCTCGCCAGGAAAACTTGGGCAGTTTTTAGACAGCAAATGCGCTGCGTCATCTGCCAGCATATCAGATAGTCTGACCATCAGTTTGGCCTCATAAGGATTTGAAGGTAAACCATTTCAGGGAGAATTGGATCGCGTCCGTCTGGTCTTCGAACCAGAAGATTGGCGTATCGTCGTGATCGCGTTCAGCAGTCCAGCGCCCTTTCGACCGCTTGTCGGACCAAGTGAGCATATCGTTGATGCGACGGGATTCAGGCGAAAAGACACGAGACCGCGCGCCGTTCAATTCGTCCAGAATATGCACGCAATACCAAGTTTGGCGATCAAGTGCGGGCCGATCCTTCTGAAAATCAACCGAGGCCATAATCGCCACCCCAACGCGCTAGGCCTTCCAGCGTGCCTGCTGTTGGTCGATATTCGCAGCCAATCCAGCCATCATAGCCAAGGTCATCCAGCATCTTGAAAAGATAGGGATGATTGATCTCTCCAATGTCTGGCTCATGACGGCCAGGCGATCCGGCGATCTGAATGTGGCCAACGCCGGTTTGATGCTTCTGGAAGCGCGTGGCAATATCGCCTTCCATAATTTGGACGTGATAAAAGTCCATTTGAACCATCAAGTTATCGGCGCCCACATTCGCCAAAACATTATGACCATCCTGCTGGTAATTTATGAAATAACCAGGAATATCACGGGTATTTATGGGTTCGATCAAGCCTATTAGGCCAGCATCGGCGAGCTTCGGCGCTGCATTTTTCAGATTGTTGACATAGGTTGCGCGGCATCGTGCCAGGTCTGCGTCCTCGCCCGGTATACCGGCCATCATATGCAGGTGCTTGCACCCAAGTGGAACGGCGTAGCTTATGGCTTTGTCCAGTGCTTCGGCAAAGTCGGCATCTCGTCCTGGCATTGCAGCCAAGCCACGTTCCGCTTTTTCCCAATCACCTGGGGGCAGGTTGAACAGCGCGATTTCAACACCGGCACTTTTCGCTGCGCCTTGAACGTCCTCAATTGAGAAATCATAGGGAAACAGGAACTCAACGCCTTGGAACCCCGCAGCGGATGCAGCGGCAAACCGATCAAGGAATTCATGTTCCTGAAACATCATCGAAAGATTGGCGGCGAAGCGGGGCATCTGTTTTCAGTCCTTTTTAGCATCCTGGGTTAAGGCGGCATTAAACCGAATTGGTCTCTAATAAGCCAGTTCGTATGCATTGTGCCGCGTATAGGCGTTTGCTTGGTGTTATCTCAATAGGATTCGCATGACTGACCCAAGTACGCAAAGCGACGGCAAGACCCCAGCGACTGTTTTGATCGCTGATGATAATCCTGTGCAGCTCATGCTGACCAACGACACGCTGGCTGCCGAAGGGTACAAAGTTATTGAAGCGGAAGATGGTGACGCTGCCGCGCGTCTGATCTTGGCCGAAAAGCCGGACATGGCGATTTTAGATGTCATGATGCCTGGCTCAACTGGCTTCGAAGTCTGCGCATTGATCCGATGTCACAGCGACCCAGATATGGCGATGATTCCGGTGGAGCTGGTCACAGGATTTGAGGATGAAGACTCTGTGCAAACGGTGTTTGACGTGGGGGTCACAACGTTGATCGCCAAGCCTGTGCAGTGGGCGTTATTAGGACATCAGGTTCGGTATTTGCTGCGGTCTGCGGCGATGGAGAGCGAACTCCGGCATGCCAAAGCAAAGGTCGAGGAAGCGAGTGTACTGAAAAGCCGGCTTTTCGCGACGTTCTTTCATGAATTACGGACACCGCTCAACGGCGTTATCGGATTTGCAGATATCATGTTGAGGCAAGGTTTGGGCCCAATCGGCAACCCGGGATACTTGGAACATGCCCAGGATATTCGCCAAGGCGGTGATGATTTGCTGTCTCAAGTGAATAAGATGTTGCTGCTTTGCCGACTTAAAGCAGGCTTGGCACCGCTTAAGGCAAGTGCTGCCAAAGCTGACCTGTTGCTAGGGTAAGCTGGGAAACGTTTCCGAAAGGCCGCGGAAACGCAGGCAGTCGCGATCAATGTACGTCCACTGGCCGCACCACTCCGGCTCTGGTGCGATATTGCAGTCTTGATTGTTGTTATCACTGCCCTTGTCGATAACGCGGTGAAGTTCTCCCCGTTTGGCGGCACGGTGGAGGTTTCTGCTGAGGAGATGGGCGAGTAGGTCGTGATCACTATTTGCGATCAAGGCGATGGTGCCGATAAAAAAAGACCTAAAAAAACTGCTGTGGCCCTTCAGCCAAGCTGAATCGGGGCTAGACCGAGCACACAAAGGCCTTTGGCTTGGCTTACCAATCGCGCGATTGGCAGCGGAACAGCACAAAGGCCGCCAGGCGATTGCTAACGCATCCACGGGCGGCTTCGTGGCTTCTATGATCTTGCCGGCAAGTGCGCGCGCCACAGACCGTCGTGGCGCAGGCGACCGCAGGCATTTCGGGGCCTGATCTTATGTAACAGCCTTAGTTTCTAGCAATAAGCGCGCTCTTAGGATTGGGGGCATTCGCGGATTTAGGGGGGTGGGGCATAAAGCTTTTGCCAAGCTTGGCTGAATTTAAGGCCGTTAGCTTATTGTCGCGTATCAAGCTCTTTAGAGCCTTGACGTAACGATTGCCGATGGCGGAGTAGCCCAAAAGCTCTTCTGCGAGGGCGATGCCTGTTAGGGGTTTCCCAGCTTTGCGGCGTTGCTGGCGTCGCTCCCGCAAGCCGCCATAGGCGCGGTTGGCATTTAGGTTCAGCATGTAGCCGCGGGTTGCATCCAGAACGCTGTCGAACGCGCGCACACGGTAGGTTTTGCCTTTTGGGCGTTCCTTGGGAATGATGCCTTTATGGGCCGAGTTCCATGTCCATTGGCCATAGAGCGCATTGCCAGCTTGGGCAAAGCGGGACCCGCCCCATCCACTTTCCTTTGCAGCCTGGGCAATTGCGAGTGCAGGCGGAATGGTATCCATTCGGGCGAGCAATCGATCCGTGCTCAAATCTTTGACGCGATAATCTGTGAACTTGCTGAACAGCCAGTTGATGTCTTCGTGGCTAGGACCAATCGGATCGTTAACGCTCGAAATGATGAACTGGAGCCTTTGGCGGTCTGCTTCAATTTCAGCGTTGGCGGCAAGGATGTGAGGTAGCATCACACTGATGAACAGACGTTTGCGCCGTGGAATGTCGCGCCCGTTGGCAAGCGTGCGGGGCAAAGTCTTCAGAAATAGCGGCGGCGTGGATACTGCTTTCCTTGCGCGCCGAAGCGTGAAGCCGTGCGCATCATAATAGGCATCTAGCGCATCGAAATCAGGGGCGTTCGTGAGGGTATCGAAGCGCTGCTTGTGCATTTCGTCCTGTAAATCGTGGGCGGCAGATGCCATCAGGGCATCGAACCGGGACAATACCGGCGCACCTATGATCGGCGGAGTTACACTGCCAGCAGGCAATGCAGTTTCGACGTCATGCAGCAGCGCTAGTGGTAAGCGGTGCAGGTCGCCTTGGGTGCTTTTGGGCAGGATGCTTGCGTTGACGGGGATAGGGCGAATGCCATCGCCATCAACGCTTCTGTCTTCGCGTAGAGCATCAGCGCCGCCGAGCTTTGGAATGATATCAATGCCTGCGCTCGCACGATCCCCCATAGACGTGGCGTTGGCATCGGCAGATAGCAAAAGGCCGATAAGCGCAGCGGTGCCATAGGCGGCACGAGGGCAGGAAGATTGAAATAATTGCATCTGGGAATAGGCTCGCTGCATTAGACACCGGTTCTCACCGGCATCGTTTAATTCTGCGCACCCGCCTCCAGGCGAAAATCGCCCAGCCCCAAATTCAGCGGTCTATAGCGCATCGTGATAGAGAAAGATCGATCAGAAGGGCGCTGGGCGTACTTCCTGAACTTCCGGGATGTAGTGGCGAAGCATGTTCTCAATGCCCATTTTCAAGGTTGCTGTTGAGCTAGGGCAACCGGCGCAAGCACCTTGCATGGAGAGGTACACAATACCGTCCTCAAAGCCACGGAATACAATGTCACCGCCATCACCAGCGACGGCTGGGCGGACACGGGTGTCCAGCAGTTCCTGAATTTGTTCAATCACCGGATCGCCATCAGAAGAAACAGCTTCCGCCATTTGCGCGCCAGCGGCCATCACAGGCAGCTCACGGCTGAAGTGTTCCATGATCGCGCCGAGCACAGCAGGCTTCATAACGGCCCAATCTGCGAGGTCCGCCTTAGAGACTGAAATAAAATCGCTGCCGAGAAATACGGCTGTGACCCCTTCTACGGCAAACAAGCTATCCGCCAGTGGCGAGCGCTCAGCAGCATCCTCTGGGTTACGGAAATCAGCGGAGCCAGATTCCAGCACGGTCAGACCGGGCAGAAATTTTAACGTCGCCGGATTCGGCGTCGCTTCGGTTTGGATAAACATCCGAGCGTCCTCGCTCTAAAACTTTGAAAAACAACTTTTTTATTGTTGGCCGTGCGCGCGTCTGCGACGACTTCTCTTGGAGCCTTAATGGCTCCGGCGAATGGATAATGGCTGTTGTAAACAGAAATTTCAAGGTTTTAGAGTCGGTTGCGCGTATCTGCCATCACTGCAGGTGCGCCGAATTCCCAGTCAGTAGCTAAGTTCAATGCTCACCATAGAAATTCATGACAGCATGCTTGGCTTCAGCGAAGAAGAGCCAGCGTTCGGATATTGCACCAACCATAGCTGCCAGAACACCAATCGTCGCTAGCAGCGCAGAAGGCCCGGAGAGCAGCATCAGCATTGTAACGAGAGCGGGGATGCCGAAGCCAATGGCATAGACAATCATCCGCAGTTTTGCCGCATGATTACGGGCAACTTTGAAGCCCATTTCACGTGTGATGTAGTTCTCTGTCACGTGGGGCGCTTCAAGCTGACGAACTTTGCCAAACCGACCAAGGCCCGTCGCACTTTCCGGTGTGGAGAAGGGCGTCGCTGTATCGACGGACCGCCAGTACATGAACTTGGCGACTGCAAGCACAACAGTGAGGATCAGTCCAGCGCTCGCCTGCCAAGACGCGCCATAGCCAAACCAAGCGGCCAGTGCAGCCACGGCATGGGAACCTGTCATTAAGGCAAACAGAAGATAGATCGGCGTCGTCCAGCTGGTCGCCCAGGCTTGAATAGGCTTTAAGGACTGATAGATCATGCCGGTGCAATAGACGGTGATTAGCGCCATGGCAGCGCCGATAAGCGCGATGACTGTCCAAATGCCACCAGTCGCACCAAGCATCCACGCAAGCCACAACAGCCCGAGCGGAACAAATGTGACGACAGCGACAACACCTTCGCGGGATAGCCAGGAGGTCCGCCATTGGCTGAATGCCCGCCAAGCCCGTTCTGGATGGCCAAGGTGAGCGGTTGACGAGAGTAGGCCAGCCGATACCAGCGCCAATGCGGCACCAAGGCTGATCGCGCCAAACCAGGGCGTATCCACTGGAACAGCGCCAAACGCCCGCGCAATGGCAAGCCAGAATGCCAGCCCGTAGCCGAGTCCCGACAGGGTGGTGAAAAAGATAACTGAAGGTGCAGGGTTCACGGTCGGTGGCTCCAGCGGCCAGAGAGATTAGATATCAGTGCATGCATCATCATGGCTAAATCGACAGCATCCGGTCGACCCACTTCAGTAGGCCTTGCGGCTCGCCGACAGCTTCGGCAGCGGCTGGCGCACTCGGCATCCGTTCGCGGGGCGGCAGGTATTTGTTGTTTGGCTTGTAGTCAAATTCCGGTGCCAAATCATATCCGCCGCGTTCAGCAACCAATTTGGAAACATCTGAATCCGGGTCGCCCAAATCACCGAAATGCCGGGCAGATGCTGGGCAGGTCGAAACGCAGGCAGGCACACGTTCGGCTTCCGGTATGGTTTCGTTGTAGATGCGGTCCACACAGAGCGTGCACTTTTTCATGACGCCAACGGTTTCATCAAATTCGCGGGCACCATAGGGGCAGGCCCAGGAGCAGAGTTTGCAGCCAATGCACTTGTCTTCGTCCACCAGCACAATGCCGTCTTCCTCGCGCTTATAGGACGCGCCAGTTGGGCATACCGTCACGCAGGCGGGCGTTTCGCAATGGAGGCAGGAGCGTGGGAAGTGGACGGTTCGGCCATTGGCACCATCGCCAGCTTCAAAGCCGTGAACCCGGTTGAACCACACGCCCTCTGGCTCCGCGCCGTAGGGGTCTAGATCCGTCAACGGCGCCATTTCGCCGCCGGTGTTCCATTCCTTGCAATTGACGGCACAGGCGTGGCAACCGACGCATGTGTCCAGGTCGATAACCAGCCCTAGCTTCTTCATAGGCGGGGTCGCTGGAAAACTGGTCATGAGTGGGTTTCCTTGCGGCCACGAAATGCCGCACCAAAACATAGGTTTCTAGGATTGGGCTTGCCGCCAGGGTTGCTTGGCAGCGCCGGGATCACGGGTTCACTAACCTGGGCGGAACCAGCAGGGGCGGGCTCAATTTTGACGCGGAGGTCATACCAAGCTGCTTGGCCGGTCACTGGGTCAGCATTGGGCCAATGACCACCCTGACCGTCGGGCAGCAATTCAGAAATCAGGTGGTTCAGCAGGAAGCCTTTGGTTGCTTCCGGCGCATCTTTATCCAGGCCCCATGCGCCTTTACGCTTGCCAATGGCGTTCCATGTCCAGACGGTGCGGGGGTTCACCCCTTCCATCGCTTTGATCTGTGCTTTGATCTGTCCATTTGGGCTGGTGACATAGACCCAGGAATCGTCTTTCAGCCCCATTTCTTCCACTAGCTCCCGCGCCATGAACAAGCGGTTGGCCGTGTGGATTTGACGGAGCCAGGCGTTTTGAGAGCCCCACGAATGATACATTGCCATCGGGCGCTGCGTGATCGCATGCAGTGGATACGCATTATCTGCGTCTTCCAAGCCGTTTAGCGGCGGACGCCAGCTGGCGATGGGGTCAAAGTTCTTCAGCACCCGTTGCCTGGCCGTATCTGTCGGCGGGCGAACGTCACCATAGCCTTCAGCTGCAAGGCGGAATTTCTGCAATGGCTCCGAATACAAATGCATCACGATGGGATCAGCATTTGGGATGAAGCCCATGCTGGCCGACCATTCCAGATAGGACTTATTGGAATGCTTGAAGTAGCGCTGTTCCGGCTCAAGCTCGTGCTTCCAGAAGCAGCCGTTCTTAATATATTTATTGAGCTGATCCGGATTTTTAGCGCCAACGCCGCCCTTGTCGCCGTCCTCACCGCGCCAGCCAGCAAGAGGACCAACGCCCGGCGTACGCTCGTGGTTAACCAGATAATCCTTGTAGCCACCAGGGAACTTGGCAGTGCCGTCTTCGTTGGCGAATGCGGGCAGGCCGAGCCGATGGCCAAGGTCAATAACGACTTCCTGGAATGGGCGAACGTCCCGGTCCGGTTCAAAGATCGGCTGGCGGATCGCGTCCGCGGGGCCGTCTGCATCCGATATCGGGCGGTCGAGCAGTGAGATCGCGTCCCAGCGTTCCAGATAAGTCGTATCGGGGAAGATCAGGTCTGCATAGGCCACAGTTTCAGACCAGAACGCGTCCGAATAAATGACATGTTTGATCTTATACTCACCCGTCTGGTCATCCTTCGCTGTCAGGCCTTTTAGCGCATTTTCAACGCTCATGGACGAATTCCAGCCCATGTTCGCCATATACATGAACAGCACGTCGATGGGGTTCGGGTCCTGCTTGGCGGCGTTTTCGATCACCATATGCATCAGCCCGTGGGCAGCAACAGGCGCTTCCCAGCTATAGGCGTGATCAATGCGCCGGGGCGTCCCGTCCGGGTCTACGAGCAGGTCCTCTGGGCCAGCAACAAATCCGAGCGGGGGTCCAGCCATGGGCCTGCCGGGGCCAATCTGGTCAGCTTTGCCGGCAGGCTTTGGTCCGGGCGGGACAGGCTTTGGGAACGGCGGCTTGTAGCGAAAAGAACCGGGGGCATCGACGGCGCCCAGCAGCATCTGCAGCACGTGGATCAGGCGACATGTATCAAAACCGTTGGAGTGCGCTGAAATTCCGCGCATGGCATGAATGGCAACAGGGCGCGCGACCATAGTTTCATGGCGCTTGCCGGTCCAATCGGTCCAGTGCTGCTGGATTTCCATTGGATCATCCAGCGCCGCGGCGGCCAGATCATTGGCGATATTACGAATCGTTTCCGCCGAAACATCAGTGATTGCAGCGGCGGCTTCGGGCGTGTTGGCGCCGTCCATGAAGCGTTCGGCAAGAAGCTGGAAGACGGTCTTGGCTTTGCGGCCGTCGGGCAAGGTGCGCTCGCCGATCAGCGAAAGCTTGGCGCCCGGTTCGCGGGCAGGTGTCGGCGCGTCGGCCTCGCCATCCCATCCGAGCGGGGCACCATCGGTGTCTTTAATAATCAGACCATGGTCGGCCGCACCAGGGTTCTGATTGACGAGCCAAGAGGCGTCCGTTGTGCGCGCTAAGAACTCCAGGTCGATACGGTCCTGGCGCAGGAGTTCATGGATCAGGGCTGAGACAAACGCGCCGTCTGTGCCAGGGCGAATGCCAACCCATTGGTCTGCAATTGCGGAATAGCCTGTGCGGACCGGGTTCACGGAGACGACCTTTGCACCGCGCGCTTTCAGCTTCCCGAGGCCAATTTTAATCGGGTTAGAATCGTGGTCTTCCGCGACGCCGAACATTAGCAGCATGCGGGCATGCTCCCAGTCAGGCTCGCCAAATTCCCAGAATGATCCGCCGATGGAATATATTCCCCCGGCGGCCATATTAACCGAACAGAAACCACCGTGCGCTGCATGGTTCGGCGTGCCGAATTGCGTCGCCCAGAAACCAGTCAGGGATTGTGATTGGTCGCGGCCTGTAAAGAACGCCAGGCGGCGCGGGTCTGTATTGCGCACCTCAGAAAGCCAGGAGGTCGCCATCGTCAGCGCCTCATCCCACTCAATCTCTTCAAACTCGCCAGCGCCACGCGCACCCTTGCGGCGGAGCGGTTTGGTCAACCGGGCTGGCGAATAGTGCTGCATAATTCCAGCAGCACCCTTGCCGCAAAGCACGCCGCCGTTGACTGGATGATCAGGATTGCCATCAATATACCGGACCCTGCCATCCTTCAGGTGTACGCGAATGCCGCAACGGCAAGCGCACATATAGCAAGTGGTAGTTTTGATCTCATCCCCAGTCGGGCGATTGAAGTCGATAGGCTCAAGCGGTGCGTTCATAAGTCCTCACGGTGGAGCGGGCCGAATATAATCAGTGGATAGCGGCATCAAGCAAACGATCGGATTTCGTCATCAGACATATTTCCCGGCACAACAACGACGGGAATATGCAGGCTGCCGATATGGCGGCTGGTGATTTGGGTGACCAATGGTCCAGGGCCCTGGCCTTCGGTGTCAGCCGCCAGAATTAAAAAGGCGATGTCTCGGTCCTGATTGATAAGGTCAATGACAGCTTGGAACGGCTCACCTTCGTTTATGTAAAGAATTGGCATTTGTCCGCTCAGCCGTTTGACGACCTCTGCTGCTTGCAGCAAAAGCCGTTCAGCCTCTGCGCGCGCTTCTTCACGCATCAGTGCGGCGACGCCCGCCCAATGACCGAATTCGTCCGCCTGTTCAAGCACATAGAGCAGACCAACGCGCGCGCCGGTTCGCAGTGAGCGCATAGATGCGTAATGCAATGCGATGGACAGCTCTTCACTGCCATCAAGCACGCAAAGCAGTACGCGATTTTTGCGCACTGGGTCCGACATCGGCTCCTTGGTCATCGTCGTACCCTCACGGAAATCAGGCCCTCACGGAAATTATGAACGTATCCGTCATGATTTTCGGAACGCCCATCCGCCAAACCATCCTGCAACGAGGGCGATCAGAATAGCAACTATCCCATAGAGTGCGGGATGTTCGTGGGCCGTGTCGTACACGAATGCCCCGAAGCCAGCTTTCCGAACGCGCAGGGTTGCTTCAGCGCCTAGAACGGGCGTTCCATCAATTACTTCATATAATGTGACAGTGTAATCGCCGATGGGGGTTGAGGAGGGGAAAGATACTTGGGTGCGGAATAGCCTGTCCTCACGCATGAGCACGTGGCCAGGTTCGTTTGCATAGAGCTGGTCACGTTCGCGGAGGGTGATCAATGCCTCTCTGAACTCATTAACTCGTTCCGGGCTGAGATTGCTATCAACCGGCGTCATGCTGAGATAGCGCGGGCCAATTCCAAGACTTTCCAGAATCGTCTCAAGCGCGCCGTCACCGCGGAGACCTTCTGTGGTCGCAACGAAATAGAAGCTCGGGGCGTTCTTGAACGTCACTTCGTTCTGGTTGATCCATATTCCCGCGGTGCGTTCTTTTTCGCGGACAGATATGGTCTCTGGTGGGCCACTCACGATGACCACGACTTCGCCACCCCTGGTGTCATAGCCAAATAGTAGAAGTTCTGCCCCATCAAATCCGGATGTGATCTCAATCTGATGCTTGGAGAGGTCGACAGCGATCTGGGCTGTCGCGGCAGTTGAGAGCGTTACGACGGCGATTAAGGCGAGAAGGAACTTGAGGGGTCTCAATGTCCGCCTCCCAACGCTAGGGAGAATGGGTTGCCTGGGGTCGCAATCAAATCAAACGCCAGCTTGCCACAGGTCAGTAAAACCAGCACTGCCAATAATACCCGGAACTGTTCGCTCGGGAGTTTAGCACCGAGCCGGATGCCCACTTGCACCCCAATCACGGAACCGACCAGCAACAGCAGCGCCAGCAAAACATCAACGGTCTGATTGTGCCAAGCCTGGAGAAAGGTAACGTTAGCGACAACAAATAAAATCTGGAAAAGCGATGTGCCCGCAACGACGGACGTTGGCATGCCAATCAGGTAAATCATGGCTGGCACCATAATAAATCCGCCGCCAACTCCCATGATCGCTGCTAACACGCCAACCAAGGTGCCAACAAAGAAAGGCAGCAATGCTGAGACGTATAACCTGGATTTATGAAACCGCATCTTGAACGGCAGGCCATGCACCCATGTATGTTTGTGCAGCTTGCCGCGCTTGGCGACGCCGCGCTTTTGTTTCAGTATGGACCGAAGAGATTCTGAGAACATCAGCAATCCAATTACGCCCAGAAACATGACGTAACAGAGCGAAATTACCAGATCGATCTGACCTAGCTTTTGGAGCGCCTTGAAAAGGAATACGCCGCCGGTGGAGCCAGTCACACCGCCGACCAGCAGCACGGATCCCATCTTAAAGTCGACGCTTTTTCGCCGCCAATGGGCAAGCACACCGGTAATTGATGTCGCGACCAGTTGGTTCGCTTCTGATCCAACAGCGACAGCAGGTGGTACGCCAATGAATATCAGCAGCGGCGTCATCAGAAAGCCGCCGCCGACCCCAAACAGTCCAGAGAGGACGCCAACGCCCGCTCCCATTCCCAAAAGCAGGAATATATTGACTGAAATTTCCGCTATGGGCAGGTAAACGTGCATTTCGGTGCCGTTTTGGAGAAATATTGGGGCAAATTTGCCCATTTTCAGAGTGTTCATACCTTGCGCCGCACAAACAGGCGACGCAAGTGCTTTACAGCATCTCCGGCTCGAGCGGATGGCTTAATGCGTCATTTTGTATCTCAATAATCCAGATGTCCGGGTCGAACTTGCGCTCGCGGGCAAGCTTCTCATCTGCTTCGGCTTCCGGCACCGGGTCAGGACCGGTTGGCCGAAACCAAACAGACCGTCCTTCTGGATTGCGGGTCTGGCTATAAATAACGGCTTGGTTCGTGCGGTTCATCACCTTGATCATGATGATGCCAGATCCGGGGTCGCCACGCTTCAGCACCATGCCGCCGCCGCCTTGGGCTTCAGCTGCGCGTATGGCTGCGATCGCGAGTGTGCGGGCGGGCAGGCTATCTTGGGGCATGGATGGTGTGGTCCAGACGATTAATGATGAGGCATAGAAATCAAACAGTGAGTACTAAATTTTCGATTTTGTTTTGCCTGTGGGCAACTCCCCCGTTTACCTCTGACCCCTCACCCGTTAACTTTGCGTCAATTGATAAGAAGGGTCCAATTAGGACCATGTGGCGTCGAGCCGCATTGGCGGGCACCCAGGATTTATGCGATTGAAAGCGCGTCGCGTGTTCCTAATTCCGGGATGCTTCCTGTGATGGAACGCCATCACAGCGATGGTCGTTGAATATTAATACATTGGAGATGATGGGCTCAGGCGTTGACTTTTTGCGCTAGAATCTGTTTCATCACAAAACTGTAGGGCGATTCAATGAATATCGCAACTGAACCGGGACGCACCTTAACGGCCATGCAAAAAATACTGCCGACGGTTAACTCTGGCCTCCCATTCCGCTCAGAAGGCTGCCGCACAGTCGTTGAAGCCTTGGATTACGCGGCGGGCGGACTAACTGGCTTCAATTTCTTTGACGGGCGCGGCGACTTCTCTGAAGCGCTGAGCTATTCGGATTTGCGCGAGCGTGCAGTCGATTTGGCGGGCCGTCTTTGCGGTGCAGGGCTGAAAAAAGGCGACCGCCTCGCTGTTATCGCGGAAACCACTCCTGATTTTCTGACATTTTTCTATGGCTGCCAATATGCTGGTCTGATCCCGGTGCCGCTGCCTTTCCCGATGCATCTGGGCGGCAAGGATGCTTATATCGGTCAGCTCAAGCGGATGATTCAGAGCGCGCGCGCCGCAGCCGCCGTGGCGTCTGAAGACCTAATTGGCTATCTGCGCGAAGCAGCTGAAGGCCTGCAGACCCCGATGGTCGGCACGCCAGAAGAATTCTATCGCCTGCCAGCCGGTAAAAACGGCCTGCCCAAGATCACCGAAGACGATATATGCTACATTCAGTATTCATCAGGCAGCACACGTTTTCCCCATGGGGTGGCGGCGTCGCACCGCTCCGTAGCAGCGAATGTGCAAGGCATCGTGAACCATGGCGTGAAGGCTAGGCCAGACGATCGTTGCATGTCCTGGCTGCCGCTATATCACGACATGGGTCTTGTGGGATGCTGCCTGACACCCGTGTTTGCCCAGCTTTCAGTCGATTATGTTGCGACGCCAGACTTCGCGCGTCGCCCATTAACGTGGCTGAAAGTGCTGTCTGAAAATGGCGGCACGATCTCCTTCAGCCCGACGTTTGGTTATGACATCTGTCTGCGCCGCGCCGGTCGCGCGCGTGCTGATGACTATGACCTTTCTAAATGGCGGGTTGCGGGCATCGGTGGTGAGATGGTGCGCGCTGACATTCTTGACCGCTTCTCAGAAACGTTTGCGCCCAGCAAATTTGATCGCCGCGCATTTGTCGCCAGCTACGGCTTGGCAGAATCAACGCTTGCGGTCTCCTTCGCTCCGATCGATACGGGTATCGAGGTCGACGCGATTGTGAAGCGGGATTATTCGCTAACGGGCCAAGCTAAGCCTGGAAATGATGATGATGGCGATAATGCCGTGCGCCCGTTCGTATTCTGTGGCGGCCCGATGCCTGGCCACAAGCTCGCGATCCGTGATGACCATGGCAATGATTTGCCAGATCGCTTGATTGGCCGCGTCTATATCTGGGGTCCGAGCGTCATGAACGGCTATTTCGGGGACCCTGCCGCCACCAAGAACGTGCTTTCGAAAACCGGTTGGCTTGATACGGGCGATATGGGCTACACGGTTGCTGGCAAGCTGGTGATCACAGGGCGTGGCAAAGACTTGATTATCTGTAATGGCCGGAATATCTGGCCGCAGGATATCGAATGGGCTGTTGAAGGTCTTGGCGGCATCAAGCGTGGTGACGCAGCCGCCTTCTCTGTTGAAAACGAAGACGGTGCTGAAGGTGTTGTCGTTGTTGTGCAGTGCCGTGCGACAGCTGCTGACGCCCGCGATCAGCTGATGCGCGAAGTCCGCGCTGCCGCCCGTTTGGTTGCAGGTGTGGATTGCACAGTGGTACTGGCGCAGCCGCGTAGCCTGCCAATGACATCTTCCGGTAAGCTGAGCCGCACTGCTGCCCGTGAGAATTATCTTGCAGGACGGTATGACGCGCCTGCCGCTGACATGGGTTTGCGGCATGCAGCGTACTCGACCCTGACCGCCGCTGGCGGCGACTAATCGCTGGCGCGCATGTCGGCGCGTTTTGAAGCTCACATATCCTCTCCTATTGTAAACGGCGCTGGTCGTGTGCTGGCGCTTTCTGGCGCCACCGGCTTTTTCGGCGGTCGGATAGCCTTACTTGCTGGTGCCAATGGGTGGCATGTTCGAACGTTACAGCGCCGTGCAGACGTCGTGTTGGATGGTGTTTCGGAGGTTGTGCCGGGTAATCTGGCCGATGCCGGGGCACTCGCACGGCTTGTTGATGGCGCAGATGCGATCATTCACAACGCCGGATTGGTCCGAGCGCCATCACCTGCCGCTTTCATGGCTGCAAATGCCTTTGGCGCAAACGCTATTGCGCAGGCTGGATTAGCCGCGGATGCGCCGCCCTTCGTCCTCGTTTCATCGCTCGCCGCAAGCCGTCCGACTGTATCGCCCTATGCGGCGAGCAAGGCTGTTGCTGAAGCTGGTGTGCGGCGCATTTTGGCGGACAATGTGCTTGCCATCATCCGTCCGCCTGCGATCTATGGTCCGGCGGATGCGGCGACCAAGCCGATGTTTCAGGCAATAGCGAGAGGCTTTGCGCCTATACCTGGCCCGGCCGATGCACGACTTGCTATGATCTATGTCGATGATGCTGCATCTGCTGTTCTGACAGGGCTCGATAAGGCTTCGTCTGAACATCCTGTATATGAAATTGACGATGGCGCTGGCGGATACACTTGGCCGGAGATCCGCACAGTAGCTGAATCTGCGGCAGGGGGACCGCTCCGTCCAATCCGCTTGCCGTTACCGTTAATTCGGTTGGCGGGCGCGTTGGGTGGCGTGGGCGCTAGGGTGAGTGGGCCGCTTGGTTTTAAGTCTCCGTTTTTGACGCCTGGCAAGGTTGCTGAGATGATTGCTGGCGACTGGATTGTGGAACCAGTGCGAAGCCTTCCACAGTGGCGGGCGGAAGTTTCGTTAGAGGCGGGTTTCAGGCGAACGCTAGCGTGGTATAGAGAGGCTGGTTAATCCGCGCGCTGTACCGGGCGCGCCGCCGTTCTAAGTGAGAGTGAACATGGTCGGCACTGCTGCGTATGATGAGTTGATGGGCGAATTGGCCGGAATGCTGGAAAAGTTGAATAAGGGTGGCGTCACGATCACTCGCGCCACTGATTTCAATGCAGACCTGAACGTTGATTCTGTCGCCGTTATGGATTTCGTGCTTGAGGTCGAAGACACCTACGATATTTCGATACCGATCAATTTGTTGAGCGAAGTGACGACAGTCGGCGAGTTTGCTGACGTGGTCGTCCGCGCCCGCGCCAATAACTGATCTGGGGACCGGGGATGGATCTATTTGATAAGTTCAAGCCGATTACTGAAGCCTATGCAGGCCTAAGGGCAATTGGTGCGGACCCCTTCAATGTCGCGTTTGACCGTATCGTCTCCCCCACGGTGGGTGTGATCGGCAATTCTGAAGTCGTGCTGGCCGGGACCAATAACTACCTTGGTCTGACATTTGATCCCAAAGTGATTGCCGCCGCCCAAAAGGGTGCGGCTGAATTTGGCGCTGGTACGACCGGTTCCCGAATCGCCAACGGTACCTACAGTCCACACAAGCTGCTCGAAGACGAACTGGCGACCCATTTCGGCCTGGATCACGCGATCGTTTTCACGACTGGATATCAGGCCAATTTGGCGGTTGTGGCGGGTCTTGCTGGGCCGCAGGACGTGGTGCTGATCGATGCGGACTGCCATGCCAGCATTTATGATGCCTGCAAGCTATCCGGCGCCCAAATCGTTCGGTTTGCCCATAATGATCCCGCATCGCTTGATCGTCGCTTATCGCGGTTGGATCAGGATGCGTCGAATAAGATGGTGATCACCGAAGGCCTCTACAGTATGTTCGGTGATGTTGCCCCATTGGCAGAGTTTGTTGAGGTCAAAAAGCGCCATAACGCCTATTTGGTTGTTGATGAGGCGCATTCCTTTGGCGTGTTTGGTCCGAACGGTCTGGGCCTTGCGGAAGCCGAGGACGTACTTGCAGATTGCGATATTCTGGTCGGCACTTTCTCCAAAAGTCTCGCGGGCATTGGTGGGTTTGCTGCTTCCAACCTGCCACAGTTTGATCTGCTGCGAGTAGCTGCCAGGGCTTACATGTTTACGGCTTCATCATCCGCCGCCAGCATTGAGGCGATACGCGCTGCATTGCGAGAAATCAGAGCGCAGCCGGAGCTTCGGGACCAGATATGGTCCAACGCCAAGCGCCTGCATGCAGGGCTTGCGGGTGCCGGCTTCAAGCTTCGTGCCAGCCCCAGCCCGGTAATCGGCGTTGATATGGGGGATCCTGGCAAAGCGGCCACGTTCTGGAATGAGCTGCTGGCTGAAGGAGTGTACGTGAATTTGGCAATTCCACCGGGCACGCCGAACAGCACGTCGCTGCTCCGCTGCTCAGTGTCCGCCGCGCATACCCCAGATCAGATCGACTTTATCGTGGACCGCTTTTCTGGTGTCGCCGGTAGGCTCGCTACACCTGACGCAGCGGAATAACCAGGGGTCCTAATCGCCTACTGGCCAGCGATTGTCATGCCGTCAATCCGCACGGTCGGTGCGTTAACGCTGCTGCGGCGCATAAGATCGTTAGCAGGCGTTAGCGCCAGGAACATATCTTTCAGATTGCTAGCGATTGTCAGCTCATTGACAGGGTGGGTGATTTCCCCGTTTTCAATCCAGAACCCGGATGCGCCCCGGCTGTAGTCGCCTGTTGCGATATCGGCGCCATGTCCAATCAGTTCGGTTACGTAAAATCCATTTTCAATTTCACCAATCATCGCTTGCGGCGTTACGGTGCCGGGCTGCATGTCGAGGTTGGATACGGATGGGCTTGGCGGGGAACCGATGCCGCGGCTGGCGCGGCCATTGCTTTCGAGCCCTAGCTTACCGGCGCTGCGCAAATCCATCACCCAGGCTTGCAGTAAGCCGTCCTGAACGAACTCAAACGCGGAGACGGGCAGGCCCTCAGCATCGAATGGTCGCGATGCCATGCCGCGTGGGCGGAGCGGGTTGTCGATAACCGTTACGCTTGGCTGGAACAATTGCTCGCCCATCTTGTCCTTCAAAAACGATACGCCACGCGCAATGGCGGCACCGTTTATAGCGCTGGACAGGCTGCGCATCAGGCCGCCAGCAAGGCGCTGCTCGAAAACGACCGGCACGGTTTGGGATTTAACGCGTTTTGCGCCCAAACGCCGGACTGCTCGCTGGCCAGCCGTGCGGCCAACCAGTTCCGCTGCCGCGAGGTCACTCATATGAGTGGCGGATGAATAGTCATAGTCCCGCTCCATCAGCCCATCTCGTTCAGCGATGGCGGTGGAGGAGAATCCAGCATTGGTGCGCCCGTAAGCGCCGGTGAAGCCATTGGTCGTCGCCAGCGCAATATCCGTTCGGCCCCAGCTGGCACCGGCCCCTTCAGAATTCGTGACGCCGGAAATTTCCAGCATCGCTGTCTCCGCAGCTTTCGCCATATCAGACAATTCTTCGGGTGATGGCTCGCCGGGGCCGATCAGTTCAAGGCCTGGCAGAATGGAACCATCAGATACTTGATCCGCTGTCGCCAACAGCACGGAAGGATCCGGCGGTGCGGCTTTTGCCATCGCCACGGCGTGCTCAACGAGTGCTGCCAATGTCTTCTCAGAAAGATCGCCTGATGCGACAGAGGCCGTGCGGTCGCCAACAAATACCCGTAAGCCTAAATTCAAGCTTTCGGCGCGTTCCAGGCTTTCCCGCTCACCCATGCGATAGGCCACCTCTAAGCCACGGCTTTGAGCGACGACAGCGTCTGCTGCGTCTGCGCCAGCGCGCGTTGCTTGATCGACAAGGCTCGTCAAGCGGTCGAGCAAATCTGGGGTCTGGGTCATCAGCGTTTGACCTTTCTCAAAATCATGTACAGGGGACATAGCGCTCTATTTGATGCCCGCCAAGCCGTGCTTGCAGCATTGGCCAAGGGCCATTACCGTTCATACATCTGAATATTACCTCAATCCCATGAAAAGGTTGCTGTCCGCCATGCGTTTTACCGGCTCCGACGATTATGTCGCCACAGATGATCTCATGCTCGCCGTCAATGCGGCGATCACTCTTGAACGCCCGCTGCTGATCAAAGGCGAACCCGGCACTGGTAAGACCGTCCTGGCGTTCGAGGTTGCGAAGGCGCTTGGCCTGGAGATGATCACCTGGCACGTTAAATCCACCACCAAGGCTCAGCACGGCCTGTACGAATATGATGCCGTCTCCCGCCTGCGCGACAGCCAGCTTGGTGATGATAAAGTTCACGATATCAAGAACTACATCCAGAAGGGTAAGCTCTGGGAAGCGTTCACCGCTGGCGAGCGGGTTGTGTTGCTGATCGATGAAATCGATAAAGCCGACATCGAATTCCCGAACGATCTGCTGCAGGAACTCGACCGGATGGAGTTTTTTGTCTACGAGACCGGCGAAACGGTTAAAGCCGATATCCGTCCCATCGTGATCATCACGTCTAACAATGAAAAAGAGCTGCCGGACGCGTTCCTGCGCCGATGCTTCTTCCATTACATCCAGTTCCCAGACAAAGACACGATGAAAGAAATCGTCGATGTTCATTTCCCGGAAATTAAAAAGGAACTGTTGACCGCAGCGATGGAATCATTCTTTGGTCTGCGGGAAATCCCAGGCGTGAAGAAAAAGCCGTCGACATCCGAACTGCTGGACTGGTTGAAGCTTCTGGTTGCAGAAGATATTCCGCCGGAAAGCCTCAAAGGCAAAGAAAACTCTAACGCTATCCCGCCGCTGTATGGCGCGCTGTTGAAGAACGAGCAGGACGTGCACATGGTCGAACGGCTGGTCTTTATGAGCCGACGCGAACGGGGGTAGTAAACCACTCAGGACCCCATCGCAGTCAGCCCCTCACCCTGTCCTCACCCCCCCCCCGTTGGGAGGCGAGGGCTCTAAGAGGAATGAGGCAGCTTCTGTGAGGGTCCCCCTTCCCTCCAACGGGGGTAGAGGGAACAGGTTGAGGGGGGCGCCTGCCGCGTTCTGGATGTGCGATACGGCCCGGAGGCCATAGACGATGTTCATTGAATTCTTTTTTAAGGTCAAAGAAGCCAAAATTCCGGTGACGATCCGTGAATTCCTGATGCTGTTGGAGGCGCTGGATAAGTACGTTGCTGGTTTCAGTGTTGATGATTTCTACTACCTGTCCCGTGCGGCGCTGGTGAAGGACGAGAAGTTCTTTGATCGGTATGACCGTGTGTTCGGCCAATTCTTCAAAGGCATTCAGGACATGACCGAAGGCATGTTCGGTGCTGATATCCCTGCAGACTGGCTCGTCAAGCAAGCTGAACTGCTTTTGTCTGACGCAGATAAGGAGCAGATCGAAGCGATGGGCGGCTGGGACAAAGTGATGGAGGAGCTGAAAAAGCGCCTCGAAGAGCAAAAGGGCGAGCATCACGGCGGCAATAAGTGGATCGGCACTGGCGGCACTTCGCCGTTCGGCACCGGCGGTTTTAACCCGGAAGGGGTATCCATCGGCGGTAAGCAGCGCCGCCAAGGTAAGGCGCTGAAGGTCTGGGAAAAG
Source organism: Alphaproteobacteria bacterium (assembly GCA_965660545.1). GTDB lineage: Bacteria > Pseudomonadota > Alphaproteobacteria > Bin95 > Bin95 > VMCJ01. The sequence continues at coordinate 71,152 of CBFIAF010000012.1, read as the reverse complement.
CGTGAATACAAGAATTATGACGACTCGATCCAGCTCGGCATCCGCAACATCCAAATTGCTCTCCGCCGTTTGCGGGAATTTGCGCGCATGGGGTCTGAAGAAGAACTGGACCTGAAGGAAACCATCGACAAGACGGCGAAGAACGCTGGCATGCTCGATATCATCATGCGGCCAGAGCGCACTAACCGTGTCAAAGTGCTGATGTTTTTTGACGTCGGCGGGTCGATGGATGACCATATCCGCGTCTGCGAGGAACTATTCTCCGCCAGCCGGACCGAATTCAAAAACCTGGAATTCTACTACTTCCATAACTGCATTTATGAGGGTCTGTGGAAGGACAATCGCCGCCGTTTTGACGAGCGGGCTCCCACATACGACGTCATCAACAAGTTTCCGCAGGACTACAAAGCCATCTTCGTCGGCGATGCGTTTATGAGCCCCTATGAGGTGACATATAAGGGCGGATCGGTGGAGCATTGGAATGAGGAGCCGGGCGCGCTCTGGCTCTCCCGCATGCTGGACCATTGGCCGGACTCGATCTGGCTCAATCCGCGCCCAGAACAACGCTGGGACCACACGCCCTCCACGCAAATCATCAAGGAACTAATGACCAACCGCATGTATCCCTTGACGGTCGATGGCCTTGATCGTGGCTTGAAAGCGCTCACCCGATGACCCTGCCGACAGCAGACGTTCTCGCCGCCGTGGATGCAGACATCGACGGTTCATTAGAGCGGCTGTTCGATTGGCTACGCATCCCCTCTATCTCCACTGACCCTGCCTATAAAGCGGATGTGGAACGGGCGGCGGATTGGGCCGTGGCTGAACTCAGCGGGCTTGGGTTCAGCGGCGGAAAACGGCAGACGCCGGGCCAGCCAATGATCGTGATGCACCACTCGGGGCCGAATACGGGCGGCACTAAGTCCGCGCCTCATATCCTATATTACGGCCATTATGACGTGCAGCCGCCAGAACCGTTGGAGCTTTGGGACGCGCCGCCGTTTGAGCCGCAATTGATCGATGCTGAGCGTGGCAAGCGCATCGTTGCGCGCGGGGCTGTGGATGACAAAGGCCAGGTGATGACTTGGCTTGAGAGCCTCCGCGCGTGGCACAATGTCAACGGCGCGCCGCCCTGCGAAGTGACCGTTCTGCTAGAGGGTGAAGAGGAAACCGGTAGCCCGAACCTGGAGCCGTTCCTCCAAGCAAATGCAGAAGAACTTTCCCGCCCCGATGTCGCCATTGTCTGCGACACGCCTATGTGGAGTCTGGAGAAGCCTGCCATCACCTGGCTGCTCCGCGGCATGTGCTATGTGGAAGTCATGCTGGAAGGCCCCAGCCATGATCTGCATTCCGGCTTATATGGCGGCGCTGTCCTGAACCCGATTAACGCGCTGACGAGCCTTTTGGGCGATCTGCAGGACGACCAGGGCCGGGTGCAAATTCCGGGCTTCTATGATGATGTTGAAGAGCCGCCCGAAGCCGTTAAAGCCAATTGGGCAGCCCTCGGTTTCGATGAGGACACGTTTTTGGCTGGTGTTGGGCTAACGGTTCCCCATGGGGAGGCTGGCCGCACACCCTTGGAACGCCTTTGGTCTCGCCCAACGGCGGATGTTAACGGCATTTGGGGCGGATATGCGGGCGAAGGCTCCAAGACGGTGATTGCGTCCCGCGCGTCCTGCAAGCTCTCCTGCCGCTTGGTCCCGAACCAAGATCCGCAGAAGATCAAAGCCGGTGTCGAAGCCTTCTTCCGCGCTCGTGCGCCGAAAGACGCTAAGCTGACGTTTCGCTTCTTCGGCGTGAATCCCGGCCTCAAAGTCGCAACTGACACGCCATATTTTAAAGCAGCAGAGCAAGGCTTGCGCGACGTATTTGGCGCAGAGCCAGCGCTAATGGGCTGCGGCGGATCAATTCCGGTTGTCGGCTCCATGCAGCGCATTCTAGGCCTCGACAGCATGCTTGTCGGGTTCGGCTTGGAGGATGACAGGATGCACAGCCCGAACGAAAAGTTCGAGCGCGCATGCCTGCATCAAGGCATCCGCAGCAATGCCGCGATCTTGGCCAGGTTGGCTGAGGGCTGACGCCCTAGACCATCGCGAACCCGCCGTTCACGCTGATCGTCTGCCCCGTCACCCATGCAGCTGCGTCTGACGCAAGGAATGCCACCATTGGTGCCACGTCATCCGGATTGCCGATGCGGCGCAGCGGGTAGTTGCGGACGATCTTGTCCATGTTTTTGGCTAGGAATTCAACGTCTGAATGTGATGTCTGCACAAGCCCAAGTGATACCGTGTTGACCGTGATGTTGTTGTGGCCGAGCTCTTTCGCCAAGGATTTTCCGAGCGCCATCGTGCCCGCACGGGTGGCTGCGGCCATGGAGATATTGGCCTCACCGATGCGGGAGCTGTCGCCGATCAGGCTGATAATGCGACCGCTGTCCTGCTTCATCATATGGGGTGCAGCGGCGCGGCAGCAGTGAATGGCACCATAGAGGCAGGTATCAATCTGGGGTTTCCAATCATCCGGTCCGGACTCCAGGAATTTCTGCACTTTTACGTATCCAGCATTGTTAACGAGAACGTCAATCCGCCCAGAATCTGCAACGACTCTGTCCACCATAGCTGTGACGGCAGCATAGTCCGCGATGTTCGCGCCATAGGCTTTTGCACTTCCGCCTGCCGCTTTGATGTCCCGTACAACTGTCGCCGCTTCGTTAGAGGAACGATAATAGTTTACGGCAACATGAGCACCCTCCGCTGCAAATTTTAATGCTATCTCCCGCCCGACGTCCCGCCCGCCGCCGGTTACCAGGGCCACTTTGCCGGTTAAGTTCAAGTCCATGTTAGGTATCTCCTTCAATCGCCTGCGTCACTAGGCGGTAAATGCGCTCGGGCGTTGCGGGCAGCTCCGAAATATTGATGTTCAAGTGGGATAGCGCGTCCGTGATGGCGTTGGCGATAGCGGCCGGCGCGCCGATGGTGCCTCCTTCGCCCATGCCCCGGTATCCGCCAAGTGTGCCGAGGGCCGCTGTATCTAAGTGCAGCACTTCCAGCTTTGGCGTTTCTGCAGCAGAAGGTGTTAAATAATCAACCAGGCTGGCAGATAAGGCCTGGCCGTTCTGATCGTGGACGACCTCTTCATAGAGTGCCGCTCCAATGCCTTGTACTATTCCGCCGTGGACTTGCCCATCCACGATCATCGGATTGATCAGCCGCCCGCAATCCTCCGCCACAAGAAAGCGTTTCACGGTGACGATGAAAGTTTCGGGGTCAATCTCAACGGCGGCGATGTGGGTGGCGGATGTCGTAGTGCCGAATTCAGGATCGTAGAATTTGGTGGCGCGAAGGTCGAGTTCTGCGCGCAATTCAAGCGGGAACCGGCCCATTTCGGAGTATACAGCCTGGCCAACTTCCTTGAGACTGAGGGTTTTGTTAGTTCCGCGCTCACTGATGATACTGTCTTCTATGTCGAGAGCGTCAGTTTCTGTTTCAAGCATGAACGCCGCCGCTTGCAACACCTTGGCGCGGACGGCTTGTCCGCTCAGATGCGCCGCGCCACCAGCCAGCACGGCACTGCGGCTGGCATAGGTTCCGGTTGAATGGGTGACCGCGGCGCTGTCGCCATGGATGACCTGCACGCTGTCTACCGGCACACCCAATTCGTCTGCCACAATCTGCGCCAACGTTGTTTCCAAGCCTTGGCCATGGGATGCGACGCCGAAGGTGGCGCGGACGGCACCGGAGGCATCTATCTCCACTGTCGCGGTCTCTGTCCCGGTGTTGATCGGCATGCCGGGTGCTGCTGACATGCGAGAGCCGATGCCTGTTAGTTCCGCGTAGGATGCGACGCCAACGCCGAACCAACGGCCAGCTCGGCGCGCTGCACTACGTTCAGCCTGCAGTGCGGGATAGTTCACCCCTTTGCACGCGAGCTCCAGGCATTCTGTGAAGCCGGATCGATCCCAGACTATACCAGAGCCAGTGCGATAGGGAAATTGGTCTGGCTGAACGAGATTCCGGCGGCGCATATCCACTGGGTCTAAGCCCAGAAGCAGGGCCGCCATGTCGATCAGCCGCTCCAGCACGAATGCAGCGGCAGGGCGGCCGACGCCGCGATAGGGGCCAGCGGGTGTTTTATTGGTGGCGACAGCAACAACTTCTGCTTGATAGTTCGCCAATTGGTACGGCCCTGGCAGGAAGCCCGCCACCTGCATTGGTTCCAGTGCTGCGGTCCAGGGATAGATTGAATAGGCACCGACATCGCCAAGAATTTCCGCCTTTAGGCCAAGCAACCGCCCGTCCTTGTCTACAGCGAGTTCTGCGTCAATTGTTTCGTCGAAGGCCTGGGATGTCGTCAGCAGGTCCTCAAGCCGGTCGCTGGTCCACTTTACCGGGTGGCCGAGGGTGCGCGATAACAATGCGACTAGAATTTCTTCTGGATAAAGTGAGGCCTTACCGCCAAACCCACCGCCAACATCGGGTGCCACGACCCGGACGCTATGCCCTGGCATCGCTAGCACTTTTGCCAGCGCATCGCGGATCACACCCGGAACCTGCGTCGAGGAATAAAGCGTTAGGGCTTGCTTGCCTTTGTTGAAGTCCGCCAAGTAGCTGCGATTTTCGATCGCGAGCGGCGTCTTGCGATGGAAGCGGAAGCTGTCTTTCACACGCACTGGCGCATTCGCGAAGGCTTCAGTTACGTCGCCGCGTGCGAATTTGCGGGAAACCAGTATATTGCTTTCGTGGCTCTCATGCAGCAGGACATCGCTGGCGGCGGCAATTCGGGGCTCGACGAGGTCTGGCAGTGGCTCGTAGTCAACAGTGATGAGGCTCGCTGCGTCCTCGGCGACATAACGGCTTTCTGCAACAACAGCTGCGATGCCTTCGCCGACAAATCGGACTTTGCCATCCGCCAGCGCCGTGATCGCCGTGCTCTGGTAGCCTTTCATGCGCGATGTGGCGTGGAGCGGTTTGGCCGAAAAGTCGTCAGCCGTATAGATACCGACAACACCAGGAAGTGCCCCCGCGGCATCCACATCAACGTTAAGGATGCGGGCGTGGGCGTGGTCACTGCGGACCAGCGCGATATGCAGAGTGTGCGCCAATTGAATATCATCTACAAAGCCACCGGTGCCTGTAAGCAGCCGCGGGTCTTCCAGCCTTTGAACGCGAGAGCCTATGAGTTTGGGGCGCACATCATCCTGCATCGGAAGAGTTCCCTGCCGCTGCGCCGCCCAGGCTTTCGTTTAAAGCCTCGTTAACAGCGCGGACAATGTGTTCATAGCCCGTGCAACGGCAAAGATTGCCGGAAAGCGCTTCCCGAATTTCAGTGTCCGTCAGTGGCACCGCGTCTGTTAGAATTTCATGAGCCGTTGCCAGCATTCCCGGGGTGCAGAAGCCGCATTGGAGCGCGTGGTGCTTGCGGAATTTTTCCTGAAGCAGGCTGAGCCTGCCAATCTCGCCCATCCCTTCTACGGTCGTAACCTCCCGACCATCTGCCTGCACTGCAAGGCATAGGCAGGCGCGGGCGGATACGCCGTCCAGCAGAACGCTGCAGGCACCGCAGACACCATGCTCGCACCCGATATGGGTTCCGGTCAGGCCAAGGTCTTCGCGCAGAAAGTCTGTCAACAGGCGTCTGGGTTCGACATCGCGCGCGTAAGGGCTACCGTTGACGGTGACTGTAATGGCGTGTTTGCGGATCACCGTGCCTGCCCCATCGCCCAAGCCGAATCCAACGTCCGCGCCGCAACGATCCCAGCAAGGTGACGGCGATAATCAGCGGAGGCTTGGAGATCGCTCATGGGGTTTACCTGTTCTCTTACCTGTCGAACCGCTAACCTACGTAGGCCCGCACCCCATGCGCGGCCCAGCAGCATTGCTTCAATTGTCGGCAAGCGTCGCGGGGTTTCATCGACACCCATCACAGCAAGGCGAACATCGGTAATAACGCCGTGCTGTATGGACAACACCGCACCGGCACCCGCAAGGGCGAAATCACCAGACCGCAGTGTAATCTCTTCGAAGCCCCAGCTGGAATGTTGCGGCAAATTTGGGAAGGTAACGGATGTTAGAATTTCGTCTTCGTTGAGGTTGGTGGTTAGCGGGGCGAGGAAAAAGTCCTTAGCGCGAGCGGATCGCTCACCTGTTGGCCCGATTATGTGCAGATACGCATCGAGCAATACTGCCAGAAGTGGAAGTTCCGCCGCAGGGTCACCGTGGGCTAAGCTGCCACCAATAGTTCCCCGGTTTCGAATTGCCATATGGGCGACATACTGCATGGTATGACGGATGATTGGCAGGCGTTCAGCTAGGTCCGGAGACCGTTTGAGGGCATGGTGTTGTACACCGGCACCAACGGTTATACCGCGCTCGCTTGTCGTGATGTGGTCGAAACCAGGCAGGCGGGTGATGTCAATCAGCAGGGTTGAGTCAAGCAAGCGGAAGTTAAGCATCGGAATCAGGCTTTGTCCGCCTGCGATCAGCTTCGCGTTGCCCGCATGGCTTGCTAATAGATGCACAGCGTCTGCAAGGGATGCTGGAACAGCGTAATCTATTGCCGGTGGCTTCAAAGGCTGGCCTGATCAATAAATCGTGTGAGGAGGGAATCGTAGCGGACAAACGGCCAGTGCGGCAAGCACGCCCAAGGGTTTCTTTTTGAATTCACTGCATAATGTGTAAAGTATGGCTCTTCGCCCCTTTCTGGTAGAGATGTTTAACCCCCACCATGAGCAAACGCGCAATGATTGGCTTTGGCATCGTCCTGGGGGCCGCCCTCGTGGCCGGGTTGACCTACAGTGACAGGGTTGATCCAAACACCAGCTTGTATGACCTCGCCTGTATGCGGCTGGAGGCGGAAAATAAACCGGTGCCAGAGTGGAGCAGCTCTGAAATTTTGGCCAACGAAGCTTGTGCAGTGTCAAGGCAGGCCGATGGGTCCTTTGATCAGGGACCAGCCTTGCTGAAGCTAGAGCGGCCTCACGATTATACGCATTATTCCGGCTTCATAATCACTGAACGTTTAATTCACACAGTGCAGGCGCAAGGGTTCGTCTATGGTGTTACTTGCACGAATGATTTCTTCAAATATGGCACGGCTGAAGACCGATCGCTTGGCGGCGAGTGGACGCCAGATGAGCGCCGTCGCCGTTGCGTCGAAGCATATGCTGATGACTTGACCGAATATCAGGTCCTGGCAGGTCCGAATGAGGATGATTATTTCATCACCGCCATTCGCCATCGGGACAGGCTTTACATTGGCTGGACTTTCATTCGCGCCCTCGATTTTCAGGAAAGCGTGGACGCGGAGGTCAGCGGCTAAGGCAAACTCGGATCAGTCTGAATAAGACTGACCCGAGTTTGCCTTAGTCTCCACGCTTAGCCACCATGAATAAGCGGGCGAATGGGTAGAGCGTCGTTCCGTCATCCCGGACGGGATAGGCATCGCGCAAGCCTGCCCCATATTCGGCTAAATACTGTTCCGCCATGTCTAGCCCAAGCTCCGTCAGCACGGGCCGTAAGGCTGATCCTTTGACCCATTCCAACACGGGGTCATCGCCAGACAACACCTGCTGATAGGTGACTTCCCAGATGTCTACGTCGCTAGAATAGGGCCGAAGGCGATCATAATAGACCGATGCCTCATCCACCCATTTGCGTGCGATGGTTCGGCGTAGTGTATCTGCCCCATAGCCTTTGCCGCCATTCCCCTGCTTCAGAACTTCCCGCAACAGCCGGTGTGAGGTTTGCCCCCAGGAGAGCGGCATCTGGGCAGCAAATACGCCGCCCGGTGCTACGCACTGCATGAGGCGCGGAAAGAGCGTCTCGTGATCGGTCAGCCATTGCAGCGTCGCGTTGGTGTAGATCAAGTCCGCTAGTTCATTGGGCGCCCAATTGGTGATATCGGCTTGGCGCCAATCGACCTTGTCACTCCCCGGCTGCGCTTTCGCTTTCTCTAGCATTTCCGCAGAAGCATCGAGGCCAATAACTTTTGCTGCTGGCCAACGTTCCGTCATGGCGCGGGCTATTTCGCCATTGCCGCAGCCGATATCCCAGCAGCGAACGGGTGCATCTAGATCAACTCGCTGAAACAATTCGATGGCTGGGCGGAGACGATGACCGCCATATCGCAAGTATTGGCCAGGGTCCCAAACACCTTCGGGTCGGGAATCGTTCATCTAACAGCGCTCCAGTGACTTCGGCAAAATGATCACAAAGCCTGCACCATACGGGCCGGATCGGGCAAGCGTGATATTACCGCCATGGGCTGTGCCGATTTCCTTTGCGATGGCCAGCCCAAGCCCGCTGCCGTCGGCTTTGGCTGTGCCGGAGAGTGGCTGAAAGAGCTGGGCTACATGGCACCTGGAATGCCTGGGCCGTTATCCGCAATAGAGACGCGAACGCCAGCGCCTCCTATCGTTGTTGCGGCTGCGGTCACTGTTTCAGCACCGGCGTCATAAGCGTTTCGAGCCAGGTTTTCGGTGGCGCGGGCCAAATGTGTACGATCCACGCGGGCAATGAGCCGCTTTGGTGCCAGGTTCTGGAACTGTTTTTTGGTATCTGTACTGTTGCTTGCAAGGGCAGCTTCGCCTGCGTCCTCGATAAGGTCCCGCAGGTCGCATTCGGTTTTTTGCAGTTTGGCCTCACCAGTGCCTGCGTAGCGTAAAACATCCTGGCAAAGGGCAACGGACCGATCGATGGCGCGCAGCATTTTGGGAGCTACCCGGGCACTTCCGGGTTATCACTGTCCCCAATCCGGTCAGATACGAGCTGCGCGGTTGATAGAATATTGCGCAGGTCGTGATTGGTCTTGGCAACAGACTCGCCCAAAGCGGCAAGGCGGTTTTTTTTGGGCAAGGGCTTGGCGGAGGTCTCACCGCATTTCAGAAAACTCCCATTCAGTCACGCCGATTTCAACCTGTCGCCGCGTTGATTTGACGTCGCGGTCTACGTCTTCAGGCAACGCGCGGAAATCCGTGATCGCTTCCATCAATCGGCCGAGCGGGCGCACCATCAGCCATTGCAGGCTAAAATAAACCAGGCATGCCGTAATCAGGGAGATAATGATGTAAAGCGCAAGAATACCCCGCGAGTAGTCTATCAATGGCGCCCGCATGGGCGCTTCCGTCATGATGATGCTGACCAGGACAGATGGATCAGATGGCGAGCGCCCGGTAATGCGGATGATGGCTTTATCATCGCGTTACATGGTTAACGCACGCAGGATCATGACCATCGGCGTTTCACGGTCCAGATTGAACACATGATCGATGGCTGGCTGTATTTCGTTGCCAAGCATCCGGGTCATGACTGGGCCTAAATGTACGTCGATCTCGTAGGCTCCAACATGGCGAAGCAATTGCGCTTCAAGGGCAGGGCTTATCTGGCCTGAGGGCGTAACCTCAAGTGCTAAGCCGGCCAAATGGGCATCAGCCTGGCGTTCTTGCAGGTACAAGGTGCGGTAGCGGCCGGCAGAGGGTGTAAAGATCAGAACCCCTGCCAGCATGACGAAGAAGATCGTCAGCACGAGCAGCCTAGCCGAGAGGCTGGCAAAGAGTTTCCGAATGCGCAGACGGCGGCGATTGTACGTTACGTTATCGTTTAGAGGCTTTATCCAGGCGCTTGCCTGTGAACTTCTTGTAGAGGACCGGCGCGAGCGATAGGAGCGTTAACAGCACAAGTGGCAGGATGACCTTCCATTCAAAAATCACATCCAAATTGGGTGTGCCGCCTTTAGTGAATACTGCGCCAAGCCCTGCGCCAACGCTGGCATACACAAATGTACCAGGAATAATTCCAAGCGCGGTTGCTGCAATGAAAGATTTCAAGGAGGCACCCGTCAAGGCCAGAGCAACATTAACTACGAAAAACGGAAACACCGGGGCCAAGCGAAGGGCAAGAATGTAGGAGAACGCGTTTTCCTCAAAGCCTTTCCGCATTATGTTGAGCGCCTCGCCAACCTTATTTCGAAAGAAATCGGCAAAAGCATTGCGGGCGGCAAGGAACAAGATAGTGGCACCGACCGTCGCGCTGATGACGGCCATGCTGCCGCCGATCAACGTACCAAAAACAAATCCGCCTGCGAGTGTCAGCATTGTCCCAATGGGCAGGGATGCAGCTGTGGAGACGATGTAAACCAGGAAATAGGCGGCCCCCGCTTTCAAAGGGTTGACGGCAGTCCAATCAGCGAGTGTCGTGCGATTTTCTGCCAGTGCTTCCAGGTTGATGTATTTGCCGCCACCTGCTGCAAAGAATGCGATAAAAGCAGCTGCCAATACGGCGAGTGGCAAACAACGCTTCCAAGCAGGCGCTTTGGATGTTGTGTCTGTATTTGTGTCTGCCGCGTCATTCACGGTCGTAAGTCGCAAGGATATGGCATAAGTCGGTTTAATCCGTTGGTTGTGTTACTCTGTTATGGAGCAGCAATCTAGCGCCGCCTATTCAGAATTTCGTGAATACAGGCGTTACTGGGAGGCAAGGTGCCGCATTTAGTAACGCTGTCATTGACGTTTGCCGCTTAAAACTACTATATATTTTCTTCCGCATTTTCCGGCAGCAGGACCGACGCGCAAATGCATGCGCACTCGTTGGCTGGTAGCCGTATGAGACTGTATGCAGATGCAGTCATGATAGTTTGGAGTTCGATGCTATGAAACGCACTTATCAGCCGAGCGTAATCGTTCGCAAACGCCGCCATGGTTTCCGCTCACGGATGGCGACGGTTGGTGGTCGCCGCGTGCTGAGCAACCGTCGGGCCAAGGGCCGTAAGCGCGTCTCTGCGTAGGTCTTTCTATAGAAGCGTGGCAGTGTCGGCTGTAGCGATGGATGAAAATGCATCGATTCCAGAGCTCCTGCGCCTTAAAGAACGCAAGGATTTTCTGGCCGCTGCCAAAGGGCGAAAGGCCGGGTCGGGTACGCTATTCCTTCAGGGACGTCGGCGGCGAGCCCATGAATCCGGTTCTGCCGACCCAAGTTCAATCCGTGTGGGCTTCACGTGCTCAAAACGTGTGGGAAATGCTGTTGCCCGTAATCGCGCGCGGCGTCGGTTGAAAGCCGCTGCTGCAGAAATTGCGCCAGCATTTGCTGTGACCGGCTGTGATTACGTGCTGATTGGCCGCCCGCACACAATCGATTGCCCGTACGACAGGCTTCAGGCGGATATGCGCCGGGCTTTTCAACAGGTCACGGCGAAGCTGCAGGATAAACGCTAATGCGCCGGATAATCGTCCACATGCTGTCCGCACCGATATATGTGTATCGCTATTGCATATCGCCATTTACGCCCATGGCCTGCCGGTTTAAACCCACATGCTCTGTCTATGCGCTACAAGCACTGAAGGTGCATGGGCCGCTGAAGGGGGGATGGTTGGCCGTGCGCAGGCTTACCCGTTGCCACCCTTGGGGCGGCAGCGGCGATGACCCGGTTCCATCTCCAACACATCACACAGCGGCGTCGCTCACAAAGAAATGCGACCATTGCGACCCATAAGCGACCATATGCGCACGTAATGGGGTGGAGACTAAATGATTTCCGGGCTAGAACCCTGCGACAATGTTAAGATGGGCGTAATGCGCCCCCCCCCAAATAGACGGTTTAGGACTTCGCGCGATGGAGCAACGCAATCTTTTTATAGCGATGGCGGCGTCGCTCGTGATTTTGCTTGGCTGGAATGTGCTGTTTCCACCGCCAAAGCCACCGGTGAAACCGGTCGCATCCGTCACGGCTGATGGAACGCAACCAGCTCCAGCCAGTGACGCAGCGATTCCTGGCCCACCAAGGGAAGCAACCGGACCGAGCGCGATCACGGCGGATGGCGGGCAAGCCCGTGGCTTGACCCGAGCGGCGGCACTGAACCAAAGCGCGCGCGTGACGATTTCAACGCCGCGCCTTGCCGGTTCTATCTCACTAACCGGTGCTAGTCTCGATGATCTGACGCTTTCCACCTACAAGCAGACCCTGGCCGAAGACAGCCCGTCAATTACGCTGCTCTCTCCATCCGGTGGGCCGGACGCTTATTTCGCGCGGTTCGGTTGGTCCGCAACAGCCGGTAAAGAAGGCAGCGTTCCAACCAGCAAGACCGAATGGCGCTCGAACGATCGGACGCTGACGGAAAATAGCTCTGTTGTCATGACCTGGGAAAGCCTAGATGGCATGCTTTATGAGCGCACGATTGCGCTTGATGATGGCTATATGTTCACCGTCACCGATGTTGTGAAGAATAATAGCGCTGCCGCGACAACGCTCTATCCTTACAGCTTGATTTCCCGAGCTGGGGAGCCTGAAACATCAGGGCTTTATGTGCTGCATGAAGGGCCAATTGGGGTGTTTAATGAGACCCTCGAAGAACTCTCCTATGACGATTTGTTTGACGATGGGCAGTCCGAAATCATCACCCACAACACCAATGGCGGGTGGATTGGGATAACGGATAAATATTGGTTGGCGGCGCTCATTCCGCCATTCGATCAACCAGTAAAAGCGCGCTTCCTGCACACAAACGCGGGCGGTGTTAGTCGTTATCAAAGCGATTATCTTGGCGGTGCGGTGGCGATTGCGCCCGGTGCCTCCCATGAAGTTACCCATCGGTTCTTCGGCGGTGCCAAGGAAGTTGGCCTGCTGGATCGCTACGAAGAAAATTTGAACATTCCGTTGTTTGATAAGGCGATTGATTTTGGCTGGTTTTATTACCTGACCAAGCCGTTCTTCTATGCGCTGGAATGGTTCTATCAACTGCTTGGCAACTTTGGCCTTGCGATTATGGCGTTGACGGTTTGTGTGAAGATCGTTTTCTTCCCGCTCGCCAACAAATCCTACAAGTCCATGGCGGCAATGAAGGGCCTGCAGCCCGAAATGCTGAAACTGCGTGAGCGTTACGGCGATGATCGCCAGAAGCTTAATCAGGAAATGATGGCGCTCTACAAGAAAGAGAAAGTCAATCCTGCATCTGGCTGTTTGCCGATCATCGTGCAGATTCCAGTGTTCTTCTCGCTTTATAAAGTTCTGATCGTAGCGATTGAAATGCGCCATGCGCCGTTCTTTGGCTGGATTCAAGATTTGTCAGCACCGGACCCGACCAATGTCTTTAATGTGTTCGGATTGTTCCCATTCACCCCGCCAAGCTTCCTACATATTGGTGCTTGGGCGATCATGATGGGCGTTACGATGTTCTTGCAGCAAAAGCTGAACCCGCAGCCGACGGACCCGATGCAAGCGCGCATTTTCATGCTGATGCCGCTTATCTTCACCGTGCTGTTGTCTGGATTCGCGGCAGGGCTGGTCATTTACTGGACCTGGAACAACCTGCTTTCGATCTGCCAGCAGGCGATCATCATGACACGGGCTGGCGTGCCTCTGGGCGGCGGAGCGAAGAAGCCAGTAGCAGGCAAAGTTTAGAGGTTGGCGAATGCCCGAGGTAGACAGCCCTAGCTTCGACGATCGTGATACGCCGGAGCGGCTGGAAGACGGGCGCCTGCTCTTCTCCAAGGAATGTGAATTTCTTTGGGAAGCTAAGGCGCTCGATAACCTGCCGCCGCTGGGTCTGCCTGAAGTGGCGTTTGCGGGTCGCTCCAATGTCGGTAAGTCCAGCCTCGTGAATGCGTTGACGGGTCAGAAGGCACTTGCGCGCTCATCTAATACGCCGGGCCGCACCCAGTCTCTGGTGTTTTTTGAGCTAGGCCAACGCCTGCGTTTGGTCGATCTGCCGGGCTATGGCTACGCTAAAGTCTCCCGCTCCAAAGTGGCGGACTGGACGGAGCTGACACAGGATTTCCTGCGCGGCCGCTCAACGCTTGCACGGCTTTATCTGCTCGTCGATGCACGTCACGGCTTCAAGCCAAGCGACCATGAAATGATGGATATGTTGGATGAGTCTGCGCTCTCCTATCAGATCATTCTGACCAAAGCGGATAAGCTGAAACCGAACCAGCAATTGACCATGCTGGCAGCAACCGAAGCCGTCGCCAAAAAGCGCCGCGCTGCCCATCCAGAAGTTCTATTGACCAGTGCTGGCAAGAACATTGGCATCGCCGCATTGCGTTCGCGTATGGCGGCCCTGGCTGTATAGTCTTCCCCTGAATTGACCGGAATACGAGAAGCGTAATGAGTGATATTTCTGCGGATAGAATGGCTCGTGTCGATATGTTGTCGGAGGCGCTGCCGTTTATGCGCCGATATGCTGGCGAAACTATCGTTATTAAGTATGGCGGCCACGCGATGGGCGACCAGGACCTCGCCGATGATTTCGCGCGAGATATTGTGCTGCTGAAACAGATCGGCGCATTCCCCATTGTCGTTCATGGCGGCGGCCCGCAAATCGGCGACATGCTGAAGCGCCTGCAAATCAAAAGCGACTTTGTCGATGGGCTACGCGTTACGGGCGCCGATACAGTTGAAGTGGTGGAGATGGTGCTTTCCGGCGGAATCAATAAAGGCATTGTCGCTGCAATTAATCGGGCAGGGGGCCGGGCGATTGGCCTGTCCGGTAAAGATGCAAACCTGATCCGCGCCAGCAAACTCGGCCACAAAACCGGCAACAGCGACAGTAATATTGAGAAGATCATCGATCTAGGCTTCGTTGGTAAGCCTGAAGAAGTGAACGGCCCGGTACTGGCGGAACTTGCGCGGACCGGCGTGACACCCGTGATCGCACCGGTTGGTTTTGACGCTGTTGGCAATACCTACAATATCAATGCCGATACAGCGGCAGGCGCAGTTGCATCAGCTGTAAAAGCGAAGCGGCTGCTGATGTTGACCGATGTCGCAGGTGTACTGGATGCCGAAGGCAAGCAGATTGAAGATATCGCAGCTGATGCGGCTCGCCGCATGATCAGTGAAGGCGTCATCAAAGGAGGGATGATCCCCAAGATCGAAACCTGCCTGGAAGCCGTAGCTGAGGGTGTTGAAGCTGCCGTCATACTGGATGGCCGCGTTCCCCATGCCATCCTGCTGGAAATCTTCACAGAGCGTGGCGACGGCACATTAATCCGCCCAGGCCGAGAGGCCCCAGCTGACTCGTCCAAGCTGAATCGCTAATCGCTTTCGAGAACGGAATCCCAGTAGAGGTAATCCCGCCAGCTTTCGTGGAGGAAGTTTGGTGGGAATGCCTGGCCGCGTGCTTGTAGCTCATACACCGTCGGTTCTGCGGGGATCTGGCGGAGCGGCATGTGGGCTTCTTTTGGCGTGAGGTTAGCTTTGGCCAAGTTGCAGGCAGCACAAGCCGTCGCGACATTGGCCCAGTCCGTGCGGCCGCCGCGGGAGCGGGGAATAACGTGGTCAAACGTCAGCTCGGACGTTACCGCTTTCTCGCCGCAATAGGCGCAGCAGAATTGATCCCGCAAAAATACATTAAAGCGGGTGAAGGCTGGCCGTTTCGCCGGAGCAATATATTCTTTAAGGGAGATAACGCTTGGAGCATGCATTTCGAACGTAGGGGAGCGGACTGGCGCGTCGTCATATTCGGCCAGCACATTGACCTTTTCCAAAAAGACAGCCTTAACCGCATCGCGCCATGACCAAAGCGACAATGGGAAATAACTCAGCGGCCTGAAGTCTGCATTCAAGACCAAAGCAGCACGATTATCGAGCATGGTAGTCAGAGCCCTCCGGCTCGGTGGGATTTAACAAAGCCTTTCATAAACTACATATTGGGGCATAAACTGTGATTGTGACAAGATGAAGACAATGAGCCCCCCAGACGAAACGGCAGAGACCGAGTCTGAAGCCAGCACTAAGGACAAAGCGAGCTTTGGCGTCATTGGTTTGTTGATGCCTTATCTTTGGCCAAAAGACCGGCCAAGTTTTAAACTGCGGATCGTTTTAGCGACCATTTGCCTGGTGTTGGCGAAGGTTTCAAATGTCTATGCGCCATTGTTTTTCAAAGACGCTATTGATTCGCTGGAGAACAAACCAGAACTCGCAATAGCAGCACCCTTGGGCATTATTTTCGCATATGGCCTTGTTCGCATTGGTGCCACATTGTTCGGTGAAATCCGCGAAGTGCTGTTTGCTGCCGTCGCCCAGGGTGCCATTCGTGGCGTTGGTTTAGATGTATTCCGCCACCTCCATAACCTATCCCTGCGTTTCCATCTGGAGCGTCGAACAGGTGGGCTAAGCCGCGCCATTGAACGTGGCGTGAAGGCGATTGAGACATTGCTGCGTTTCGCTGTGTTCAGCGTGTTACCGACAATCTTTGAGATAATTGTCGTGATGGCGATTTTGTGGAATATGCTGGACTGGCGGTTTGCAGCCGTCACCGGTGCCACGATTGTCATCTACATAACATTCACGAAATACGTCACCACCTGGCGCTTGGGCATCCGCCGCACAATGAATGAGGAAGACAGCCGCGCTCATTCGAAGGCTGTTGATAGCCTGCTGAACTTTGAAACGGTAAAATATTTCAATGCTGAAAGGCATGAAGCGGGGCGGTTCGATCAAGCGCTTGGAGCCTATGAAAAAGCCGCTGTCAAAAGCTCCCTTTCGCTTTCAGCTTTGAATGTGGGCCAAGCGATCATTATTTCAGTCAGCCTTGTGGCGGTGATGATGATGGCGGCGGTCGGTATCCAGAAGGGCACGATGACGCTGGGCGAATTCGTGATGGTAAACGCCTATCTGATTCAGCTTTATCAACCGCTGAATATGTTTGGGTTTGTGTATCGCGAGATCATGCAGGCGCTGATCGATATGGAGAAAATGTTCAGTCTGCTTGATGTGAAGCCGGAGGTGCCGGACAAACCCAACGCGCCACAGCTGACAGTCGCTGAAGGTGCAATCGCGTTTGAGAATGTGCATTTCGCCTACGATCCACGTCGGCCTATTTTGCAAGGCGTCTCTTTTAAGGTACCTGCCGGAAAAACGGTTGCTGTTGTTGGACCGTCTGGTGCGGGGAAGTCCACCATTGGGCGACTGCTGTATCGGTTTTATGACGTGCAGAAAGGCCGTATCACGATTGACGGCCAGGATTTGCGCGATGTTGACCAAATCAGCGTGCGCGCCGCCATTGGCACGGTGCCGCAGGATACAGTGCTGTTCAACGATTCCATGCTTTATAATGTGCTTTACGGTCGCCAGGATGCGTCACCTGCGGAGGCAGAAGAGGCCGCTCGCCTCGCGCGTATCGCAGACTTTGTGGAAGGCTTGCCAGATGGGTGGGATACAGAAGTTGGCGAGCGCGGATTAAAGCTCTCGGGCGGCGAGAAGCAGCGCGTCGCCATTGCCCGCACAATCCTGAAGAACCCACCAATATTGGTTCTAGATGAAGCGACCTCTGCCCTGGATACAGCGACGGAGCGGGAAATTCAGACCAATCTGGAAGAACTCTCAGAAGGCCGCACCGCCATTGTGATCGCGCACAGGCTTTCCACAGTCGTGAACGCGGACGAAATTCTGGTGTTCCAAGGCGGCAAGGTTGTGGAGCGCGGCAAACACCGAAGCCTCATGGTGGAAGACGGCGTCTATGCCGAAATGTGGGCGCGCCAGCAGGAAGATTGTGAGGAACCAGAAGTGGCGGCGACGAAAGCGGGTTAGCTATGGTGAGTTTTTCAAGGAGGCCGTACAAGGCTGCCTACCAATGTGTAGATTTGGTGCTTTTTCAATTATGGGGTGTTTGTCGTCAATGGAAGAAGTCTTTAACACGCTTGCATCGTCTGTTTTTCAAGGTGTGATGTTCAAGATTGGTATTGCATGTTTACTGATTGCCCTCGCCGCGATCGTTTTCTCATTTTTATTATACGGTCGCGCCAGAGAAACGCTGGACAGCCCACCAGAAAATGAGAGATGGATTCTGTTGTTCGCGGCATGGCGAGACAGCCTGATCATCACAGTACTATTTACTGCGCAGGTCCTGGTCATTCGATACAGCGATTTTTCAACAATTGCGCAGAAAACAGTTGAAAATATCTATCTCTATCCGCCTGTAGTTCAGCCAATTGCTAGTTTTGTGTTGGAGGTTCTGATACTAATCATTGCCGCCGCTCGTATCGTCGCAATCTCGAAGTGGCTCGCATTGCAGAGCAAGCGCGCGTCCTGACACTCGGCGCACTGTAGATACTTTCTCGCTATAGCTGGATGATATCGCCCTCCATCCCCGCATATTCGTGACAGGTGGAAAGCGGCGCGATACGCTTCTCGTCTAAAGAGTGGAGGTTATGAGGTATGGGTAAGGCAGCGGCTGTGGAGCCAGAAATCAACAAGATCGCGGTTGTCGATATGGGGCCACTCGGCGATGGGGCTTCTGGGCAGGCGCAGGTGGCTAGTGCGCTTCGCCATGCGTTAGAGACGGCAGGATTCCTGATCCTGACCAATCATGGCGTACCCCAGGACCTGATTGAACGTACATTCGCCGAAGCCGAGCGCTTCCACGACCAAACCATGGACGCCAAGCATGCTGTGCTGATGAACGAGCATAGCAATGGCTATATGGCGATGAACCGCTACAATGTCCGCACATCCCGTGTCAGTGAATCGAGCGCTAAGCCGGATCGCAATGAGGCTTTTTTCATGAAGCGGGAACGGGCACCTGATGATCCCTTAGTAAAGGCAGGCAGGCGCTTTGCGGGGCCGAATGAATGGCCGAACGACCTGCCTGGTTTCAAAGAAACCTTGCTGGAATACACGGGTGCCGTCGAGGCGATGACGCAGCGCCTGTTGCCGGCATTGGCCGTGTCGCTTGATCTTCCGAGTGACGGATTCAACAAAGCCTTTGCAGAATGCATGTTCACCTTCCGCCTTTCCCACTATCCACCCGTTCCAGTGCAGGAGGCCGGGCAATACGGGATAGCGCCCCATACAGACGCCAGCTTTATGACGTTCCTGCCGCAATCTGGCGTGCCTGGCCTGCAAATCTGGGTGGGGGAGGATAAGTGGCTTGATGTGCCCTATGTGCCGAATTCTTTCGTTGTGAATGCGGGCGACACGCTTCAGCGCTGGACTAACGATCGCTACAAATCCACGCCTCACCGCGCACTCCCCCCCATTGGCCAACGCCGCTACGCCATCCCCTATTTCTTAGCGCCGCATCTGGACACGGTGGTCGATTGCTTGCCGTCCTGCCAAAACCCGGACAACCCGCCACAATACCCGCCGATTGCCTATAGCGACTGGCTCGCGTGGTGGTATGACCGAAATTACAACACCGACGATCAGGCGGATCTGGCGGAAGATCCTGGCACCAAACATGCCAATGGCTGAAAGCGCGCATCCCCAGTCCATAGCAATAGAATCAGGGGACGGGCGGATCGTCGTGATGGATTCGATGACCTATGTGGATGGGCGTAACGGCTCAAGCGATATACTGATCGCTGCGTCATATTTCGGCTCAATGCCGGTTTGCCATTGGGTTCTCCCTGTCCGCCCTAAGGGCGTAATTGCACAGGAAGCGGGTGGGGGCAAAAACATGGCTGGCGTCAGCGGGCTATGGGCGCTTGATGGACACGGTATCCCGGGCGCTGCAACCACGACTGCCTCCTGCCGGATATCGGACGGTGCTGACATGTTTGCTACCGGCATCATCGCCCAGGTGAACGCAAGCGCAGAACGGCTTAATATAGAGCCAGGAATGCGGGTGGATGCGGCTGCAGCTTTGATGTTGCGCGCAGCGAAGGTAGCGAGTAATTCGGTCGAAGTAGGCCAAGTGATTCACGAAGGCGCTGGCAGTCGGATTTTGGCACTTGGCTCCACATCATTTATCTCTGATGTCTATGCCGGCGATGTGATCTGTGCTGGGTCCGCCTTCAGCGAACCCTCTGCCGATTATGCAGCACCCTATGCGATACGCGGCCTGATCTGTAATGACGCTGGGCGCTGCAAGGATGATTCCGGCATTGCGGGCCTGGCTGTCATGGAGGCCAAATCCATGCCTGCCGCTGCGGTCTCTGCCGCAAGCGCAGAAATTGGCGACGGCCTTAGCACCTATCGTGACGGCGTCATTTCTGCGCTGAACGCCTCAGCCCGCGCCATTGGCATAGCCGAAGGCATGACCGCGAGTGAAGCGTCACTGTTGATACTGAATGCTGGATAAGCGGTGAATTACTCCGCCTTTCCCCACCCGCCAGCGCCTGGTGATTCCACTAGGGCCATAGACCCGTCTGGAACTAGTCGATCGCCAGTTTTGCCGGGGAGCGGCGTTTCAGCGCCATTGGCACCGATGAAGCCGAAGTGGCCTTTGCCGCCATCTTTACCGCCTTGCAGACCCCAGGGCGCATGGCGGAAGCGTTCGCCAACACCGTTGAATGTGCAGGCGTGATCCACCGGCTTCACGACCCTGCGGATACCGCGCCCGCCTGGGTGCTTTCCAGCACCACCTGAATTCGGCACAAGACCGTATTCCAGAACCATCAACGGATATTCCATCTCAATGGCTTCAACGGGTAGGTTGGATGTGTTGGTGATACCTGTCTGCACACCGTCCTTGCCAGGCTTGGTCGGTCTGCCACCTGCACCCCCGCCGATGGTCTCCAGATAGACATAAGCTTGGCCATTGCGGGGATCGACGCCAGAGAACACGGCCATGGTGTTGGCACCGTTGGGTGCTGCTGGAACGCGGTCTGGCAGCGCAGGTGCCAATGCGCCCATGACAACATCAATGACACGCTGGCAGGTATGCGCCCGACCCGCGACCGGGGCAGGGAACACCGCGTTGCACACTGTCGCTTCAGGCGCTGTGATCGGCGCGCAGTCAATGACAGCTTGCGTATTTGGGGCCTCAGGGTCCAGCAGCGCTTTGATGGCATAGATCACGGCGGCTTGGGTGGCGTTCAGCGTCATGTTGACGTTGCCGGGCACCTGCGGGCTGGAGCCAGCAAAATCGAAGCTCAGCTTGCCGCCCTTCGCCACAATCGTGACCTCAAAGATGATATCGAACGTCTCAACGCCGTCATCGTCCATCATGTCGCGGAAATTGTAGGTCCCGTCTGGCACCTGCTTCAGCGCATCGGCGATGCGGGCGGCGGAGCGGTCAAGTAGTTGACGGAACCCGGCGCGCATCGTTTTGGCACCGTAGCGCGCGCCCAATTCCTGCATCCGGCGGACACCAAGTTTGGCGGCGGCGATCTGGGCGTAGTAGTCGCCCCGGCGTTCGGTTGGCGCACGGGCGTTCAGTAGGAAGATGTCCAGGATTTCCTGGTTGATTTCATCCTTAGTCGCAATCCGCGTAACTGGGATGCGCAGGCCTTCTTGGAAAATCTCCGTCATACCGCCAGACATGCTGCCCGCCGCCATGCCGCCAATATCAGCGTGGTGAGCGATATTGCAGACGAAGCCGACGAGACTGCCATCCACGAACACCGGCGCTGCAAAGTTCACATCCGGCAAATGCGTACCGCCAGCGGTATGAGGATCATTGGCGACAAATAAGTCGCCCGCATGAATGTCATCGCCATATTTTTCGATCACGCACCGCATTAACCCACTCATGGAGGCAACATGGATCGGCAGGCTCATATCCGCCTGGGCAATCAGATCGCCATCTGCGTTCATAATCGCGGTCGAGTGATCGTGGCGCTCTTTGATATTGGTTGAATAGCTGGCCTTCATCAGTGCGACAAAGCTTTCGTCATTGATGGATTTCAGCGCATTGGTTAGGATTTCGAGGCCAATAGCGTCAAGTTTAGCCGCATTCGGGTTGGGCATGGGATCAGGCCCCCTTCAGAGCGATGAGCATTGAGCCGTCAGGGCGCACATCTACCATGTCTCCCGGATGTACCGGCGTTGTTGCGTCGAGTTGGTCGATGATGGCGGGGCCGGTGAACGTCATGCCTGGTGCCAGTGTTTCCCGGCGATAGATTGGTGTATCCACGGAAGCGTAGCCATTGAACCATACAGGGCGATGGCCCGTCGGTTCCGGCATTGGCTGTGCCTTGCCCGGTTCCGGTATGTCCTCGGCATCGTATAGACGTCCACGTGCCGTCATGCGGAAGTTGACGATTTCAATCGCCGCCCCTGGGTCATGGAAGCCATAGGCCCGGTCATGGGCCGCGAAAAATGCATTCGCCAGCGCCTTGATATCTGGCATATCCGCTTCGGAGAGGCTTGGAGCGGCAGCGACGGGAACGATCAGTTCAAAGTTCTGGCCGACATAGCGAAGGTCCAGCGCCAGTTCCATGGTTCGGGTCGCATCGGGCAGATTTTCAGCGTCAAACCATTCTGCGGCGCGCGCGGCAAGGTCTGTTACCGTATCCGCCGCGACACTCATCCGGTCAGCGTGGAGCGGTAGGCGAAGGCTGGCAACGAAGTCTTCCTTCTGGTCGGAAACCAGCAGGCCTTCGGCGCACACAATGCCGGGGGAGAGCGGCACCAGTATTTCACCCATGCCAAGTTCCGCCGCAACTTCGCGGGCATGAAGCGCACCAGCGCCGCCAAACGCCATCAGCACAAATTCGCGCGGGTCACGGCCCCGTTCGACAGACATGCGCCTGACGGATCGCGTCATGTTGGCGACAGCAATAGCCAGCACGCCAAGGGCGGCTTCCTGCAGCGACACGCCGACTTTGTCCGCAACAGGCTTCAGTGATGTCTCGGCGACAACTGGGTCCAACGGCATTGCGCCATCGAGTAAGCCCGTAGGTGAGAGGCGGCCAAGCACCAGGTTTGCGTCCGTCACCGTCGGCTCTGTGCCGCCTTGGCCATAGCAAGCTGGCCCTGGCAGAGCGCCTGCACTGATCGGGCCGACTTTCAGCAGGCCGTCGCGGTCAAACCATGCAATGGAACCGCCACCTGCACCCACGGTATCGATATCGACCATGGCGAGGCGAATAGGCAATCCTGCGACATCGCGTTGGAATGCGATTTCTGTCCGGCCATCTTCGATCAACGCTACGTCTGCGCTGGTGCCGCCCATATCAAGGGTCACAACGTTTGGGCGCCCGGCGCGGAGAGCGATATGCGCGGCCCCTACGGCACCCGCTGCTGGCCCGGACAAAGCCGTTCTGACAGGGAAGGATGCGGTCCGTTGCGCAGACATTAGCCCGCCGGAGGATTGGTTGACGCCAAGCGCAGCCCCTTTGACGGCTTCATCAAGCCCAGCCGCCAACCGTTCCACATAGCCCGCCATGAGCGGCTGCAAATAAGCGTTGATCGCTGTTGTTTGGAAGCGTTCGTATTCCCGGAATTCCGCCTGCACGTCTGAACTCAAAGAGATTCGCACGGCGGGGGCGATCTTGCGGATTGCGTCGGCCAATTGTTGCTCATGCGCTGGATTGCGGTAGGCGAACAGGAAACAGATCGCAACGGCGTCCGCGCCGCTATCAACAATTTCACGGGCGGCGCGGTTGGCCTCTGCATCCGTGAGCTGCAGGACAGTTTCGCCCTGCCAGTCCAGGCGTTCCGCGACTTCGAAGCGCATATCCTCTCCCGCTAAAGGCTCCGGCTTATCCAGATTGAGGTCATACATATGCGGGCGTACTTGGCGGCCGATTTCCAGCAAATCCCGAAAACCTTTGGTGGCAACAGCGACGATGCTAGCACCTTTCCGCTGGATTAAGGCATTGGTTGCGACCGTTGTGCCGTGGGCAATCCGCGCGGCTTCAGCCAGTGGCACATCATGGGCTTCGGCCATTTCGGTCAAGCCAGAAAGGATGGCTTCGCTAGGGTCTGCTGGGGTGGAAGGCCGCTTGAACACAAACTCCCGGCCTGAGGCACCGTCGCGGACGTGGAAATCTGTGAAAGTGCCGCCGACATCGACGCCGATCGTCCAACTCATATGTGCAACTCAAGCCTTCCTGCGTAACAAACTAAACGCAACGAACAGGATCGCGATAATGGCGATCCCGGCGGCGATATTTCTTTGCTTTATAATGCTGGCCGTTTCATTTGCCTGCAATGTCTGAGTGGATGCGGCCTGCGAACGTTCGGCCTGAAGTGCTGCGGCGGCATTGTCTTCAGCGGCTTTGACTGCGGCGGTTGCTTCAGCGGTTACGCGCTTCGTTGTGGCTTCAGCTATTTCCAGGTCTTCTTGGAGCCCTGCGCGTTCATTGTAGGCTGATGCCAGATTGGCCTCCATCCCGGACAACTGCTCTTCAAGCTGCTGTATCCGGTCTGCGCTGGCGGAGGTCTTGGCAAGCTCTGCCGCTGCTGCGCGTTCTGCACCAACGGCGGAGGCCAAGGCTGCGCGCGCCCGTTGAAGTTCGCCCTCCAATGCGGCGGAAGCCCGTGTTTGGCCAGCAAGGCCCTTGGCGGTCACGGATTGTTTAGCGTCAAGTTCAGTTGCTTGAGTTTGCAGGTCATTGACCTGGCCGACCAGTTCGCCAATCCGGTCACGAAGGTCTATGTTTTCTGCCGTCATCAATGCGGCCCGGTCTTCTAGCGCATTTTTATCTGCTAAGAGGTTCGTGTTTTCAGCACGCGCAGCGGCCAAGCGACTGGCCAGACCACCCGCTTTACCGGTCAGCGAATGGCGTTCGGATTTCAGATCTTCCAGGCGGTTCTTGAGGTTTCCGGCTTCGGCTATGAGGTCCCTGTTCTGAGCGCTTGCTTCAGTTAGCGCTTGCCGTGAGGTTGTGAGCTGTTGTTTCAGCGTCTGGATTTCAGCAGTCTGCGCAAACGCCCGGTCTTTGAGCATCTGTTGCTCCGCTGACAGCTGATCAGCCTCCTTCTTTGCACGATTAATTTCTGCCGTGAGGTCTGCTATCTTTGCATTTTCGGCACCGTTCTCAGATTCCAACGCGCTTTGCCTTATTGTCATGTTATTGATTTGGCTACGCAGGATGGTTTCTTTGGCTTTCAGGCCCGAAATTTCTGCAGAAAGCTGTACGGCCCGCGCTTCCGCCACACGGGCTTTCTCCTCAGCGGCCTTTGTTTCGGCGGCGAGCGTGCGGACTCGGCTTAGGACGCCGCCACCGTCTGGCGGTTCTGGCAAATTCTGGAGCGCTAGATTGGGTGCTTTAGGCGCCTCAGGCCGTGCAATCGTCAGCGCTTCGATAACGGGGCGCGTGACGGATTGCGCCGCCGCGCTGGAGGCTAGGCCACAAAGGGCCAAGCCAACGCAGACAAGCGTTGTAATGGCCCGGTGAGACATCATGCAACGTCGTCGAACGCAGCCGCTGCATCATCTTCGATGTCGAGTTGCAACACATCATTGAAGCGATTGAATGCGCCACACATCGCAATGCGCCAAGTCAGCTCAACGATTTCGGGCTCGCCAAAATACCTATGCAGCCGGTCAAAAACACCATCGCGCACGCGGTTTGGGTCCATCGTCACCTGTCGGGCATATTCGATGACCAGGCGGTCTTTCGCATCGAACTCGTCGACATTGTCATAGTCCAGAATGTTCTCAATCGCGTGTTTCGAAGCGCCGATGACATTTAGCATTGGACTATGGTGCGCAACGCAATAATCGCAGGCATTTAGCTTTGAAACTGCGACCAGCGCTAGTTCCAATGACCGCCTATCCAGCACGCCTTCATCCCGCAGATCGCCGAGCAATCCGAACACATTGTTCAGGATTGGTGGGCGCTGCGCCATGGCACCGGCGAGGCTAGCAAATGGCCCGTAGCCTGTGACTTCATCAAACCTCGCTTTGGCTGATTCAGGAACATCCGCCCCTGATAATGTCTTGACGCGCGCCATCATGCTGGCTCCCGTTGCGTTCAGTTGAGCCGACAGTACAAGCACACCCGCAATCAGCCAAGCGCTTCGGCCAAAATCTCGACGAGATGCTTGGCTTCACGACCAGCGCCGTCGGTGATTTGGTGGCGGCAGCTTGTGCCATTTGCGACGATCAGTGTCTCGCTATCAGCCGCGCGCACTGCGGGAAGAAGTTTTGCCTCGGCCATTTTCAATGAAACATCGATTGTCTTCGCTTGATACCCAAAAGCACCTGCCATGCCGCAGCAGGAAGTCTCGATCATTGATACCTCTATTTCCGGGATCAGCTTGAGGGCAGCCAAAGTCGCTTCTGCCTGGCCGAACGCTTTCTGGTGGCAATGGCCATGCACGAGGGCTTTCGGTGCCAGTGGGCGAAGGTTTTGGCGAAGCGCATCCGCCGCATCCGTTGCCAGGAAGTCGTCTATCAGCCGGACAGCCTCGCCCAGTGCCGTTGCACGGGGGCCAAGGTTCAAAGCCTCAAACTCATCCTGGAAGGTGAAGAGACATGCTGGCTCCAAGCCGAGCACTGGCGCGCCGGAGTTCACATAGGGCGATAGCAGATCGAGCGTGCGTTTGGCCTCTGCTTTGGCCTCATCAATCAGCCCAGTACTTAAGAAAGTGCGACCGCAGCATGGCCCACGCCCATCGGGGCCGCGGACCACATGGACTGTGTATCCAGCCGCTTGCAGCACTTTTATGGCGGCGCGGGGTTTTTCAGGCTCAAACCACGTTGTGAACGTATCTGCGAACAACACCACGTCAGACCCATCGCCTTTAATGGTTCCACCCACGATTTCCCTAAACGGCCGACGGCTCCATTCAGGCAGTGAGCGCTTGGCGGAAAAGCCCGTTATCCGTTCGCTGAGGGCTGCTGCGCCGGGCAGTTTATCGCGCAGGTTCAGCAGCGCGCGTAACTTAGAGAGACGCGGTGCCTGACGGGGCAGGAATGCGGTCATTTTTTCGCCAGTGGTCAGCTTCCGGCGCTTCAATTCCTGGTAGGAGACTTCGATCTTCATGCGGGCCATGTCGACGCCCGTGGGGCATTCGCGGCGGCACCCCTTGCAACCGACACAAAGCTCCATGGCGTCGCTTACAGCCTCAGACGCAGCATCCCCTGGCCCTAACTGGCCAGAAAGTGCGAGCCTGAGCGTGTTGGCCCGGCCGCGCGTCACATCCCGCTCATCTCGGGTTGCGCGGAAGCTTGGACACATGACGCCTGCCTGCAAGGATCGGCAGGTGCCGTTGTTGTTGCACATCTCCGCAGCGCCCAGGAATCCGCCCCAGGGCGACCAGTCCAGGCCGGTTTCGATTTTCACCGGCCCATAATCCGGCTTGAAGCGCAGCAGGCTGCGATCGTCCATCTTCGGCGGGCGAACGATATTGCCGGGATTGAACAATCCGCCCGGATCAAACTTGTCTTTAATTTCCTCGAACGCGCGGGCAAGGCGGGGGCCTTGAATCGTCTCAATGAATTCGGAGCGGACCTTGCCATCCCCATGTTCGCCGGAATGGGAGCCGCCATATTCTTTGACGATGACGAAAGTTTCTTCCGCGATGGAGCGGAGCTTCGCCGCACCCTCCGCCTGCTTCATATCCAGGATGGGGCGGACATGCAGTAGCCCGACGCTGGCATGGGCATACCAGGTGCCGCCTGCCTGATATTTGTCAAACAGTTCCGTAACCCGCGCCGTGAAATCTGCCAGATGCTCCAGCGGGATCGCGCAATCTTCGATGACGGAGACGGGCTTGGCGCTTCCCTTCATCGCCATAACGATGTTTAGGCCTGCTTCGCGCACACCCCATACGCGCTTCTGCAGCGCTGGGTCTGTCACGGGCACGACGCTTGATGGATAGCCGAGGTCAGCCATCATGCAGTCCAGGTGTTGCAGGTGGGGGGCGAGGGCAGCGTCTGTCTCGCCGGAGAATTCTACGATCAGCAGCGCTTGCGGCTCGCCTGGTGCCATGATTTTGGCGATATCGGCGAAGGCGGGCATAGTGCGGGAGCGTTCGATGATGGTGCGGTCCACCAGCTCCACGGCGTCCGGTTTCAGCGTGACCAGATGCTTGGTAGCGACCATGGCTTCCTGGAAGCTAGGAAATTGGCAAATACCAACGGCCTTGCGGACAGGAACCGGTTGCAACGCCAGCTCAATCTCCGTGAAGAAGCCAAGCGTGCCTTCGCTGCCGACTAGAATGTCGGACATGTTGAACCCGTCATTCCGCACCCGATGCAGATTATAGCCCGCCACATGACGTAGCACTTTGGGCACATGCGCGGCGATCTCGGAGGCCTCGCGCGCAGACAGTTCGCGCAGGAACTTGACCAACGGGTTCGTATCGGAGGCCGCGACGTCCTTGAACCGGCGCCCGGCACCATCGGCCATCAGCGCATCCACGCGGGCGACGTTATCAGCCATGATGCCATAGCGGATAGAGCGCGCGCCGGATGAATTGTTTGCTGTCATTCCGCCAATGGTGCAGCGGCTGGCGGTCGAGGGATCGACCGGGAAAAACAGCTTGTGCTGCGCCAGCGCCGCGTTCAATTCCGCCAACACCACGCCTGGCTGAACGACGGCGCGCTTGGCCTGTGGATCAATATCGATGATCTTGTTAAAGTGGCGCGACGTATCGATAACAACCGCTTCCCCTACCGTCTGCCCGCATTGCGAGGTACCCGCACCCCGCGGCAGCACCGGCAAACCTGCGTCCCGGGCGTAAGCAAGCGTCGCTTCCACATCCGCAATGGATTTCGGGCGAACGACAGCCAGCGGTATTTGTTGATAGATTGAGGCATCTGTGGCGTAACGGCCAAGGTCTGCTGGCGATGAGAGAACATCGCCTTCGATGGCGGCGGCAAGGCGGCTTCCGTCAGGCATTTTTAGCGACCATTAGTCGGCTTGGCTGGCTTCCCCCCTCATGCTGCCCTATCCCTCCGTTGGGGGGCGAGGGTTCCAAAAGAAACAACGCGGGCTCGGTGAGGGTCTCCTCGCCGTCCAATGGGGAGAGAGGGATCAAGGTGAGGGGGGATGCCTGCCACATAAATACCCCCATTAATCCACCAGGAATTCCAAATTCTGGCAATTTTTGACGGAGCCGTCGCGCACCCTTCCCGCCGCCGTCGCCGCTGCTTTGCTGCGTAGGTCGAACAGGCCAGGAGGGCTGTAGAAGGCGGCGTGGGGGCTGATCATGAGGCGGCCTTCCAGCCAATCCGCGCGCTCCATATAGGCTTTGATGAGGGGGTGGCTTCTGTCCGCTGGTTCTTTTGGCAGTACGTCCAGGCCAGCGCCAGCGGGGCGGCCTGCTTGCAGGGCGTCATGCATGGCGTCTAGGTCAACAATCGGGCCGCGGGCGGTGTTGATGATGACGGCGGTATCTTTCATGCGGCCCAGCAGGTCTGCATTGATGGCGCTGCGCGTTTCGTCCGTCAGGGGCGAGTGGATGGAGACGGTGTCCGCTTCCTCAAACAGTGCTTCGGCGGAGGTGACGCGGCGGTAGCCGGTGGAAAGGTCGACGCCATCGGCTAAATGCGGATCATAAAACACAACGTTCATATCGAAGGCGGCGGCGCGTCTTGCGGCGGCGAGGCCGATGCGGCCTAAACCGAACACGCCGAATGTGCGCCCGCGCAGTCGGTCTACACAGGGGCTTGGCGTATAGCGCCATAGGCCAGCGGGGTCGCGGCGCATGCGTTCTTCATACCGGTCCAGCCCCCGGCGCAGCGCTAGCATCAGTGCGATGGCGTGATCGGCAACTTCGGTGGTGCCGTAATCAGGAACGGTACATACGGCGATGCCCCGCTCCCCCAGCACTTTGAGGTCCAGCCCATCAAACCCTACCCCGCCGCGCACGACAACGCGCGCGCGCTGCATCTTCGCCAGATTGGCCATAACGACGGGCGCCCCCCGATACGTCACAACCCCATCCGCCCGCGCCCAAGCCTCATCCGGCACGAGATCGGGCGAATCATAAAACTCCAGCTCCATATCAGCGCCTGCTGCATCCTGCTCCACATGCTCGTCGCCTTGGGTATGCCGGTCTGTAATGAGGATGCGCATGGGATTTTATCTCGCTTGTTGAACTGATGAGGCAGAGTCTAACGCCGTTCGGGCTTCGATATCTATAGTCAGAAAAGCAGTTTGTGTGGCTTGGCATCTGCATCCCCGGCCTCTGCTAGTATGCGGAGTTGGCTGATAGCACGGCTGCGTTGGTCATAGCTCCAATCATCCACCGCTTTTTCAGCCATGGCATATGGTTTGCCGCTGAAGGTCCGTGATAGCCAGCTTAATGAATCATTCTTTCGGTCTATCCGCCTCAATTTGCGATATCTCTCGCTTCATGCTCAAGCGAATAAGCCCTGCTCTGGCATCGCGGTAATATTGGTTATGGGGCCAGGGGTGCGGTGGGTATGAGTGTGGCTGGGAAAACGGAGAGCGGGTTGTTGAGCCAGGCGCAGCTTTGGTCCGCAAGGCGAATCACGCTTGGACATCGGCCGACGGACAGTCGCCGAGACAAAACCATCAAGCGGCTGATGGCGGCGATCTTCTCCGTGTTCGTCATGCTGTAGCTTGGCCTCAGCGTAAGCATTATATTCTACAAGGCGATATATTTCTGGTTCTTCGCCCGTGCTGCGATCCTGGTCTTCGGCACGTGGAAATCCCTGCTGCATTTCTGCGGTTTTGCGGCCTCTTGCGTGTTTATCCCCATAGCCGACGGGTTTTTGCCTTATGTGCCGGTAGATACGGCCAGCGCGTTTTTCGCCAACGGCCAAGGCCTGTTCGGCAGCGCCATGAAGATTGCGCTGACGGATTTATCCTTCGTCTATGTGTTGATGTTCGGGACGATTGTGTATGTCTTGCTATTCATTGTGCTGCAGGAGCGAGATAGGTCAAGGGCGCAGGTTGATGCGCTGCTGATAAACACGCCCCCGCGAAATCGTGGAGCGGGTGAACCGGGAAGAACGCCGTGTATCGCTGGCTGTTGAACCGGAATTGGCCGATGAGTTTCCAGCCGTCACCGTGTTATTCGCCGATATCGTCGGCTTCACATCGCTCCCCGCCGATATCAAACCGAACGAGTTGGTGACGATCCTGGACGATATTGTCACGCGCTTCGATGGCCTGACGGACGAATACGTCGTTGAGAAAATTAAAACCGTCGGGGATGCCTATATGGCCGTATTCGGCGTGCCAATACCTTTGCCAGACCACGCGCCGCGTATCGCCGGAATGGCGCTGGCGATAGTGCGAACGTTTGAGGACTATTGCAAACAGCCCGGCCATAGCTTGGAAATCCGGGTTGGAGTCAATACGGGGCCGGTCGTCGCCGGGGTGATCGGTGAGCGGCGGTCCGCTTATGATTTATGGGGCGATACGGTCAACTTTGCGAGCCGGATGGAAAGCCACGCCAAGCCAAGTGCGGTGCAGATACCGGATGCAACCGCCGAAGCGCTCGGCGGCGCATTCCAGGTGGAAGACCGGGGCGGGATTGAGGTCAAAGGCAAGGGGCTCGTCCACGCCTGGTGGCTGTTGGGAAAAAGGGGGCATCATGACGTTTGGAGCGATCAATTGGAGGATGGCGCTTATGGCCTCGCTGCTTGTTGGATTACTGTCGGCCTGCTCGCCTAGCTGACAGGGCCGCATACCAACGGAAACCACGCCCGTTTTGGATGATGTGTGGCTGACGGCGCGAGATAGTGCCCATTTGCCGGTGCATTACTGGCTGACAGATTCGGCTGATCCGAAGGCAGTCATCTTCGCGATCCACGACTTTGCGCAATATGGCGGCGTTTTCCGCTAACCAGGACCTGCGCTGGCGGAGCGGGGGATTTCCGTCTACGCGGTTGACCTCCGCGGCAATGTGGCTGCGCCCGAAATGGGCGTGTGGCCAGAACACGAGCTACTGATTGAGGACGCCCGGGCCCTTGTAACCTGGTGCAGAAAGCGCATCCAGGAACGTCGATCTATGGGCTCGGATACAGCATGGGCGCTGCCTTGACGCTGGGTGCAATGACGCGCCCTGGCGCTCTACCCGTGAGCAGCTTGATTTTGACGGCGCCTGGCCTTGGCAGTTGGCAAATGTCGAGCCCGTTGGAACGCTCCGCCTTCTGACTCGCCTCCCACACCGCCCCGCGGAAGGAGCTGGATTCCTGGTTGCTCACGCCGGTTGTGACAGATAACCAAGCTTTCATGGCTGAGAATATGGAAGACCCAATGGTGCAGGGCGACATCCGGATTGACGTACTCTGCGGTCTCGTCCGCTTCATAGACCGGGCCCCTGGAGCAGCCTGGCGTGCCTGAACATGCCAACGCTCGTTCTCCATCGCGACAAAGACCTCCTGATCCCGTGCGATCTGGTTGAGCGGTTCAATACGGATCGGGCCGCAAAAAAACGCCCATGCCGGGTCTATGCGCAATACCCTAACAGCTACCGCCTGCTGCTCTGGGATATGGAGGCGGATAAAGTGCTGGATAATATCGCCAGTTGGATCGAAGCGCCGGATACGCCGTTGCCTTCTGGCCTTGGGCGGGGGCTCGACGCATCAGTGTGCCCGGCGGAGCCTGCCGTCTCCTGATTAAGAAACGCTATTCCGGCATTTTGTCGTGCTTGGGAAGGGCCATGGTCATGGGGTTCCAGGGCTGGGCGCTGGCGGTGAAGATGTCCCGGCTGGGGTCGTATCAGCTTGGGTCATCCAGGCTGCCGGCGCAGAGGACCGTCAGGTGTGCAGCGACAGTGTTCACCAGGAACACCGGGGAGCTGCAATCTGGGCAGAAAGCGCGGCGCATATCGTGGCCTTTGTCGGCTTTGCTAACGAAACACTTGGCCTCCGCCTTGGTGACAGTGAAATCGTCCGTTTTCACGCCGACCGCTGCCCGTCGCTTGCTGGCAATCCCGGCAATGGCAATTGCCCATGTAGCGCACCCTGCCCTTAACCTGATATCGCACGCTGCCGCATAGACAGCCGCCGCTGAAGCTTTCTGGTAATGGCATGTGCCCTCCCCCATTCGGTGGAATTTTTAATTGCCGATACGGTAACCCCTGGGTTTCCTATGGCAAAGTCTAACTTGCATCAAAAAAACTGGTCCTTTGCGGAACCACATCCGGCATTGGCACATTGAGCTTCTGAGACGCGATGAGCGGCCAACAGGTCACATCAAATGCGTTTCACGGATACGCGCCCAGATTGGCGCAGTCCAAAAAACGCAGAGACATCAATGAAAAATGCTAGGCGCATTATGTGCCTCGCCGGTGCCGCTGCACTTGCAGCTTTCGCCATTTCCGCTTCGGCCCATAACCTGATGACTTGCGCAGAGTTCGCGAATTTACAGGGCAAACACTAACAGGCGGCATTTAACGGCCTTGAGTCAAAGTCGGTTCAACCGGAGCTGACCAACCCAAAGCCAAACATGCACAAAGCAGGCGATCCAAGCGGATCTATCGAAGATAAAATGTTCCACAAGGATCTTCTGGAAGAAGCGAAAAACTGCTTCGTTCTGGAAACATGATCGGAAGGCAAACTCGAGCTGGTAACGGATGCTGTCACCGAGGCGGTTAAGCTCCACTCAGCAGTATAACGCTCCGACATACACCGCCCCGCCCTGGTTTGATTACCTGAGCGGGGCGGTTTTTCATGCTGCAGATGAACGCGACGCGCCAGCCTGTGTCCCGTTGAAAAGCGCGCGGTCGATCGTTGCTTTAATCTTCCGGGCCTAGATCGGTTTGTCCACATGAAGTTCGGTATCAAGATCATCCGCTAGCGTTTTCCACGGTGTGGATGAGATATAGACTAAAGGTGCTTCCAACGACTTTGCGAATGCAGCCAATCGCTGAATGGCGAGCTGCCCACCAAGGTCTGCAACTACAAGACCAGGCCTGCATTCAAACGCAATCGCGAGAGCGTGCTGAAGGATCCGAAAATTCTGGATACCCAGCCCCGCCCAGATTTCGACGACCTAACAACCCTGGCAGCCCATTTCTTTGCTACGAAAATCGCGCTTTTTCGCTTGTTGACAACAATCGGACTTGGTACGGAGCAAAATACAGCTTGAATATATGTGAGTCTCCCCGCACGAATGCCTTTTGCGACCATGCAATTTTGGGCACTGACGTATTTGTGGTTATGGATGCGCGCCGTCCAGCTCGGTTTGCTGACAACGCGACCGTTGCTGGGCCGCCACATCTGC
The DNA here is from genome assembly GCA_965660545.1 of Alphaproteobacteria bacterium. Taxonomy (GTDB): domain Bacteria; phylum Pseudomonadota; class Alphaproteobacteria; order Bin95; family Bin95; genus VMCJ01. The sequence continues at coordinate 37,397 of CBFIAF010000012.1, read as the reverse complement.
GCTTTTACGCAGGTGCACCGCTCATCATTGATGACGCTGCCATTGGCACACTTTGCTTATTGGACGCCGAGCCTAGGCAGCAGTTTGATGGGGCGGGAACGCGCGCGTCTTGAGGAATTTGCCAGGAACGCGGCAAGTTGCGCCGTGAAAGGCCGGATTATGCCGGATTGCCCAATCTAACTCCTGCTAAGCGGCGTCAATTGCCGCGTTGACGGCCTTTACGCCAGCGGCAGCACCTTCCGGATACGCCCATACGCCCCCTGCGATCGCCAGGAAATCTGCGCCCGCCCGGATAACGGGTGCGGCATTGTCCGCAGTGATACCGCCAATGGCTACAGATGGTACAGACGTCGCGTGGGCCCACCACTCCACGATTTCTAGGCTGGCAGGCGTGGTCACCTGCTTCGTGTTGCTTTCGTAGAATGCGCCGAACGCCACATAATCCGCCCCAGCTTCCGCTGCATCCAGTGCCAGATCGCGGCTGTCTTTGCAGGTGACGCCGATGATCGCATCTCGCCCCAGTCGTGCGCGGGCTTCGGCATATGGCATATCATCTTGGCCGATATGGACACCGTCACAGCCTAGATCGGCCGCAAGGTCAGCCCGGTCATTCAGGATGAACGCAACGTCGCGCTCTTGGGCAATGGGCATGAGCGCTAACGTCGCGCGCCGCCAGTCATCGTCCGAGGCGTCTTTCAGGCGGAGTTGGATGCAGGACACATCGCCAGCATCTAGTGCGGCCGCCATTGTTTCACCAAATGCGGCAAGCACTGCGGCGTCACAGGTCAAACTGGCAGGCGTGATAAGGTAGAGGCGGCAGCGGGGCTTTTCATCTTCGGCGTCAATACGATCTGCCACGCTGCCGTCCTCCATAAATCAGGCTTTGCCGCGATAGATATCGACGATGGTGTTCAGCAGCTCCATTGCGTCGCTTTTTTCGCGCTGGAAGCTATTGCGGCCAATGATCGAGCCATTGGATCCGCCTGCCGCCACTTGACGAATTTCATCCAGAACTGCATCCGTTCCTTTGGCTGCACCACCGGAGAACACAACAATACGGCGGCCGTTGAATGCGGCCTGCATGACATGGGCGATGCGTTTGTCGAGAGTAGAAAGATCGACACCTTTAAGGGCTGCCCTGGATTCTTTCTGCTCAATATGTGCTGCCGGAGGTTTCACCTTAATTATATGCGCGCCGAGCAATGCCGCCAAATGCGCTGCATATGCGGTTACGTCAACCGCCGTCTCGCCATCTTTGGAAAGATTGCCGCCGCGCGGGTAGGACCACAGCACCACCGCAAGGCCGACATCCTTGGCTTCTGCGCAAAGCTCGCGGAACTCTTCCATCATCTCAAACTGATCTTCGGCACCCGGATAGATCGTGAAACCGATTGCGGAACAGCCGAGGCGCAGCGCATCCTGAACCGAGCCATAAACGGCTTGGTCTTTTTGCATCGCGTGGCTGTTGGAGCTGTTCATCTTGAGAACAGTCGGGATCTGACCAGCGAATGTATCGGCACCTGCTTCGATCATGCCCAGTGGTGCAGCATAGGCATTTAAGCCGGCATCAATTGCAAGCTGGAAATGGTAGTGCGGGTCATAGCCTGGTGCGTTGGGTGCGAAGCTGCGATCTGGGCCATGTTCGAAGCCTTGGTCAACAGGCAGGATCACCATCTTGCCAGTACCACCTAGCTTGCCCTGCATCAGGATGCGAGCGAGGTTCGCCTTTGTGCCTGGGCTGTCGCTTTCATAGTTAGCAAGAATCTTTTTAACGGCGCGTGTCATACGCATGGCGTTAGCCCCCTTTAGGTCGTTGTCGTTTCTAGAAACGCCCGGCGGATTGCCTGGGCTGGATCATGTTCAAATGCAAGATCGAGTGCGGGCTGGCCATCTAGGATGGTCGCCCCAGCTGTCTCTGCGAGATCGGCGATGCGGGCGTACCCTGGCGAAGAAGGATCAAGTGCGATCAGGAGTGCGCCAAAGGTTAGTGCTGCGTGCGCGTCCCCTGCATGCTCGCCACAATCTACACAAAAGCCGATATCGGCGCTGGGCAAAGTTGTCGTGACTGCGTTCTGAAGTGCCAACCATCCGCTAACACCCAGCACGCGACCAGCGTTCGGCGGCGAGCGAAGCGTCAATGCGCGGCCCTCAGCGATAGCGCACTGCGCTGCCGCCATAGCCTGGGTCAGATCATGGACAACGATCTGCATCAGGCGCGCCCGCGTTCGTTAGATTTTGGCTGCGAGTGCGACCGCTGTGTCAGACATCCGATTGGAGAAGCCCCATTCATTGTCATACCATGACATCACGCGAACTAGCCCGCCTTCAACGACCTGCGTCTGCGTCGCGTCAAAGATGGAGCTGAAGCTGGAGTGGTTAAAGTCAATCGAGACCAGCTCCGCATCATTCACGCCGAGCACGCCCTTCAGCTTGCCTTTCGAGGCTTTGCGGATGGCGTCATTTACGGCGTCAACGCTCGCCTTCTTACCTGGGATAAAGCAAAGGTCCACCACGGAAACATTCGCCGTGGGCACGCGAACGGAGGTGCCGTCCAGCTTGCCTTGCAATTCTGGTAGCACAAGGCCAACAGCTTTGGCGGCGCCTGTTGATGTCGGGATCATGGAGAGAGAACCGGCGCGCGCGCGGCGCATGTCGCTGTGGATATTGTCGTGCAGCTTCTGATCGCCCGTATAGGCATGGATTGTTGTCATATAGCCGCTTTTGATGCCGAAGGTTTCGTGCAGCACAGATGCGACGGGCGCCAGGCAGTTCGTGGTGCAAGACGCATTCGAGATAATGTCATGCTTCTTTGTGATCTTCTTGTGGTTCACACCGTAAACCACCGTCAGATCCGCATCGCTGGATGGCGCGGAGATCAGGACCTTTTTAGCACCTGCTTCCAAATGCGCGCCGGCTTTCTCCTTGGACGTGAAGATGCCTGTGCATTCCATCACCACGTCAATGCCGAGTGAATCCCAAGGCAGGTCTGCCGGGTTACGTTCAGCGAAGGACTTGATGACATTGCCGCTGCCGATGGAAATACCGGTCTTGCGGGCCTTCACTTCGCCCGGGAAACGGCCATGAACACTGTCATACTGCAGCAGGTGCGCGTTGACTTCGGGGGAGCCCAGATCGTTGATGGCGACGATTTCTACGTCGTCGCGGCCGCTTTCCAGTGCGGCCCGCAATGCCAATCGGCCAATCCGCCCAAATCCGTTGATCGCAACCCTGACTGCCATTTTCGTCGTCTCCTGCCGTGATTCGTTGTTTTAGTGAGGTGGTTTATATTTCGGCCGATTAAAAACGCGCTTCGACCGCTTCCACAAGCGCCTCCGATGTTATGCCGAAGCGCGTGTATAGGGCGTTAGCGGGTGCAGAGGCACCAAAGCTATTCATGGCAATGATCGGCCCATCGCCGACATAGCGTTCCCAGCCATAAGCCGCCGCCGCTTCAATCGCCGCTTTCAGCACGCCTTTTGGCAGCACGTCTTCGCGATATTCAGCGGATTGCTCATCGAAGAGCTCTGTGCAGGGCATCGATACGACGCGCGCGCCGATGCCTTTGGCTTCCAGTGCCGCTTTAGCTTCAACGGCTAAAGACACTTCCGTGCCTGTCGCGACCAGCACGGCCTGCAGTGGGGCGTCTTCCTTCATCAGCACATAGCCTCCTTTAGCCGAGAGATTCTCTTTGTTCCCGTCACAGAGTATTGGTACGCCCTGGCGAGACAGTGCGAGCACGCTTGGCCGGTCTTTCTGGTGCAGCGCGATTTCCCAGCATTCGGCCGTTTCAATGGCGTCACAGGGGCGCATGGTCAGCAGGTTCGGCATCGCGCGAAGGCTGGCCATATGCTCAACCGGTTGATGGGTCGGGCCGTCTTCGCCAAGGCCGATACTGTCGTGGGTCATCACGAAAACCTGTTGCTGGCCCATCAGCGCCGCCAGGCGAATGGCAGGGCGGCAGTAATCCGTGAAGATCAGGAAGGTCGCCGTGTAGGGGATCAGCCCGCCATGCAACGCCATGCCGTTTGCGGCAGCGGCCATGCCATGCTCACGAATGCCCCAGTAGACATAGCGTCCAGCCCGGTTCTGTTTGGAAAACGCCCCGAGGCCTTCGGTTAGTGTCAAGTTGGAGCCGGTTAGATCAGCTGACCCGCCAATGGTTTCCGGTACGACAGGGTTGATGACTTCGAGCGCCTTTTGGGATGCCTGACGTGTCGCCATCTTTGGCTTGTCGGCACCGAGCTTGGCTTTGAAATCGGCAATTGTTTGCGTCAGCCCTGCAGGCAGTTCGCCAGCCATGCGGCGCTTAAACTCAGCACGGGCGTCGGCTGGTGCGGCTGCGAGGCGGGCTTCCCAACCAGTGCGGTCAGCCGTGCCTTTGGACCCAGCAGAACGCCATGCGTCTGTGACGTCTGCAGGCACTTCAAAGGGCGCATGTGGCCAATTCAGGGCTTTACGCGCACCTTCAATTTCTTCAGCCCCTAATGGTGCGCCATGAGAGCCAGCTGTGCCGGCCTTCTTGGGCGCACCAAAACCGATTGTTGTTTTGCAGGAAATCAGCGTCGGGCGGGATGAATCTTCTGCGGCGGCGTTCAATGCAGCTTCAACAGCGGCAGCATCATGTCCATCGACCGAAGCGGTGGCCCAGCCATAGCTTTCGAAACGCTGCAACACATTGTCTGATGCCGAAATTGATACATCGCCATCAATAGATATGCTGTTGTCGTCCCACATGACGATAAGCTTGCCGAGGCCCAGATGCCCTGCGAGCGCGCCCGCTTCGTGGCTGATGCCCTCCATCAAATCACCATCGGATGCTATCACCCAGGTGCGGTGGTTGACTAGGTCTTCACCGAACTCCGCCGCCAGCTTCGTTTCCGCCATGGCCATGCCAACAGCTGTCGCGAGACCTTGGCCAAGTGGTCCGGTAGTGGTTTCAATGCCTGCGGGATGGCCAGCTTCCGGGTGGCCAGCAGTCAGGTATCCGAACTGGCGGAAATTCTTGATCTGGTCGATCGTCATCGCCGGATTGCCGGTCAGATGCAGCAGGCCATACAGCAGCATTGAGCCATGACCAGCGGACAGCACAAAGCGGTCCCGGTCCGGCCAGGATGGGTTTGCAGCATCATATTTCATTGGGCCGGTGAACAGCGCCGTCGCGGCATCGGCCATGCCCATAGGCATGCCGGGGTGGCCGGATTTTGCTTGCTCAACTGCATCCATCGCCAGCGCCCGCAGCGCGTTCGCCATTTGGCGCCGTTCCATGACTGAAATTCTCCGAAATTAAGTGCGCGCCCTGCAAATGGGCAAAATTATGCGAAGCCCCCGCTTACCGTTACTTTTCTGCGGGATGGCCTTCGTGCCGTCAAGATAGATGCGTTTGAAATACAACGCAGTGTTGACGCACCTCGCCGCCGCTCTTATCTTGCCCTCCCAAGGTGCGGCTTTAAGAAATGCAGTTAGAGCAAAACGGCAATGGGGTTTTTTCTAAAAAATGTCGACGTCCAGCCAACTGTTAACCGCGCTAGAGAAATTGAATGCGGCATTAGATGAAGCGGAAGCCGCGGCTGAAGCACGCCGCGCCGCAGACGCGGCGCAGGAATCATCTGCACCCGATTCTTCCGGCCTCGAAAGCGCGCTCGCCGAACTTCGCAGCGACTATGCAAATTTAAAAGCAGCGGCGGATGACGTTACACGCCGCCTCGATGGCACGATTGAACGCGTCGAAGCCATTCTGGTTGGCCGGAATTAGCGATAGTCCGAAGGAGAGGGCGCGATGGGTGAAGTTACGATTAACATCAACGGTCGGCCTTACCGCATGGCCTGCGAAGATGGCCAAGAAAGTCATCTGAACACGCTCGGCGCAGATTTGGCGCAACGGGTTGAAGATCTAACAGGCCAGGTCGGCAAAATCGGTGACGCGACCCTTTTGGTTATGGCGGCATTGTTGATTTCGGACGAGCATTGCGAACTGAAAGAATCAGTGGGCGATCAAGCTGATGCCGCAGCGCTGAAAGCTGAGCGCGATGCATTGGCGAAGGAGCTGGCCCACTTGCGCACCGATGCCGCGACCATGACCCAAGAACGTAACGCAGCCATAGCAAGGGCTTCTGCGGCTGAAGCAGATGCCGCAGAAGGCGCTGGCTCGGCCGAGGCTGAAGCCGCTGCAGCCCAATCAATTGAAGCGCTGGCGACCCGGGTGTCCCAGCTCGCCAGCGTCATTCGGCCCGCTTGAGATAGCGCCTATTCTGGCAGCTTCGTAGACTGCCACGCGACCATCCGCCAAGATCCGTCCTGGTTCTGATACACGTCCGTGAACCGAACGCCGAAATCAAGAGATTTGCCGTGGGTATCGACCTGGATCTGCGCTTCACCTGTCAACACCACCACATCGCCCAAATCCTGCGCATCAACATTGGACGGCACGACGGATTTATAGACCGTGTCACCAGATTCCATGGCATCGATCAAGCTAGCTTTGGTATCCAGCCGTGATGAGGAGTGGGTGTAGACAAGCCCCTTGCATAGAAGCTGCTTGAGCTTACCGACATCTTTATCCGCCATCGCTTGCATGCGCTCTCTATCCAGCGCGATGATTTTTTCTGCGTTGCCGCTCATATTCAAACCCCTTTTTGTGAAACCTCAATGGATCAATGTTAGTGCATCCGCTGCAGATGCACTAATCTCTTTTTAGTGGCTATTGACTGGGGACAAATGATGCGGGACGGCGAACAAACGGGCAGTGGCGATCCAGTTCATCGGGCTCGGGCGCTCATTCCTTTGCTGAATGACGCAGCACCCCGGATCGAAGCCGCGCGGCAAATGCCTGCGGATGTGTTGGAGGCGTTGCACACCGCGCGTATGTTCCGCGTAATGCTGCCTGAATCGCTTGGCGGTGATGAAGCTTCCCTCAAGACGTTCTCTGAGGTCATCGAAGCCTTGGCCCAAGGTGACGCCAGTGCGGCGTGGGTTGTCAGCCAAGGCGGCGGCTGCGCAATGGGCGCTTCTTTCCTGCAGGCAGATGCCGCTAAACGCTGGTTTGGCAAAGCAGACGCGGCCCTAGCGTGGGGCGCTGGTATTGCTGGGAAGGCCGTTGAAGTGGATGGCGGATATCGGGTCACAGGAACATGGGCATTCGCCAGCGGAAGCCGTCATGCAACACTGCTTGGCGGCCATAGTTTTGTATTCCAGGCTGATGGATCAAAACGCCTCCGCGCGAACGGCCGCCAGCTGGATCGCACAGTGTTGATCCGCAGGGATCAGGCAGAGATCAGTGACGTTTGGGACGTAATGGGGCTGAATGGAACCGGCAGCGACACTTTTACGGTGACGGACCTTTTCGTATCCAAAGCCGACTCCATTGACCGGGAGGATGATGCCGAGCGCGTTGAAGGCGGCCCTCTCTATGCGTTGTCTGCAACGTTGGCATATGGCGTTGGGTTTGCATCCCTGCAGCTTGGAATTGCGCGCACGATGGTTGACGCCGTTCGCGATCTGGCGATGGAAAAGACACCGCGCGGCGCGCCGTCGCCGCTTCGCGAGAACCCTGTGTTTCAAAAAGAACTGGCTGAAATGGAGGGCCGCTTGCGTGGTGCACGCGCGTATCTGCACGCTGCAGCTGATGAAATTCAGGCGATTGCAGTGCGGAAGCACAAACTGGATTTGACGGCACGAAGCGATATCAAGCTCGCCTCCGTGCATGTCATCCACGATGCAGTTCGGGTGACGGAGGCGGCGTACCGGGCTGCCGGGTCAACCGCGATTTTCAAGGACGGGCCGTTCGAACGACGCATCCGCGACGCTCTCTCAGCTTCTCAGCAAACGCAGGGACGGGCGCAGAATTTCGTTACAATTGGTCGTATCTTGCTGGATTTAGAGCCGGACTCAGTGGCGTTTTTATAAGGATAGTTTCCAATGCAGATCGGTATGTTCACGGCGATGCAATGGTCGCCGGAAGAAGATCCTGGGACCGTACTCGCCTGCCTAAAAGAACAGGTGCGGACGGCACGGAATAATGGCTTCAAGGGTTTGATGGTCGGTCAGCATGTGCTGACCGGTCCGATGGGCATGTTCCAATTAACGCCGCTGCTGGGTGCATTGGCTGAGGAAGCCAAAGGCATGCAGATCGGCCCGGGCGTGCTGTTGCTATCAATGATGAACCCGGTACTGGCGGCGGAAGAAGCTGCCACGATTGATTGGCTTTCGGATGGGAATTATGCGCTCTGTGCTGGGTTGGGATATCGCCCAGAAGAATTCCAGGCCATGGGCGTTGAGATGCGCAATCGCGTTGGACGGTTTGTGGAAGGCGTCGATATCATCAAGCGGCTCTGGACGGAGGAAAGCGTCACCCATCACGGTAAGCATTTCCAGATGGACGACGCAAAGGCAAGCGTGCAGCCCAAACAACGCCCGCGCCCGCCCATCTGGCTTGGTGGAGATGTTGAAGCGGCGGTAAAGCGCGCCGCGCGGATTGCGGACGCTTGGTGTGTTGCGCCAACTCTGTCTGAAGCTTCAATGCTAAGCTATCTGGAGATATTTCGGGAAGAGCGCCGCCGCACGAACCAGGAAGAGAACGTCGCCTGCCCACTTATCCGCGAATGCTTTGTCGGCCGGGACGCGGCGCATGCAGCAGAAGTTAGCCGGGGGCCGTTGCTTAACAAATATCGCGCCTACGCATCCTGGGGGCAGGGGGAGACAACGCAAGGGGATTTCGAAGCTACTTATGATGCATTCGCGAATGAGCGCTTCCTCATCGGTGACAAGGAATCCGTTAAGGACCAGATTATGCGCTATGCCGAAATTGCCAAAACCGAAAACATTCTGCTCCGCATGCAATGGCCCGGCCTCGATCATGCTGAGACGCTTGGGAATATGGATCGCATCAGCGCGATTATCGCCGACATTACCTAACCGCAAGATTATCGCCCACATTACTTAAAGGACTTACCAGCCCGTGACTGCTCAATATGGCGGATTCGTTGAAGACATCTAATACCTGAAAGTAGGCGAGGCTTCCCTTCTCGCACGGTTCTACCGGCCGAAAGGTGATGGTCCGTTCTTGGGTGTTGTTGAAGTGCATGGCGGTGTGTGGATCGGCAATGATCTGTTGACCAATATTCATATTGATCAGGCGCTTGCCGCTAGCGGCGTCGTTGTGATGGCGATTGTTTTCCGCATGCCGCCGCCGCCCAATATCCGGAGCCCGTTGCCGATATCAACTTCGCCATTCGCTGGCTGCGGGCCAATGCGGAACAGTTTGCTGTCGAGCAGGTTAAGATTGGCCTGCTTGGAACATCCAGCGACCGGCATCAGGGCTTGCTCGCAACGATGCGCTCGACGGACTCCCGATGCATGGCACACCGTGATGCCGGAACAGACGACGCCAGCATTGCCTATGCCGCGATCTGCTGGGCGTTCGCAGACCCGCTCGCGCGCTATCATATGGTGAAGGATAAAGGCATTGACCAGCTGGTTGAAGCCCATCATGCCTATTGGCCAGATGAAGGAGCAATGGACGAAGGCTCACCGCAGCGGATGCTGGAGCGCGGCGAAGAGTTAGCCCTGCAGCCACTCCTCTCCGTCCAGGGCACTGAGGACGATAACCTGACGTCGAACATGGCCACCCATTTCGCCGACGCCTACAGCGCCGCCGGCGGTGAGGTCCAGCTAGAAATATTCGAGGGCGCACCCCATGCATTCGTAGCGAAGGACCCAGCCTCCTCCGACTCAACCCGAGCAATCGGCTTGATTATCGACTTTGTCCGCGCGCAGGCAGCTCGTTAGTCCTCAAGCTTTCGGACCCAGTCTTCCAGCGGCGCGCGGACGGTGTGAAGCGCGTTGATAGGCGCTGTCGTATCCTCGTAGCCAAGCGCCATGCCGCAGACGACGGTTTGGTCTTCTGGCATGCCAAGCTCACGGCGGATGATCTGGTGGAAATCGGCCCAGGCCGCCTGTGCGCAGGTGTGTAGGCCTTCGACGCGGGCGGCTGTCATCACGTTTTGAATGAACATGCCGTAGTCCAGCCAACTGCCGATTTCCAGCGATTTGTGGATTGTGAAGAACAGACCGACCGGTGCTCCGAAGAATGTGAAATTCTGGTCGTGCTGGGCGGTCATCCGCTCCGTGTCACCCTTTTTGATGTCAACGAGGCCATACATATCCCAGCCCACTTTCCGGCGGCGGGTGATGTATGGCTCTGGGAACATCTTTGGGTAATATTGGTATTCGGCCTTGTACACCTCGTCGGATCGCCTGGCATCCATCACGGCACCTGTAATGCGAGCTTTTGCTGCGCCTGTGACGACGGTGACCTGCCAAGGCTGCATGTTCGTGCCGGACGGTGCGCGCGCCGACGCTTCCAGAATGCGGTCGATAGTGGACATGGGCACCGATTGGTTGGTGTATCCACGGACAGAGCGGCGGGAGGTAATGGCTTCAAGCGTCACGGGCGAAATTCCTGTGATTGGGGACATAAAAACGGGCGCGCCAGGGTATCCTGGCGTGCCCGCATATATAGAACCAAAGGCTAGTCAGCCGCTAGTGCAAGATCCTTAGATCGTTGCTTCGATTTCACCGAGACGCTTCGTCAGCTTCAAGTTCTCAGAGTAATCAACGGGCACGGCGACAAGGGCCGGCACATTCTGCTTGAACGCTTCTTCAATGATCGGGCGGAGGTCTTCGCCCCTGGTCACCGTCTTGCCCCAGCAGCCAAAGGATTTGGCGAGCAGTTCGAAATCTGGGTTGGTGAACTTGAGATCAGAGTGCTCGCCATTGAACTGGTTCTGCTGCTTCCATTTGATGAGGCCGTATTCCTCATCGCAGAAAATCACGCCAACAAACGGTATTTTCAATCGAGCGGCAGTTTCCAGATCCTGCACGTTCATTAGGAACCCGGCGTCACCCATGATGCAGCCGACCTTCTGGTCAGGCAGCGCCACTTTGGAGCCGATGGCACCCGGAAGCGCAAAGCCCATGGTGCAGAAGCCGTTGGAGATTTGGCAGGTGTTTGGCTCATAGCAGTTGTAGTAGCGGGATACCCACATTTTGTGCGCACCAACGTCTGACAACATTATGTCCTTCGGCCCAAGCGCCCGGCGCATTTCATTAACAACGCGCTGTGGCTTCATGGGGAAGCTGTTGTCTTCGGCCTCGCCTGTCAGGTCATCAATGATGTTCTGGCGCAGCCTGGCGTGCTTCTTAATGTCGAACAGTGGCAGTTTGCCAGCAAAGCGATTGTCTAGTTCCTGGTTGATGCCCCATAGGGAATCCGCAACGTCTGCAACAATGTCCACTTCGACAGGAAGTGCCGCATCAACTTCAGCGGGTTCAAAGTCAATGACGACGACTTTCTTGTCCGTGCCGTGGTTCCAGAAAGCTGGCGCATATTCGACCAGATCGTAACCGGCGGCGATGATCACATCGGCGCTGTCGACGAGTAGATTTACGTGATCGCGGCCCTGCAGGCCCATGGTGAACAAGCAATGCTCGTCATCCATGGAAACCGCACCCTTACCCATGAAGGTGTTGACCACTGGCATGCCGGTCTTTTTCGCAAGAATACGGAGCTGTTCGGACGCGCGCTTACGAACACAGCCGTTGCCTGCCAGTATGACAGGGTTCTTGGCTTCAGCAATAACGTCTACCGCAGCTTTAATGGCTTTATGGTCTGCCGCCGGGCGGCGAGTTTTCTTCGGCGTCAGTGGCGCGCCATCTACCATGTGCTTGGCTATATCTTCCGGCAGCTCAATCACAACCGCACCTGGCTTCTCAGCTTCAGCGGTTTTAAAGGCTTTACGGACGACTTCGGGTACGGTGCCCGCGTTATAAATCGTCTGCGCCCATTTGGTGATGGGGCGGAACATGGCGATCGCGTCCATGTTTTGATGGCTTTCTTTGTGCAGGCGGTATGTACCAGCTTGGCCGATCAGTGCCACAAGCGGTGCCCGGTCCATGTTGGCGTCTGCAACACCGGTAACAAGGTTCGTCGCCCCTGGCCCAAGCGTTCCAAGGCACACGCCGGCTTTACCCGTCAGGCGGCCATAGAGGTCAGCCATGAATGCTGCAGCTTGTTCATGGCGGCAAAGCACGAATTCAATTGAGTCGCTGTTCTTTAGCGACATCATGAAATCGGCGTTTTCTTCCCCCGGAACGCCGAAGATGTGCGTGACGCCTTCTGCTTCAAGGCATTGTACAAATAGTTCTGATGCTTTGATTTCGCTCACTGGCTAGTCCCCCTGTTGCCATTACTCGCGGGCCGCCCATCCTGCTGTGGCCCAGTCAATAATTCAGATGCCATGCATCCACCCAATGCGGCATTGCTGGAACCATAACCCGGTTCTGCCGCATTGTCGCGTGACTTGTGTCACGGAAAAGCTATCTGCTTAATGGAGATTTTCCAACTTCGATTTCATGGCGTCTTCAACTCCATAGAAAGCGCATGCACCGGCCCTGCAAGTTCTTCTGCGAGCGCTGCGTGAACGGCGCGCTGGCGAGCGACGCGATTTTGGCCCTCAAAACTAGCAGCGGTCATGATGACGTGGAAATGCGTTTCCCCGCCTTCCCGGTAGCCCATATGGCCGCGATGGCTTTCGGACTGGTCTTCGACATCGAGATGCGCAGGGTCAAATGCAGCACGGAGTTTCTGGTTTATTGCGTCGGCGACTTTGCCCAATGGATATTCCTCTTTTTAACCAATTCAGATTTCAGCCAATTCGGGCGTACCGCGCGGCAGCGTCCCGTTCGAATAAATATAGCAGGATGCGCAAGGCTTCGCCGCGTTTGCTTGAAAGGTCCGGATCATTCGCCAGGATAACGTCCACATCCCTGCGGGCCACTGCGACCAGATCAGCCTGGGTTTCCAGGTCCGCAATGCGGAAATCGGGCAGGCCAGACTGGCGTGTGCCGAGCACTTCGCCCGCACCGCGCAGCCGCAGGTCTTCTTCGGCAATTTTGAAGCCGTCATTGGTATTTGAAATCGCGAGCAGTCGCGCTTTTGCTGATTCAGTGATGCTATCTGCCCGCAGCAGAACGCAGAACGATGCCTTATCACCTCGCCCAACGCGGCCGCGCAACTGATGCAATTGAGCCAAGCCAAAGCGTTCTGCGTGCTCGATCACGATCACGGTGGCCTCCGGCACATCAACGCCGACTTCAACGACGGTCGTCGCCACCAGAACTTTTGCCTCGCCAGATGCAAAGCTGGCCATGGCGGCGTCCCGCTCCGCCGCTTTCATCTGTCCGTGGGCGAGTGCTATGCCGCCGTCCCCCAATATCCGGCGGAGATCGTCAGCGCGGTCCTCAGCGGCGGCGAGGTCGCTGGTTTCGGATTCTTCCACCAGCGGGCATATCCAGTAAACGCGGTCACCTCTCGCCATCGCGCGCTGAACGCCGCCAATCACTTCGTCCATGCGGGAAAGCGGCGTGACGACCGTTTTGATATCTTGCCTGCCCGGTGGTTTGTCCGGGATCGATACATGGTCCATGTCACCATAAGCTGTCAGCATCAGTGTGCGCGGGATCGGCGTTGCAGTCATTGAAAGCAGGTGCGGTGCTAAGCCCTTCGCAGCAAGCGCCATGCGCTGATCGACGCCAAAGCGATGCTGCTCATCTACAATAATCAGCGCCAAATCCTTAAAGCCGACATCGTTCTGGAACAGCGCATGGGTGCCGATAAGAAGGTTCGTCGACCCTTCCGCCAATGCCATGAGCTTCGCCTGTCGGCCTTTGCCTTTATCCCGCCCGGTTAGCACATCAACAGTCACGCCGATCTTGTCTCCAAGGGCTGTAAGCGTGCGCGCATGCTGGCGGGCAAGTACATCTGTCGGTGCCATCAATGCGGCTTGCCCACCGGCTTCTACTGCGGCAAGTGCTACTAGAAATGCGATAACCGTCTTGCCGCTACCGACATCGCCCTGGAGCAGACGTTGCATGCGCTTGCCAGATTTCATGTCACCCAAAATTTCAGAAAGCGCCTGGGTTTGCCCGACGGTGAGCTGGAAGGACAGGGCGGCTAGTGCCGCCTTCAACCGCTCATCTGAAAGCGGCAATTCCCGGCTCGCTCCTCGCGTTCGTCGGCTGCGGATCAACGCCAATGCTAACTGGTTCGCCAACAGTTCATCATAGGCCAGGCGTTCCCGTGGTTTCGCGTTAGACTGTAGATCAGACCGTCTGCGCGGCTTATGACTGGCGGCTAAGGCTGGACGCCAATCGTCCCATCCGCGTTCAGATTTTAAGGGCGCATCCAGCCATTCGGGCAGGTCTTTTGTCTGCTCAATCGCAGCATCCACGGCTTTACGGAGCGTCTTTGGCGCTAGACCTGCCGTCATTGGGTAAACCGGTTCGTGCATTGGCAGGGCGTCTTCACCACCAACCATTGTGATGTAGTCCGGATGGGCCATTTGCGCCCGGCCCTGGAATCGCTCAACCACGCCGCTGATGATTCGCTTTTCGCCTAATGGCAGTTGCTTGGTGATCCAATCCGGGCGGGCATGGAAAAACACCAAATCAATTTCGCCCGTATCATCGCCCGCCAGAACGCGGAAAGGGCGGCGGCCAGACCCGTGGCGATGCTCAAAGGTTTGCACCTCAAGCGTTGCAATGCGCCCGGCATCCGCTGCCGCTACCTTGGGCCGATAACTGCGATCAAGAAGGCCGGATGGCAGGTGCAGGCAAAGATCAATGATGTTCGGCCCTGCAACCTTTTTTATGAGCGCACCAACGCGCGGACCAACGCCCGGAAGGCGGGTCACATGCTCAAACATCGAAAACAGAATTTCAGGCCGCACTCGCCATGCTCCAACTCAAGAGATATATGGTACTCAAAGATGGTGGAGCGGACTATGCCAGAGGCTGTAAAATTGGAAGACCCGCGACGTAAGCGCTTGCGCTTTCGTGCATGGCATCGCGGCACCAAGGAAAGCGATCTTATCCTGGGAACCTTCGCAGACGCCAGATTGGCTGGTTTCAGCGATACAGAATTGCAGGACTTCGAGACTCTCTTAAATGTAGCAGACCCCATGATTTATGACTGGGTGACGGGTTTACAGCCTGTGCCGGCGGAACATGATTCGCCCGTTGTCCAGGAATTACTGAAGTTCAAGATCGTCGTTCGCTGATGCCCGATTCTGCCTCAATTATTTTACCGCCTGTTGGTCGGGCAGCACTTTCCGGCGCGCCGGATGGGGCGGAAGCCTGGGCGTTGCGCCTGCTTGCACGTGCTGGCGGGGCAAAGCGTATTGTATTTGTCGCACGGGATGCTGAACGCCGTGCGCGTGTGCTGTCTGGATTGGCGGCCTTCCTGCCTGAAGCCCAGGCGATTTCGTTGCCTGCGTGGGATTGCCTGCCGTACGACCGCAGTTCGCCCAACCGCGAAATCGTTTCGGAGCGCATGCGGGCGTTCCGTGCGCTCGCCGTCTTGGATGATAGCCCTGGCGAACAGCCCGTCGTTTTGGCGACAACAATCAATGCTATTTTGCAGCGTATTCCCCCTGTAGATGCGCTCGCTGCCGCCGTTGATATCAAGCCTGGCGGGCGGTTCGACGAAAAAGCGTTTCAGGCCTTTGTATCCGTCAACGGCTATCAGCGCGCCGATACGGTTATGGAGCCCGGCGAATTTGCCATTCGCGGCAGCTTGGTGGATATTTTCCCGGCGGGCGCAGAAGTCCCCGCCCGAATCGATTTGTTTGGTGACGAAGTTGAAGCCATCAAGTCATTCGATCCGCTGACACAGCGCAGTGAAGGCGTCATTGACCATCTGTCCCTTGCTCCAGCCAGTGAGGCACCGCTTGACGCTGCTGCGATCGAACGGTTTAGGGGCCGCTACCGGGAAGCCTTCGGTGCTGATGCGCTGCGTGACCCGCTCTATGAAAGTGTGTCTGCCGGGCGTCGCCATCCGGGCATGGAGCACTGGTTGCCGCTATTCCATGACAGCCTCGCCAGCCTGTTCGAACTTATCCCTAATGATGCCGTGATCGTACTGGACCAAGCACTAGATGACGCTGCTAGTTCTCGCGTCGACGCAATCGCGGACCACTTTCTGGGCCGTGCTGAAATTCTAACAAATAGTGCTGATGAACAGCCTTATCGCCCGTTGCAGCCGAACGCCCTTTATCTGACACCGGATGAATGGACGGGCCGTCTTGCAGAATGGCGGACATTGGCGCTTGACCCGTTCCTTGGCACGGAGAACGCGCTGTCTGCCGACGCGCGTGCAATCCTGGATTTTGCAGAGGCTCGCGCCCGCTCGGACTCAGACCTTTATTCAGCCGTTGCGGAACGGTTTTCCGCTGCCACTAAGGCTGGCCAGCGAGCAGTTCTCGCCGCATCGACTGATGGCGCGCTCAATCGCCTCCGACGCCTTGTCACGAATGATGGCGGGTATGAAGCTATCCAGGTCGTGACCACGGTGGATGAGGCGCTGGCGCTGCCTAAGGGTGTCGCCGGGGCCATCGTCGCGGAGATGGAGCGGGGCTTCGAGACGGACAGTCTTGTGCTCGTCACAGAGCAAGACATTCTGGGGGAGCGCTTGCAGCGCCGCCAGCGCCGCCGTAAGCGCGCCGATGCTTTCCTGACCGAGGCCAGTGAGATCGAAGAAAGCGATCTTGTCGTCCACATCGATCATGGCGTTGGGCGCTATGAGGGGTTGGAGCCAGTCAAAGCTGGCGGTGTGCCCCATGATTGTCTGCGGGTGATTTATGGCGGCGGGGATCGGTTATTTGTGCCGGTCGAGAACATCGAAGTGCTGTCACGCTACGGGTCTGATTCCGAAAATGCACAGCTCGATAAACTTGGCGGCGCGCAATGGCAGGCGAAACGCGCCAAGCTTAAGCAACGCATTCGCGATATGGCGGAACAATTGATCGCCGTCGCCGCCGCGCGGGTCATTAAACCGGCAGAAAAGCTGGAGGCGCCAGAGGGCGTCTACGAAGAATTTGCCGCCCGCTTCCCGTTTGAGGAAACCGAAGACCAGTTAAACGCCATCAGCGACGTGATGGAGGACATGACCTCTGGCCGCCCGATGGACCGTTTGATTTGCGGCGACGTTGGGTTTGGCAAAACGGAAGTCGCTATGCGCGCGGCTTTGATGGCCAGCATGAGCGGTCGCCAGGTCGCCATCGTTGCACCCACCACCTTGCTTGCGAGGCAGCACTATTCGACCTTTGCGAAACGCTTTGCTGGCCTGCCTGTGGAGGTTCGCCAACTATCGCGCCTTGTGACCTCCAAGGAAGCATCGGCGACGCGAAAAGGGCTGGTAGATGGCACGGTTGATATCGTTATCGGCACTCATGCACTGCTCGCCAAGTCCGTATCTATCCCGAATTTGGGTTTGCTGATCGTCGATGAAGAGCAGCATTTTGGCGTTTCCCACAAGGAGCGCTTGAAGCAGCTAAAAGCCGATGTCCACGTCCTTACACTGACAGCAACGCCGATCCCGCGAACGCTGCAGATGGCGCTGGTGGGTGTGCGTGAAATGAGTGTGATTGCGACGCCGCCAGTAGATCGTCTCGCCGTCCGCACGTTCGTAACACCCTATGATGCCCTGCAGATCAAGGAGGCAATCCAGCGGGAGCGTTTCCGGGGCGGGCAGTCATTCTATGTGGCGCCCCGCGTGCGTGATCTGACGACGCTGGAAAAGCGTGTGAAAACGTTGGTGCCGGATGTACGGTCTGTCGTCGCCCATGGCCAGCTTCCCCCGTCGGAGCTGGAAGACATCATGTCTGCCTTTTACGAAGGCCGGTATGATGTGCTGATTTCCACCAATATCATAGAATCTGGGCTGGATATTCCAACTGCCAACACGATGATTATTCATCGTGCGGATATGTTCGGTCTGTCGCAATTATACCAGTTGCGCGGGCGGATCGGGCGCGGCAAGGAACGCGGCTACGCCTATCTGACTTTACCAGAAGATCGCCTGATCACAAAAACCGCGCTCCGCCGGCTGGAAGTGATGCAGACATTGGATGCGCTCGGGGCTGGATTCACTCTCGCCAGCCATGACCTGGACATCCGGGGCGGCGGCAACCTTCTGGGCGATGAGCAATCTGGCCATATCCGCGAAGTGGGCGTCGAACTTTATCAGCAAATGCTGGAAGAAGCCGTCGCCGCCGCACGTGAGGGTGGGGCAGATGGTACCGAAGCGGAAGAGCGCTGGACGCCGCAGATCAACCTCGGTTCCGCTGTGCTGATCCCGGACGATTATGTGAAAGAGCTCCCCGTCCGCCTCGGCCTATACCGCCGCGTGGCTGCGCTGGAGACGGACTTGGACCTGGAAAGCTTCGCCGCCGAACTGGTAGACCGTTTCGGCCCGTTGCCCCAGGAGGTGGAGAACCTGCTGGAGGTCATGTCCGTCAAGCAGCTCTGCCGCCGCGCCCATGTGGCGAAGTTGGACGTTGGACCTAAGGGTGTCGTCGCGGGCTTCCACCGGGATACTTTCCCCAACCCCGCCGGCCTCGTCCAATTCCTAACCCAGCAAATGGGCACAGCCAAACTCCGCCCCGACAACAAACTCGTAGTCCAACGCGGCTGGGACGACAGAGCCGTCCGCGCTAAGGGCGCAAAACGACTGCTACAGACGCTGGTAGAGATCGTGGAGGCTGCTTAAAGCGCTCGAGCAATTCTTTCCGACCAATCTGAATTAGCATGCCCAAAATCAGGCGGATCAAGGTTGGTTTTCCAGGTCCAGATGCGCCGATCAACGCAACGAGTTATCCAGCTTCCACCTTCAGGTTTATATCTCGAAGCACCGGAGCGCCGCGCTTGTGCGATTCCGTCGCATTGGTTATGTCCAGCGCTACAGCCACGGCCTGCCCTCTCCTATTTCCCAGGGAATTGCCAAGTTTATATGACGATTGCGTTGTGTATTGGAGACAGTTCTATGCAAGGTCGGTTATGCGGCTGGAATGCGCGCTAATTTGTGTGTCGAAATTCTAGCGATAGGTATTAAACTACCGCCATGCCGATAGAATTTCAGCCTGCATCGCTTGATCTGACGCCCCATTTGCAGCCGGGCGGGCTCGCCATTGTTGCGCAGTTGGGGGCGGAGCCAACTGCACTTGTTGCGGCATTCCTGGATGCTGCTAAGCGCGTGCCGGGGCTGCAGATGCTCACCAGTTTTCCTTTGGGGCCGGTTGATGCGCGGATGGCGGCGATGGATGCAAGTTTTCTCTCGATGGATGGCTTCGGCGCGAATGGGCAATTGTATAAGGCCGGGCGCCTTGGTGTGGCACCTGCGCGGTTTTCTGACTACGCGGCCCTGTTCCAAGACCACCTGAGGCCGGATGTGGCGCTCTGCTCCGCGACGCTGCCGGACGAGAACGGCAATGTTAGCCTCGGCGTAACGGTTGATCATATGCCGGAAGCGATCCGGCAGGCGCGGGTCGCGTTTGTTGAATTGAACCCAGATATGCCCTGGACTGAAGGCGACGCCGTGTTGCCACTTTCCGCATTCACGGGAACAGTGCCGGCACCTGCCCCACCGGCAGAATGGACGTCCCGCCCGCCCGGGCCAGTGGACCATGCCGTCGCCGCCCATGTGGCTCGGCTTATCCCGGATAGGGCGACAGTGCAATATGGCGTCGGCTCCTTGCCAGATGCGATTGCGGTGGCGCTCGCGGGCAAGAGAGACCTTGGCATGCATTCCGGCAGTGTCGCGGATTCCTTTGTTGATCTGATTGAGGCAGGTGCGATCTCCAACCGCTATAAGGAAATTGACGAAGGCAAGAATGTTGCAACGGCGCTTTATGGTTCTCGCAGGCTGTACGACCATGTGCACCGTAATCCTGATCTGATCATGCGTGCGGGGGATTACACACATAATGCCGACACACTCCGCCATTTCGAGACGTTTTTCGCTATCAATTCTGCACTTGAAGTGGACCTGACCGGGAGTGTCGGCGCGGAGGCCGCGAACGGGCGCTATATCGGTGCCATTGGCGGCCAGCTTGATTTCAACCGCGCCGGCCTCGTCTCCCGGAACGGGCGGGCGATCATTGCGCTCAGCTCCACGGTAGGAAAAGCACGGCACACCAAGATCGTACCGAAGCTTTCTGGCCCCGTAACATCGCCCCGTGCCGACGCTGACACCATTGTCACCGAACAGGGCATTGCCGAACTGCGCGGGCGCTCTTTGGAGGAGCGGGCTGAGGCACTGATCGCCATTGCTGATCCAGAGCACAAAGTTGCACTCCGCGATGCCGTTGATCAAGACGGCCTCGCCTAATAGAATTCAGATCATATCCGTTTTCCGTCGAATAGGGGCCGCGTCCCATGCAGTTCAACTTTTCCGAGGAGCAGGAAGAATTCCGCTCCATGCTTCGTCGTTTTCTGGAGGCAAAATCCCCGCCATCTGCCGTTCGCACGCAAATGGAGACCGATCAGGGCTACGACACTGATGTGTGGGCTTCGCTGGCGGGTGAACTTGGTGTAACTGCCTTGCATATTCCGGAAGAGTATGGCGGCGCTGGCTTCGGCGTATCTGAACTGGCGATTGCGGCACAGGAAATGGGCCGGGCGCTTTTATGCGCGCCGTTCTTTGCTTCAACCGTGATGGCCGCGACGGCGATCATTAACGCCGGGTCCGACGACCAGAAGCGGGCGCTATTGCCAGACTTGGCGTCCGGGGAGGTGATCGCAACACTGGCAGCTGCAGAGCCTGGCGGCGGATGGGCACCGGACCAAATCAGGATGACGGCGACCAAGGCTGGCGATGACTACACGCTGACTGGTGCCAAGAGCTATGTGCTAGATGGCATGAATGTTGGCCGTATTGTTATCGCGGCGAACGCGCCGGGCGGCGGCATCGCATTCTTCACGACATCGGCGGATGGAAAGGGTGTTTCCAGGTCCGCACTCAAGTCCATGGACCCGACCCGCAAGCTCGCTCGGATAGATTTTGATGCGGCCCCGGTTGAATTGCTGGGTGCTGCTGCGGCAGGCGGGGAAGCATACGCTAAGACCATGGATGTCATGCTGACCTGCCTTGCCAATGAAATGAACGGCGGTGCTGAACGGCTGCGTGAAGATGCCCTTGAGTATGTTTCCATGCGCATGCAGTTTGGGCGTTCTATCGCCTCATTCCAAACGACGAAGCATAAGGCGGCGGACATGCTGTTGGATGTAGAGTTATCCAAAGCCGCTGGGTATTCCGCCGCCAGCGCGCTGGATGATGATGACCCAGATGCACGCGCCGTTGCTTCAATGGCAAAAGCGGCTGCGTCAGAGGCGTATTTTCAAACGGCCGTTCATGCTGTGCAGATGCACGGCGGCATCGGCTTCACATTCGATAATGACACGCATCTTTGGTTCAAGCGCGCCAAGCAGAGCGAAGCCTTCCTGGGTGACGCGAACCAGCACCGTGAACGCATGATTCAGCATTGGGGGACAGACGCATGAGCGAGATGACCGTAGAGCAAGTCCGCGCCGACGTTCAGGCGTATCTGAAAGCCAATTGGGACCCAAACCTCGGCCTCGTCGAATGGCGCTTGAAGCTGATGGACTCCGGCTGGGGCATGCCCCACTGGCCGGAAAAGTGGTACGGGCGCGGCCTGCCGCTTGGCATGACGTCCATAGTTGATGAGGAATTTGCAAAGGTGGGCGCTATCGGCGTCGCTAAGATGGGCATCCGTGTTCTCGCCGCCGCAACAATCCTAGAGCACGGCACGGACCACCACAAAGAAAAGTTCCTGCGTGGCATCCTTACCGGTGAAGAAACCTGGTGCCAGCTGTTTAGTGAACCGGGTAGCGGGTCTGACCTTGCAGGTGCGGCTACGCGTGCGGATTTGAAGGATGGCAAGTGGATCATCAACGGCCAGAAGGTCTGGACCACCAGCGCCCATCACGCCCATTACGGCCTGCTTCTCGCCCGTACTGATTGGGATGCGGTAAAGCATAAGGGCCTTAGCTACTTCATCCTGGACATGCATCAGCCGGGAGTCGATGTACACCAGTTGAAGCAGATGAACGGCCATGCCTCCTTCAACCAGGTATTCCTGACAGAAGCTGTGATTGAGCCTGAATACCAAGTGGCTGCGCTTGGTGAAGGCTGGAAGGTTGCGACGACAACGCTGATGAATGAGCGGCGCGGCGCCGATAGCGCGCGCAAATATGATTCAGCTTCCGATCAACCTGAACGGATCTATGAGGAAGAGCGCGCCGAAATCGCCACCGTTATGGCACCCTACACGTGGTATCCCCAGCGCATGGGCCGTGTGGATATGTTGGTCGAACGGGCAAAGGCGCTCGGTAAATATGATGATCCGGCGACGCGTCAAGAAATCGCTAAAGTGTTGACATTGGCGAAATCTGCCGAATGGACAGCGCGGCGTGCGCGGGCTGCTTCTGCTGCGGGCAAGCCGCAGGGTCCGGAGGGCTCTATCGGTAAGCTCGCTGCGTCTATCGTCGCCCGCGCCGCTAATCTTGCCCACACCACGATTGCCGGGCCCGATGCTATGTTGACCGGGGATGATGATGGAACTGAGGGCGTTATCGCCGAGATTCTGGTCTCAACACCAGCTATTTCCATTGCTGGCGGGACGGATGAAATCCAGCGGAACATCATTTCTGAGCGCATTTTGAAGATGCCGAAGGAAATGCGCACCGATACAGATCGGCCATTCCGGGACGTGCCGCGCAATCAAGTTTGAAGGCTCGGTTTTTAGTCCGCCAGCAGCCCGCCCTCACCCTGCGCTCTCCCCTTGTTGGGGGCGAGGCCTCTAATGAGAAAGCTTAAGTGAGGGTCCCCTCTCCACCCATCGGGGGAGAGGGATCAGGGCGAGTGGCGAAGCCTGCCGGTAAATAACTAGCTCTGGCTTCGGATACCAATGCCAAGCAGGCACAAATACAGAAGGCTTTAATCGCAGATGCTTGAACAAACAGGCTTGAAAGCCCTCCGCCTGCTGGACCCCGAGCGTGCCCACAGCCTTGCCCTGAAAGCGCTTTCAATGGGGCTGGCCGGGCGGGATTCCGGGCCCGATTATCCCGTGCTTGCAACGGAGGCCCTGGGGCGAACGTTGCGCTCGCCCATTGGCATTGCGCCTGGGTTCGATAAGCATTGTGAGGCCGTGGCGCAAACATGGGCGCTTGGGCCTGGGTTCACAGAAATCGGCGGGGTGGCACCGAAGCCGCAGCCCGGAAACCCAAAGCCGCGCCTGTTTCGGTTGACGGCGGACCAAGGCGTTATCAATCGATTTGGGTTCAACAGCCAAGGTCATGCTGTCGTTGCCGAACGGCTCCGTCAGTATCGCCATAAGGGAGGTGGCGGCGTGATCGGCGTCAATCTTGCGATCAACAAAGAAACAGCCGATCTAGCGGGAGATTATGCGCTGGGCATCGCCGCCTTCGGCCATTTTGCAGATTTTCTCACGGTCAATGTTTCTTCACCCAACACCAAAGGTTTACGTGACTTGCAAGGGGAGGAGGCGCTGGCGAGCCTGTTGGCCCTTGCAGTGGCGGCCCGGGATGCCATTGCTGCAGCGCCCGAAGTCACACGTCCGCCAGCATTGCTGGTCAAGGTGGCACCCGATCTGGACGAGGCTGGGATTGCAGCTGTCGCTGACGTCGCGCTTTCGTTTAAGGATAAAGGCTTGGCCGGCCTGGTTATTTCCAACACAACACTCGCCCGCCCGCCTGGCCTGAAAAGCGCTGAAGCGGCAGAGGCAGGCGGCCTTTCCGGCCAGCCATTGTTTGAGTCTTCGACGGCGGTGCTGAAAGCATTTGCCAGCCGGATGCAGGGCCGGATGCTGCTGGTTGGTGCTGGTGGCGTTTCCAATGGCACCCAGGCCTACGCCAAGATCAAAGCGGGCGCCACGCTGGTGCAGTTGTATTCAGCGCTTGTCTATGGTGGCCCTTCTTTGATACGCCAGATCACGGACGAACTGGCAGCCCTGGCAGCGCAAGATGGCCTCACCTCAATCAGTGAGGCCATTGGTCAAGACTTGTAGTGGGCAGGTGCGGCGCATATTCTCTGCCGGAACGGAATCAAAACCCATTCGAAGGAGCCGTCCGATGGTTGGAAAAATTGATGCCCGCCTTGCTGAACTCGGCGTGACTTTGCCGGAAGCGCCGATGCCCGCCGCCAACTACGTGCCCTATGTCATCTCCGGCAATATGGTGTTTATTTCCGGCCAAATCTCCCGCGCGGGAAGTGAGGAGTACGTTGGCAAAGTTGGCCAGGACATCAGCCAGGAGGACGGCGAGAAAGCTGCCCGGACCTGCGCGCTAGCGCTTTTGGCGCAGCTTAAAGCGGCATGTGATGGCGATCTGGACCGGGTTGTGCGCTGCGTGAAGCTTGGTGGGTTCGTGAACTGTAACCCAGACTTCACTGCGCAGCCTGCCGTTATCAATGGTGCTTCCAACCTGATGGTTGATGTGCTGGGTGATGCTGGTCGCCACGCCCGCTTCGCTGTCGGTGCACCGGCGCTGCCGATGGACGTCGCGGTCGAAATCGATGCGGTTTTCGAGATTAAGTAAAAACGCCAATGGATGACGCTGGCTCCACAATTGAAGTCCGCATCCAGGAGCGGATTGCGGACATTCCGAAGGCCGAATGGGATGCCTGTGCGGGGCGGGACAATCCTTTCACATCCTATGACTTCCTGAGCGCGCTCGAAGAAAGCGACTCTGTTGATGTGTCGGAAGGCTGGTTGCCGCGCCATGTGGCCGCTTACGCGCCAGATGGTGCGCTGGCAGCCGTCGCACCGCTATACCTAAAAGGCCATTCCCAGGGCGAGTATGTGTTTGATCACGGCTGGGCGCAGGCTTGGGAACGGGCGGGTGGTGATTATTACCCGAAGCTTGTGTGCGCGGCCCCCTTTACGCCCGCCACCGGGCGGCGCCTGCTTGTCCGACCTGAAGTCGATCAGGAGCAATATGAAGCGGCGCTTATTTCCGCCATGTTGCAATTGGTGGAAAATTCCGGCGTTTCGTCACTCCACATCAACTTTTTGACCAAGGGCGAATGGGACCGGACGGCGGAATATGGGCTGATCCAACGCACCGGCCAGCAATATCACTGGGAAAACCAGGGCTATCAGGCATTCGATGATTTCCTGGCCCAGCTTTCCAGCCGGAAACGCAAGAACATCCGTAAGGAACGCGAAGCTGTTGCGGCCCATGGGGTCAAAATGCACATCCTCACAGGCGATGAACTGAAGGAAGAGCATTGGGATGCGTTCTATGCCTTTTATCGCAGCACCACGGATAAGAAGTGGGGCATGGACTACCTGAAGCGCCCATTCTTTTCCCTGTTGGGCGGGCGTATGGCTGACCGAGTGGCGCTGGTGATGGCGGAATATGATGAGCAGTGGGTCGCGGGTGCGCTTAATCTCATTGGTGAGGATACGCTCTATGGCAGGAATTGGGGTTGCCTCGCCCATTTTAAAAATCTGCATTTTGAGGCCTGCTATTACCAAGCCATTGATTTCGCTATTGAGCGCGGGTTGAAACGTGTCGAAGCCGGTGCCCAGGGGCAGCACAAAATCCAACGTGGATATCTACCGGTCGAAACCTACAGCGCCCATTTCATCGCGGACCCTAACTTTCGTGCGGCTGTGGCAGATTTTGTCCGCCGGGAGCGCCACGCAGTTGGCGAGGAGATCGAATTCCTGGCGGACTTCTCACCCTTCCGGAAATCGGAGTAGAGCGTAATGGCGTTGGCTGAGATTCTTGCAGATTAACTCACGCCGCTCAGCATTATTGGCCATCTCAAGGTCGACGGCCTCCTCGAACTAAACAACCTAGCTGGCCTCGCAGGCGACGCTATCAACGCCATCCTATGCGCCGCAGGGCAGAATATGCGCCTCCTGGCACGCTGGATCAGGCTGCTTTTTGCCCTGCCAATCGATTTCAACTTCGATACGACATCGCTAAATCAACAACGCCATTAGAACCAGGTCTCCGTGTAAAATCGACATCCGAATTACGGACGACCAGATATGATTGCCAGAAAAGCCTTTACTCGGAATGATGCGTTCAGGAAAACAACCCTCGCAGCAGCGGCTTCGGTAGACAAATCCCTGTCAAAATTTGGCAAGCGCCGAACCCAAAGAAGATGCGATCCGGCAAAGCCCGTCGCCATTCCGGATCTTGCTTGATGCCGGGCTTTAGTTGGTAAACCAGTCTGATCAGCGCTCGCCCGACTAATACCGGTCTACCCGGAAGGCCGTCAGGTCAATTTCTGGAGCGCGTCCGCCGACAAGCGCCGCGATATGACGGCCCGTGACAGCACCGCCTGTCAGCCCAAGATGGCCATGGCCAAACGCGTAAAACACACGGGCGTGGTGTGGAGAGCCGGAAATAACGGGCAGGCTATCTGGTGTTGCGGGGCGTTGGCCCATCCAGGGTTCGGCGTCAGATGTATCTACGTCTCGGAATACTTGGGACGCGTGGTTTAGGAGTTTATCGGCGCGACCCCAGTTAGGTGGGGCTTCAAGGCCCGCGAACTCAACCGTGCCAGCGAGGCGAAGGCCTTTCTCCATGGTCGTTGTCATGAATTTCCGTTCATTGAAGCTGACAGGGCGACGCGTTGTGATACCTGGATTAGGTAACATCATGTGGTACCCGCGCTCACTTTCGAGTGGGAAGCCGTCGCCAAGCTGCTGGGAAAGCCTGGCGGACCATGCACCCGCCGCGATCACCAGCCGGTCCAATTTGCGGTCACCCTGGCTGGTCTTCAGCGTGTGCGGGCCATCGGTGCCGACCTCAAATCCTAGCGCTTTCGCTTGAACAATTTCTGCGCCCATGGCTGCAGCCTGTCGCGCATAAGCCTCCGTCAGTGCGCCTGGATTGGCAGTATGGCCGCTGTTTGGTGCCCAGGTTGCATGCTTAAAGATAGGTGCGAGGCCCGGTTCTAACTGTGCGATTTCTTCCGGCCCAAGTTCATGGATTTCGTGGCCAGCGTCCCGCATACGCTGTCGCCCGGCGGCGTCGCCGTTGAAGTTGGCATCTGTTTCATACAGCGATAGCCAGCCTTGGCGGTGGATCAGGTGCTTAACGCCGGCAAGTGCGGCTAATTCTTCATGGTCATCGATAACGGGCGCATGCAGTGCAGCCATTGCCTTGGACTGCTCGGCGATGCGGGCAGGCTTTCCGGCGGCGACAAACTTCATCAGCCACGGCAAGGCTTTTGGCAGATAGCGCTTACGAAGTGCAAGCGGCCCCAAGGGGTCCAGCAGCCACCCTGGAATTTGCTTCAGCATGCCCGGCCCGGCCATCGGGTTGATCGACTGCGGGGAAATGGCCCCAGCATTGCCGTAGGATGTCTGCGAGCCTGGGGTCTCAGAATCAAGCAGCGTTACGCGCCAGCCATCCCGCAGGAGGTACAGCGCTGTGGATGCGCCGACAATGCCGACACCGATGATCGTTACATGACCGTCCCGGCCGGTTCCGTTTTCCGCATTCATCGCCTCAACCTCCCTACAGCAATTCGCATTTTATTCGATTTGAATCAAATGCAGGAAATTGCTCGTCAACAACAAGATAGAGCGTTGGGGG
>CBFIAF010000012.1:0-9901 GCA_965660545.1 Alphaproteobacteria bacterium | reverse complement strand
CCCCCCCCGGCCCCCCCCCAACGCTCTAGAGAATCTTTACGACGAAGCTTATACGTTTCGGACTCAATGGGGAGGCTCGTTGTTTGACGAATGTCGTGCTTGGGCTGATCGGCGATAATATCGTAGCATCTCGCGCGCCTGTGCTGCATCGCTTGGCAGGCAGTTTGGCAGGGATAGATGTTCGCTATGATCTGCTTATCCCGGCAGCGTTGAACCAGTCGTTTGACGATGTATTTGCGGCTGCGTCCTCAGAACGTCACGGCCTCAATATCACACTGCCCTACAAAGAACGTGTCATGGCCAAACTGCGGATTGCTGACCCATTGGTGCGGTCCATGGGTGCGGTAAACACAGTCGTATTTGGCGATGGCGGCGCGGATGGCTTTAATACTGATCATTCAGGATTTATGGCCGCCTACAGTGGGGCATTGGGCGACACAACGCCGGGACCAGCGAGTTTGCTTGGTGCGGGTGGCGTTGGCAAAGCGATCGCTTTCGCCCTTTTGGGCCTGGGCGTACGAGATCTGAGATTAGTTGACGTCGATAAGTCGAAAGCCGCAGCTCTGGCTGGGGCTTTGAAAGCGGTTGAGCCCGGTCTTTTGGTCACAGTTTCAGATGATCCGTCGGATTGTGTTCCAGGCGCAGAGGCCTTGCTGAATTGCACCCCGCTCGGCATGACAGGATACGGCGGCTCGCCACTTGGTCCAGAGTGGATGAGCGAAGCCCAGTGGGCGTTCGATGCAGTCTACAGCCCGCTCGCCACAAACTTTTTGCTGGACGCCGCTGCGGCAGGCCTGCAGACGATCTCGGGTTACGAATTGTTCTTTCATCAAGGCGTGCATGCATTCCGGCATTTCACCGGTCGCGATGTTGATGAAATGGCCCTTCGAAAGGCGTTGACTGATGCTGCGTAAATTTCTGTGGCGGCTTGCATTACTTGCCTGCACGGCACTCCTGCCAACCCAGGTAAAGGCTTACGCTAAAACCGGTGCCCGGTTGATGGCGGCGGCAGCGGCGGAACCTGCGGCGATTCCAGATGGCGCAGCATGCACCCGCGCCGTTCTAGCGATTGCACGCATTCAAAATAAAGCTGGGCTCAGCAACCATGTGCGGGATGCGGGCCGGCAAACGGCGGAGGCTATCTGGCAGGCAAATGATGACCAACCGCCTGCCGTCCGGGATGGGTGGCTGGCAGGGCTCCTGGCGGAAACGGCAGAAACCGCTCGCAGCCTAGGTAGCAAAAATGATGCCACCCGTATTCTAAACGTAGCTGAAAGTGTTGTTGGCACTGCCCAGCTAACCGCGACAGTCCGCCTGCTAAGGGCGGCGTCCCTCCGCCAAAACGGTCCTGCGAGCAAGGCGCTTTGGCGGAGCTTAGCGAACGGCGCTGGCGCTGAAACCGTATTGGCGCGTGCAGGGCAAGGTCTGGCCGGACAAGCGGCAGCCTCGAGGCGCAGCCTTCAGGCGGGGGCACGACAGGCGTCAGCGTCCGCAACAGCTGCTGCACTAGCCCGGCTCGGCTATATCCAGGTAGCTCGGCGAATTGATCCGAATGTTCAGGCACCTGGAGAGGAAGCAATGCTGCCCGAACTGCTGGCCCAGGCGGAGGAGCGGCGTTTGATTGTCGATAAGGCTGGCTCTGCCGGATTTCTGCAGGCGGCGGCACGGCAAGTTCCGGCGGCTCCCGCTTATGCGCCCGCTCTTACGGCAACGGACGCCGACTTTGGCGACATTGCGCGAAGCAACGCTGCAAAATGGCGGCGATAACCCGGCTGCGCACGCATCCCTCGCGGCGGCACATGCGAATGCCGGGGATGTCGCAAGCGCACGTCGCATGCTTGGTCGCGTGAATAGGCCTGCTCCTACAACTGCATTTGCGGCAATAACCAAAGCTGGGAAAGACGGGGCCGCTTTAGCCTCCGCCACTGCTGCGGAAATCGCAGTTCCGTATGCTCATCATGATCTCGACGCATAGGCGGCGTCAGCGTATGCATATGGCAACAACATTTCATACGGGAGAGAATCAATGGAAATCCGTAATCTGGGCACATCTGGCCTACGCGTATCGCTGGTCGGCCTTGGCTGCAATAATTTTGGCGCAAAGCTGGATGCAAACGGCACCAAGGCCGTCGTCCATGCAGCAATCGACGCTGGCATCACGCTGTTCGACACGGCAGATATGTATGGTGGCCAAGGCGGGTCTGAAAAGCACCTGGGCGCCGCCCTTGGCGAGCGCCGCAAGGACATCGTGCTTGCCAGCAAGTTTGGCTGGGAGATGGACAATGAAGGCAAGAAACGTGGCGCGTCCCGCGGCTATATTATCCAAGCCGTAGAAGACAGTCTGCGCCGCCTGAATACGGATTGGATTGACCTTTACCAGCTCCATAAGCCCGACCCCTACACGCCCATTGATGAAACTCTGAGCGCTCTGGATATGCTTATCCAGCAAGGCAAAATTCGCTATATCGGCTCCTCAAACCTCAGCGCATGGCGGTCTACGGAAGCGGAATATGTCGCCCGTGAGTTGGGCGTTGAACGGTTCGCATCCTGCCAGGAAGAATGGAACGTTCTGAACCGCAAGATCGAAGCCGATGTAGTGCCAATGATGGAAGAATACGGCCTTGGAATGCTACCGTTCTTCCCACTCGCATCTGGCCTCCTGACAGGTAAATACAAGCGGGACGCGATGCCCGAAGGTGCGCGCCTGACCGACAATCCAAAATTCGCAAACCGTGGCTATGTGAACCCGGCAAACTTCGACAAGGTTGAGAAGCTTGAAGCGTTCGCGAAAGACCATAGCCATAGCTTGCTGGAATTGGCCTTTGGCTGGCTCGCGTCACAGTCCGTCACGTCTAGTGTTATCGCCGGTGCGACCAAGCCGGAACAGATTCAATCTAACGCCAACGCCGCTGGATGGGCGATGACGAGCGATGAATTGGCCGATATTGAGGGCATCGTCGCCGACTAAGGAGGCGATACGCATGCCTGCTCTCATCGAAAAGATGGATGCGGATGGGGTGGGTTTGAGGATTGCGACTTTAGCTACAAGTTTCGCCCTCACCCTTCTCCCTCTCCCCCCGCCCCCCCCCAGCGGGGGGAGAGGGAGAAGGGTGAGGGGAGATGACTGCAGGATAAGATCACCACAGCGCACACTAACAAGCGTTCTGGATCGCCTGCCAATCAGCTGCCGACATTGCAGGTCGTGTTCCTCGCGTCGCTGCAGCCGCTGCGGCCCGGTCCGAAAGCCGGGGGTGGGAGCCAAGCAAGACTGAGCCGCCGTCTGTTTCAGGAAACCGCTTTTGCAAATTCTCAAAGAATGACGCCATGCCGACGGTTCCAATGCCTGCACTGAGCAGCATTTTTCGCGCGATGGCGTCTGCCTCTCGTTCCGCTGCCCGCGTGTAGGCGAGGCCGGTTAGTGCTTCTGCTGCCGTGCCGCCCATACCGCCGCCGGTCAGCATTTCACCGATTAATGTCAGGCCGAGGCTCCGGGTAACGCCGCGGGTTGGGTGGCGTTCAAGGGCATGGACGAACTCATGGGCAATAATAGATGCAAACGCCTCTGGCGTATCGGAAAATGCTATCAGCTCTTCAAATGCCAGTAATTGCCCACCGGGTGCAGCGGCAGCGTTGATTACACCCCCCAGCCGCAAAGCGTAGATTGATGCTGCCCCAATCTCTGCCTGTCGCACCTGCAAGCCGTGCGTCTGGATCATTGGCGTTCTGCAGGCGAAGATGGTCGCGCCGCACATCATGCGCCATCGCGATATCATGAAGCGGCTAGTAGACCGCACTGAAGCCCTCCGGCGTGATCATCATATAGTCGCCAGCCATCAGCAGATAGGACTCATGGACTTCCGCCGGTACGCTATCGAAATAGGTTCTGTCAGCGCTATCCTGCATCATGCGAGCGCAGTGGGGTGCAGGCTCTGTTTGGTGTTTTCACGTTTCACCGTGCAATTAGGCCTTGCCGCGCAGCATTTCTATAATCCCGGAAAAGTCCTTAGCGCCGCTGCCCATATTGGAGAAGAGGGCGAACAGTGCCTGCGCTTCTGAGCCTAGCGGCGTGGACACACCTGCTTTCTGGGCAGCGTCCTGAGCAAGCCGAAGGTCTTTCAGCATCATGTCCGCCGTAAACCCAGCCTGATAATTCCGGTTCGCGGGGGAGGCTGGCGCTGGGCCGGGGACGGGGCAATATGTGTTCAAAGCCCAGGAGGATGCCGTGGCAGTGGAGCAGACGTTGTAGACAATCTGCCGGTCGATCCCGAGCGCATCCGCCAGGTTAAAGCCTTCCGCGACGCCGATCATGGAGATTGCGAGCATCATATTGTTGCAGGCTTTGACGGCTTGGCCGGCACCCGCGCTGCCGCAATGGACGATGGTTTTGCCCATGGCGTCAAAGGCTTTGGCACCGCGTTCAAACGCATCCGCATCACCGCCGACCATGAAGGTCAATGTACCGCCTTCCGCACCACCGGTGCCGCCGGATACAGGGGCGTCGAGCATGGCAAAACCCGCTTCTTTGGCCGCCGCCGCGATGTCCCGGCTGGTCGCAACGTCGATGGTGGAGCTATCGATGAACAGCGTGCCTTTCGGGGCATTCGCGAAAATTCCATCCTCGCCCATATAGACTTCGCGTACGTGCGCACCGGCGGGGAGCATGGTGACGACGATTTCTGCGTCCTTCACGGCCCCAGCGACTGTTGCTGCTGCTGTAGCACCTGCTGCTTCGGCTGCCGCAACCGCTTCTAGCGACAGGTCGAACGCCCGCACCTGGTGCTGAGCTTTCGATAGATTGGCGGACATAGGGCCGCCCATGTTGCCAACGCCGATAAATCCGATACGGGCCATGATGATCTTCTCCGTTACAACTGGTCTAGAATGTGAGGTCGCCTATGTCCGGCACCTCAAAATGGGCTTGGACGTCAGAGGTTGCGACGTCTTCAATGCGGGCGTCGCGCCACTTCGGTTGGTTGTCTTTGTCTACGATAAGGGCCCGCACGCCTTCGCGAAACTCCCCCATCTGGAAGGATTTAAGCGCGATCCTGTATTCGATGGTAAGGCAGCCTTCGAAATCAAGCTTCGCACCGCGCTCCAACTGCGCCCATGTGAGAGCGACCGAAAGCGGGGATTTTGAGCGGAGCGCTTTCAGCTGCTTCGCCGCAAATTCGTTATCGCTGGCAGTAAGGGTTTCCAGCACGGCGTTTAGGCTGGGTTGATGGAATGCGGCAGTCACTTCCGCCCTGTTCCCGGCTAAGCGACCAGCAGGTGCTGGTCCCGCATGGCTTTGGATGGCGGAACGGACGTTCGCTGATGAAGCGGTTTCCAGCGCTGCAATAAGCGCGTCCGTCTGTGCGACCGGAACGTATGCGTCTGCCAACCCTTCAGCGACACAATCGCCGCCGTCGAGCCTGCCGCCTGTCAGTGCCATATATTGGCCAAGGCCGCTTTTCAGGCGTGGCAGGAAGTAGGTGCCGCCAACATCCGGGAAAAAGCCGATGCCCGTTTCAGGCATAGCAAAAGTCGTCATATCCGTCGCGATCCGATACCCACCATGCACCGAAACGCCGACCCCGCCGCCCATGACGATGCCGTTGTAAAGCGCAATATACGGCTTCGGATATCTCTTAATGACGTTGTTAAGCCGATATTCCTCACCGAAGAATTCTTGCGGGTAGTTCATATCCCCAACTGTCATTTCATCGAACAGCTTCTGGATATCGCCGCCCGCCGCGAATGCTTTGCCGCCAGCGCCCAGGATCATCACCGATTGAACGGTGTGATCTTCAGCCCAAGCCGCGAGCTTGTCCGCCATCGCTCGCACCATAGCCAACGAAATAGCATTCAGTGCCTTAGGCCTGTTCAGCGTGATAAGCCGCAGCCCGCCCCGCTCTTCAAACAGAATATCACCAGCTTCGGAGTTGTCAGTCATTCTGACGCCCTCGCCTTATCCAGTTGTTTGCGGGCGATGATCACGCGCATGATTTCGTTTGTGCCTTCCAGGATTTGATGGACCCGGACGTCGCGGACGTGGCGTTCTAATGGGAAATCTTTCAGGTAGCCGTAGCCGCCGTGAATTTGCAACGCTTCGTTGCAGATATCAAAACCGGCATCTGTAGCGAAGCGTTTGGCCATGGCGCAGTGAAGCGTGGCGTCGGGCGATTTGGCATCCATTGAGCGTGCGGCGCGGTAGGTCAACAGGCGGGCGGCGTCTAGGTTTGTTGCCATATCGGCGGCTTTGAACTGGAGCGCCTGGAAGTCCGCCAAGCGTTGGCCGAAGGCCTTGCGTTCGTCCATATAGGCCATCGCAGCATCAAGCGCGCCCTGGGCCGTGCCGAGAGAGCAGGCGGCGATGTTAATACGCCCGCCATCTAGCCCCGCCATGGCGATTTTAAAGCCTTCGCCCTCTTCGCCAACGCGGTTGGCAACCGGCACGCGGGCATCTTCAAACAACACCTGCGCTGTCGGTTGGCTATTCCAGCCCATCTTCCGCTCAACCTTGCCAAAGGATAGGCCCGCTGTGTCTTTCGGGATGATCAGGCAAGAGACGCCTTTCGGGCCATCTTCGCCTGTGCGCACCATGGTGACATAAACGTCTGAAACGCCCGCGCCTGAAATAAATGCCTTGCCGCCGTTCAGCACATATTCGTCTCCATCCCTGACGGCCTTGGTGGAAAGCGCTGCGGCGTCTGAGCCTGATCCTGGCTCCGTCAGGCAATAGCTCGCGATCTTGGTCATGGACGTGATGTCCGGTAGCCATTGCTGGCGCTGATTCTCGCTGCCAAATCGGTCGATCATCCATCCAGACATATTATGGATCGACATGAAGGCCGATGTGGACGTGCAGCCTTCCGCCAGCGCCTCAAAGATCAGCGCAGCGTCCGTACGGTTCAGGCCAGAGCCGCCAACATCTTCTGAGACATAAATGCCTGCGAAGCCAAGTGCAGCCGCTTCCCGCATCACGTCCGTCGGGAAGATGGCTTCATCGTCCCAGCGTGCAGCGTGGGGGGCGAGTTGGTCTTGGGCGAAGCGGCGGGCGGCGTCTTGGAACGCTGCTTGGTCTTCGGTCAGTGTGAAATCCATGGCGGCTAAGTCTCCTAGCGGTTCCCATGGTTTAGCGGGGCTGGGGAGGCTGATCAATGATGTGACATCGGTTCCATCGCCGGCGTTCTTGCTCCACTGTATAAATATGACGAAGTATCATTTTTTAAGCTAGAGGAATTCGCCATGACAAACGGTGCCTATCCCCAAATCCGCATGCGTCGTAACCGGCGGGACCGTTGGAATCGCCGCCTGGTGCGCGAGAATAATGTGACGGTGGATGACTTCATCTGGCCAATCTTTGTCGCTGAAGGCCAAGGCAAGAAGGAAGAGATCGACGCCATGCCCGGCCAATTTCGCTGGAGCCCGGACCGTATCGTCGAAGCAGCGTGTGAAGCCGCGGACCTCGGTATCCCTGCCGTTGCTATCTTCCCGGAGATCGAGAAAGCGAAGAAAGACCCAAATGGCTCTGAAGCCCTCAACCCGCACAATATTGTCGTGCAGGCGATTAAAGCGGTTAAGGCGGAGGCGCCGGATATCGGCATTGTCTGCGATGCAGCGCTCGACCCCTTCACCAGCCACGGCCAGGATGGGCTGATGCGCGAGGGCTATGTGGTGAATGACGAAACGGTGGAGGTGCTCTGCCAGCAGTCGATCCTGCAGGCGGATGCGGGCTGTGACGTAATTTCACCGTCCGACATGATGGATGGCCGCGTTGGCCAAATTCGGAAAGCCTTGGATGAGGCGGGGCATGACCACGTCCGCATTCTCTCTTATGCGGCCAAGTACGCCAGCGCCTATTACATGCCGTTTCGGGATGCCATCGGCTCCTCCACCTTTTTGGGCCAAGGCGACAAGAAAACCTACCAGATGGATCCCGCCAACACGAATGAAGCGTTGCGTGAAGTAGAACTGGATATCCAGGAGGGCGCGGATATGGTTATGGTTAAGCCAAGCCTGCCGTATCTGGACGTCATCCGCCGCGTCAAAGATACATTCCAGATGCCGACCGTCGCCTACAATGTCTCCGGCGAATATTCCATGCTGAAAGCGGCGGGCGAACGCGGCTGGCTTGATTACGACCGCGCCATGATGGAAGCCCTCATCAGCTTCAAACGCGCAGGCGCGGACGCTATTCTCACATATTCAGCGCTCGAGGCCGCCCGCCTCATCCAATCCGGCTACGAAGGATAATCTACCATGTTGAAATCTCGCCCAATCGGCAAGTCTGGCCTTAGCGTTTCGCAATTATGTCTTGGCACTATGAATTTTGGCGTGCCGGGGCGGGGGCATCAGGGTGATTGGACGCTTTCGATTGATGATGCGAAGCCAATCTTCAAGGCAGCGCTTGACCACGGCCTCTATTATTTCGACTGTGCGGATGTGTATGGCCTGGGTGCGTCCGAAGAAGTCACGGGCGAAATTCTGCGAGACATGACAGCGCGGGAGAAATACGTTCTCACCACCAAGCTTTCCGCACCCATGGGTCGGAACCCGAACCAGGGCGGCCTTTCCCGCAAGCACATCATGGAGGGGATTGAAGCCAGCTTGAAGCGCTTGGGTGTTGATTACGTGGACCAGCTTATAATCCACCGTCACCCCCATGGCGGGCTAGGCGCGGCCTCTGCCCCCATCGAGGAGGCGATGGAAGCGCTGCATGATGTGGTGAAATCCGGGAAGGCGCTTTATCTCGGCGCATCCAGCATGTTCGCCTGGCAGTTCACGGAATTGCAGATGTTGGCGGAGCGGAACGGGTGGACCAAGTTTATCTCCATGCAGAACCACTACAACCTGATCTACCGTGAGGAAGAGCGAGAGATGAATCCTTATTGCATCGCCACCGGCATCGGCCTTACCCCCTGGAGCCCCCTGGCGCGCGGCATCCTGACAGGCGCCTATAAAGGCGGATTGGACGCAGGCTCCACCACCCGTTCCAAGGGCGCAGACGCAAAACGCACCAGTGGCCTCTACCGCGGCGAAATGGATTTCCAAATCGCCGCCCGCGTGCAAGAAGTTGCCGCCCGCACCGGCCACGCCCCCGCCCAAATCGCGGTCGCCTGGCTGCAGAACAAGCCAGAAATCACAGCCCCCGTCATCGGCGTTTCAAGGGTGGAGCAACTGGACCAACTTGTGGCGGCGGCCGAGATTACGCTGGATGCGGCGGACGTGGCGTATCTGGAGGAGCTGTATAAGCCAGTTGAGAATTTGTTGACGCTGGGGAGTTCTTAGATCAGTACGAATGTGGCGTCTAATATGGCCCTGTACCTGCACAGGATAGCATAGGTTCGTATCAGATAGAACCAGTTGTCGCGTGAATTTTCTTTAGAACATGCTCCAGAAGCGCGCTGGAGTTTAGTCCGACTGATTATTCTATTTTTCCGCCCTCTAACTGAGGTTTCACTGAAAACTAAAGCCTGCGGAGCTTTGCATCTGCGGTGAATACCTCTCTAGCAGAAAGCCTGCGGAATCGTATGGGCACCGCCGATTTATGAGGATTCTTGTTGCATTCAGCAGAAGACAGCTATAAATTGCAATTATTAATAGAAAAGTAGGCAACTATAAAATTATTTTAACCTCCAAGCTTAGTGATGCTGGAATGCAGGCTATTGCGCAGCAATGGCTGAGAGGGATTATCGAAACGGATGAATGCTGGCGGTCCCCGTAGGGTGAAGAGATCCGTCAGGGCATCCACCACATCGATGGAGTTAAACTTGCGATCAACGCGGATCGCCAATGCTTCCCGCGGGAACTCATCGATGATGTTCAGCGTGCAGTAGACCCGTCCGTCGTCAGTCCGGTCATGGACGAAGTCATATGACCACACACGATTGGGGCGTTCTGGCCTGAGACGGACGCACGA
>CBFIAF010000011.1:0-114673 GCA_965660545.1 Alphaproteobacteria bacterium | reverse complement strand
TAGATTCAGTGCTTTGGCCTTTAACAACCGCACCAATAGCTTTCACGTTGCTAACGATGGACTTCATAAGTTTTTGACGTGCCTCCACACCTTCGTGTGCCATGGTGGAACCCGCACTCATCAAAGCAGCAAAACCGGCTGCAATAACTCCCAAACGCATTGTATCTTTCCCTGTTATCGTTTCACTCACCAGCCTGCGGACCACAGGCTTACTGGCATTTTTGCTCTCAATTAAGCCAGCTTGAGAAGTGTTTCACGGTTACACGCGCCAGTAAGCCCATAGCCTATTTCGCGATCGAACCAGTATACAGACTCAATGCGCCCTTCGCCCGAAGAAAAGAATGGGACCGATGACGGCTCCGCCCCGCGATTTCGTGCGATACAGATCGTCGCCCTAATTCCTTCAGCAGCCTGGTAAATCAGCATAACTGCCGGCGCCTCGATTCGGCTGGACAACAACCGCCCGCCAATAAACTGGAACCCCGCCCCAGATAAATCTGCTTGGACGACCGAAATATTGAGCCGTTTTGACAAACAAGCCGTCATATACTCGCTCTCCAAAGCCGTCACTTCAACGGCATGGCGCGTATCAACAGTAAAAACTTGGTGAGTCGCTGCCGCAGCTTCCACGAAAGTGCGGACAATAAAGGTCTGTTGATGGAACAGACCATGCCCCATCCAACCGCCTGCAAACACAAGAAAAGCAATGACCAGAACGACACCTGCCGCGACTAGCCGCCAGACATGCATGGCCCGCCGTTCAGCTGCCATCCGCCGGATACAAAGGCGTGCGGGTAGCGCTTTCGCCAATAGAACGTTGCCATATTGCGCGCTTTCGCATCCGCATTACGCAGTAATTGTGCCTGATCGGCAAATCCGGGTGCGCCTTCAATCGCATCGGCAATGCTACGCCGATCCTCCGGCTGCGCTTCAACATCCAAATAAGCAGACCGATCAATGTCATCGATCAAGGGCGCTTCGCCATTTTCCAACTGCTTATAGCGCCCGCTCATTTTACTCGCGCCGCCCTAGTGTCAGCCTGCATCTTGTTTGCAAGTGCGCGCCGGACCCTGGCAAGGCGCGACATGATGGTGCCAACCGGTACGCCGGTCGCGGTAGCCGCTTCGGCATGGGTAGACCTTCTACAGAGACCAGGAGCAAGGTGGTGCGCTATTCGAAGATGCTCAAATCGCTCGGACGATCTTAGCAAGAGCGACACTGGCCATTGGATTATCAGGCTCAGATGACTGCAGCGCATCATGCATCGGCAGATCGCATGCGCGGCGGTTCAAACGCCTGCGGTCACTTATGAATCGGTTATGGAGACTGGTAAATAACCAGGACTTCAGTGTTCCCGTGGGCCGCCATAACCGACGCCGGGTCAGTGCGCGTTTAAGGCAATCTTGCAAGAGGTCATCCGCAGCATCCGCATCCCGCGTCAGCGCTAGCGCATACCGGCGCAATCCAGAGAATGCCGCCTCAACATCTGTTAGAAAGTCGCTTATGTCATAGGGATGATGCCTAGCGCCTGAGATTATACCGGAAATATGAAAATTAATGTTTACCGCGGTTCGCCAGCTGCGCCTCACGGAACGCAATATAGGTGGCGCTGACAAAGATGACGCCACCGCCGATCCAGGCCCATAAGTCTGGTATTTCGCCAAACATCAAGAAGCCGAGCACGCTTGCCCAAAACAGACGGAGAAAGTCCAGCGGCAGTAATGCGGTTGAGTCAGCGCGTTTGAAGGCGCTCGCAAAGCATAGATGGCCAAGTGTGCCGAAACATCCGATCAGCGCCATCCATCCAAGTTGCTCAAGACTTGGTGTTTGCCAAACATACAATGCGGGCAACAGCGTCAGCGGTGTCATGAAAATGCCCATATAGGCTGTCTGTGTCATTGCCGACTCTGTCGAAGACATCTTCTTGATTAGGACAATCGCAGAGCCCCATACTAACGATGATCCAAGCAATAATGCCTGACCCATTCCAACCTCTGCAAACCCTGGGCGGAGGACGATCAGCACACCCAGAAACCCGGCGCAAAGGGCCAACATCCGCCGCACCCTGACTTTCTCGCGCAGGATCACAACAGCCAGCACGGTTGCAAATAGCGGACCCGAGAAGCTGATGGATGTCGCTTCTGCAAACGGTGCCATCGTCACACCAGTGAAGAAGGCCATCATTGATACGCCCTGCAAGACGCCACGAAGGGCATGCAGCCGCAATCGCTTAGTCTTCAGCGGCTTTATCCCGTGACGCAGGAAGATTGGCGCTATCGCTAGGAATCCAAACAAGTTCCGGAAGAATGCCACTTCAACCGGCGGCAGTTCACCACCGATCTGGCGGATCAGGCTTTGCATTGAAACAAAGCACAGTGTCGCAATCACCATCAGGAGTGCGCCAACAGCTGCCCCACCTTGCAGCATGCGATGTGCCTGGAAACGGCCAGCAGTAATAAATGCCATGGGAGCTGTGCCTTGATGGTGGTTTCAAGCAGTCACTGAAAACGCGCGCTGTACTATTCGGGCGAAGCTATACCATGCGTATAGGTTCAAGACCGGTGAATATCGCATAGCTGCCAGTTTGGTATTTCAATCTTAAGGCGCTTCCTGAATACTGTAGCTCATGCATCGCGGCTCTATCCTATGTATTGTCCATCAGCGTTTCTCCTATCCAGGGCGGCTTGGCCGTTTGTTTATGGAGCAGGGCTTTCTGCTGGATGTCCGCTGCCCGCAGCTGGGCCAAGCGCTCCCAGAAACGCCAGATGCCTACGCTGCCACGATAATGTTCGGCGGTCCCATGAGCTCTAATGATGAACATCTCCCGGGTATTGCAAAAGAACTCAGATGGCTTGAGCAAAATTTGACCTCTACCACACCATTCGTCGGCGTTTG
The DNA here is from genome assembly GCA_965660545.1 of Alphaproteobacteria bacterium. Taxonomy (GTDB): domain Bacteria; phylum Pseudomonadota; class Alphaproteobacteria; order Bin95; family Bin95; genus VMCJ01. Next base: position 111,778 of record CBFIAF010000011.1, on the reverse strand, counting down.
CTTAGGTGCGCAAATCCTAGCGCGGGTACTCGGTGCCGAAGTTACATTGCATCCGGAAGGATATGTAGAAATCGGTTACTGCCCAATTGAGCCGACGGTTGAAGGCACGCTGTATTTTCCGTCGCCTCTCAGCCACGTGTTTCAATGGCACAAGGAAGGCTTTGATACGCCCGCTGGCGTCGTCTCACTTGCCAAGGGTAAAGCGGCATTCAAAAATCAGTTTTTCCGTTATGGCCAATCTGCATACGGCATCCAGTTTCACCCGGAAGTAACGCTGAAAATGCTCAAACGGTGGACGGTCGGCGGGGCGCATATGCTGAATATGCCCGGTGCAATGCCCCGTGATGAGCAGATTGCAAAGCACGCGATCTATGACCCCCCGTTCGGTGATTGGACTGCAAGTTTCGTTCATGGCGTCATCGCAAAGGCTGAGGCAGTTGGGGCCTGCAAGCAGCGAGACGCCGCCAAACGGGATTATCGGTGCCGGTAACCTAAGTGCTCCAACTCAATGGCAGCCCCACCTTTTCCCATAAGGCGAACGGATGATTTATGCCGAAGCGTTTCGACCACGCGCCCAATTCGGGTTACCTGTAGCCCCTGCTTTACCGAAGCTGCTTTGATCATCTGCCAGCTATTGGGGCGGGCTGTAAACACAATTTCATAGTCATCGCCACCTGTGATGGCATCAACAAGCCTATTGCCATCACGCACAATTCGGCGGGCCGGGGCCGATAACGGGACTGCATCGGCAATGACTTCGATATCAAAGCCTGAAGCAATCGCGATATGGCCAGCGTCGGCCAGCAGACCATCTGAAACATCAGCTGCCGCAGTCGCCAGAGCCTCCATTGCGAGTATTTGACCAAACTCAATCCGGGGCGTTGGCAAACGGAAGCGGGTTTTAAGATAGGCCCTGTCTTCTTCGGAAGCAGCTTCATGCGCACCTTTAGCGACTTCTAGCCCGAAGGTGGCGTCCCCAATTGTCCCGGTGACGTAGAGGTCATCCCCTGCTATCGCCCCTGCACGACGGATCATTCGCGCTTGGCCAACCTCACCAATCGCTGTCAACGACAGAACAAGCGGACCCGGTGTGGAGATTGTATCGCCGCCAAATACCTGAAACCCATAGGCTTCCTGGTCTTCTCCAAGCCCTTTGGCGAAAGCTTGTACCCAGGCGATATCGAGGTCATCGGGCAGAGCAATGGTCAGCAGATAACCAAGCGGCTTAGCACCTTTTGCAGCCAAATCTGAGATATTTACCCGCACCAGCCGCTTGGCAATCAATTCAGGCGCTTCTTCGGGCAGGAAATGCACCCCGGATGCCACCGCATCGACCGTGTAGACCAGTTCAGTGCCAGGGTTCGGATGAAATAAAGCCGCGTCGTCTTTAAGACCAAGCCCTTCTGGCCCTGCCAATGGAGCAAAGCATTGAGCGATTAGATCAAACTCGCCCACCAACTTTATTCCCCCAAAAGATGCTCTAAAATTCGTCGGGCCGGACGAGGTGTCCGATTTTATCGAGCGTCGCATTCACCACAGAAGCCTCTGGACGCCCAAAGAAATGCTCTGCGATCTCAACATATTCCGAAATGATAACCTTTGGCGGTGCTTCCTGCACAGCAAACAGTTCAGCCGCACCAGCTACAAGGATGGCCTGCAGTACCAATTCCATGCGTTCAAGCGGGCGGTTCTTTAGTGCTGATTGCAGCATCTCAATCAGTGTTGGGCCGTTGGCATTTACAGCCTCGATAACTGTGTCGAAGAACTTGGGGTCCGCAGCAACGGGGGTCTCACCATCGACGGCTCGCCCAAGATAATGCTTCCGCATTTCACGTGCAGCGATGGGTATGGTTTTTCCTGTTAAATCGGCTTGATACAGTGTTTGGACGACAGCAATACGCGTAACATGACGACGGCTAGGCGCTCTCGGCGGTCGCGAGTCTTCCGTGTCAAGGCTTGCGGCTTCAGATAGAGACATCAAGCCCCGCCGCGGAACAACCGCTTCATCGAAATCATTCCCAAACAAGCAAGTGCGACTTCGCGCCCCTTATTCTTCCGGTCGACGCGAGCGCGCTCCAGGGCCTGAGCTTCGTTTTCACAGGTCAGCACGCCAAACCCGACAGCAAGCCCACGATTGACGGTAAGGTCCATCAGACCACGTGCAGTTTCCTGGCAGATCAGATCATAATGACTGGTCTCGCCGCGCAGCACGCAACCAAGTGTCACAAAGCCATCAAATTCCTTACCGCCATCCCGGCGTGACGCTGCGAGCATTATAGCTGCCGGCAATTCAAACGCACCCCCAACTGCGATTTCTTCGTGGGTCACGCCAAATTCATCAAGCGTCTCCACTGCGCCGCGACGCAGTTCATCTGTGATCTGGCCATAGTAGGGGGCCGTCAGCAGGAGCACATGAGCACCTTCTGCGCGGTCCAGGTCGAGATATTGTGCCGCATCGGCCAAATTAAAATCCTCCAGAGAACTGCTGGGCATCCCGTTAAGCGCCCTGTGTGGTGTTGCGTACCATGGGGCGGGTCTCAATGATATTCAAACCGTAGCCTTCAATCCCGACGACCCGCTTTGGCGAGTTCGACAAAAGGATGAGTTTCTGGACACCAAGGTCGAGCAAAATTTGCGCACCAACACCATAATCCTTCAGCGTCGACAGGCCGCCTTCTGCCTTAAATCCAAGCTCCGCCTGAATACGGTCCGATAGGTTTGTTGCTTGGCTTTCTCGGATTAGCACAACAACGCCACGTTCAGACGCGCCAACCATTTCCATGGCCTGCTGCAGCCCCCCGCCACGCTGGCGATGATGATCACCAAGCAAATCCTCGAGAATATTGACGGCGTGCATACGCACCATGACAGGCTCACCGCCAGCTACATCGCCCTTTACGAGGGCAACATGTTCGGTGCCCTCAAGCGTTGAACCGAAGACCACCATGCGGAATTCGCCGCCAAACCGACTGCCAAGCTCTGTCTCAACAATGCGCTCGATCGTGCGGTCAAACCGCCGCCGATAGGCTATAAGGTCAGCGATCGCACCAATCTTCATGCTGTGATACTGCGCGAATTTGATCAACTCCGGCAGACGGGCCATGCCGCCGTCTTCATCCATGATCTCGCAGATCACTCCAGACGGGTTCAACCCAGCCAGACGCGCGATATCAACAGCAGCTTCTGTATGTCCAGCCCGAACAAGTACGCCGCCATCACGGGCGCGAAGCGGAAATACATGGCCAGGCGTTACAATATCCCCCTTAGCGTTCTTCGGATCAATCGCAGCCGCTACTGTGCGCGCACGGTCTGGCGCGGAAATACCGGTAGTAACACCCTCCCGCGCTTCAATGGATACAGTGAACGCAGTTGATTGGCGCTGCCGCACATCGCTTTGCATCAATGGCAAATCAAGTTGCTCGACGCGCTCTGTCGTCAGCGACAGGCAGATCAAGCCACGACCAAACTTCGCCATGAAGTTAATCACTTCCGGCGTCGCCATCTGCGCGGGGATAACAAGATCGCCTTCATTCTCCCGATCTTCATCATCAACCAGAATGAACATGCGTCCATTTCTGGCCTCTTCGATAATTTCGTCGATTGGGGAAAGGAACTGAAGGTCCTCATCCTTGCGACGTAGGTCATCGGCTATGGTGTCTAAGCTGACCCGCGCCATATCATTCATGTCGACGCTCACGACGCCAAACCCTCCGTTTCGAGCAATCGCTTAACGTAGCGCGCCAGCATATCAATTTCTAGATTGACCCGACTGCCTATTTGCAGCGCATCAAAGGCCGTGTTTTCCAGTGTGTGGGGAATGATAGTTACATGAAAACCCTCATCATCCGCACCGTTGACCGTGAGCGAAACACCATCGATGGCGATGGAGCCCTTCTCAGCAATAAATCGCAGCAGCGGCTTGGGCGCTGTGAAACTAAACCGCCAAGCGTCCCCATCCCGTATCCGCTCATACACACCGCCAACGCCATCCACATGCCCGGAGACAATGTGGCCACCGAGCTCCGCCCCCAAAGTGAGTGAGCGTTCCATGTTAATACGATCGCCAATCTTCCAATCGCCAATGGTCGTTCGGGCAAGAGTTTCATTGGAAGTATCGAAAGAGACCTGGCCAGGTTTCATCGCAACAACCGTATGGCACGCACCAGCAATAGAAATGGAAGCGCCTATTTCTATACCGTTCACATCATATGAGGTTTCAATATCAAGCTGCGCGCCATCTGCAGACTTCTGAATATCCACGACGCAGCCAACGTCTGAAACCAAGCCAGTAAACATGAAAAATACCTTTCAAATGCAGCAGCGGTATGCCTTATCGATGCCGCACATAAAGCTGTTCAAAATCGTCGCCGACATGCCGCTCATTATGCGCGGAAAATCTAGGCCCATCCTCAACACGGTCTAGCCCCAGCGGACCGATAGCCGCACGTCCATCACCACCAACGATAAGACCAGCGCAGAAACTATGGATCCGATCTATTAGGTCCGACTTCAAAAACGACGCTGCAAGCGCTCCGCCGCCTTCAATCAATGCACGTGTAATTCCTTCTTCGCCGAGCAGACGGGCAACGGATTTCACATCCACACGCCCGCTTGGTTCCACCAGCGCATCAATTATGCGAACTCCGAGCGCTTCCAGTCTAGAGCGGTTATCAGCTGGCGCAGAGGCCGTTGTAAAAACCCAAGTCGGTTGATCAAGAGCGCGTTTTGCTAAATCTGCAGTAGGGTCCAGTCTTAAACTGCTGTCGATAACAATCCGCAAAGGCGACGCATTGCTCAGCCCAGCAACACGGCAACTCAAGCTTGGGTCATCGGCCAGCGCCGTTCCGATACCGACGATGATCGCATCATATTCAGCGCGCAGCATATGTCCGCGCTGTCTCGCTTCTGGGCCTGTTATCCACTGACTATGACCGGTCTCTGTAGCGATGCGCCCATCCAGACTCACCGCTGATTTCAGCCCAATCAAAGGCCGCCCAAGCTCGATTTTTGACAGGAAACCTGCCTGATCAAATCGCGCTTCCGCTTCATGAAAGCGCGTTTCTACAACCATGCCAGCCGCCTGAAGCATCGCTATACCGCGCCCAGAAACTCGGGCATCTGGGTCCTGTAAAGCAACAATGACCCGCGCGATGCCAGCCTGGATCAGTGCTTCCGCGCAAGGTGGCGTCTGGCCAGTATGGCTACAAGGCTCCAGCGTGACGTAAGCCGTTCCGCCTTGCGCACGGTTCCCGGCGCGCGTGAGCGCTTCCATCTCCGCATGGGGTCGCCCGCCTGGCTGGGTCCACCCCCGGCCAGCGACATAGCCTGCGGCATCGGTAATAACGCAGCCAACCGCTGGGTTTGGCCAAACGCGGCCAAGGCCGCGGCGACCAAGCGCTAAGGCGGCCTGCATATGCTGGGGGCTGGGGTTAGATATCATCCTCATCCAAGGCACCAATAAACGCCTCGAAGTCTTTAGCTTCTCGGAAATCTCTGTATACAGATGCAAACCGGACATAGGCTACGGAATCAAGTGACCGCAACGCCTCCATCACTAGTTCACCTACTTGGCCTGCTGGAATTTCAGTCTCGCCGATGGTTTCCAAGCGGCGCACCATAGACGTCACGACACGACTGATACGGTCCTCTTCTACCGGGCGCTTACGAAGCGCAATCCGCATCGAGCGCTCCATCTTCTCGCGCTCAAACACTTCCCGTTTGCCGTTGGCTTTAACGACTGTGAGCTCGCGAAGATGCACGCGCTCAAAGGTCGTGAACCGGGCACCGCATTCAGGGCAAGCCCGGCGGCGACGGATGGCGGTGTTATCCTCCGTCGGCCGCGAGTCCTTCACCTGTGTGTCATTATGGCCGCAGAATGGGCATCGCATCGATCAGGTCCCCGCCTTCAAATCTCAAGCGCCGTAAATAGGGAAGCGTTTACAGAGCGCATCCACTTCGGCGCGGGCGGCGGCTTCTGCAGCACCATTATTTTCGCTGCTCTTAGATAGCTCGTTCAGGACATCTCCGATGATCTCACCGATCCGGATGAACTCGTCCACCTCGAATCCGCGCGTTGTTCCAGCTGGCGTGCCGAGCCGGAGGCCCGAAGTAACAGCTGGTCTCTCAGGATCAAACGGAATAGCGTTCTTATTGCACGTCAGCCCTGCCCGCTCCAGGCTTGCCTCCGCATCCCGGCCTGTAAGGCCAAGCGGGCGAAGGTCGACCAGCATCAGATGGGTGTCCGTACCGCCGGAAACGATGTCCATGCCCTTTGCTCTCAACGTTTCAGCCAAGGCCCGTGCGTTCGCAACAACGCGTTCAGCATAGGAGCGGAATTCAGGCTGAAGCGCCTCGCCGAAAGCGACCGCTTTGGCTGCAATCACGTGCATCAGTGGACCACCTTGCAGCCCAGGGAATACGGCAGAATTAATCTTCTTGCCAAGCGCATCGTCGTTGGACAAAACCATACCTCCACGAGGGCCGCGCAGCGTTTTGTGCGTTGTTGTGGTCACAACATCTGCGAATGGTAGCGGGCTTGGGTGCATGCCAGTGGCCACCAGCCCGGCAAAATGGGCCATATCGACCATAAACTTAGCGCCGACCTCGTCTGCAACATCCTTGAAGCGCGCAAAATCAATCTCGCGAGGATAGGCAGACCCGCCAGCGATAATCAGCTTTGGCTTATTCTCACGCGCCAAGCTTTCGACCAGGTCAAAATCAATCCGTCCATCGTCTTTACGAACGCCATACTGAATGGCATTGAACCATTTGCCGGATTGGTTCGGTGCCGCACCATGTGTTAAGTGCCCGCCAGCAGCCAAAGACATACCGAGGATCGTGTCCCCCGGTTGTACCATAGCCATGAAGGCAGCCTGGTTCGCCTGCGCACCTGAATGGGGCTGGACGTTGACGAAAGAACAGCCAAAAAGCCGCTTTGCCCGATCAATCGCGAGCTGCTCAGCTACATCAACAAATTCGCATCCGCCATAATAACGCCGGCCTGGATAGCCCTCGGCATACTTGTTGGTGAGCACGCTGCCTTGGGCGTCAAGCACCGCTTGAGACACAATATTTTCGCTAGCGATCAATTCAATTTGATCTTGCTGGCGGGCGAGCTCATTCACAACAGAGCCGAAAAGTTCCGGGTCTCCTTCCGTCAAGCTTGCGGTGAAGAAGCCTTTCGGCACGGCGTTGTTTGGCGCAGGCGCGTTCATGGGTCGCGCGGCTCCTCTAAAAGACATGAGACCACTGTGTATTGCGGTGTCTCACAGTCCTGCCCCCAACGCAATGCGACCGATGACGCAGCCAGTGCCAGCTTAGGGATTCCTTCCCGGGCGCATTCAGCCTATACTTGCCTCTTGGCCCAGTTCCTGTAAGGAAATGAAGCAGATGGCGATGAAACGTATCATCCTGGAAATCGGGATGGGCACAGATATTCGTGGCTGCGATAGCACCAAAGCTGCCGTCCGCGCGCTGAAAGATGCGCTTTGGCACAACACTCTGACCATCGCTAAGGCGCTTGATGTGCCGACCGATTCGATGTTTGTCCACGTAACCATCGGTGCACCTGACCCGGAGACCGTCGATAAGGCAAAAGTCCTAGCAGTGCTCCCCCACGGTACCGGCAAGGTGGATGTGGTCGAAGGCGGACTGAAAATTCCCCATGACGGCAATGACGACTGCACGCTCATCGCGAATGCTGGCGCCGTTGTCTATCTCAACGTCGATTAACGGACAGACCTTCGATGCAGCAGCTGCTGGATTGGCTTCAATCCACGTTTGACACCACAACGCCAGCACAAGAATGGTTGCCTGTAACTCTGGCTAGCACGATTGCCTTGCTCATACTCATTGTTCTCCTTGGTAGTCTAATCGCCTGGCGTCGCCATAGCGTTCTTCAGGACCGAATTACTCGGCTGGCGGACGACCGGCAGGCCGCTGACGCGCTCCTGGGTGAACGCTTACAGACCCAAGAAAGCGCCCTTGCTCTTACTGTCGAGCAGCGCTTGGCGGCTTCATCGGAACGGATGGCAGCAACACTGGATCGCACGGGCGCGGCATATTCCGACGGCCTGCAGAAGTTGGCAGAACGGCTTGGCCGAATTGACCAAGCCCAGGTTCGCCTGACTGAACTTTCCCACCAAATTACCGGATTGCAAGCCGCCCTCAGCGACAAGCAAGCACGCGGCGCATATGGTGAAGTGCGCCTTTACGATCTAGTCCGTGACGCCTTGCCGCCGGGAGCTTATCAGGAGCAAACCACCCTCTCCAACGGTCGTCGTCCAGATTGCCTGATCACATTGCCCAACCCGCCGGGTTCTATCGCCATTGATGCAAAGTTTCCGTTAGAGGCGTTCTTATCAATCCGGGCAGCGACTGATGCCCAGGCCGAAAGTACAGCACGCCGGACATTTGCCCGCGATATATCCAAGCACATCAAAGATATCAGTGAACGATACATCTTGCCCGGTGAGACGGCGGACTGCGCCATGCTTTTTGTCCCGAGCGAGGCCGTGTACGGCGAACTTCACACAAACTTCCGCACCGTCGTTGAGGCAGGTTTTACTGCCCGGGTTTATATTGTTTCCCCAACCACTCTTTGGGCCACGTTGAATACGGCCCGCGCTATTATGAAAGATGCCCAATTCCATGCCGAGGCCAGCCGCCTAAAAGCTGAAGTGAGCGCCCTTCTGGGTGACGTCGGCAGGTTGTCTACCCGAGCTAACGCCTTCAAACGACATTTAGCGTTGGCCGAGGGCGATATTGATGGCCTGGAAATCTCTCTACGCGCCATTAAAAAGCGTGGCGCACGCATTGCTGAGATGGACCTGGGCGCAGAAGATGCAGCGGAAGACAAGCTGGAAGCTAGAGATTCCTCAGCATTATCTTAACGTCGTCGTAACGGGTCCTGTATATCATCTGAGGTAGGGGAATCGGTCTAGGTAGGGCCCTGACCAGGAGCAACCAAGCTGTGAGCGTTCAAGGATCGCTAAAGACAAGCATACTAGGGTTAACCTGCGCCGCCCATAAAGCTGGCGGCGCGGGTGAACGCATCGCAAAAGACGGTGCTGAAGCAACCAATCCTAAGCACGCCATCTACCTGATTACGGCTGAACGCAGCTCCAAGCGAGCGTAAGGGTTATTCAATCCGGCGAGCAAATGACGAGCATTCTGCTTGATTTGAAGACTTACTCAGTCTCTGGCGGCGCTTGCCCTCGTAGGAGATGCCTGTCTGTTTTATCGGAGGCCTGCCATGTTGAGTCTCCCGCTTCATGTTGCGTGTTCGACTTATGTTCGAGCAAATTCGCCTCGAAGCTTTAGCGCCAAAGTAGGCCGGTCGGATGTAAAAGCAGAAACCCCAAGCGCTAGCATCGTCCTGATATCCGTTTCCTCATTTACCGCATAAGCACCAATTCTGACGCCAGCCGCCTTCTCCGCCAGAACCACACCTCTATTCATGACCTGAATCCGTGGTGCGATCTCAGGAATTCCGAAGCACTTTGCTATTACCAGCACAGATCCGATCCCACCAATCTGATGAAACGTCTGCGGGCTGACCAGCCAGAGCAGGCCTTTGGCGGCAGCGATATCCCTGAACCGCGCCAATGTATCCACGTTGAAGGCTGAGATCAGCGTCCGAGGCAGCATTTTTCGCTGTACCAGTACATTAGCAATTTCAGCTTCAAGGATCGTATACGGAACACCATCCACATCCGGCTTTATCTCAAGCCGAAGATCAATGGCTGTCGGCTTAAAGATATCAATCACTTCATCCAATAGTAGCGGACGCTCGCCATCTGTGCCTTTGATTTTGGCCTTAGCTATTTCAGCCCATGGCGTTTCGGCGACTGTCCCAGTAAGGTCCGTCATCCGCCCAAAGACGGCGTCGTGATGCACTACAAGCCGACCATCGGCAGAGGGATGCACATCAAACTCAACATAGTCGACCGCCAGCCTCGCCGCATGCCGGAATGCCAATGCACTATTTTCCGGCACCTCTAACGCGCCGCCTCGATGGGCTGCGATGATGGTTCTGGCTATCTCTCACATCGGGTTACCCCCTGGACAGCAATTCCACTGTTCCAGTGCCAAGTACAGAAAGTTCACCATCCTGCTGACGGGCTTCCTGTTCTACTTCAACTAGGTACCGACCGTTGTCAACGCGTTTACCGGTGATTTTGCCGTGGATCGTTAGAAGGTCGCCTTCTGGGTTGTGGCGGCGGATTTTGCAGGTGGCGTTGCGGAGGAAGCCGTGGTCACCCATCCAATCTGTCATATGGTGGGTGAGCCAGGAGCAGCGTTCGGGGCCGTAATCATAGGCGCCGGGGGTACCAACCTGGCGGGCGAAATCTTCTTCCCAGTGGACGCGCTCTGGGCAATCTGGAATGCCAAACTTGTTATTAATGCCAAGGCCGGGATGCGCGTCGATCTGCTTCCATGCGATGCGGTTGGCACGAATATAAAGGCCGCCCCAGCCTTGGGCGTAAGCGATGAAACCAGTGACTGTCATCGGACCTTTAGGCATTGGCGGCAATTCATCACCGACCTTTACATCCTCCCAATAGCGCACCTCAGCGCCCCGTGGCGCTTCTTTGGCGTAGAGGCTGTAGAATTCTTCCAGTTCGGCCTCTGTATAGTGGCGCACACCGCGCTCTTTCGTTGCGTCGTATTTGGTGCCGCGTTCACGTGCCGTGTCGCGCTCGGTGCGGAAGCACCAGCTATCAGCACTGGCCAGTAATTCTTTGTTCTGATTATAGAAATCGACGTGGTAGATTTGCTGGATCGCACGACCTGCGAAGCGCGTATCATGCTCAATCAGGTCTTTCAGATAAGCGCGGGTGTGGAGTTCATCATTGCGACGGATGGGCTTATGCCAAGTCCAATCCGCACCGGCCCACATGGCGTGAACGCCCGGCAGACCGCCCACATATCCTGATACGATCCGGTCACACGCAAACAGAAAGCTTGGCAGCGCCGTAAGACCGCCAAACCTGCTTTGCGCCGCATAATCTGGATCACACCAAAGCGGATTATCATCGCCAATTCCATGCGCGTAATGGCGGATATTGTCCCGGGTCGCCTCGTGGCACCAAGGTGCCAAGGAGCCGACGATGTCAACGCCGATCCGGCGCTTCAACGAATTCAGGCCATCATCAGTAATAACAGGAAATTGCTCAGACATATGTTTAGGCCTCTGGCTTGGATGCGCGGGCGGGTTCAGCCTCACGCAGAGCTTTGCGGTTTACTTTGCCGGCGGGGGTTTTAGGCAGGTCAGGCACAGTTTCGATGATGCGCGGATATTCGTGAGTGGACAATCGGCTCCGCACGAACCGGCGCACCTCATCGGCGAATGCCTCACCAGAGCGTTTCGCCACGAGAAAGCCTTTCACCACTTTGCCACGGGCTTCGTCTGGCACCCCAATGCAGGCTGCCTCAAGCACATCCGGATGCTTCAAAAGTGCATCTTCGACCTCTACCGCGCTGATCGTCCACCCGGCAGATATGATCACATCATCCGCCCGACCACCGTGATAGAAGTAGCCATCCTCATCGACCGTGCCGAGGTCCTTGGTTGGGAACCACTCCCCCCTCCGGCGGAGCATGATTTCGCCCAGTTCTCCCGGTGCGGTAGCCGTTCCATCGGCCCGCTGCACTTCCACTTCAACACCCGGCGGGGGCTTACCGAGACTGCCAGGCTTTACCGGGAAGTCGGCGGCACCCGGATAGTTCACCAGGATCACGCCAATCTCAGTCGTGCCGTACATACTCCGGACTGGAAAGCCGAATGTGCGCTCACAAAAAGCGGCGGTCTCGCTATCCATCGGCTCGCCGGTGAAGGATAGTTTCTCGAACTTGAACGCATAATCGCCCGCCGACCCAGCATTCATCATCATCCGGTAGTGCGTGGCCGCGGCGGACAGGTTTGTAGTACCGAAATCGACCAGCGCCTGCATTAGCCGGTCCGAATCAAACTTCCCGGCATAAGCTCCGGTCTCCACACCAAGAGCCAGCGGTGCCAATGTCCCATGCCAAAGACCATGACCCCACGCCGGCGAAGACGGGCAGAAATATTTGTCCGAGGGGCGAACACCCGTGCCGTAAAGCGCCGCAACGATTACGACAACGACCGCCCTGTGGGTGTGTTTTATCGCGTCTGGCAGCGCCCGTGTCGTTCCAGATGTATACTGGAATACGGCCATATCATTGCCGCTGGTATTCACTTCGAAAGCTGCTGGAAAGCTGTTGATCCGGGCCTGCAATGCATCATCAGCGAGCCATATAGCGAGGCCAGAAATATCTTCGGCGATATCTGCCTTATCCGCCGTCGTCAGCAACACTTTCGGCGTACAATCATCAATACGAAGGCGAAGCCCGTCTGGGCCGAAGGCGGTGAAGAGCGGTACGGCAACGCACCCGGCCTTCATGCAGCCAAACAAGGTCACATAATATGCCTCCCCAGGCTCCAGCATGATGGCAACACGTTCGCCAGCTTCGATGCCCTCGGCTTGCAGCAGATGCGCGAAGCGGCTGGATTGTTCGGCGATATGCCGGAATGTCAGAACCTCATCGCCTCCATCTGCATGGGCAACACGCAATGCGACCCGCTTGGCGTCACCGGCATGGCGATCAATGCACTCATGGGCGATGTTCAGTCGCTCACGGTCGCCACCAAACAGCTCCCATAGCTTCTCCGAGGCAAAGTGGAGCTGAGCATCTGCGTAAGATGTGTATTCGGTGAGATGCACTTGAGCGCCTAGAGCGGGAAAACCAACAGGACATCAATCCTGCGGGATTCAATGATTGCGAGCCGCTGCTTAAACTTAAGGCCATCATCTTCTTGAACAAATGTGTCGAGATATTTGCCGACCGTGAACAGATCCATTGTCCCATCCTGCATTGTGCGGGTGACGGAAAAATTGGTGCGCCCCGTTATCAAACCGCCATCACCCTCTGCATACCGGGACCGGCTCAGGAGATGACAGTATGTATGCGGCTCAAAAATGTTGGCAGTCCGAAGGGCCAGCACCCTATCCGACATCATGCCCCTGGTATTGCAATATAATACGCCCATTGGCAGGCCCGCATCATAGGTCTCCCGGGTCATGATTTTGTAGGAACCGTCTTCGGTGAAGAACCCGGGCCACGCTTCTAAATCGCCATCATCAATGGCGTGAGCGTAGTCGGACTGCAGATCATCTATGCGTTGGCGGAGTTCGGCATCAATCACGCTCAAAACTCCATGATCCGGCGATACCCGGTCCAGAATCCGCGAATGGCAGCTTCCGTTGCACGGCTGTTTTCGCTGGATTCATCGTCTCGCCCGCCCATTTCCATAAACGAGTTATAGTCCTCACTGCCCTTGGTGCCGCGCTGCACGAAGTTATTGATGCAGCCATCTTCCATTGAAACCAATCCAGCGGACCCGGTCAGATTGACCTGCATAACCCGCTTTTCCGTCTCTTCCGGTGTGTCCTGCTCATATCCCACATAAATCCAAAAAAGCTCCGTCTTATCAACGCCGCGCGGTAAGTAGTGGCGCACACACAAGCTATTCAGCGTGAAATGGATGCAGAGATTGGGGAAAAAAGCTTGGATTGAGTGTGTGATGCCATCATCAAACTCATCCCAAGTTTCCAGCAGCTGAGGGCCTTCAAGCTTGTTGTCATATTGGGCTGAATGAACTTCAGCTTTCTCGTACTCATCGTCCTCAGCCAGCGTTTTGCGCTTGGCATACGATATGTGATGCCATTTGTCGGGCGCGATGATAATGCCGCCGTCCATATCCAATCGGTTCACTTTGAACGTTGTGTAGAACGTATGGAGTAGTGTCGCATGATAAGCGTCGCGCAGATTCTCCGCGTAGAGCTTCCAGTTATTGTGGATGATCTGGCTCTGCACGCCCAAAGGCTTCAGCGGACGGCCAAGATTACGGCGCACAAAGTCCGCCATAGTCTTGCCAAGGAAATCTTCAACCGGCGGCGTTTCATCGGAGAAAGTGCCGAAAACCATACCACAGAACGATTCAACCCGAAGCGGTTGGAGGCGATGCTGGGACATATCGAAGTCCTCTGGCATTCCGCCCTTACCGCCAACGCCATTCTTGAATGCAAGGCCACGCAGGCGCCCATCTAATGTGTAGTTCCAGGAATGGTAGACGCAGGTGAGAGTGGGTGAATTGCCTTTGTCTTTTAGGCATACCAGCGCACCTTTATGGGCGCAGCGGTTGACCAAAGCGTGCAACGCGCCATCCCGGTCTCGCGTTACAATGATCGGCGTTTCGCCAACGAATGTGGTTTTGAAGTCAGCTGGCTCCGCTACATCAAACTCCATGCACAGGAAGTTCCATACCGGACCCCGGAATATCTTCTCCTGCTCCAGTGCATAAATCTCTTCGTCCGAAAACACCCGGTACGGGACGCGCGTGCTCCCGCCTTCCGGCCAATGTAACGGCTCATTGAGTTCCTGCGGTGCGTTCAGCGCCATAACTTAGTTCTCCCGTTTGCCGACTTGCACGCCAGCCATCTCTTCATACAACGTGATGACAGAGGCGCTGTCGAGCTTGTTTAGCCCACGCGCTTTAGCCATCTCAAATATCTGCAGGCTGACATTTGCCATGAACATCGGCACGCCGAGCGACTTCGCGAAATCGACCTGCAAGCCCTGGTCCTTGCACGTAATATCTACCGTGCCGCCCGGCGAAAAGTCACCAGATATGAAACGCGGCGCCCGCATATCAAGCGCCGTTGATGCCCCGGTCGATACACTCAGCACATCATACATCTGCTGCGGATCAAGCCCCGCCTTCTTCCCCATAACGAAGGCTTCTGCCAGTGCAGCAGTTGTTGTTTGGATCATCATGTTGTTGACGTGCTTCATGGCAAGCCCCTGCCCCGCCTCGCCCACATGGAACACGCGTGACGCATAAGCTTCCACTACAGGCCGCACAGCTTCAAGCGCTGCCGCGTCACCGCCGACGATTGCCGAAAGATCGCCCTTATCAGCCCGCTCCGCACCGCCAGATACAGGTGTGTCCAGCAGCGCCACGCCCTTCGTTGCCAACATCGCATGCCAGCGCTTAACCGCGACGGGATCGATTGTCGCCGCAGAGATGATCGTATCTCCCTGGCACAGGGCAGGTAGAAAGCCCGAATCACTGGCGATCACCGATTCCGATTGCGCCGTAGTCTCGACCATGCAGATTAGCGTCACCGCCTGCTCCGCAACTTCCGTCGCCGAAGCTGCGCGCTTGGCACCCTTGCTGACAATGTCATCAAGCGCCGCTTCATCAACGTCAAAGGCAATGACCGGAAAGCCTTTAGCCAGAATATTCCGCGCCATACCCCCGCCCATCACGCCGACGCCGACTATCCCAACAGCTTTTGATCTATCCCAATCCATCCCAATGCCCACTATCGTTTATTCCAATTTTACAGAGGGTGGCTTATGCGCAAGAGGGATTGCAAGCGTGTTGATTAGAAGCTTTATCCCTGTGATAAGATTTTAAACATAATTATGGCAAAACTCAGTTCGTTTAGACGTATTAAATACCGCCGGAAACTCAAGGAAAGTTAGAAATGGCGATATCGATCATCAGCTAAGGCGCTTTAGACGGTACAAACGGCTTTAGCATGAGTGGCGCCGCAGCTGGCGACAAGGCTTTTGAGGTCTCTAACGCTGGCGACCTAAACGGCGATGGCTTCGGTTATATCCTGATTGGAGCGCAAAATGGAGATCCAGATGGCCTGTCAAACGCGGGCCAAGGTTATCTCATATTCGGTGCCGCCAATGGTTTGACTGCACATATCGACCTTTCAGCACTAGATGCAACGCAAGGCTTAAGAATCGACGGAGAGAGGCGGGTGACCTGCTTGGCACGTCTGTCAGCAGAGCAGGCGATCTTAACGGCGATTGCTTTGACAACCTTCTGTTAGGCGCAAACCAAGCAGAAGATGGCGGCCAAATAACAAACGGGGTTATATTTGCAATTTTTCAAATAAAATAAATGTCTGACAAGTTTTTTAAGTTATATTGTTAGGCTCCAGCCAGGGGCTTCGCTTTAGCGGCGATAATTCGGAAGACAACTTAGGCAGGGACCTGCGAACCGCCGACGATGTGTATGGTGACGGCATCGCAGATTCCATTGGCAGCTCCCAAAATGCGGATGCGGCCAATAGCTCTTTAACCGGTCAAGCTCATGTTTTCTTTGGGTCAACCAATATTGGAAACATACCGACAAATGGCGGCGATTTGGACGGCTCAGATGGAGCAACTTTTACAGGGGCATTTGCCGCTAGTTTTTCTGGTATTGATATCGATGGAATTGGCATATTCCATGGAGATGGATCTGATGATCTATTAGTCACAGCGCCAATCGCCAAATGGTCTATCGTAAATACGGGAGGCGGTGAAAACTACATTATTTTTGGCTCAACCGCAGGATTTTCTTCCTCAATTGATATGACTGCATTTGTTTCAAGCCAAGGCGTTCGCATTAATGACGCTGTCGCCAATGATCGCTTCCGCTATGGCGCAAGCAATGCTGGCGACGTGAATGGCAATGGTTTCGACGATATTATTCTGGGGTGAGAGCAACCCGCAGGCGGGTTTGATGGCGAGACCCACTTGGCCTTCGGCAATGCAATCTCTGCCATCGTGACCAAACATGGTACGGCGGCTAGCTAGACCGTCACAGCCAACGGCCATGCCAATATAATGGTTCTTGGCCAAGGCGATAACATCTTTAATAATGGGGCTAGCGACGAGATTGTTCGTGGTAGTGAAGGACGTGCTCAATCTGATACTGCTGGATATATTTGCTGGCATCGAGCGAGTCCGCGTCGCCGCCAATCAACAGGTTAATTCTACAGATGACGACCTGTTCCCCATTGGCCGCACTGGCGCCAAAACGAACGGGTTGGGTGCTGGCGACGACATCGTAAAAGCAGGTGGCGGCGATGATACGCTTGTTGGCGGTGCCGGTAATGGTTTTCTATTTGGCCACGGGGGCGACGACATAATTATTGGTGGGACTGGTCTTGATTAGTTTGGTTCAAGCGGCGTCGATACTTTTGTGTTCGAGCCAGGTGGCGGAATTGACCTCGTCTTTGACTTTGAAAACGGCACAGGTTTTTTTGGATGTCACATTTTTTGGCTTTGATGACTTCTCAAGAGACATCTTGCCATTCATGAGGGATATCGCCGGCAAAGCCGTGATTGATTTCCTCAGCGGTGAACGCGTCGTTCTGTCTGGCGTTGTGCAAAGTAATTTGGATGCGTCAGACTTTATTGGAATTAACACCCCGTCCTAGCACCGCTTACCGGCCTTCCATTGGGCCATGAAGGTGCTTCTTTCCGGAGCCGTCATATCGCGTGAGCCGGTCCATCCACCAGCCAGCGGGAGGGACTGGATACGGCCGCGTTTACTCCGGAACAGCCGCATGGCCTTGACGGCAACTCTGGTTCCGGTGCGGTAAAGCCAAGGCCGTTTCGCCACGAATGCCCATGCCTGGATCGCTAAGCGAGCACGCGGTGTGACCATCCGTTCACGCCATTGCCGTTCGCGCATGGAGCGCATCATATCTGTCAGCGGAATTTTTACAGGGCAGACCTCCTGGCAGCGGCCATTCAGTGTGCATGCGTTCGGCAGATCCCCCGCCTCCTGCAAACTGGTAAGCGCCGGCGTGAGAACCGATCCCATTGGCCCAGGATATGTCCCACCATAGGGATGACCGCCAACAGCTCCATAAACTGGGCAGTGGTTCATGCAGGCACCGCAGCGGATGCAACGCAGCATTTTCCGCATATCACCCGCAAGCATCTCGGTCCGTCGATTATCGACCAGAACGATGTGCATTTCTTCTGGGCCGTCATGGTCACCAAGGCGCTTAGGACCATTGTAGAACGTCACATACTGCGTGAACTCGGAGCCAAGCGCTGAGCGCGCCAGCAGCCGCAGGAACAGGCTAACATGCTCCTGGTTTGGGACAAGCTTTTCAATTCCCACAGTCACGATATGGCAAGGCGGTAGCGCGGTTGTCAGCTCAGCATTGCCCTCATTGGTGACCGTAACGATGGTCCCCGTTTCAGCAATTAGAAAATTTGCACCAGATATCCCAACATCGGCGCTCACATATTTGTTACGAAGCTCATGACGTGCACTGGCCACCAAGTCTTCTACGTCATCGGAAGAGCGGGGCTCGGCGTGGTTTTTGGTGAATAGGTCGGCGACTTCTTCCTGCGTTTTATGCAGTGCCGGGATGACGATGTGGGAGGGCCGCTCATCTGCCAGTTGGATGATGTGCTCGGCCAAGTCCGTTTCAACCCGCTCAATCCCGGCATCTGTCAAGGCTTTGGGCAGGCCGATTTCTTCCCCCAACATGGACTTAACCCGCGTAGCAGATTTGGCACCGCGCCGTTGGCAAATCTCAACGCATATCCGCGTTGCTTCTTCTGGCGTCGATGCCCAATGCACTTCTGTACCCGATGCCTGAGCTGCAGTCTCAAATTGCTCAAGATAATGGTCGAGATACTTGAGCGTGTGATCCTTGATGGCAGCACCTTGGTCGCGCGCTGTCTGAAATTCAGGAAACTGCGCCATCACCTCTACGCGACGCCTTTGGAGCAGGTTCGTCGCTCGGTCGAGCGCTACCTTCAGCTGCGGCTTAGCGAGAGCAGCTTTGGCTTCTTCCTTAAACACAGCAGGCGTTGCTGTTTGAACGCTCATATCCCTTCTCCATCGGCCATGCCTGCCAGAGCTTCGATAACGTGGAAGCAGCGGATGGGCGCACCATCCCGTGAGAGCTTGCCCGCCATATTCATCAAGCAGCCAAGGTCCCCGGCCAGCAGCATGTCAGCACCTGTCTCCTGGATGCGTGTCGCCTTCTCCTGAACGATAGCGCCGGATATTTCAGGGAACTTCATGCAGAATGTGCCGCCGAACCCGCAACACGCTTCATCACCCTTCAAAGGCTTGAGTTCCAGGCCAGAAACATCTTTGAGCAATGCCCGTGGCTGCGCTTTAATGCCAAGTTCACGAAGGCCAGAACAACTATCGTGATAGGCCGCCGTGCCGTTCAAATTAATTCCAGCGGGTCGCCAGTTCATCACGCTCACCAAGAAATCTGTTATCTCATACGATTTTGCGGCGAGCGCTTCAGATCGGGCAAGCCAATTAGCCTCATTTTGAAACAAAGCACCATAATGCGTTTTGATTGACCCGGCGCAGGACCCGGATGGGGCGACGAGATAATCAAATTCTTCAAATGCTACTATCACCTGCTTGGCGATGGCGCGAGCCTCATCTGTAGCGCCGGAATTGAACGCTGGCTGGCCGCAACAGGTTTGTGCCGCCGGTACATGAACATCGGCACCCGCGTCCTTCAGCGTTTTGACGGCAGCAAAACCAATATTTGGGCGCATCGCATCGACGAGGCAGGTAACGAACAGGCCAACTTGCGGGCGGGAATTAGACGGCTCAGCCATGGCGCACCTTAATGCGAAGGAAAAAACAACTGCCCCCTATCTGCCGCAATTCGACCTAATCTTCTAGGGGCGTTCGTGATTGCGGATAAATGACGTCAGTTAGCCGTACCGCCATATTGCCTAAATAAAGCCAGGGAGCGCCATCCAATGCCTGTCGTAACTGACTTCACTGCTCTGATTTTCGATAACCCAGCCTACCGTTGTAATATTGAGGGGGGCGAAGGAACGCCAGCCGTCGTGACCTAAAGCTTCGACGATTTGGTTTCTGAATTGCCAGACGAGTCGGAGTTCGCAGACAAAATCATCGGCAATCTCACAACTGGATTCTCCGACGCAGGCCAGCAAGCGATTGTCCGCCTTGCCCTAGCCAAATTTGAAGCCGCAGCAGGCATTCGGTTTGTAGAGCTTGATGATGGCGGATGCTGCAATTCGTTGATGCCACCAGTATCACCAGAAATGGCAACGTCGTGAGCTTTGCGAGTGCACCTGTGACAACGGCGACCCAAGGCCACATCGGCCATGTGGTGATGAACCAGGCGCCTTTCCCGCTGTACTCCGGCACGGCCGGGTTCCGCATCCTCCTGTACGAAATTGGCCATGCGCTCGGTCTCGTTCATTCTGACAATGGCAACGATACAGTCTTCGGTAACGACACCAATTACGAAATCGATGGCGGCATCGGCTATGACACACGGACTGGCGGCAGTGGTGTTGATCGCCTCAACGGCGGCACAGACGCTGACACCATGACCTACTATGATTGCAATGAACGTATCTTCAGCAATAGCGGAGATGACATAATCCATGGCGGTACCGGCAATGACCGTTTTATCTTTAACGTCGGCGAAAAAGAGACCGAATAACAGATTTTGATGTCACCGAAGATACTCTTGATTTCATCTCATTCGGCTTTGCAAACGAAGCCGCAGCACTGGATTTTGCAACGGACGCTGATGCAAGTGTTGAGTTTGATTTCGCTGGCCAGGATAATCTGACCCTGGAAAGGGGTTGCGAAAGCTGACATAGGCAATGAGGATATCCTGGACTAATCATTCCAGGAGCACTCCCCCATGAGTTTGGCAGGCAAAGTCGCATTGGTTTCCGGGGCCGCTGGCGGCATTGGTAAAGAGACGGTTCGCGCGCTGACTGATGCAGGTGCCATCGTCGCCGCAGCCGTGGAGACCGACCAACAAGCGGCAGGCTTCAACAATGCTCGACCGCTCGACGTCCGCTCAGAGGATGACTGGAAGGCGACTGTGGCTTGGGTCGTTCAGGAATTTGGGCGGCTCGACATTCTGGTGAACAACGCTGGCGTGCTGCGTGAAGCCAGCCCGGAAGAGACCACCGTCGATATGTGGAATCTTATCCACAGCGTCAATCTGAAGGGCGTGTTTCTTGGCTGCAAAGCCGCCATCCCAGAACTCCGCAAACAAGGCGACGGTGCCATCGTGAATGTTGCGTCGATCGACGGCATTCGTGGCAACTATAATCATGCAGCATATTCAGCGTCCAAAGGCGGCGTTGTTGCCCTCACACGTTCCTTGGCTCTCGATTTGGCCCCCGATGGTATTCGTGTGAATGCCGTGTGCCCCGGTACCGTGGATACGCCAATGGTGGCGGCCATGATGTCCAATGCATCAAGCCATGAGGCAGCGATGGAAGTATCCCGTCAAAAACACCCCATTGGCCGCATTGCTCAACCGGGCGAAATTGCAGACGTGATCGCGTTCCTAGCTGGCCCTGCATCCCGGTTTATGACGGGCATGGCAGTCCCCGTAGATGGCGGTCGCAGCATTCGTTAGCTGTTGATGAGTCCGCCATCCACATTGTAGCCCTGGCCCGAAATATTCCGCGCACCTGGTGACGCCAGGAATACGGCGAGGGCTGCTACGTCCGACGGGTCATTCCCACGGCGGATCGGGATTGGGCGCTCGAAGATTTCACGCATTTCATCAACCGTCCGCCCCTGCTCCTCGGCCCGGTCCTCAATCAGCTTGTCAACAAGATCTGTAAAAGTGACACCGGGGCAAATCGCGTTAACGTTGATTTTCTTAGGGCCGAGCTGATGCGCCGCCACATACGTCATGGCCAAAACCGCACCTTTGCTGGCCGCATACGCCGCGTTTGACGTAGCAGAGAAGCCGCGTCCAGCGATGGAGGCCATATTGATTATACGCCCTTCGCCTTGCTCAATCATCTGCCGAGCCGCACGCTGCATGGCGAAGAACACGCCCTTGGAATTGACCCGGTGCATCCGGTCCCAATCCGCTTCATCAATGTCCATGATGAAAGCGTTCCGTGTGACGCCGGCATTATTCACGATGACATCAAGCCGCTCCATATTGCTGACCGCACCTTCAATCATGGCGTCGATCTGCTTGATGTCGCCGCAATCGACCTGCATTGCGAAAGCTTTTACGCCATGAGCTTCAGCTCGGCTGACGACAGCTTCAGCCCGCCCCATGTCAATATCCGCGACGGATACGTCAGCACCTGCTTCGGCCATGGCGAGTGCAACAGCCTCACCGATGCCACCACCTGCGCCCGTCACTAAAACCTTCAAACCGTCGAGCTGTCCGCCCATAATATATCCTCCTAGAAAAAATCAATTACTTGGGGGTGTTGCTAGCGGAATGGCGGCAAACATATCTACCGCGAGTGCTGAATGGATCGCGCCAATATCCAAACCGCGCGCTTCAGCATCTAGCGTTATAGCGTCGATCACAGCATCAACAGATCCAAGCGCCTTCAACGTCTTATACCGATCCTCGCGCTGATTGCCGAGGCTTTCGGCTACGAGCAATATAACGTTCAGGATTTCAAAGGGCCGTCCATCTTCATAGGCGCAAAGCTCGAGGTGACAGGCATGAAAGACCGTCGCGAGTACATCTACGCCCGCTAGATAGTCTACGCCCCGGTCCGCCACAACTGGATACCTTTATGATGTAACAGACGTTTTCAATGGCTTATTCGCATAGAATAAATCTAGATTCTCAACGACTAAGTCTGCCATGGCATGCCGCGTCGCGACTGTTGCACTGGCTTGGTGTGGTTGCAGCACGACGTTGTCGAGATCAAACAATGCCGAGGGCACTTTTGGCTCATGCGCAAAGACATCCAAGCCTGCGCCCCAAATACGCTTGGCGAGCAACGCTTCAACCAGCGCATCCTCTTCAACAACAGATCCTCTGGCGACATTGACTAACCAGCCGTTTGGACCAAGGGCGTTGATAACGGTCCGATTGACCAAATGCTTTGTTGCTGGCCCGCCTGGGCAGCACAGAACCAACCCGTCCATATTGGTGGCCAAATGCGCAATATCGGGATCGAACGGATAGGGCACATCAGGCTTTGGACGTGGCCCAAACCAGGAAACATTTGCGCCGAGGGCGGCCAGCCTGTCAGCCGTCGCCCTGCCTATTCGGCCCATGCCAACGACGCCAACTGGGCGGTTCACAATTGTGCGGTTGAATGGCATCTCGCCTTCCAGCCAGCGCCCTTCCCGTACATAGGAATCCGCCTTTGGTATTTCACGGGTGAGCGCCAGCGTTAGACCGACAGCAAGGTTAGCGACCTCATCAGTCAACACATCCGGCGTGTTGGACACTTTGATACCGTTTGTTGTCGCATGGCTGATATCAACACCGTCATAGCCAACACCAAACACGCTGACCATTTTCAGATTTGGTAATTGTCCCATCAGGTCAGCCGTGCAGCCGCCATGACCCATGGTGACGACGCCAGTGATTGCGGCAGCAACCTCTGCCAGCAAAGCTTTCTTATCTGCAGCATCCCAGAGCGCATGCACTTTGTAACGGCCCGCCATCGTTTCAGCGACGCGCGGCGGCATCTGCATCAATTCCAGTAATTCAGGCTTTGCGCCCATGGTGTAAGTTCCTTCAGCTCAAGCGATGAACGCAATTTCATCGAAGGCAAACTTATCGCCGCGCGCCTTGACCGTAGACGCATCCCCATAGCCTAAATTGCACAGGAAATTGGCTTTGTAAGGTGTGCCAGCAAAGAAGGTCTCATTAATCGCCACTGGATTGAAACCAGACATTGGCCCACAATCGATACCAAGTGCGCGTGCGCCCAACATCATGTAGGCACCCATGAGCGTGCCATTGCGGAAAGCCGCTTCTTCAGCCGCATCAACACTTTTCTCAAACATGGTTTTCATGTCGCCCGATGGGAACAAGCGGTCCATTTGCCGCCAAAATTCGGGATCATAACCAATGATAGCCGTGACGGGCGCGGCAATGCTTTTGTCCACATTTCCAGCCGCCAAACAGGGCTTCAATTTCTCTTTACCTTCCGGCGAGGTTACAAATACGAAGCGCGCTGGAGACATATTTGCACTCGTTGGCGGCAGAAGCGACAGCGCCACGAGCCGTTTCAGCGTTTCCTTTGCGACAGTCTTATCCTGCCAGCCGTAACAGGTGCGCGCCTCACGAAACAGCAGATCCAGCCCTTCATCGGACAGGCGCGCCGTCTTGGCCTTCATTGCACGGAAATCGGCCTCAGCTTCTGCCTTCGCGGCTTTAGGATCGTCTGACATCATAGGATTCCCACATAAATTTCGGATTTAGCAGACCATACCCCCAGAATCTTCAATGCGGAACTAGCGCTCGTCCAAGCAAGGGTCTAACAGGGTTAAAAGATAGTTACCGCTACCTTAGGGGGGACGCGACAACGCCATGGAATATTTTGTTCAGCAGCTCATTAATGGTCTGGCGCTCGGGTCAATCTACGGCCTGATCGCGATTGGCTACACAATGGTCTACGGCATTATCGGCATGATTAACTTTGCGCACGGCGATATCTTCATGGTGGGCGCATTCGGCGCGCTGATCGTGATCGTTGGTCTGGGTGCGGTTGGGTTTGGCGGCGCTGGGGTGTTGATCATCCTGGCCCTATTCGCCGCTATGTTGATTGCAGCCGTTTATGGCTGGGCATTGGAACGCGTGGCTTACCGCCCCTTGCGCGGCTCGTTCAGGCTGGCTGCGCTGATTTCCGCCATTGGCATGTCGGTATTTCTGCAGAACTTCGTGCAGCTAAGCCAGGGTGCGCGCGTAAAACCGCTCCAGCCGATGATCGAAGGTGGGTTTGTGGTGATGGAGAAAGGTAACTTTGCCGTCACCCTATCTTACCTGCAGATCATTATCGTCCTGACAACAGTCGTCCTGATGGCCGGGTTCTCTCTTTTGATCGCCAAGACCCCCATAGGACGCGCACAGCGCGCCTGTGAGCAGGACTTGAAAATGGCCTCACTATTGGGGCTAGACGTCAATCGCACGATCTCCCTCACATTCGTAATGGGCGCTGCCCTCGCTGCAGTCGCTGGCATGATGTTCCTGCTCTACTATGGCGTCATCGACTTCTTCATCGGCTTCTTGGTCGGCATCAAGGCCTTTACGGCGGCAGTGCTCGGCGGTATCGGCTCCCTGCCCGGCGCCATGCTCGGCGGATTGCTGATTGGCCTGATTGAGACCTTCTGGTCCGGGTATTTCACCGTTGAATATAAAGACGTCGCCGCGTTCTCGATCCTGGTACTGGTGCTGATCTTCAGGCCTACGGGCTTGCTGGGACGCCCAGAAGTCGAGAAGGTTTAAGGGCATGGCCGCAATTGATTGTCCGCAGCAAGCCAAGGAATCAATCCTGGCCGGCATCGTCGCCCTTGCCCTGACAGTACCAATGATGGGGCTCAGAACTACATCCGGCCAAGACGGCATGGTCATCGACATTCGGATGGGCGATGCAGCACTTACCGCACTTGGCGTCGCCGTTGGCCACTTTGTGATCAGCCTGATCCGCCAGGCACTGCAACAGCGAAGCCCAAAGGAAACCAAGACCGAGAAATCCGCCCGCCTTAAATCCATTGCGATCTGGATTGGCTGGGCCTCATTTGCATTCGCCCTAACGCTGCCGTTTACGCTGAACCTGACGGAAGGTCTGGGGCTGCATAACAAGACCCGGTATTATTTGGATATCGGCATCCTCGTGCTGACTTATGTGATGCTGGGCTGGGGCCTCAATATCGTGGTTGGCTTGGCGGGTCTGCTCGACCTTGGCTATGTCGCTTTTTATGCCGTCGGCGCTTATTCCTACGCACTGATTGCCGCGCATTTCGGCTGGTCATTCTGGATATGTCTGCCTTTGGCTGGCCTGTTTGCCGCTTTCTTCGGTGTCATCTTGGGCTTCCCCGTTTTGCGCTTACGGGGCGATTATCTAGCCATCGTGACGCTTGGGTTCGGCGAAATTGTGCGCGTTGTGCTGCTTAATTGGTATCAGTTCACGGGTGGTCCAGACGGCCTCTCTCGCATCCCAAGGCCAGACTTTTTGGGATTACCGTTTAAGCGATCCTCAAGCGAGGGAGAGACATTTCACCAATTCTTCGGGTTGGACTATTCGTCCATCCACCGGATCATATTCCTCTATTATTTAATTTTTATTTTGGCGCTGATCACCAACGCGTTCACTCTGCGCATCAGGAAGCTCCCCGTTGGCCGCGCCTGGGAAGCTCTGCGTGAAGATGAGATCGCCTGCCGTTCCCTTGGCCTAAACCCAACCAATACCAAGCTTACAGCCTTCGCTATTGGTGCCATGTTTGGCGGATTTGCGGGCGCATTCTTCGCGACACGGCAAGGCTTCATCAGCCCAGAAAGCTTCACCTTTATTGAAAGCGCCGTAATCCTGGCGGTTGTCGTATTGGGTGGTATGGGCAGCCAGATTGGCGTTGTGATCGCTGCTGCGGTTCTAATCGGCGGGACAGAAATGTTCCGTGGCCTGGAAGAATTCCGCATGCTGGCGTTCGGTATAGCCATGGTGGCGATCATGGTCTGGAAACCGCGAGGGCTACTCGCCAATCGGGAGCCGACAGTGACGCTGAACGGCGATAAGGAGGCCAAAAAACCATGACCGAGCCTCTACTCACCGTCGAGCATCTAACAATGCGATTTGGCGGCCTTATTGCCGTGAACGATGTTTCTTTCATAGCTGAAAAACGCCGGATCACCTCTATCATCGGCCCGAACGGTGCTGGTAAGACCACGGTCTTCAACTGCCTTACCGGTTTCTACAAACCTACTGTTGGCAGGCTTGTATTGGCGGGCGCTGAGAAAGAACATTACCTGGAACGGATGGATGATTTCCGTATCGGCCAGGTGGCCGGTGTCGCGCGTACTTTTCAGAATATCCGGCTCTTTCCAGCCATGTCTGTGTTGGAGAACCTGCTGGTCGCGCAACATAACAAGCTGATGCGTGCGTCTGGATGGTCCGTGCTTGGGCTTTTTGGTGCTCCTAGCTACCGACGCGCTGAGGACGCGGCCGCAGAGCTCGGCCGCTATTGGCTAGAGAAGATCAACTTAATTGATCGCGCCAATGAGCCCGCTGGCGACTTGCCTTACGGTGATCAACGTCGCCTCGAAATCGCTCGTGCAATGTGTACGGAGCCACAAATCCTCTGCCTTGATGAACCCGCTGCTGGCCTCAATCCGCGTGAAACGGCTGATTTGAACGGACTGCTCCGCTTCATCCGTGATGATAGCGGCGTCGGCGTTCTGTTGATTGAACATGACATGAGTATGGTCATGGAGATTTCAGATCATATCGTTGTGCTGGACTATGGGCAGAAGATCGCTGAAGGCGATCCTAAATCCGTCCGGTCCAACCCAGATGTCATCCGCGCATATCTTGGCGATGACGAGGAAAATGACGATATCGACGCCGAAGCTATCGGAGACAGCCAATGAGCATGCTGACCGTTTCCGGCGTTGAGACCTTTTATGGCGCTATTCAAGCCTTGCACGGTGTTGATATCCACGTTGATGAGGGCGAGATCGTCACGCTGATCGGTGCGAACGGCGCTGGCAAATCCACGCTTTTGATGACGATCTGCGGATCGCCGCAAGCCCGCACTGGAAGCATTGTCTTCGAAGGCGAGGACATTTCAGCCCTGCCGACCCATCAGATCATGCGCAAAGGCATCAGCCAGTCACCTGAAGGTCGGCGTATTTTCCCGCGTATGACCGTTCTTGAAAACCTGAAGATGGGCGCAGCCTTCAGTGATCCTGCGAATTTCGATACGGATTTGGAGCAGGTCTACAACCTGTTCCCGCGCCTGAAAGAGCGGGCAGAGCAACGCGGCGGCACGCTTTCAGGCGGCGAACAACAAATGCTTGCGATTGGCAGAGCTCTAATGAGCCGCCCTCGCCTGCTTCTGCTAGATGAGCCGTCACTTGGTATTGCGCCCATACTGGTCCGCCAAATCTTCACGGCAATCAAGCAGATCAACGTGCAACAGGGCGTAACAATCCTGCTGGTCGAGCAGAACGCATACCACGCGCTGAGATTGGCACACCGAGGCTATGTGCTGGTGAACGGGACTATTCAAATGACTGGTGCCGGTAAGGACCTGCTAGAACGGCCAGAAATCCGCGCCGCCTATTTGGAAGGGGGAACCAGCTAATGGGAATATTCCTTGGCGAGGACCCGCTTGTTTTACTCATCATGGTCGGCATTTTTGGCGGTGCTGCGGCCTGGATGTCTGGCCGCGCCGTTGCGGAGAATTGGCGGCCGGTCTGGCAGGCTATCGCGTCTGGATTCCTGCTGGCACTAGCGACACGCTTTCTGACCTATGGCTTGTTTGATGGCGAACTGCTGTCGTTCATAGGATATTTGCGGGATGGGATCCTCTTGGCAGTCATAGCGATTATCGCTTGGCGGATGCGATTAGCCGCAAAAATGGCAGACCAATACCCCTGGCTCTACCAATCATCCGGGCTTTTTAGCTGGAAAACGCGCCAATAGCCTGTCGAGCGGTGATTTCATAGTAATTCTGCAATTCAGTCATTGAGCCCCCACAGTTGCGGGCGTAAAAGGGCAGTTAAGCGCTTGCACATGACAGTCGTCATGATTAGGGCACGCGCGATAAATCAAGGGAGACTTTCATGTTCAAGAAGTCGATTCTGGCCGCCACGGCATTCGCCGCTGCTGGCCTGATGGCATCTGCCGCAAGCGCAGATATTACCATCGCCACTGCCGGTCCGATGACCGGGCAATACGCTAGCTTTGGTCAGCAGATGAAAGCGGGTGCCGAACAGGCTGTCGCAGATATCAATGCTGCAGGCGGCATCAACGGTGAGAAGCTCGTGCTCAAAGTTGGGGACGATGTTTGCGATCCAAAGCAGGCCGTCGCTGTTGCGAATGGTTTCGTCGGTGAAGGCGTTGTCTTTGTCGCTGGGCATTTCTGCTCAGGCTCCTCCATCCCGGCCTCAGCCGTGTATGAGGAAGAAGGCATCCTTCAGATTTCACCTGCTTCAACTAACCCAAAGCTGACAGATGAAGGCGGCCCCAATGTCTTCCGCGTCTGTGGTCGTGATGACCAGCAGGGCCTTGTCGCTGGCGGCTATCTCGCCAAAACCCATGGCGGGCACAACATCGCTGTGCTCCATGACAAGACCGCTTATGGCAAAGGGCTGGCCGATGCCACACTCGCTGCCATGAATGCAGCAGGCAAAAAAGAGACGATGTACGAAGCCTATACGGCTGGTGAGAAAGACTATGCTGCCCTCGTCTCCAAAATGAAGCAGGCCAGCATCGACGTTGTTTATGTCGGTGGCTACCATACGGAAGCAGGCTTGATTGTGCGCCAGATGCGCGACCAAGGTATGAAGACGCTGCTCGTTTCAGGCGATGCGCTCGTCACCAAAGAATATTGGGACATCACGGGCAAAGCTGGCGAAGGCACACTGATGACGTTCAGCCCTGACCCGCGCAAGAACGCTGGCGCTGCACCGCTGGTCAAAACCTTCCGCGATAAAGGCATCGAGCCAGAAGGCTATGTCCTCTACACCTACGCCGCTATCCAGGTGTTTGCACAAGCAGCAACGAAGGCCGGCTCTGTAGACCTCGACGCCCTGCTGGAAGCAATGAAGGGTGCAAACTTTGACACCGTTTTGGGCTCCCTTTCCTTCGACGACAAGGGCGACGTTACCCTGCCGGGTTACGTTTTCTATGAGTGGAAAAATGGCGACTACGACTACATCAACTAAGCATCACGCTACTTAACGGATACGGCCGGCAGGGGCGCCCCTGTCGGCCGTTTCTATTTGGTATTTGGAGTTCATCAATGGACCTTTCTGGCAAGTCCTATCTCATCACTGGTGCCAGTCGTGGCATTGGTAAGGCCATCGCTGAAGCACTTGCAGCAGCTGGCGGCAAAGTCGCTGTAACTGCCCGCTCCGCCGATGCGTTGAATGCAGTAGCGGCCAGCATTCAGGCAAACGGCGGCACGGCGCTCGCTCTAACGGCGGATGCTAGCGATGCCGATGCCATGGCCGGCGTTCTGAGCCAGACTGTATCTGCGTTCGGTGGGTTGGATGGCTTGGTCAACAATGCCGGCATGATAGACCCCATCGCGCGTATGGGGGCGGCAGACGCGGCTGATTGGGCGCATATTTTCAATATCAACTTGGTTAGCCCGGTCGTCCTGACACGCATGGCCTTATCGCACCTGCGAGCGTCCAAAGGTGCGTTGGTCAATATCAGCTCTGGCGCTGCCCATCGCCCGCTCGAAGGATGGTCTGCCTATTGCGCAACGAAGGCCGCACTCTGGATGGCGACCCAGGCGCTGCATTTGGAAGAAGGCGAAGCGATCGACGTCTACGGTGCGTCACCCGGCACAGTAGATACAGAGATGCAGGTGCAGATCCGTGCGTCCGGCGTGAACCCAATCAGCCAGATCCCGCGTGCAAACCTGGCACCCCCTGCACTTCCGGCAGCTGGCATTGCATGGCTGATTGCGGCACGGCCTGAAAACTTGCGAGGCCAGGACGTCAATGTGCGGGACGCAGCATTCCTGCAACGCGCGGGCATTCAGCAGTAGCAGTCAGAATCAGATGTCCAGCCGCCATGCATCACCGTCGCGCTTGATGAACCCGGCGGTTGGTGTTGCAAAATGGGTACCGATAATCAAAGTCGGCCCATCGGCAAAGCGCTGATACATCTTCTTCCGCGTCTGGATCGCTTGGGGCCGGTCAACGTCCGGCGCTGAGCTCCACTCGGGGTGGGCGAACTGTACAGGATGATGCAGGAAGTCGCCCGTAATAAGCGCAGCTTCACCCTCACTTTGGATATGGACGCTGGCGTGGCCCGGTGTATGACCTGGTGATGGGATCAGCGTGATTTCCGGGCAGATTTTGGCGTCCTGCTCTACCAAATCGACCAATCCAGCGTCGTAAACTGGTATAACGCTGTCAGCCATTACGTCTGCCTGCCCATCCTCGGCGTTGGCGCGCCAATGCTCAAACTCCTTACGGCCCATCAAGTAGCGTGCATTCGGAAAAGTCGGGACCCACTTGCCATCGACCCACATCGTATTCCAGCCGACATGGTCCACATGCAGGTGCGTACATAGAACGCGATCAACTTCTTCGCGCCCCTTCCCGGCAGATTTCAGGTCATCCAAAAAGCCCGTTTGCAGATGGTTCCACGCCCCAAGCGCCCTATCCTTATCATTGCCCACACAGGTATCAACAACAATGGCTATGCTTGGGGTCTCAACCAGCAGGGCATGGATGGAACCACGCATGCGACCTTCCTGATCCGCAAAATGCGGCTGGAGCCAGCGCATTCCCATCACCCGTTCGCGCGTCGCATCCGGGATGATACGGGTCATGCCGCCAGTTGCTTCAATCTCCACGATCCGGGAAATTTTTACATCCCCGATCCGCCAGACTTCACCAACCATTTTTCTAGCTCCTTGCGGTAGCCACAGCGCGACCACCGCCGCCGACCCGACCAATCAACGCTGCAACGACCATCACTCCAAGACCAACGATGTTCGACTGCATTTCCGGATAAGCTAACAGCAGACCAGCCCCCACCAATAGAAGCCTCGATACGAAGCCAAGCGCCTTCTCTAGCTTGCCAACGAGCACCAAATAGCCCTGCATGCCGGACGCGATGAGGACCACGCCCAGCGTCGCAGTCGAGGTCTCTATTAGAATTTCAGAAAGCGCGCCGTTCAGCACGAGCGCCGGGTTCAGCACGAAGAAAAACGGAAGAAAATAGATTACACTGCCAAGCCGCATTGCCTCCAGACCCGTTTTCATTGGACTGGCCCCCGCGACAGTTGCCGCCGCAAATGCGCCCAGTGCCACTGGCGGCGTAATGAATGAAACCATGCCCCAATAAAGGATGAACAGATGGACCGCGATGGGATCAAGCCCAAGCTCGATCAATGCAGGTGCCAGCACAATGGCCAGAAAAATGTATGCCGCAGTCACTGTCATCCCGATACCGAGCAAGAAACTCGTCAAAGCACCCATGAACAACAGCAGCATCACTTCGCCGCCAGCCAACCGCACCAACTCGCCAGAGAATGCGCCAGCGACGCCAGTCCCCATAACACCGCCGATGATCAAGCCAACTGCAGCCAGAATCCCTACGAGTTCTGCAAGCAGCTTGCCCGTTTGTTCGAAGAAGTCCCATATCCGCTCAGGCGATATGCGGATGTGCTTGGGGATATGCGAGATAATCAGCGCCAAAATAGTTGCGCCGACCGGGATCAACGTCACCAGTTCCGGCGGAAAATTGACGCTCAACAGCACCAAGCCAAGGAAGGCAATGAACGTGCCTGCCAGCACGTAGAACCACATATCATTTGGCTTCAACTTGCCAAACTGGCTGAGGATTAACAGTGCCGCCGTCGCAAAAAACGGCGCCTGCGCTTCACGCTTCAGGTAAACCAGAAGCGTGATGAGCAGGAAGAAGGCGAAGATATAGTACCAGCCTTCTTTCAGCGTTTTCATTGCTGACGGCAACTCAGATTTCGGCATGCCTTGGATACCATAGCGAGCGGCATAAGAATCGATCTGCACAAATAAGCCGAAGAAGTACAGGAACGACGGAACGATCGCTGCAATAGCGACCCAGATGTATGGAATCTCCAGAAATGAAGCCATAACGAATGCCGTGGTACCCATGACCGGCGGCATCAATACGCCGCCAGTTGAAGCACAAGCCTCAATACCGCCCGCATATGTCGCCGGGTAGCCTGTGCGCTTCATGGCTGGAATTGTCATGGAGCCAGTGGTCAAAACATTGGTGATGACGCTACCGGAAAGCGAACCAAACAGCCCGCTAGCGACAATTGCCACTTTAGCAGGTCCGCCACGGACTCCGCCCAAAAGCGCGAACGCCAGGTTTATAAAGAAACGTCCGCCACCGGTTGTCTGCAACGCAACGCCAAAGATGATAAAGCCGATGATGAGCGTGCCAAAAACGTTCATCGGAATACCGAGGACGGATTCCTCACTCATTAAATGATATGCAGCAGTCTCGGCAAAGGTGGATGCCTTGCCAGTGATAGCACTCGGCATCCATGGGGCCTCAGCGAAAATTGGATAGAACGAGAGCGTGCCGAATATAAACATGATCACCAGGCCGCCGGTTCGCCGAGCGCCTTCCATTACCATGCCCCACATAACGTAGGCCAAATATGTCGGCAGCGGCGGGGCAAAATATTCCCAGCCGTTTTCAATGCTCCGCAGGCCATTCCAGGCATAGTAGACAGCGATGCTGATCGCGATCACGAAAAGGATCACGTCATACCAAGGTACATGCTTCGGCAGATCAGCCTTCCGCATAGGGAAGACTAAAAATACCAGGCTGAAAAACACGCCGAGAAGGAGATAAAGATAGCTGTTATCAAGGATGACAATATTTATGAACAGCTTCAGATTAAATATCTGATTTACTGACAAAAAGATGCCGATGCAGGTAAAGACGAGGAAAACCGCTCGCCAAAACCCAGAAAGAGGCCGAAGGCGGCCGAACGTCGCTTTCGCTTCGGCCGCCTCCATTTCCTCCAGTTGGTCGTCTAGTCCTGCCATACCGCATCATATCCAGCGGCAGTCAGCGCTTTGTAACGGGCTTTCATCCAAGTTGCGTAATCAGCACCTTTGCCTGAAGATTCCCAGGCTTTCATCAGGATATCCTGGCGAGCCAGCAGGCTGTCATTATGGGCCTGATCTTCAGCCGACCATGCGCCCTGCTCTTTGAAATGCTTGACGGCACCCGAGTGGAAGGGAAGAATCCACTGCATCACCTGGCGGTCCAAAGCAAAGCCCTTAGCAGAAGCATGGGCGTCTTTGTACTTGCTATATTTGTCATGCATTAGCTTTACCATGTCATATGCTGACTGATCGCTCATCCGAGAATATGTCATAAAGACCGGATAGCCAAAGGTACCACCGACGTGCTTGACCTCTTCCGACAGACCAACGCCTGATGTCGCAACATGCGGCACCAGCCAAGGCGCTTCAGCGCGGAGACGCTTCCACGCGTCTTTTTCGTCCGATGGGGCTTCAAAGAAGCGCAGACCACGAGGCGAGCTCGCCACCTGGAAAAGCATTGAAGAATTAGTGGAAGCAATCGCGGCATCGATATTACCGTCAATTATGCCCTGGATTGAAGCTTTCCAGCCTGGCACTGTCACTTTGGTTACATCATCCCAGGTCATGCCGCCGTGAGCGAGCCATGCTTGCATGTTCTGATTCAATGCTGGACCGCCGACAATCCATGCGATCCGTTTGCCCCGAAGGTCAGAGGATTTCATGATGTTGGCGTCTTTAGCCGTTGCAGGCAGTGCGTTGTTCGTATCAGACCACCCCATGAGCAACAGGCGGACCGGCTGCGGGCCCCATTGCGGCTTACCAAAATCAAGCACGCCTTCTTGCGCCTGGAATGACCCAACGCCCATGGCCGAAAACTCGACCTTACCGCGCATCAGTGGTGTCATGCGCGATACGTCATTCTTGGCAGGCAGAACGCGCAATTTGTAGCCGTCATCAGCAATCGCATTGCCAACAGCGACCATCGCCGCATAACCGGCTGACGTCGTGCCATAAGCCGTTGTGGAGATATTCTTCGGCAGTGCATCCGCTAGCGCATTGGCGGCAAAAGCCGAGCCGAGCGCAAATACGGATCCAGCCGCCAATTGGCGGAACTTAGACATATACAAATCCTCCATAGTGGTCATTTTCGTTTCTAGGCACACTTTCTGCGCGCGCTTGAGAACAAGCCTAGGACAGTATGAAGGATAGAGTCCAGCATCATCAATTGCGGGCGGTATTTTCTGGCGGCATATTGATTTGCCCTACCCGAATTCAGGATATAGCTTCCAAATGAATCTAACCCGTATGCTCGCCGCCCGACAGACAGATGGAAACCCGGTACGTGTTGGCGTTATCGGAGCTGGCAAATTCGGCTCGATGTATCTGGCGCAGGCAATCCGTACGCCCGGTATTCATGTGATTGGCGTTGCGGACCTGGATGTTCAACGCGCGCGGGAGGCGTTGCAGCGCACCCATTGGACAGAAGACCAATATGCGGCGCGTTCTTTTGAAGAAGCGCACAAGACCGGCGCTGCCTTTGTTACCGATGAATCAATGGCGCTGATCAACGCGCCGGGCCTGGATGTGGTCGTCGAGGCTACGGGCAACCCTGCAGTCGGCATCCGCCATGCGTTAGAGGCATTCAACGCGGGCGTTCATGTAGCGATGGTAAATGTCGAGGCGGATGCCCTGGCCGGGCCACTCCTTGCCCGGGAGGCTGCGAGTGCTGGCGCCGTCTACAGTCTCGCTTACGGCGACCAACCGGCGCTAATCGTAGAATTGGTTGACTGGTCGCGCACAGTTGGATTTGAGGTGATCGCGGCTGGAAAAGGCACCCGCTATCAACCAAACCTGCATCAATCAACGCCAGCGACTGTGTGGGATCATTACGGCATTGACGCCGCCCACGCCCAAAGCAACTTGTTGAATGCAAAAATGTTTAATTCCTTCCTTGATGGTACCAAATCCGCGATTGAAATGGCTGCCGTCGCCAACGCCTGCGCCCTCACGCCACCAAGCGCTGGACTCGCCTTCCCTGCGTTGGCGCTGGATGAACTGGCAGATGGCCTGAAGCCGCGCGCAGATGGAGGGCTGCTGGATGGCCGTGGCATGGTTGAAGTCGTCGCCAGTGAGCGGCGGGATGGATCACCAATTGAGCAGAACCTCCGCTGGGGCGTCTATGTATCATTTGCGGGCGACACCGAATATGCCCAGACCTGTTTCAAGGAATACGGCTGCATCACGGATGCAAGCGGGAATTACAGCGCCATGTGGCGGCCATTCCACCTGATTGGTCTGGAGCTTGGCCTGACTGTCGCCAATCTGGCGCTACGAGGCGAGCCGACCGGCGTTGCGGACGCATGGCGCGGTGACGTCGCCGCTGTCGCCAAGTTTGATCTACCGGCAGGCAAGCAGTTGGATGGCGAAGGCGGATATACGGTTTGGGGCAAGCTGATGCCAGCGAAAGAAAGCCTTGCCGTCGGCGCGCTTCCCATCGGCTTGGCCCATGGCTTCACGCTGAAGAACACCATTAGACAAGGCGACCCTGTACGCTGGGCCGACATTGATTTTTCTGAAGATGATTTCGCTGTCAAATATCGACGTCGGATGGAGTCGGAAATCCAACCTAACTAAGCTATATCAGCGTCACCAACCTCTTCCCGCCTTCGAAGGATATTCACATGGCTTTAGCACGCGGCCGTCAGTTTCTGGCGATCCCTGGTCCGACCAATGTTCCGTTGCGCGTCATGCAGGCGATGGATCGGCCACCGATCGATTTCACAAGTCCCGAATTCGCCGCAATGGCGGAAGAAGTACAGTACGGCCTCCGCAAAGTATTCAAGACTGAGCATGACATCTTCATTTGGGCTTCAACCGGCCATGGCGCCTGGGAAGCCGCCCTCGCAAATTTCTTTTCTGCGGACGAAGAAATTTTAATTTGCGAAACTGGCTCCTTCTCTGAGTGGTGGTTTGAGATGGCGGGCCTTCTTGGCTTAAAGCCAGAATATCTGCCCGGAGATTGGAAACAGGGCATTGATCCCGCGAAGGTCGAAGAACGCCTGCGTGTTGACACGGAACACAAGATCAAAGGTGTCGGCGTCGTCCACAACGAAACCTCTACGGGTCTCACAAACGATCTGGCGGCGATCCGCAAAGCGATTGATGCGGCTGGCCACCCTGCCCTCCTGCTGTGTGACACGATCTCCTCCCTCGGCTCCATGGATTTCCAGATGGATGGTTGGGGCGTGGATGTCGTCGTTGGCGGTTCCCAGAAAGGTTTGATGCTGCATACGGGCCTTGGCCTCCTCGGCGTCAGCGCTAAAGCGCTGGCCCGCGCGGATGAAGCCGATGTGCCGCGCCGCTACTGGGATATCCGCCGATCGCTGCAAATGCCCTATCACATGCGCAATCCAGGCACAGCACCAGCGCATTTCTTCTATGGCTTAAAAGAGAGCATCGCCTTCATTGAAGAAGAAACCCTGGACGGCGTATTTGCCCGCCATGCCCGCTTGGCAGAAGCAGTCCGCCTCGCGATCGCTGAATGGGCTAAAGGCGGCGCGCTGAATTTCTTCGTGGAAAACAAGGCCCGGCGCTCCAATTCCGTAACAGCCGTCGAATTTGCTGACGGCTATAATGCTGACGAATTCCGCTTCGCCGCTCGCGATGACTTCAACGTCATGCTCGGTGGCGGCCTGATGAAACTCGGCGGCAAAGTCTTCCGCATCGGTCATCTGGGTGACCTCAACGAGCCCATGGTCTGGGGCACCCTCGCCGCAATCGATGCAACGTTGAAGCGTAAGGGTATTCCCCATGGAAGCGGCGGACTTAATGCAGCGATCACATACTTGGCGGAGAACTGAGCTATGCCTGCAAACCCAGCAAAACTAAAGGCTCTGCAACTCAAAACGCTGACGTTCTTAAAAAACGCTGACGCTCTTACAAGAGGTCGCTAAGCATCCGATGTATGTGACGGAGGATGAGGTGACGGGTGAGGCTGTTATTCAGATGTTGCCGCCGGCACACGGCAATTATTTTCACATCGGCTCTGTCGTTTTGACAGGGAAGGATGCGACTGGGCTTTCTAACCAAGCTGTATGGAAAGCACTTGGCCGTAAAGGGCTTGTCACCGAACGGCCTGATGGTAAGGCTGCAGTCACACCTGCTGGCACAGATTATGAAACCGGCATTCGTGAAAAGATCTTATGCAGTAGCTATCATTAAGGTCTGAGTTTTTTGGCCTGAGACTACGGAGAAACGCGCCAATGCCAATCCATGAGCTTTATGCCATCCGCTATGGCTATCATCCAAATGGCCACACGGACGCTGAAATGGCGTTTGGCGGTGACCCATCCGTCCGTGTTGAGGGTATGGATTTCTTTATTTGGTTGATCGTCACTGACCAGGGCAAGCCAATCGTCGTTGATACTGGGTTCTTTCCCGGCTTGGCGCAACATATTGGTCACGTGCCGCTAATTAATCCGGCAGACGGCGTGCGTATGTCGGGGTTCGATCCAGCGGCGGTGCAGGATGTAATCATCACCCATGCGCACTATGACCATACCGGCAATCTAGGTGATTTCTCGAATGCGCGCTTTCATATGGGAGCGACTGAAATGGCCTCCGTCACGGGCCCATTAATGACCCATCCTGCAACGCGGGCGGGCTTCGGCAAGCGTGATATCAAAACGCTCGTCGGTTTTATTTATGAGGACCGGATGCGCTTCTTGGATGATGAGGATGAGATTTTTCCCGGCATCCGTTCATTCATTCTGCCTGGCCATACCACCGGCCAATTGGCCCTTGAGGTTGATACGGCGCGTGGACCGGTTATTGTCACTTCTGACGCAGTCCACCTCTACAGTGAACTTGAGACTGAGCGCCCCTTCCCCGTTTTCCACGATATGGGTGCCATGATCATGAGCTATCGCAAGCTCAAAGCCCGCGCTGCACGACCCGACTTGATTGTGCCTGGCCACGATGCGGACGTGACGCGTCGCTTCCCAGCCCTTGGCCCAGAGTTCGAAAACAAAATCGTGCGGTTGGATCGTGATCCGCTGCTAAGGTGATTGCAGCGCCGCGACCGCTTAACTGCTTGAGCGTCTCCAATTTCGCGCTATTGTATATACAGTTATGAATCGTTGGGGTCTTAAGGATTTTATAAATGCAGGATACGAGTACAGACGTCGTTGTTGTCGGCGCCGGCAATGCAGCCATGTGCGCCGCCCTTTCCGCCCGTGAATCCGGTGCGTCCGTTATTGTGCTGGAATGGGCGGATATCGAGAACCGCGGCGGCAACTCTGCTTACACTGCGGGCAATATCCGCACGGTTTTTGATGGCAATGACGATATTATCTCACTCTGCTCAGATTTGTCGGAGGAAGAGATCAAAATCAGTGACTTCGGGACCTACACCCAAGACGAATTCTACGACGACATGGGCCGGATCACCGAATACCGCACCGACCCCGATATGTGCGAAGCGTTGATCACCAAATCCTTAGACACCATGCATTGGATGAAGGATAAGGGCGTCCGCTTCCTGCCGATTTACGGCAAGCAGGCCTACAAAATTGATGGCCGGTTCGTATTCTGGGGCGGCTTGGTCGTGTCAGCCTGGGGCGGTGGTCCGGGCTTGGTCGATGCTTTGCACGAAAGGGCTGAGAAAGACGGCATCGAAGTCCGCTACGAAACCCGCGCATTGAAGCTCATTCATGATGATGATGGCGTGCATGGCGTGCATGTGAAGCAGCAAGGCGGCAAAAGCTACAAGATTAATGCCCGCTCAGTTGTTCTGGCCTGTGGTGGCTTTGAATCAAACGCTGAATGGCGCACCCGCTATCTTGGTCCAGGCTGGGATTTGGCGAAGGTGCGCGGCACCCGCTACAACATGGGCGATGGAATTGCCATGGCGCTTGAAGCTGGCGCGCGCCCCCACGGCAACTGGTCCGGCTGTCACGCAGTGGGCTGGGATTACAATGCGCCAGAGTTCGGCGATCTCGCTGTCGGCGATAACTTCCAGAAACATTCCTACCCTTGGGGTTTAATGATCAACGCCAATGGCCAACGCTTCGTTGATGAAGGTGCTGATTTCCGCAATTACACCTACGCAAAGTATGGCCGCGCCGTGCTTGAACAGCCCAATCAGATGGCTTGGCAGGTCTTCGACAACAAAATCATCCCAATGCTCCGGGATGAATACCGTATCCGCCAAGTTACCAAGGTAAAGGCGAATACAATTGAGGAACTGGCAGCGAAACTTGAAGGTGTTGATGCAGAAGCATTCCTGCGCGAAATCAAGCAATACAACGCTGCTGTCACGCAGGACATGAAATTCAATCCAAATGTCAAAGACGGCCGCCGCACCAACGGCCTCGCTATCGACAAGACCAACTGGGCCAACACAATCGATGAAGGCCCGTTCGAGGCTTACCAGACGACCTGCGGTGTGACATTCAGCTTCGGTGGGCTGAAGATCAATCACGAGAACGGCAAGGTCCTGGACCCGGCGGATCAAGCGATCCCTGGCCTTTTTGCAGCCGGTGAGCTGGTCGGCGGATTGTTCTACAATAACTATCCGGGCGGAACTGGTCTTATGGCTGGCTCCGTGTTTGGCAAAATTGCAGGCGAGGCTGCTGGCAAGGACGCTGTCGGGAACGCCTAACCCCCAATCAACGGAGCTGGGAATGCAGCATGATATCGCGGTTCTCGGCTCCGGGTCTTGGGGAACAGCGCTTGCCATCGCGCAGGTATCAGCCGGGCGATCCGTCCTGCTGTGGTCTAGGCGAGCAGAGCGTGCTGCGGAGATTTCCCGCAATCGACATGTTGCCCCCTATCTACCATCGGATATCAGTCTTCCTGACGGGATTACCGTTACTAATGATCTTGCAGACTGTCGGGACGCCGCAATCATCCTCTCCGTGACCCCAGCGCAGGCAATGCGGGCGACGTTGACGGCACTTGGGCGTGCCAACCGGCTGATTCTCTGCTGTAAGGGTGTCGAGCGAGGCACCGGCGCATTGATGCCAGTAGCTGCGAAAGAGGCGCTGCCCAGCGCCGAGATATTCATGCTGAGTGGCCCGAATTTTGCGGGCGAAGTGGCGCGCGGCATGCCCGCCGCCGCAACAGTCGCCGGACCTACGCTCGACAGTGCTGCCGCCTTAGCGAACGACTTAGCGACGCCGTCACTCAGGCTTTATCCGAGTGGCGATATGATTGGGGCCGCACTCGGCGGCGCGCTGAAGAATGTGATCGCGATTGCCGCAGGTGCGGTCGAAGGCGCTGGGCTTGGCGAAAACGCTCGTGCCGCCGTCGCAACACGCGGCCTGGCTGAGATCGCCCGCGTTGCGGTCGCTATGGGCGCTGAACGGGAAACGCTTATGGGCCTTGCCGGTATCGGAGACCTAATGCTGACCTGCTCCGGCCTCCAATCCCGCAATTACAGCCTTGGCATCGCTCTTGGCCAGGGACGAACTTTGGCCGATATCCTGGGCGAACGCCAAACCGTGGCGGAAGGCGTCGCAACAGCCGATGCCGCCCGAGCCCTGGCAGAACGTCTTGGCGTCGAAGTGCCGATCACGGCCGCCGTGGATGATGTGACTGCAGGCAGAATGACGATACCCGATGCAGTCGAGGCACTTATGCGCCGGCCCTCGGTTCAGGATGAACACCAATAAGCCGCGCGACCGGTGCCAGCAGAACGAATGCCCAACATCGCCTTAGCGAACCAGCGCCGTGACGATAGACGGCTGCCAGGATAGGATAATCAAAACGATCAGCGTGGCGAAAAGGAACGGGCTTAGCGCGCGGAAAATATCACCTGGTTTTACATTAGATGCCGCAGCCGCGATGTAGAGCCCCGCACCGACCGGCGGTGTCAACAAACCAAGCACCAAATTGATGCTAATCACGACGCCAAAGTGGAACGGGTCAATCCCATAGCTAGTTTGCGCAATCGGCAGGAGGATTGGCACTACGATAATCATGGCCGCGATACCATCCAGCATGGCCCCGACGCCGAGCAGCAAAATATTGACCAGCAGTAGAAACACAAATGGGTTTTGCGTGAGACCATTCAGCCAAGCAGCAACATTCTGCGGTATTTGCTCATGCAAGATAATCCAGCCAAACACGTTGGCAGCCGCGATCAAAAACAGCACTACGGAGGACGCGACCGCAGTCTCCCGGAACAGCCTTGGCAATGCGGAAAACTTGAGGTCCTGATAGACGCAAAGCCCGAGCACGGCTGCAGATAGCGCTGCCAATGCGGCTGACTCTGTCGGCGTCGCGATACCGCCTAGAATACCGCCGACGATAATCGCAGGCACTAAAGCTGAAGGTAAAGCCCGTAATAATGCCTGCCGCGCTGCATTGCCTTTAATCGCCTCACTTTCCGGGAACCCGCTTCGCCAGCCAACGAATGCAATCGCGCACATAAAGCCGAACGCCAAAAGAAGGCCCGGCAAGATACCCGCCATGAACATGTCGCCAATGGGGATTTGTGCCAACACGCCATAGATCACGAACAGCATCGAGGGCGGGATGATTGGCGAGAGCAATCCTCCTGCCGCCGTCGTCGCTGCCGCGAATTCGGGGCTGTAGCCCTGGCGCGTCATTTCCGGCGTGATCACGCGGCTCATAACTGCGATTTGGGCTGCGGCTGAGCCAACAATGGACGCCATCATCATATTCGCCAGCAGATTCACATAGGCCAACCCGCCCCGATAGGCACCAACGAAAACCCGCGCCGCGTGGATCAATCGCGTTGTCACCCCGCCTTCATTCATAAGTCCCCCAACCAGCATGAACAATGGGATCGCCAGCAAGCCATATTTTTCAAGCCCGCTAAAGAGTTGCTGGGGATAACTCTCAAACAACACAAGGTCGCCTGAGGCCAAAATATGCGTGATTGCAGTGATCCCCAGCACCAGCGCGATGGGCGCAGCCAGGAACAGCAGGATGATGAAAGCGGCTGCTACGATCATGGTGCCGGAGCCGCTTGTGTAGACCGAAGCGCCTCGAGCAAGTTCGCCGTGGCATGGACCGTCATCGCAGCCGCGGTCAACGGCACGATGAGCCAGACCCAGTACTTTGCAATGCCAATAGTCTGCGTTGGCTCGCGATAAATGAAGTTAAAAGTCTCCCCCACAAACGCGTCCACAGAATAAGAGACTGAAGCCAGCGTCGATGGATCATACCAGCGCCAGCAAAGCCAAAGCAGAAAAAGGGAGAACGCAAGAATAGTGCCGTCAACCAACAGCGCTGCGGCCTGGCGCACTTTGGGCGGCAATGCATCCGTCAACAAAGTTACAGACACACTGGACCGCCGCTGAATGGTAATCGACATGCCCAGGAACGCCATCCAAACCATGGCGTAGATCGCCAATTCATCCACCCAAAACAAGGCTGCACCAGCCGTACGGGTCGCAACGTTCAGCAAAATCAGCCCCGCGACAGAAGCCGCAAGCAGGCCAGCTGCAATAGCCTCTATGCCTGCGAGACGGCGGCTTAGCGTGCTGAGAATAGGAACTTCACGGACGGTCAAACTAGAGCCACCAAATTACATAATGCCAAATACAAAAGAAAATGCTCCCTCACCCAAGTCCACCGCCAAGCGGCTGCAGACCCTGTGAGGGAGCGCATTCGCCTTAATTAGAGCGCTGCGGCTTCAGCACGAAGAGCAGGAATGCCAGGCGCTTTTGGAAGCCAGATCTTGTCCCATTCAGCAACGGCATCGCCGTAGAATTCGGGGCCGACTTCACGGACTTCGAGGCCTTCTTTTTCTTTCAGCATTGGCAAGAAAGTGCGCTCAACTTCTTCCGTTGCGTCGAGCACTACATCCAGATGCTTTTTCATCAGCTCTGAAACCATCTTGCGGTCAGCTGAATCCAGGCTCTTCCAGGTCCGGCCTGATACGATGCCGACCATTGGGAACATCATTTGATTGGAAACGACGACTGTCTTCGCCAACTCCCAGTACTTCAGCTTAATGGTGAGCTCGAGATCCATTTCAATCGCATCAACCTGACCATTAGAGAGAGCATCATAGACATCCGGCAAAGGCATTGGCGTCGGCGCTGTGCCGAGGATCGTATTGAAATCCTTGGTCGCAGCGAACGGCGTCACGCGAATTTTTCGGCCCTTTAGGTCAGCAATGCTCTGAATTGGCTTTGCGGACACGATCTGACGCACGCCGGCCATGCCGTAGCCAATGCCGACAACGCCTACCTGGCTTGGCAGCGTACCAAGCAGCGCCAGCGCGGTTGGGGACGTCTTCAGCAATTTGGCCGCCTGGGCGTTGTTCTTCACCAGGAACGGCGTGAACAGCGCCGAGAACTCAGGCGCGCGGTTGGAGATTTCGGCAACCGTCATGAATGCCATATCGACGGCACCAGACTGCATCTGCTGCAGCACTTCCGCCTCATTGCCCAGCTGACGGGAGGGATAAACCGTAACCGTGTGCTTACCGCTAGATCCGGCCTTCAGGTCTGCTGCGAACGCATTCGCTTCCTTTGTCCAGATATGCGGTGGCGGCGTAATCAGCCCCATCTTCATGTCTTTGGCTTGAGCGGTACCAGCCAACATCCCAACTGCAGCGGCGAATGTCGCCGTCGCCTGCAAAATCCGTTTCATGTTACGTTTCCCTGTTTTTATGAATTACACAGCAAACGCAAGGTATATCGCGGATTGAGGCGGGCGTGAATGCGTTTAAGCGGCACCGTCTATCTTCAGCTCAGTAAGATCTTTCCTAACCGCCCGCAAATCTACCTTATTAACACCTGTCAGTGGCAAAGCATCTTTGACGAGAATACGGCGAGGGTGGGCGTAGGCCGGGCCATTCTCTAAAGTATACGTTTTCAGATCAGCCTCACTTACGCTTCGGTCATGCAGGACAACTGCAGCGACGGGGCATTCGCCTTTGGTCGGGTGGGCGTGTGGCAACACTACAGCCTGCGCCACGGCTGGATGCTTCAGCAGCAGGTTCTCAACCTCTTTCGGATACACATTTTCACCGCCACAATTGAACATGTCATCCACCCGGCCTTCAAAATAGAAGAACCCATCTGCATCCTTGGACAGGATATCGCCAGTGCGCAGCCAGCCGTCGACAAACCGTTCTGCCGTGACCTCTGGCAGATTGTGATATCCGGGGGTATTGGCCGGGCTTCTGATCCAAAATTCGCCGATATCATCCCGTTCCCCACCATTTCGGCCGACGAGCTTCACTTCTGTCTCCGGCATGATCGAGCCAACCGATGCGCGCGGTACCGGTCGCCCATCCAGTGGCGGCGAAAGGCAACCGCCTGCCGTTTCCGTCAGGCCATAGCCTTGTGCTGTCGGCACACCGAATGCGCGCGCCAGTTCGTCCATGAGTTCGCCGTGAGCAGGCGCTGAACCAAGCCGAAGGATTTCGAGCTTTGTAAAGTCCAGCGCGTTAATTAGGTCTCGTTGTTGCAGCATGAGCGAGAACATTGTTGGCACACCGCCCGCTTCCGTCACTCCATAGTCCGCGAGCGATTGCAGATACGACCGCGCATCGAACCCGCCCATTAGAACGATAGATCCGCCGGCTCGCAATTTCGGCTTGAAGGCGATGGTCA
This sequence comes from Alphaproteobacteria bacterium, assembly GCA_965660545.1. Lineage (GTDB taxonomy): Bacteria > Pseudomonadota > Alphaproteobacteria > Bin95 > Bin95 > VMCJ01. The sequence goes on along the minus strand of CBFIAF010000011.1, from coordinate 66,801 downwards.
TGGCATTCTTGTGATAGAGCGGTGCCGCGATTAGCCCTCGTTGGTCTATTCGCGCTGGCCAATGCTTTTGCCTAATTTCGATCAGCCAAGTCGTATTGCCGTGTGTGAGTGTCATGCCCTTCGGACGGCCAGTGGAGCCAGATGTGTAAGGGTGGAATGCCGGGTCATCGCCCGTAATATTTAACGGTTGGAATTCTGATGGCTGAGTAGACGCAGCAGCCCAGAAATCAGTCCAGCCTGACGGTGCACCAGCGAGAGCCAGTTTGATTGGCACATCCTTCGCTGCTTCTGCCAAGCGCGCATTCACGGCAGGCTCAATCAAAGCGGCTTTAGCCCCGGCATCGGCAAGGATATAGGCCAATATATCAGGTGCTTGCTTGATGTTCATGGGCACTGGAACCACGCCCGCCCGCATCGCACCGAACATGGCTGCAAAGAATTCCCAGCGGTTGGACATCCCCAGGCCCATCCGATCGCCGGGCTTCATTCCAGCCAAAACAAGCAAGTTGGCGACACGGTTCATTGCCGCATCCAAAGCGGCGAAGCTTAATCGGCGTTCGTTGCCCTGGGAAAGGTCTATAACAGCAGTTTTATGGGGGTATGCTGCTCTCGCACGCCAAAAGAACCAGCCGAGTTGCCCCTCGCCTGCATGCTCATGCTGATCATTCATCCTTAGCTCCCGCGCGCTCTCCGCTTGACCTCAGGCACCGATGCGCCGCAGTGTCATCCAACCAAATCATACCGGACCAGGAACACTCTGAACATGCTCCACGCTATCGCCTTAAGCACGCATCTCCTCGCAGCCATCATATGGGTCGGCGGCATGTTCTTTGCCTATATAGCTTTGCGCCCGTCTATGACGGTTCTATCGCCGCCAGACCCTGTGAAGCTCTGGGGCCGGGTGTTCTACAATTTCTTCAACTGGGTTTGGCTGTCGATCATCGTACTGGTAATAACGGGCTATTGGATGCTACTTGCCGTTTATGGAGGATTTGCTCTGGCACCTGCATATCTTCACATCATGCACGCCCTTGGGCTGCTTATGATCGCGCTCTATTCCCACCTCTTCTTTGCACCCTATGGGCGGCTGAAGAAAGCCTTGGCTGCTGATGATTTTCCAGCAGCGGCGGCGCAAATTCCGAAAATCAGGCGGATTGTGGCAATCAACCTGATGATCGGTCTGGCCAATTCAGCGATTGGATCAGGCGGTCGCTACTGGCCTTGGTGAGGCTTCAAACGCTGTAAAGCAGCCAATTAAAGAAGTCGCCGCCACCCATCACGACTTCAGTGATAAGGCTTGGTGCCCACATCACTACACGCGCAGAGCCACTGAGCGCTGCTTCAAAAACGCCAGCAAAGAACGGCGCTTCCTCTGGCTCCGCCATGGCGGCGACGAGCGCGCCCCAGCCAAATCGTGCAAGCCCAAAGCCGATGCCGATGATCAGATAAAGGTAAAACAGGCTCCGCAGAAAACGCATACATCATAATCCAGTCCGTTGATCCTGTATGGATGCCCGCCGAATGCGATGGGATCAAGGCATAAAACAAATTCTGTCGTGCGATAGCGATATGGCGGCAAGCACTTTATGCTGTCACGCAACTGAATTATTATTATTCAACGGAGAAGTATTCGTATGGAGCTGATCTTCCGAGCAGACGCCTACGCCAAGACCTGCGAGGCGGTCGTTCAGAAAATTGACGAAAAAGGCGTGTGGTTAGATCGCACGGTTTTCTATGCTGAAGGCGGCGGGCAACCGGGCGACAAAGGATTTCTCACTGGCCCAGACGGCACCAAACGCGTTGTCGCCAACGCGGTTAAAGGTAATGGCCCTGAAACATCTGTCCACGTGCTGACCGAAGATGCGCATGCACTTGCTGTTGGTGATACTGTTACAGCAGAGATTGATTGGGACTATCGCCATAAACTGATGCGCATGCACACAGCGATGCATCTCCTGTGCTCAATCGTACCTGCGGGCGTAACAGGTGGTCAGGTTGGGTTGGCAAAGAGCCGCCTTGATTTTGATGTGGGCGAAACCACCCTCGTCAAAGCAGATATCCAAGCGGCACTTGATGACCTTGCTGGCAAAGATGCACCTGTCACCTTCCGTTGGATTGATGACACGGAATTAGACGCCAGTCCGGACCTCGTGCGCACAATGTCCGTGGCACCGCCGCGCGGCAGCGGGAAAATTCGCCTAATCTCTATAGGTGATGACGAGATCGATCTGCAGCCCTGTGGGGGCACCCATGTCGCAAACGTCATCGAAATCGGTCGCATCGTCGTTGGCAAGATCGAAAACAAAGGCAAGCGCAATCGGCGCGTCAATATTACATTGGAGGACCCTGCATGACCGACACGGCCTCAGCGCTCGTATCAACCGAATGGCTGGCCGATCATCTGGACACACCCGGTCTTGTCATTATGGATGGCAGTCACCACCTGCCAACAACAGGCCGTGACGCGAAGGCGGAATTCGGAGAACGTCATATAGCCGGCGCGCGCTTCTTTGAGATCGATGAAATCGCAGATAAGAACACAGACCTGCCGCACATGCTGCCACCTTCCGAAGAGTTTGCAGCAAAAGTTGGCGCGCTTGGCATTGGAGACGACGACCTCGTCATTGTTTACGACACCATCGGCACAACCGGTGCCGCACGTATTTGGTGGACGTTCCGTGCCATGGGTCACACGCAGGTGGCAGTTCTGGATGGAGGGCTGCCAAAGTGGCTCGCGGAAGGCCGCGAGGTCACGGCGGAAGTCGCAACAGTTGTGCCGAAACAGCGAACTGCGCGCCGCCAAGCTGGCTTGGTACGTAGCCGGGAAGATATGCTGGCCAATATTGATTCCAAGGCGGAGCAGGTTGTTGACGCCCGGAGTGCTGGACGTTTCCGCGCAAGTGAGCCCGAACCACGCGCCGGCATGCGCGGCGGGCACATTCCAAACAGCATAAACGTGCCCTTCCCAGCAGTAATCCGTGAGGACCGGACATTCAGAACACCAGATGAAGTTCGCGCGATTTTTGCTGGTGCCGGTGTGAACTTAGAAGCGCCGATTACGACCACCTGTGGGTCGGGTGTTACGGCTTCAACACTCGCCCTGGCGTTATTCCAAGCGGGCGTTAAAGATGTCGCCATCTACGATGGCTCATGGAGTGAATGGGGTGCGCGGGAAGACACCCCTATCGACCAATACGGAAGTACTTGCTGAGATGATGAAAGATAAGAGCAACAAACAGCCCGAAACGCTGCTGACCCATTCGGGACGAGACCCGCAAGCACATTTCGGCGCAGTCAACACGCCCATCTTTCGCGCGTCGACACTCCTGCAAGCCTCCATGGCCGAATATAAACGCCCAAAAGGCCAGCGTGAGCAGCGCTATGGCCGCCGCGGGACGCCGACAACATTTACGTTGGAAGATGTCATTGCGGATGTTGAAGGCGGTGCGGGCTGCGTTATCGCTTCATCCGGGCTAAACGCAATCGCATTGGCGCTGCTGTCACAAACAAAAGCTGGCGATCATGTGCTGATGGCTGATTGTGTTTATGGCCCAGCGCGGAACTTCGCCAACAAAATCCTAGCGCGGTTTGGCGTGACCACGACATTCTTCGATCCCGCGATTGGTGCGGATATCGACGGCATGTTCCAGGACAATACGACCGTTGTTTACATGGAAGCGCCTGGATCGCAGACGTTTGAGATGTGCGACGTGCCAGCGATCGCTGCGGTCGCCCGTAAGCGCGGCGCGATCTCCATGACCGACAACACATGGGGTACGCCACTGTTCTTCAGCCCGTTCACCCGCGGCTGCGATATCTCTATTCATGCTGCGACTAAGTACATCGTTGGCCATTCTGACGCCATGCTGGGTGCGGTTACCTACAATGAGGCCATGGAGGAAAGCGTGCGCGATATGGCGGGCACGCTCGGCGTGTTAGCAGGGCCGGATGACGTATATCTCGGCACACGCGGCATGCGCACACTGGCAGTGCGCCTCCGCCAGCATCAAGAAAGCGCTCTTGCGATGGCGGACTGGTTATGGAACCGGCCGGAAGTTGACCGTGTGTTGTACCCTCCCCACCCCAAAGACGCTGGACATGCGCTTTGGAAGCGAGACTTTACTGGCGGCTGCGGCCTGATGGGCTTCGTTTTAAAGGCGGCCACAGATACAGGTCTTGCGGCGATGCTCGATGGCCTAGAACTTTACGGCATGGGTTCCAGTTGGGGTGGCTTTGAAAGCCTGATTCTGCCGGCTGATCCCAGTGCCAATCGGACGGCCACCACATGGAATGTCCCTGGCCCGCTGATACGTATCCATATCGGGCTTGAGCATATCGATGACCTCATCGCGGATATTGATGCCGGATTCACACGGTTGGCGCGGGCCTCAAACTAGGCCCGCATACAAGGCTTAATTGAACGCTAATGGCGGCTTGCCAAGAGTGGCAACAGATACAACCCGATCAACGGTGACACCGTCAGCAGGAAATGGAAAGCCGCCGATTTCGATTCTGTTATTTTCACCGGAGCGCCAGTAGACAGCGCGGCGTTTGTGCGCGGCAATTTATCCTCGATCGGCATAGCACGCATCGACGTCGTCCAGTATGTAGCCAGCATGAATGACCTTTTCGACACACCGGTGCTGCGCGCCGACAAGACGAGTGCGAAAGCGTTCGCCTTGGGCGGCGTGCGCTTCAAGCAGCATCAAATGCGGTATCAGGCCTGCAATCTCACCAAGTGCTAAAGATTGGGCGCACGGTAATTCTGTCTCGCCACCTTGCCGAAGCCAGAGCGCTTCAAATTCTTTTATAAAGTGCGCGCCAGCCTGACCGCTGGTTTCCTTAGCATAATGTGTCCCTCCAGACATGTAATCTCGATAAAAGGAGCATCTACGAGCCGGCTTTGTATAAGCTGAACAATCGGAATACACATTTCGGCGAAGGTTTCCATAAAATTTGCCTAAATAATGCGGGTATCTATGAGACGCCGTCTCGCTCACAAAGAAAAACGCGCGCTGGTTGCCCAGCGCGCGTTCATTAGTCTCAAAGAAAGTTGAAAGGATCAGGCACCCCAGGGCGTAATCGCTTTCTTGAGCGCCTTATAGCCTTCGAGGAAGCCCGGGCGTGTGTCGCCATAGACTTTATCGAAGGTAGCCAACGCATCGTCGAGATATTTTTTCACTTCAGCGTTGCCAGGGTTGGCATCGATATAAGCATCCCGGATCAGCACAAAATGAATGCGCGGATCATAAGGCTGCTTCGTCCCGCCCATGCTTTCGTCGCCATCAAGCAGGCGGAGCAGCATAGCGTCAGCCGAACCAAGTGTTTGCTCATGGATTGGTGGGCCAGACATACGATGCATAACGCTGGTCATGTCGCGACCATTACCCGTTGTGTACCCCATCTCACTCCAAAGCGTCCGCATGCTTTTGTCGGAACCGGTATGTTTCAATACGCGGTCAGCAAATGCGCGGAGCGGATCAGAGACGTCAGCCATCAGATCGGTCAGACGGTCACCATCAAGATCAGTTGCCAGCACGATTGAATCCTGCTGCTCGATCAGATCCCACAGCAGGATGCCGTAGTTGGTGTCCGATATGTGCTGCTCAATGCGGCCACCCCAATTTTCCATGCCATCTTTAAAGTCAGCCGGGAGAAGCTTGACGATAGCGTCAACTGCTTCCTTATGCTCGACATAACCATCAACAGCATATTTACGACCAACTTCGAACTTTGTGCCTTGCAGCATCCAGGAATGGATACCAGCGTTGATGCCGTCTTCCATTGCTTGGGTTGGCTTCATGGCAACGCGGCCAATCTTGCCGGTATCGTTTACCATTTTCAGGAACAAGCGGTTCGCATAGGCCATCTGTACGCCGGGGGTGTTCATCTCAGAGTGGATGATACCGGTTTCGCGGCTGACGGTGAATTTTGCGCGGTCCTGGGAATAAGGCAGGCACGGCATGCAGCGCACAGCCGTAATCGGGCCATACGGGCGGACGTTACAGAACACGCCAGCTTGGGTGCGAAGCGGCGCGTTGCCGGACTTGCCCATGACAACGACCTTGCCGCCTTTGCCATCATTGACATAGGCATCGCCAGCCGTGGACCATTTGATGGACGTGACAGGCATGTTGCCGAACCAGCTCAGTGGCTCAAGCTTGTGGTCGTGACGGTACTGAGACCACATTGGCACGGTGTAATATGGCAGGCCGAGCACATCGATCGCAGCAATTGTGCCAACCAATGCATAGGCATCCGTTAGGGAATGCGCGACGGGCTTTGCTTTGCCGTCATGATTGCCGCCTTGCCAGATGACAGCGTCGGGGTAGCCGTCTGGCTTTACGTCTGCAGGCTGAAACAAAGCTTCAAGCTCGCCGAACAGGTCGCCGCCATCGGCTTCCGTCCTCGCGATTTTCATTAGATCGATCATGTGTATCCGTCTTTCATTGGCGGTTGACGCAAAAATGGCTCACGCTGCCAAATTGGCCCGTGCCCATAAGCAAATTCATAAGATCGCAAACATGCAACGACAGCGGCGTAAGGTAAAGTCTCTCTGGTTTGTAAATGCTGTTTCATGCACTTTCACACACTCAATTCAGCGCATTAGACTCCAGACTTATAACCATTAGCATACTGTATCGGCGATACAGACGGCTGCGAGAAAGTTTACGGCTGATCTGTCCTATCTGGTTGCGATGCGCCTGCAGTCGTTGAGGCGTCCGAACACGCGGTCGATGGTGTTTCGTCCCCGATAGAGTGCGGGCGAGAAGCAGTGTTTCCAGCGTCTGTTGCGCTTTGGCGTGGTGTTTGGCGCGGTGCCATTCGCTTCAATACGGCGTCGAAGCCAGTCGCTGTCATAGCCTTTGTCTCCGTGCAGGAGATCAGCCGGCGGGCATTTCCTCCAAAAGTGCTTCAGCAGCGAAGCAGTCCGCGATCTGGCCACCTTTCATAGGAAAGGCGACAGGGCGGCAGTCTAGATCGACAAGCGCATGAATTTTGGTCGTCCGTCCGCCGCATGATCGGCCTATTGCCTAGGCGCGCTCCCCCTTTTCCGCCAGAGGCGCTGCGATGGGCCTTCACCGCCGAGCTATCGATCAACAACTCCGCCGGCGGACCGCCCGCTGAAGCCAACGCATGAAACGCACCCTGCCACACGCCCTTTTCCGACCAGCGCACAACGTGATTGTAGAGAGTCTTCTTCGGGCCATAGACCGCAGGCGCACCCACCCACCGTCTGATTTCAGCACATGCACGATCCCGCTGATGACACGCTGGTCATCCACACGCGGTACGCCTCGTGGCTTGTTCGGAAGTAGCGGCGATAACCGGCCAAACTGTCCGTCCGTCTTCCAGACATGATGATCCGTCATCTCATTTCCCTACATCTTGGGGAAATGAATCACATCCAAGGCTGCAAGGGAACCCATTTTATGGATCTGGAACCTAGGATCCCTTTGGGACGCCAACGATCTACCAGTTTTCCTGGACAGCTGCGCCAATACGGAACCAATCATTGTAGATGTTCGTGACATTCGCACCTTGCTTGGTGGCTGCGTATGCTGGCGCGGAGGCGAGGATCGCAGAACTTGCGGCTGCGGCTAGTAGCGCCCGGCGCGTGAGGGTGTTGAACATAGTCTAGCTCCTGGATACTTCAGATTGATGGAATTTTTGTCTGAGCTTAAGGGCGAAGAGGGCGGCCATAATCAGGATTGCGACGCCGATCCAAGCAATTGATTTTCCTGTTGTGATGCCTGTTGCCATGAGTTGACCAACAACAATAGGTCCAGCAACATCGCAGATCCGCTCAAGGAAACGATATGTAACGGTGACAGTTGCTGCGCCAGCAAAACGCTCGCTGCTGGAGTTAGAACAACTTTTGCATCAAATCTTCCATCATTTGCCACAGCTCAAGCTGACACGATATTGCGCGCTGCTAAAGCTGTTGCCAAGCGGTCAGGACACCGGCCGCACATTCTACTGCCCCGCAGTTCCGAAGCTAATCTGGCCCCCGTCGCCAGTGTGTTCTCATAAGCAACGGGCGCTACAGTCGATTTTGTGTTCGTGGATGTAGATTTAGTCACCAACAAAATACTATCAGATTAACTCACCAGCGCTGACAATTTCGACATTGCATTACCAGCAACATTCGGCACCCTAGACTTGGTAGAAGTTGGCCCACTCTTGCCGCTGGATCAGCTGTATGCAGCATATGGGAATACGCTCGGAACCCACTCAAATTTATATGATCACGGCGACTCTTTTCTTGAGAAGCGCTATGGCTTTCAGACGGATGGGGACATCTATGTAATATACAACCGCCGCAGCTGGCTGAAGAACTAAAAGAACCAGGCCGTATAGAAAGCGCTGACTGGCGATGATCTGAATAGCCGGCAGACCTGAACTGAGCTTGGCCGCCAAATGCGCTTTTTCCATAAGCCGGAAGACGGCCGATATGGCGGCGCATTGTTCAGGAATGCAAACTACATAGATTGGGAATGGTGAATCAGGCTCCATGTAAATGTTGACCAACCGGTTGATGTAGACTTTAATCCAACCATCAACTCTCCAGCCGGAATCACCGCCCTGGGAGCCTTGATAGCCAGCACATCGGCTTTGTACCCCAGTGCTAAAATCAACAGCCTGTTCGAGAATTGGAAAACCTTCGCAGAGGGCGAAATCTACTGCAACATTGGCTGGGCGGGTCGCAGAATTACTTTAATCAACCGAATTCCCCCATCCACGATGACCTTGTCTTTGGCCCAACGCCCGGCGGCGTGACGCATCGCAGCGAGCGCCCTATTCCAATTGGGGTTGGAATTATACCGTTGCCCGCGAGATAACCATCCCCGAACTGGCATACCTATTCTGCTGCTATGCCGTCTCCTCCGATGCTTCTGCGATGGCAATCCGTGAGTCAAACGGGTTCTTTTATCCGTTCCTCGACAACCACTATTACGATCCAGCGATCATCAAGGCTTACGGTCGCCCATTCTTAGACTTTCACCGCAGTAGCATGAAAAATTGCATCCCAGACTTTTATGTCTCTGGATATGATTTCTACATTGGTGTTCTGCGTGATAAACTAAATAACGCGCTTCGCGGCAGCATGTTAGCCAAAGCGGCCCTTGATCTGGCAGAACTGGAATGGCAGCAGATCACATTTCGGTCCGGTAGTTCCGAGTTGTCAGAGCAATGGGCCGGCCTGCTTGCCAAATCCCCGGACGCGATCCGTCAGCTCGGGCGCTAGCGCCATCCGCTTTTCAAGTGAGGCCTGGGCCGATACCGTGTGGTCACAGCCAAACACTTGAAAGCTTTATCCATGACCAAGACCGTCGCCCGCGCAATCGTTGAGAGCCTGGAAGCGCATGATGTTGATCAAGTCTATTGCGTGCCCGGCGAAAGCTATATCGGCCTGACCTCAACCATGGTTGAACGCAATTCCATGCGCGTTGTTGTTTGCCGCCACGAAGCGGGCGCTGCCTTTATGGCTGCTGCTGACGGGCGTCTTCGTGACCGGGCTGGCGTCGTCATGGTTTCCCGTGGTCCCGGCTTGGCGAACGGCCTCGTCGCTGTCCATTCAGCATATCATGATGCAACGCCTATGGTGATGATCGTCGGCCAAGTCGAGCGAAAAGACTTCGGCCGCTTGGCATTGCAGGAGCAGAATTATTCAGTGTTGCTGGGTGACATCACCAAGCAGGTGATTGAGGTGAATGAACCAGAGATGGCGGCAGAAGCTATGGCCAGAGCTTTCCATCTGGCTGAAAGCGGCACGCCTGGCCCTGTAGCGGTCGTACTGCCTGAAGACATTTTCGACGACAAAACCGATGTGCCAGTCGATGCGCCCCGCCCCCATGTCGCCGCTGCCCCGCGCAGCCAAGATGTCGATCGTCTGATGGATATGATCGACAAAGCTGAGCGCCCGCTTATATTGGTAGGCGGCGGGCTAATGGCTGACGCTGTTCGCGACCCCGCTGTATTCAGTGATCTCAACAAGTTTGCCGAGTCATGGGTGCTGCCCATCAGCCCGACCCACCGTCGCCCGCAGCTATTTGATGCAAACCACCCGAATTACGGCGGATACATGGGCATTCGGGTTCCCCCTGCTCTGATGGATGAAATGAAGCGCGCTGATCTGATGATCGCACTTGGCGAGCGGATGACAGATACCGTGAGCCAATCCTACAGCTTCCCAACAGCCCCGGAACCGCAGCTACCGCTGGTTCACGTATGGCCTGATCCGAATGAGGTTGGACGTGTATGGTGCCCAGACCTTGGCATCCCTGCAAGCCCTCACGAAACCATCAAATGCCTGCTGGAGCGCGGCGCGCCTTCTGATTCCGGCCGTCGGCAAGACTGGGTCAACGGCCTGCACAAAATCCATCGGGACCTGATGGCGAAGGAATGGGAGCCAACGAGCGATGGCGTAAACTTTGCGGCTATCGTTTGTGAGGTTGATAAACACTTGACGGATGATGCCACGGTCACGTCTGACGCTGGCAACTTCGGCAGCTTCCTGCACCGTTACATTGGTTTCAAGCAGACCCAAGTATTCCTATCGTCTGTGGTGGGTGCCATGGGTTCAGGCATGCCCATGGCCGTTGCGGCAGCGATGCGTCGCCCTGGTAAGCAGGTCGTTGCGTTCATGGGCGATGGTGGCGCGCTGATGATGGGCAATGAGATCGCCACTGCCATGCAGTATGGCGCAGCGCCAATCATTATCATTTCCGACAATGCGATGTATGGCACCATAGGCATGCACTCTTATGTCCGCTACCCAGAACGCGCGATCATGGACGGCACCCGTTTGACCAACCCAGATTTCGCCGCGTGGGCGCGCACGTTCGGTGCCGAAGGTATTACAATTAGTGATGAGTCTGAGGTCGCCGATGGGATTGCGGCTGCATTTGCCATTAAGACCAAACCAGTTGTGGTTCATTGCAAAACATCCGCCATTCAGATGAGCGCATGGCGGCGCTATGAACGGGCGGACACCCTGCCCTGATTCAGTTTTACCGCCAAAGAACGCCGGACCGACAAAGAGGATAGATACCATGGCCCGCACGGATGCATGGCTTGCGCTGCACACGGAAGAAACACTAGAGCCTGGTCTTAAAATCTGTGATCCTCACCACCACCTCTGGCACATGCATCCGGGCCGGTTTGTTGAACCTGATTATCTTCTGCCGGAAATCGTGCGCGACGTAACCTCCGGCCACAACATTGTCTCAACCGTATTCATCGAGTGCGGTTCTATGTATCGGGCAAGCGGGCCGGAGCACTTCAAGTGCATCGGCGAGACTGAATTCGTGAACGGCATCGCTGCCATGAGTGCGACAGGAAAATATGGCGATTGCCGTGTCTCCGCTGGTATCATCGGCACTGCACCACTGCAAGAAGGCGACAAGATCGCCGGTGAAGTGCTGGACGCCCAATTGCTCGCGGGGAATGGCCGGTTCCGCGGTATCCGCTGTGGTGCCACACATGATGCGAGCCCAGATGTACCAAACGCCCGCACGAATCCGCCGTCCAATCTTTATTGCGACGCAGGGTTCCGCGAAGGCTTCAAGCACCTAGCACCCAGGAACCTGACGTTTGAGGGCTGGTGCTACCACCCGCAGATTCCGTATTTGACTGACCTGGCTAAAGCCTTCCCGGACACCACCATCATCCTTGATCATTTCGGCGGTCCGCTTGGAATTGGGCCCTATGAAGGCAAGGAAGATGAGGTGTTTGAGGCTTGGCGAAAGAGCGTTACGGCGCTGGCAGAATGCCCGAATGTCATGGCGAAACTTGGCGGCCTCGTCATGGAAGTAAATGGCCATCACTGGGAGGATCAGCCCAAACCGCCATCCAGCCAGGAATTGATGGAACGCACGCGCCACTATTTTGAAACTACGATCGGCCTCTTTGGCGTTGGCCGTTGCATGTTCGAAAGCAATTTCCCCGTCGATATGATCGCTGGCACGTACAACACGCTCTGGAATTCTTTCAAGCGCCTGACGGCAAATTATTCAGAGGATGAAAAAGCAGCTCTCTATCACGACACGGCAACCCGGGTGTATCGGATTTAAGCAGGCTTTTCGCCCTTCACGGTCACCCAATATCCGGACCGAACTTCCTGAAAATAATCCCACATCGCATAATGCTGGACGGATCGGTTGTCCCAGAAAGCGACAGAGTTTTTCTGCCACTTAAAGCGCACCTGAAACTGCGGCAGCTTAATATGATCGCATAGAAGTTTCAGGACCGCGTCGCTTTCCTTTTGGGCCAGCTGCGAGATCCGCGTCGTAAAGCTCTCATTAACGTAGAGCGACTTGCGGCCAGACTCAGGATGCGTGCGCACGACAGGATGCTCAGACTCAGGATAGATCATGCCGCTGTCGTCAATTCCCTGGTGTTTATAGCGCCCGCGATACACTTGCTCACCGGCATGGATTGCCGTCGGCGGCTCCAGAAACGCTTTCAGCGTGTCAGACAATGCATCATATGCTGCACCGGCACTGGCGAACAAAGTATCGCCCCCACCGCCACCAAGAATGGTATTCAGATGCAGGATCGAGCTCATGGGCGGCTCTGCAATGCAGGACACATCACTGTGCCAACTGTCGCCAGCGACATGGTTTGAATTCTCGTCCGCATGAATGACCAATATCTCAGGATGGCCTTCAGGCCCTGGTGAGCCCGGATGCACATCAAGCTGACCAAACAAAGCGCCGAACGCTTTGTGTTGTTCCAGCGTCATGTGCTGGTCCCGGAAGAAAATCACCTGATGGCGCAGAAGCGCATCATGGATTTCTTGGAATTGCTGAGTGCCAAGATCGCCGCTCAACTGCACGCCAGAAATCATGGCACCGATCCGCGGCGTTACAGGCTAGACAGTAATGGATTGATAATCAGACATCGGGGCGCTCTCTATCTACATTTGCAAGTACCTGATGGCCTGAGAAGTCGATCAGGTCCAGCGGGCCGTATCCTTGGTGTCTTTGGCCGTCAGCAGGGTAGTCGTGAACACATCGGTATCAATACACAGATCATAGCGTCGGCTAAGCTTGCGGCGCACTTCGGCCTCATCCGGGTTTTCCGGTATTTTAGAGCGTTCCCACATAGCAAGATTGAGGCGGCGGGTTATAAGCAAGCAGTTTACCTCCCCCTCCACCTCACCATGATGGCGCCACATACCGATAATCTGGCTGTCATAGGCGCTTTCAAAGCCTGGCCATGCGCCTGCGCAGAGATCAAGAAACTCATCCAAATTGGTTTCTGGCAATGTAAACGACCGAAACGCAAAATTGCCCTGGCGCGTTGGCGGCTCAGCGTTTAGTGGGCGCAGCGTTGGGGTCATCACGACTGTGTGCACCTTCCGCAAATTCGGCAGCTCATCGCTAAGTACATGCTCTGCAACAATTGCGCCTGGAAGGTCATTCCACCGGGTTATCACTGTCACATGGTCCCGCGGCCGCCCGATCTGGCTGCGCCAAGCACCATATATTGCTCCACCAGCAGCGGTCACGGCCTGTCTGCCAATTGTGTCTACTGCTTCTGACACTGCTTCCCAACCAACAGGCTGTGCAAGAAAGCTGTGTAGGGCATAGAACCCGTTATCCTGGGGCATTGGCCGCAGTCCTTAAATTGAGTTGCTCAGGTCGCAGGCGGAACGACTGTCCATACGGTGCCAGTTCCCTGCCCGACCGCAGCATTGAACCCAATCTCGACCCGGTTGCCAGAAAAACCATCCCTAGCGGCGGCGCCCGGATGGGCGATCACTTCGCCATCGCGCAGCACTAACGCACCACCAACACGAATAGTCAGCCGTTCCCGCGCCATAGCTTCAAGTGAAGTTCCCGCCGCTGCCAATATACGCCCAGCGTTGGATTGATCCGCCGCGAAAAGTTGACCAGTCGCAAGAACACGGCGTAATAAAAGTGAACGCGAAATTGATCGGGCAATATTACGCGCTGCAGCATCTGATTCTGCGCCGACAACTCGGCACTCAACCAGTCGCCCATCTTTCCGCGCATCGGCTAAAAGCGCTTGTGCCATTTGATGCAAGAGGTCCGTCAGTGCATCTCGAAAGGAGGCCAAGCCATCATCAGTAACTGTTGCTCCCCTTCCTGTCGCAAAAACGAGTAAGCTGTCATTCGTCGAAGTCGTCTCATCTACGGAGATGTTGTTGTAGGTCGTGACGATAGCCGCATTCAGCGCTGCTTGTAGGTCTGCCCGTGAAATCTTTGCATCAGTGAACACGGCATTGATTGTCGTCGCCATATTCGGAGCCAGCATGCTGGTCCCTTTTGCCAAGCCATAGAGCGTGGCGGTTCCATCAACGGTTTCCACTTTTACCACGGCCGCCTTTGGCCAGCGATCTGTCGTCATGATAGATCTGGCGGCTGCATGCCAATTTTCGTCACCCAGTTGATCCACCAATGCGTCTATCGCATCCAGCATTGCTTGCGGCGGGACTTGCTGACCAATGCGACCGGTTGAGCAGATGTAGATATTTTCAGGGTTAGCGCCTAACCGTGCCGCCGCACGTACTGCGGCATCCTTCACAATTCGATGGCCCGCCTGCCCTGTGTAGCAGTTTGCATTCCCGGCATTAATGAGCAGGCCCGCAGGTGCATCCTCATTCGCCAGCCGTTGCCGCGTCCAGAGCACTGGTGCGGCGGGAGCGCTGTTTTGGGTCAATACGCCCGCAGCAACCGTCCCAGGCGCAAATGACGCCATAAGAATATCATCCCGCCTCGCATAGCCAATGGCTGTTGGGACAGTCGCCAACGATACGCCCGCAAGTGGCGGCATCGGTGGTAGTGGAGGGGCTGTGTCACTCATTCCGGCAGACCTTCCATCGCATATTTGAGACCACGTGCAGCGACATCCGGCGCGATCAAGCCAATATCAGCAGCGTCAGAGGATGCAGCGTTTCCAGCCAACCCACGCGCCCTCACCCCATCCAAGATGGCGGCAAACCGATAAAAAGCATGAGCCATATGGGCAGCCGTCAACCCAGATTCGCGCCCGGCGGCTTTGCAGTAAACCGCATTGAATTCATCGAAAGACGGGAGGCCCATAGCAGAGCGGTCCATGCTCTCTAGCCCATAGAACTGCTCAGGCGTCGTACCATAGAGGATCGCGCAATATGCCAAGTCCCCAAGCGGGTGGCCGAGCGTTGAGATTTCCCAGTCAAACACAGCGACAATGCGGGGTTCTATCGGGTGGAACATAACGTTGCCCATGCGGTAATCGCCATGAGCGATCCGGGTTTCATCATCCTCCGGCATGTTCGCTCTCAGCCATTCCGCAAGCTGGTCCATAGCTGGAATAGCTTGTGTGCCAGTTTCAGCGAAATTCCTTGACCAACGGCGGAATTGGCGCCGGTACCAGTCACCTGGCCTGCCAAAGTCTTCCAAGCCAATTTGGCTATGGTCCAAGGTATGCAATCCAGCCAGCGTTTCCGCAACGCTTCGGTACATTTCCCCGCGATGTTCAGGCGTACAGCCCGGAAGACTCGTATCCTTGAAAACGCGGCCCACCATCCGCTCCATTACGTAGAACGGCGTGCCAACAATCTCGCGGTCTTCGCAGAAATGGTGCTGCTCAGCGACAGGATACCCAGCACCATGCAACGCATTCTGAACGCGGTATTCCCGGTCAACCGCATGGGCAGATGGTAGCAGCTTGCCCGGCGGCTGCTTACGCAGGACATATTCTGCGTCATTAAACGCAACCACATATGTTGGGTTAGATTGGCCATAGGCGAACTGTGAGAGGCGCATTTCACCGCTCGCGTCCGGCAGAACACCTTTTAGATATTCATTCAGCCGCTCCTCATCGATCGCGTGCGCTGCACGGACAGACGTAACCGCCGTTGCTTCAAGCTCGGCGCTGCCTTGGGTCTCTCTCATGAACTCTCTCCAGCAGGATTGCGCATGTCGTAGTCCAGAAAGCTGGATGTTCGCGAGCGTTTGGTAGGGTGCATCCAATACCGCTCGATCTCACTTTGGGGTAGCCCGCGTTCGGTTAGCGCTTCGTCATCCAAGAAGAAACGACCTGTCACATCCATCGCCGGCTGCGTTGTGATCCAATGTGCGGCGTCTGCCATAATGCGCGGATCACGGCAGCCTTCATAGGTTTCAGGGTTGAATACCTTAACGGCCATCGTTGCTACGGCATGGCGCGGCCAAAGGCCCGTCGACGCAATGCCTGCCTCACGGAATTCATCGGCCCAGCCCATGACCATCATAGACATCGCGTATTTGGAAATTGTGCGCGGCAGGCGTTCGCCGAACCAACGCGGGTCCAAGTTAACGGGCGATGCGATTGTTAGCACATGCGGGTTTTCTGCTTTACGCAAATAAGGCAGGCAGGCTTGGGTCATCAAAAACGTGCCGCGTGCATTGATATCAAACAGAAGATCAAATTGCTTGGGCGTTGTATCTGGGGTTTTGCTGAATGTTTGAACGCTCGCGTTATTCACCAGAATATCTATCCCACCGAACCGCTCGACTGCCGCTTCCACCGCCGGCTGTATAGCCTCCGACTGGCGGAGGTCCATGCGGATGGGCAATGCGGTTCCGCCAGCAGCTTCGCAATCCGCCGCTACCTCTGGCAACGTTCCAGGAAGCTTCGGGTGCGGCTCTACGGTTTTTGCGGCGAGAACGACATTGGCACCGTCTTCTGCAGCCCGTTTTGCAATCTCTGCGCCGATGCCGCGACTGGCACCAGTGACGAATACAGTCTTGCCTTTAAGTGCGCCCATTATTCACCCTTGAATTCTGGTTTCCGTTTATCAACAAACGCCTGAACGCCTTCCTTGAAGTCATTTGTATAGGTGGATGCAACGAAATTCACCCGCTCAGCTTCAAGCTGCGTTGCCAGGTCATTCTCGAATGACTGGTCAATCAGCTCCTTGGTTCTTGCGAATGCCAGCGTTGGGCCAGAGGCAAGCTTCTGGGCAAGCGCCATACCTTTCTCACTGATTTCAGCGGCCGGAACCACATCATTGATCAAGCCAAGATCATGGGCCTTTGCAGCGTCAAACCGGTTGGAAAGCAAAGCGATCTCCATGGCACGGCGACGTCCCACAAGGCGCGGCAGGAAGAACGTTGAGCCACCATCTGGGCTCGTGCCAAGGTTGGCATATGCTAGTGTGAACATTGTACCTTCAGCTGCGATAGCCAGGTCCAGGTTCATGGCCAAGCTCATCCCCGCGCCAGCGACTGCGCCATGCAATTGGCCCACAACGGGTTTCGGCATTCGGACCAACGTGCGCACAGCAACATGATATGTATCAATCATGCGGCCTGCGTGAACGGCGACCCTGTCAATTTCCTTATGGAATGAGGCAATGTCGCCGCCTGCCTGAAAGCCCTTGCCAGCACCCTTGACAAGCACAGCGCGTACGCTGATATCAGCTTCTACTTGCCAGCAGATTTCGCAAAGCAGTTCAGACATTTGCATGGAAAGCGCATTGAGCACTTCAGGGCGGTTCAACGTTATGACAGCAACCGCGCCCTCCTTCTCCAAAAGTACCGGATCGGTCATGATATTTCCTCGATTCATAAACAGTGGTACACAGACGGTACTTCCCGCTCTGCCACTTGCCAAGCGAGCATGACGCCGATGCCTGTGTGTGTGCCAAAGCGCATTGTTGGGCCGCCATCAATCGACCTACCGCGAACGGCTGTAATGAAGGGCGTATTTTTTGCGCTGGCGGCAGGGTTCGGCTTCAGCCTGTCTTTCGCGCTGATTAAAGAACTTGGTAGTGATATGCCCACCCAGCAGGTAGTGTTCTTTCGAATGGCGATTGGCCTGATCCCGCTCCTCCCCCTTCTGATGCGCGCCCCTAAGGGGCTCCTGAAAACGGATCGACCATTCCGGCATGTAGGCCGGATTGCAGCCGGGTTGACGTCAATGAGCATGATCTACTGGGCGATCACGCGCATGCCCTTGGCTGATGCCGCCGCGACACAATTCACCATGCCCCTGTTTCTTACAGTTTTATCCGCCCCATTGCTGGGGGAACTGGTAGGCTGGCGACGGGCTACAGCAACGATCGTTGGGTTCGGCGGCGTGATCATCATGCTAAGCCCATCTGGTCCGGAATTTGGAAGCCTGGACGTTGCCTATCTGGTGGCGCTAGGTGCTGCGTTTTTCTATGCCCTGGCAGCGATTGCAATGCGCCAATTGGGATCAACGGAGCCAGCGCTTCGGACAACCGTTTATTTCACCGTCGCTTCTGCAATAGTCGCTGGGCTCGCTTGTTTCTTTGGTTGGAAAACTCCGTCCAACCCAGAATGGATGCTATTGATCGGCACCGGATTAATTGGTGGCGCAGCGCAATATTGCCTGGTCGCGGCCTATACTAAAGCACCAGCAACGATCATTGCGCCCTTTGATTATATGCAACTGATCTGGACAGCGGCTTTAGGCTTCTTCATCTGGCAGGAACTGCCCGCAATAAACGCGTTTATTGGGGCAATCATAGTCGCGACTGCAGGCTTATACATCTTCCATCGGGAAGCGCTCCTGCGACGTGCATGAACATGTGCATGAAATAGCCGTTTTGTGAGCTTCTCGCATTGAAGGCTTAATCCCCAACGTGCTACATCCTAATCGTTGTGGGTGAGCGATGGCACCGGAACGATAGACTGAGACGCGGCGAACGCGTGCCATTTCTCAGTCTGGATCAGTAGACCAGAATGTCCCCGTAATCTGAGTGCTTTACGGAATCTGCCGCGAAATTGGCGGCGTTCTAGCTAAGCTAGCTTTGCCTTCAGCGAAGGTGCCAGCCCTCAATGCGACAACTTCTACGACAGCCGATCATTCTAGTCCCACGAAAATTGGCTTCAATTTCATCGATACGACCAAGCTCAACGTCATTGGCGACAAAGTGGTCATCGATGCCCCGTCCATAGACGGTGATATTCGGGGCCTATTGGCTGATCTGCAGGCGCTGGCGCGTAAATCAGGCGCAGATACGATCTTAGACCTTCCTGGCGGCAGTACGGTTACGCTAACAAATGTCGCGTTGGCTACTCTTGACGCGGCTGATTTTACCGACGGGCAACGCACATACCCAATTTTATTGCAGCGCACAATTCTTCTTGACACGCCCGAAATAAGTCGCATATCTAGGTCCATCAATGCTGCAATGCACAAAGCCGGGGCGCGTCGCCAACGGCAACCAGCATCTGGTATAGCAAGGAGAAATTTAATGAGCGCAGCGAAACAGACTGCTAACCCGAAGCCAGCATTTGACTTCGACATGTTGAGAGCTTTCAACCAGTTCAAAGCTCCTGGCTTTGACATGGACGCCATGATGGCCACTCAGCGTAAAAACATGGAAGCCATGTCCGCCGCCGGCCAGAGCGCATACGAAGGCATGACCGCCCTTGCCCGCCGTCAGGCTGAAGTCGCTAAGGAAGCCGGTGAAGCAGTAACCAAAGCAATGACCGACCTCGCTGCTGCAGCCCCTGAAGAACGTGTTGCTAAGCAGGCCGACCTCACAAAGGCTGCTTACACAAACTTCTTCGACAACGGTCGCAAAATAATGGACATGGCTGCGAAGACGGCTGACGAAGCCGTTAGCCTCGTCAACGCGCGCTTCATTGCCTCAATTGACGAGACGAAAACCGTTCTCGCCACTAAGTAACGCGCACGTCGTCACCTAACTCTATCGAGACTTGGTTTAGGGCCGCTTCCGGAAACGGGAGGGGCCCTTTCTCGTTTATGGCGACAAGCTAAATCTCCCCCATGTTCAAGGCCATAAAACTTGACTACGCTTTACCCCTCTCGTACTCAGACCATAGCTTAAGGAGGGGCGATTTTGTCCGACGCGAAACCACAACGGCCTGTGCCGCAACCGACACCGGAGACCCAGCATTTCTGGGACGGGTGCAAGAATGGCGAATTAATCCTGCAGCGCTGCAAAGAGACGGGCAAAGCATACTTCCCGCCCCGCCCATTCAGCCCCTATACCGGCAGCCGCAATGTTGAGACGTTCAAGGCGTCCGGCAAAGGCATTCTTTACAGCTATATTATCAACCATCGCTCACCGCCGAACTTCAAGTTGGAAGCACCCTACGCCATCGCGGTCGTAGAGCTGGAAGAAGGCCCGCGCCTGATGGCCAACATCATGGAATGCGAACAAACGCCGGAAGCGCTTCAGCTCGATATGCCGCTGGAAGTATGCTTTGAAACTTTGACCGACGACATCGATCTGCCGATGTTCCGGCCTGCGAAAGCCTGAGAGGAAACACAACTATGAAATCAGGTTCTATAGCAGTCGTCGGCGCAGCCGAATCGACTGAAATGGGCAAACTGCCCCACATCTCAAACATCATGCTTCATGCGGATGCTGCGCTGAATGCAATGGCAGATGCTGGCTTAAAGCCGTCTGACATTGACGGCATCGCGACCGCCAAGGAAGTCCCAACCGAGCTCGCGCATTATCTCGGTATTGAGCCGACATATGTGGACGGTACGTCTGTCGGCGGTTGCTCGTTCATGATTCATGTGCGGCATGCTGTGGCGGCACTTGAAGCTGGGCTCGCCACCAACATTCTCATCACACATGGTGAAAGTGGACGCAGCCAGGTTGGCATGACGCCGAGGTCTATCGGCGCTGGCATGCTCGAAGGCCAGTTTCAGCTGCCATACGGCGTTATGAATCCGCCAACGCAGTTCACCATTCCAGTGATGCGTTATCTGCAAACTTACGACATTCCGATTGAAAAGCTGGCAAATGTCGCCGTTGTGCAGCGCGAATATGCTGCAATGCACCCACGGGCTTACATGCGTGACCCGATCACGGTTGATGACGTGCTCAACGCCCGCGCCATTGCGTGGCCGTTCACACTGCTCATGTGCTGCCTCGTGACTGATGGCGGCGGCGCTATCATTCTGTCCAAGGCCGATCGCGCCAAAGACATGAAGCAGAAGCCCGTCTACATAATCGGCACCGGCGAAGGCGCGGAGACCACCATGGTTTCCCAGATGAAAGACTTCACCTCCTCCCAGGCCTTCCGGCTTTCGGGTGGTGAGGCATGGCGCACGTCCGGCATCAGCCACGACGATGTTGATCATCTAATGATCTATGACGCGTTTGCGCATTTGCCGCTCTATGGCCTAGAAGACCTGGGCTTCTGTAAGCGCGGTGAAGCAGCAGACTTCATCTGGGAGCGGAATACCGCTCCCGGCGGCAAGCTGCCTATGAACACCAATGGCGGCGGTCTGTCCTACATGCATTCTGGTATGTACGGGATGTACGCCTTGCAGGAGAGCATTCGCCAGATGCGCGGCATCTCTCCCGCCCAGGTGCCTGATGCACAAGTCAGCTTCTGCCATGGAGTCGGCGGCATGTTTGCTGCATCCGGCTCCGTGGTGTTCACGAACCAGCAGCAGTAAGGGTCAAACGACCCTCATGCCTTCGTAAACGCCCCCTCGCTCCCATCTGGGAGCGAGGGAACCGTTACAAGCGCCGCGTCAGAACGGCGAGAGCAGAAAAATGTTTGAACTTTGGGTCCCGATAACGCTCGCTGCTGCATTTTTGCAGAATCTGCGATCCGCACTGCAAAAGCATCTCAAAGGCCGCCTATCAACGGCAGGGGCGACTTTTGCACGCTTTGGCTATGGCTTCCCAGTAGCGCTGGCCTATGTGCTGATCCTGCATTACGCTTTTGAGTTCGCAGTCCCTACAACGAACACCGAATTCTTCCTTTGGACGGCACTCGGCGGCGCTTCTCAGATTGGAGCCACGGCGTTGTTGGTCTATCTCTTCGGCTTCCGGAACTTCGCTGTCGGCACGGCGTATTCAAAAACCGAAACCATCCAGGCCGCCATTTTTGGCATGGTTTTCTTGAGTGATACACTCTCTTGGCCTGCCATATTCGCCATCATCATCAGCCTTGTTGGCGTCATGTCGATCAGCCTTTCAAAGAGTGGGGCTGGGCTGAAAAATCTCGGTACAGCACTGTTTGAACGCACCACTGTGATTGGTCTGGCTTCTGGCGCTCTATTTGGCATCTCTGCCGTGGCCTATCGCGGCGGCTCCCATGCGCTGGGAGACCCAGACGCCGCTGGCAATCTGTTCTTGATCAACGCCGGATACACACTTGTATGGGCGACGGCGATGCAAACGCTAGCGATGTTAATCTACATCCGCGTTCGCGAGCCAGGCCAGCTCACCAAAATCACCAAGGCTTGGAAAATTGCTAGCATCGTTGGCGCGGCAGGCGCGCTCGGCTCCGTTGGTTGGTTTACAGCCATGACGATACAAAACGCCGCCTATGTCCGCGCCCTCGGCCAGATCGAACTGGTGTTCACCCTCATCGCCTCAACCGTGTTCTTCCGCGAGAAATCCACCAAGGGAGAGGTATTTGGTATCGTCCTGATCGTCGGCGGGATTCTATTGTTGCTGCTTGAGGGCTAAGCGCTACCCTCTCCCGGCTGGAAACGATCCGGATCCCCGGCCGCCACACGCCGGGTCATGAAGGTGCCAAGGGCAGTAGCGCAAAGCACGCCTAAATCCGTTGTTACGTCGCAGCGCACAACGATAGCTCTGCGGCCAGCACGGACGACATCCGCCCGCGCAGTCAAGCGCGCGCCCTTTGCGGGAGCCAGGTAATTCACTTTGAGCTCTTGGGTCGCGACTAAGCGCTTTCGCGTGTCGTAATTACCGCCGCCAGCTGCCGTTCCCATTGCAATATCAATCAGTGATGCGACTACACCGCCATGGCCCACGCCGCGCACATTTACTTTATCGCCGTCCAGGTCAATCGAAACGACAGCATAATCCTCCGTCATCTCATCATAGGCGAGATCAAGCCATTTTCTAAAACCAACGTCTGGCATCGTAGCCAAGCACCTTTCGCTAAAAATATGCTTCGCCACGAATCAATAGATGTGCCGAAGATGAGCGATCTTGGAGCGTTTTGGGCATTCGATAAAGAGGACTACCAACCGATCAGGCGCTGATCGAAATTCCGCTACTCTGCGGCGGTCCTCTGCTTAGCTGTGATGATGGTCCTGCTGAACCCGGTGCGCCAGAAACCGGGCTGTATCAGCGGGCGGCGTGGTTGCGACGGCGCTTTTGGCATCGCCATGGGCATTTCTTCGTCCCGGTCCGCCAGTTCATTCCATGACCGCGATAGCGGCACAAGTACAGCGATTACATCTTCCGCCGCGACTTTTTCATTGGACATGTTGATGTCCTGAACATGCCGCTTGGCGCAGCCGCAGATTTCGCTGAGATTTTTTGCTACTTCGCCATCCTGCTTCATATCGAGCGTGCCCAAAGGTGCGCGATGATGTTCTCTGCCCTGGTCGAGTGGTTAAAGCGACCCTGAATATCTTTAGCATCAATCGCATTCATCGTATCGCGCAAAGCCATTCTAGCAGCATAGCACATCGCCATCAGCTTAGCTGGGGGCACCATCATGATCGACTGGGTCTTGTATACGTCCGCTGCGGAACATTGCATTGCGATAATTTCTGCTCTCGGAAACAGTACTTTAGGCATAATCGGTTAACGATCCTGGAACACTGCTTCAGTGATCTGCCGAACCTGCGCCAATGTTTGGATCATGGACGCCATCATCAACAACACCTGATTTCGGGTCCACATTAAGCTGGAAGTTCAGTGCCTGACGAAGCTCGTTATGACTCGTAACAAAACTTGGCGATATCTGTTTTGACGTTGGAGAGATCGCGTTCCACGTCTACCGAAACCGTGGTTCCGACTTCCGCTTGGAACAATATAAGCGTCACACCTTCAAACAGGGCAGAAACGATATTGCTCGATCGCTCAATGACCAGGTCATCTTTCGCGACGCCTAAGGCACTGATCAGGCCAGTTGAATCCTCAGTATAAAAGGATGAACTACCGGATATCTGCCAGTTGGCTGAATCTGAATTAGAAACTTTCTAAACTAATGATGAAACTGCAGAGCTGAGGCCCAATTATCAACAATTGCTCATTCATTCCGACCGCAACGTGCAGAAGATCAAATTGTCCCGGCAGGGTCCCGAATGCTCATGTCATCATGGCCCCAATCTTGGGATTGAACATCTGGCACCTCGATCCGGACAAACGTGCCCGGCGAACCGTCGCCAAAAAGCTCAGATAGATGCAGAACGCAGTCATCGCGTTCAATCCCCATATAGAGTGGCGGGTCGGGGCCAAAACGTTGCTCGAACTGCACTTTCAAACCTAAGAAGTCTATGCAGAATGCGCTCGCATTCTTATCATCAAAGCTGCGGAGGATTAGGATTGGCCGTTGGAAACCTGTCATGGCCTTTGCTCGTCAAGGCGCACGAATGGCGGGGTGGCGCGGTGTTTCAGCCACAGTTAACATTCTCTTTAAATCTGATCCCCTGCAAGGAAGAATGCGCCTATGAACTGGCAACCCGAAATGGAAGAACTTCGCCGCCGTGAGGCTTTTGCTGAGCAGATGGGGGGGGCAGATAAGGTTAAACGGCAAACAGATGGTGGACGCCTCACCGTCCGTGCGCGTATCGACGCCGTGCTCGATGACGGCACATTCCATGAAACAGGCAAAATCGCAGGCATGGCTCAGTATGATGGCAATAATGATCTTGAAGGCTTCATGGCGTCGAACTTTGTGTTTGGACGGGGCAAAGTAAACGGGCGGCAAGTCGTTATCGGTGGTGATGATTTTACGGTGCGCGGTGGCTCTGCAGATGCGACCATTAAAGAAAAACACATCATGTGCGAGCAGATGGCGAATACGCTCCGCCTGCCCCTCATTCGCATTATCGAAGGCTCTGGCGGTGGCGGGTCCGTCAAAACGATCGAGACCACGGGCCGGGCCAATGTACCTGGCGTTAAGGGCTGGGAATGGGTTGTCCGCAACATGGGCACAGTGCCCCGGGTAGCGTTGGGGCTCGGCTCCGTCGCTGGACTAGGTGCTGCGCATATGGTGGCGGCGCACTATTCCGTCATGGTGAAAGAAACCTCGGCCCTCTTCGTCGCCGGCCCACCCGTGGTGAAACGGCTTGGGCAGGACCTAACGAAGCAGGAACTCGGCGGCTGGAAGATCCAACTCCGTGCAGGGGCGGTTGATGAAGCAGTAGATAGCGAAGAAGAAGCCTTTGAATACGTGCGGAAATTCCTGTCTTACCTGCCTCAGAACGTTCATGAATTGCCGGAACGTATTGAGCCGACAGATGACCCTGAACGCACTGATCCATCACTGATGGAGGCTGTCCCGCGCGATATCCGCAAAGTCTATGACATGCGGAAGATCGTGCGATCCGTCGTTGATACGGACTCATTGTTTGAAATGGGTAAAATGTATGGCCGCTCAATCATGACCGGCCTCGCCCGCGTTGATGGGTGGCCTGTCGCGGTCATGGCCAGTGACCCGCGCCATTACGGCGGTGGATGGACGGCTGACGCATGCCGTAAGGTCGAGCGTTTCGTCGATTTGGCGAACACATTCCACTTGCCAGTCATCTATTTAGTGGATTGCCCAGGCTTCCTGATCGGGCTGGAAAGCGAGAAAGCAGGCACCATCAAGGAAGGTGCCCGCGCGATGGCCGCCATCTGGCAATCGACAACGCCATGGTGCTCAATCCTGGTACGCAATGTGTTTGGCGTTGCCGGTGCAGCGCATCAGAACGGTGGCCAATTTAATCTCCGCTATGCATGGCCCTCTGGCCGTTGGGGCTCGCTGCCGCTTGAAGGCGGGATTGAGGCTGCCTACAGCGCCGATATCGAAGCGGCGGATGACCATGCAGCTAAGCATGCTGAGATCATAGAACGGCTTGAAAAATTGCGCTCGCCATTCCGGTCTGCTGAAGCATTTTGGGTTGAAGAGATTATTGATCCCGGCGACACCCGGAAAATGCTAGTAGACTTCGCCAATATGGCCGCTCCCTTGCGGGAGGCGGGTCCTTACCTTCACGGCATCAGGGGTTAGAAGCGTATGATCGGACCCCACACGTTCCACGCCGCCTTCGGGCAGCCATCTGGAACACCATTCGGCGTTAAGGCTGCAATCCTGCTCCGGATGGCAGATCTGCTCTATAATGTTTTATATGTAGACGATCCGCGTAAGGCACCAAAGGGCGAGATGCCGTTGATTGTGGATGGCGCGCAGGTCATCGCGGATTCAACCTTAATCCGCCATCACCTGGAACAAGCCCATGGCGCAGATTTCGACGCTGGGCTCTCCGCCGAGCAAAAAGGCGTCTCCTCAGAGTTTCAGCGATTGTCTAAGGAACATCTGTACTGGTCCATCGTCGCAGCCCGCTGGTTGATAGATTATAATTGGGTAAGACTGCGAGATCTATTCTTCGCGCCAATTTCAAAGCTAGTCCGCCCGATCATCGCCGGACAAATTCGCAAAAAGATGATCCGGGATATGCAAGGCCACGGCATGGGCCGCCACAACCTTGATGAGCAGATGCGATTCGGTATCCAAAACCTTTCCGCAATCTCGGAGTGGCTTGGCGTTAAGCCATTCATGTTCGGCGATACGCCAAGTGCTGTTGACGCAAGCGTTGGCGCTTTCGTGGGCAACATCCAAGGCGATAGCTTTGACTCGCCACTTCGCGATGCTGTGCAGAACAATAAGACGCTGGGCGACTACGCCGCCCGCATTAAAACCTTTTACTACCCAGATGGAACTTGAACCATGATTGTTGACGTCCGCTGCTACACCATTCAGCCACGCAAGATGAAAACATATCTCAAGATTTTTGAGGAAGACGGCCTCCCCGTGCAGCAGCGCAACGGCTTGAAGTTGCTGGGTTACTTTGTTCACAACGTCGGCCGGTTAAACCGCGTCACCCACATATGGGAATTCGATAGCTTGGCTGATATGGAGCAAAAACGCGCCGCCCGCGATGCGGACCCAGGTTGGGCGGAATACCAGGCAAAAACCGATGGCCTGGTTCAAGCGCAAGAAAACAGCCTGGCCACACCGGCGCCCTTTTCACCAATAAATTGATCGATGAACCCGTCAGCCGTTACGCGCCTTCCATCCCTGGCGGACAAAGGCCTGAGCCGATACGTCGCCACGAGCCAGTTAGCGAACACGCTGCGGCATCTCTAAATGAATCAGCACACCAAGAAATACAGCAACCAATTGATGCATCTCAGGCACCGAAGAAGTTTTACTATGGATGGGTTATCGTCGCCTGTGCCTTCGCCACTTTAGCAATTGGTGTAAATGCGCGGACGGCATTCTCCCTGCTATACCCAGAAATCCTGGCGGAATTTGGCTGGTCTCGTGGCGAAACAGCAGGCGCATTTTCCATGGGCTTTGTTTTCGCGGCAGGCATGGGACCACTCGTTGGCTTGGCGCTGAACAAGTCTGGGCCGCGGGTGGTTATGCCAGCAGGGTCATTGATGATGGCGCTTGGCATCGTTGGGACAACCTACATCTCCGCCCCTTGGATGCTTTACATCACATTCGGTGTGCTTGTCGTTGGCGCGTCGACAATCCTTGGCTATATCGGCCATGCTGCAACCCTACCCATGTGGTTCCAGCGAAGGCGCGGGCTGGCGGTTGGGCTCGCGTTTTCAGGCGCAGGCGTTGGCGCGCTGCTGCTAATCCCGCTTGGCGGTGTTATTCAGGACGTTGGCTGGCGCGAGGCATGCTGGGCGATTGCACTCGTCGTTATTGGCCTACTTGCCCCCTTGAACTTAGTCGCGCAACGCCGGAGGCCAGAGGACATGGGCCTCCTTCCTGATGGCGATACGGCGGCACCCTTGACCGCTGGCGAGCAACCGAAACCCCTTGGCGGACCGACACTCGCGCAAGCAATGGCGATGCCTTCATTCTGGTTCATCGCCATTGCTGCATTTGGCATGCTTTGGTCCTGGTATGCGGTACAGGTGCATCAAACGCAGTATCTGATCGATATTGGCTTTAACGCCAATATGGCGACGCTTGGGCTTGCTGCGGTTGCGACCTTTGGCATCGCTGGCCAGATTAATGGCGGGTGGATGGCGGATAAAATAGGCCGCGAAGGCGCATGGACCATCGGCTGCTTCGGCTTCGCCGCTTGCTATGCCATCCTGATCCTCATGCGCGAAGCCCCAAGCATACCATTCTTCTGGGCAATGATCGTTGCCCAGGGCTTGCTCGGCTACGGGCTCACAGCAGTGTTTGCCTCTGCCCCGGCAGACCTTTTTCAAGGCAAGAATTACTCAACGATCTTTGGCGTGCTTAGCGTTGCCGCATCGCTTGGTGGCGGTGCGGGACCATACTTCACTGGCCTGCTGCATGATATCTTCGGCAATTACGAAACCGCATTTCTTGTGTGCATAGGCTGGAGTGTGGTCAGTGTGATCGCCATCTGGATCGCTGCCCCCCGCCGCGCCCGTCGTCGTAATGCTGAGGCCACTGGTTGATGCTTTGGGCATTAACAGCCCTACTTGCGTTTCAACTGGCGGGCGAAGCCCTGGTCGCGTGGCTTCAACTGCCCGCACCTGGACCTGTTGTCGGTATGGCGCTGCTCTTTGTTGCACTCATTCTTCGTGGCGGTGCCCC
Organism: Alphaproteobacteria bacterium; assembly: GCA_965660545.1. GTDB lineage: Bacteria > Pseudomonadota > Alphaproteobacteria > Bin95 > Bin95 > VMCJ01. The sequence goes on along the minus strand of CBFIAF010000011.1, from coordinate 38,275 downwards.
CAAGACTTTGGCTAAGACCAGCCGAGGGTTACTCGGCCATCTATCTCTCATGTTTGTGCCTGCAGGCGTTGGCGTGACCCTGCATTTGACCATTCTGGCTGACTCAGGCGCTATTATCGGCACTGCACTCGTTGTCAGCACCCTCGCAGCAATCGCCGTTACCGGCCTCGCCATGACCTGGGCTATGGGCCTGACCAAGCGGAAAGGCCCGCAGGAATGAGCGACTTTACTGAAATCTGGGTCTATCTCTCATCCAACCCCCTAATGCATCTCACTTTAACGCTGATCGCCTACCAAATCGGCGACTGGGCTTATAAGCGCTCAGGCGGCTTGGCCGTGCTGAACCCCGTCCTACTAGCCGTCGCTATGCTTGTTGCGGTTCTGCTCATCACAGACACGGATTACGGCACGTTCTTTGAGGGCGCACAATTCGTCCACTTTCTGCTTGGCCCTGCAACGGTCGCACTCGCAATCCCGCTCTATAACCAATTGGAGCAGGTGAAGCGTTCCCTGCCCGCCTTACTCTTATCGCTGGCGCTTGGGTCTGCGACGGGCGCACTCGCAGCTGTTGGCATTGCCTGGGCATTAGGTGCGGGGCCTACGGTGATCGCCTCCGTTGCGCCAAAGTCTGTCACTGTCGCTATCGCCATGGGCGTCTCGGCAGAAATTGGCGGGCTACCGTCCCTGACAGCGATGCTGGTCCTACTGACCGGCATCACTGGTGCCATGTTTGGGCCAGCTTTGCTGCATCTTTTGTGCGTGCGGGATAGCCGGGCAAAAGGCTTGGCGCTGGGCGCGGCCAGCCATGGCATCGGCACGGCCCGCGCTGTACAGATTGACGAGACGGCAGGCGCATTTAGCGGCATTGCAATGGGGCTAAACGGTCTTTTGACTGCAGCGATGATTCCGCTTATCTGGCGCTGGCTTTTCTAGCAAGACCGGGCCACCATTTCTTATGATGCATAGAAGGATCGGTCCATGACCTACACCATTGCCGCCCGATGCCCTGAAACGAAAGCCCTGGGCATTGGCATCGCCACATATTCGCTTGCCGTTGGTGGATATTGTCCATTCTTGGCAAGAGGCATTGCGGCCCTATCCACCCAGGCCTTCGCCAATCCGAAACTAGGACAAATCGCCCTTCAAGCACTACAAGACGGCAGGAGGCCTGATAATGTATTGCGCTTACTGGCTGAATCCGATCCTGGTTTTAGTTACCGTCAAGTCGCCATTGTTGGCGCAGATGGCACCGTCGCGATGCATACCGGCGATACCTGCCGTGCCTACGCGGGCCATGCCGTTGGAAACGGTTATGCAGCCTTCGGCAATGTGCTTGCAGGCGAGCATGTTGTGTCGGCGATCGCAAACGACTTCGAGACGAGCAAAGGCCAGCGGCTGGATGCGCGGCTGATGCAGGCGCTAGAAGCTGGGCGCGATTCAGGCGGCCAAACGGGTGGTGATGGTGCGCACCTAGCCGAACGGTCCGCCGCGCTGGTCGTGCAAGGCGCAGACATCGTTGAGGATATAAATCTTCGGGTTGACCTCCATGATAATGCTGTGACGGAGCTTCGGCGCGTTCACACTGGCTACGCCCCCTATCTCGCCTACTACCAACTCCGCGCTAGCGACCCTAAGAATACGCCAGCCCAGGATGTATGGGCGCGGGAGAATCTGGCATGACCGACCAAGTACTTGTTGACGTTCAAGATGGTGTTGCAATCCTCACACTGAACCGGCCTGACAAGCTGAACGCCTTCACCAGCGAGATGCTGGAAGGCCTGATAGCGGCGCTGGATGATTGCGAAGTCCGCGATGATGTAAGTGTCGTGATCTTAACGGGTGCTGGGCGCGGGTTCTGTAGTGGTGGTGATATTGGCGGCATGGGCGAAGGGCATGACACGCGCCCGCACGTTACTAAAGGCCGCATCTGGAATGAAATACAAGCATTTCCCAAACGTCTAGCGCGGTTTGAAAAACCCATCTTGGCCGCAGTGAACGGCGCCGCAGTCGGCGGTGGCATGGATTTGGCGCTCGCATGTGATATTCGCATCGCAGGTGAAAGTGCGAAGTTTGCGGAAACCTACGCCAAGATTGGCCTGTTGCCCGGCGGTGGTGGTGCATACTTTCTACCGAGAATCGTTGGCCGTGCAAAAGCGTTGGAGCTTTTATGGACGGCGGATTTCATCGACGGCGCAACGGCTCTCGAAATTGGCCTCGTCAATCATGCGTATCCTGATGATGAGCTATTAGCTGAGACGATCAAGCTCGCAAAACGCATCGCCGCGATGCCGCCTCTATCGATCCGCCTGATCAAACGCACGGTGGATCAGAGCCTTAGGTCAGATATAGACACAGCCTTCGATCTGGTTAGTTCCCACATCGCCATCGCACGATCTGGGCCAGACCACGCCGAGGCGATTGCGGCATTCAAAGAAAAGCGCCCCGGAAAATTTGGCGGCTTCTAAAGCTTTAAAGGATCATTTCCCATGAAATTCGGCGGCATGGTTGCGACCAACATCGGCGACTGGCAGATATTCCAGGAGCTTGAAGCCCTTGGCTACGATCACGGGTGGGCACCCGATAGCCAGATGATCTGGTCTGATTGCTATGCAACGTTGGCGCTCGCCGCATATCACACATCCCGTATTAGACTCGGCACAGGCGTAGCCATCGCCGGGACGAGAACAGCGCCAGTGACGGCGCATTCCATCGCCTCCATCAATAAATTGGCACCGGGACGGACGTTCCTAGGCATCGGCACCGGCCATACCGCCATGCGGATTATGGGTGGACGACCGATGAAGGCGGCTGCATTCCGGAACTATCTCCGCGTCGTGCGTGGCCTGCTCCATGGCGAGAATGTTGCGTATGAGACTGGCGGCCATAAAAGCATGATCCGCTTTCTCGACAGGGAGCTAGGCAGCCTTAACTTGGAAAACCCGGTCCCAATCTATGTGGGTGCCAATGGACCCAAAGCCCTGAAAGCCGCGGGCGCTTATGGCGATGGCCGAATATGTGCTGGGAATGAACCGCTCGGCGTGCTTGCCCGAAATATAGAAACCGCACACACGGGTGCAGCTGAAGTTGGGCGCCCCTGGCCGGAGGATTTCCACACAGCCGCCGTCACCTTCGCTTGCGTTTTGAAGCATGGCGAGACCTTGGAGAGCGCGCGTGTGATTGATGAGGTCGATGCCGCCGTCGTTTCTACGCTGCACTATTGGTTCGAGCTGTACCAGGAGCGCGGCCACGACGAGTTTGTCTCAGACCGTGTACGTGGGACGTGGGAGGACTACAAAGCGTATGTCGAGCAGACGATCCCGCCCGAACGTCGCAACCAGATGCTGCACCAGGGCCATTGCGCCTTCTGTCCCCCTGAAGAGCGCCGCTTCATAACGCCGGACTTGATCCGCGTCGCAGGCGGTCTCGTCGGTGAGCCTGATGAGATCAATGAGCGTCTGGATCAGTTGGCAAAAGCCGGCCTGAAGGAAGTCACGCTGCTGCCACCGGTCGCCTGCATGCGGTCCAACTTCAGAGACTTTGCAGAAACCGTTATGGGTCCTCGTCAAAACCAACGAACGTGACTATCTCATCTGTTGCGCGGCGGACGGACTTAACATTATTCGCTGCAAAGTAATCTTCCGGATACCCCATTGCAACACAGGTCATGATCACTTGATCATCCGGAATTTGTGCATGTTCGCGCACGACTGGGGACTGCATGATGCCCTGGCCATTGATGACTGCGCCTAGACCGCGCGTCCATGCCGCCAAGACCAAACCATAGGTCACCGCGCCCAAATCAAAATGCGCGATGGACGCACCAGGGTCCAAATCCTTATCATAGGTCACGACAATGGAAACTGGCGCATCGAACTGCCGGAAACCTCGCATTACCCAGTCGTGGCGGCGCTCTTTATCATAGCGGTCAATGCCCATGGCCGCGAACAACTGCTTCGCAATATCGACCTGCCGCTGGCGGTGAATGCCTTCGTATGCCCCATGCATCGGGATTTCGCGGGATGCCGGAACGCCAGCCAAATTACGTTCAGTATTCCCCGCACGGATACGGTCTAGTGGCTCGCCCGAAATCACATGGAAGTGCCAAGGCTGTGTATTCATGGAGGATGGCGCGCCTTTGGCCAACCCAATGATCTCGGCAATCACGTCCTTCGGAACTGGCTTTTGCTTGTACCCGCGAATACTGCGGCGTTCTTGCACCAGTTTATCAAAATCCATCATATTTCATTCCATTGCGACACTCTGTCGGCTTAGTATACCGTGGCATGTGCTGCAAGTCCCGTGGCCCGATGCTGCAAAACCTGCCATCCTTCGAAACAGTAGAGAACAATGGAGGCGAGCAATGGCAATGCGTACCCCTACTCTACAAGCATTCTTGAATGTTCTCGAGACAACGATCCTCGATGTTAGCGACACCGGATCAGATCACGCCAGAGTGACAAAGAAAACGTTTGAAGCACTCGCCGAACCTGGCCCGCAAACCCCGCGCCGAAGAACAGAGAATCCTGCCTGCGCCCACATTCAATCTGCTCTGGACGCAGCAGCAAAGGTTCAGGCCACCGAAGCCCTAGCAACCGCCTTTCACAGTTTAGAGCCCGAAATTGCCTGGAGCGCCCGGGCAGACAGAAAGACGGATGATCCTAATTTCCCAAACGCCCACGCAACTGGCATGATCATTGGTGACGGCGGTCTTGAAGCGCGGACAGATCTGCGCATCGGTGCTAGCCTGCTAGCGCCGGAAACGTTCTATCCGAACCACCATCACCCGCCAGAAGAAGTCTATATCGTGCTATCGCCGGGAAATTGGCGTCAGGAAGCTGGCCCATGGCGGGAGCCCGGAATTGGCGGATTGGTCTATAATCCGCCGAACATTATTCACGCAATGCAGTCCCGTGCATCGGCGCTGTTGGCGATCTGGATGCTACCGCCAAGCTAGACTAATTAGCGAGCAGCCAACTTTCCTGATGGATTGACAGGCTTATTCTCCTGGCGCATTTCAAAATGTAGCTGAGGCGCTGAAACTCCGCCGCTCGAGCCGACTACCCCTACCGTCTGGCCCCGCGCAACCTTATCGCCGCGTTGTGCCAATATGCGGTCCAGGTGGGCATAGGCCGTCACCCAGCCGCCGGCGTGTTTGACGAGCAATAACTTCCCATAACCCTGCAATGCGTCTCCCGCATACACGACCTCACCGGCTCTAGACGCGCGTACAGGAGTTCCACGCGCGGCTGCAATATTAACACCATCATTTTGGCGGCCGTCTGCCTGCTTACCGAACTTAGCGATCACTGGGCCTTCTACGGGCGCTAAGAACCCACCTGATGACCCTGGCTTTGCGGCGGCAGGTCCACGCTGGACGGGAGGCGGGCGGCGCGGTGCCGTCGGTTCCATGCGCGCAGGTGCTGGCTTTGCAACACGCTCTGCCGGTGGTAGCGGCGCAGTAGAAACTTCAGTCGGTCGCTTTGGCGGCAGGCGGGGAGAAATGGTTCGCGGCTGAACTGGTTGCGATGGTGTCGCGACACGCGGGCGTGCGGCAGGCAGGGCTGCGACAGCTGCACGGGGCGCACGTGGTTTTGGAATGCCAACCTTTGAACCTGTATGCAGGACATACGGTGGCGGCAAGTGATTCAGGCGGGCCAATGTCTCCGGGTCCGTGTTGTAGGCAGCGGCTAATCCATTCACAGTGTCGCCAGGGCGGACGGTGTAAAGTTGTTGTTCAGGCGGTAGCAGCAACCGCTGGCCAGCCTGAATTTCAAACGGAGGGCGAAGGTTATTCAAGGCAATCATCTGCCGGGGCGTGGCACCGTAGCGATAGGCGATGCCATAAACGGAATCACCCGCTTGAACGAGAACGGAACGGCCGCCCGGTACCGCACTCACAACCGGGCCAGCGTTTGCGCCAGTTCCAGGCGGCCGCGGGGCTGACGCAGCCTTGTCTGGGTCAACAGAAACCCAGCCGCAACCGCTTAATAACAATGCGAATGTCAGCACTGTTGCTCTATGCATATTGACCGGGCAAATTTTTTTCAGTGGCGTCAAATTCATCAAGCCGCTCCTTGCGCAGGCCGGTAACGAGTAGCCTCCGCCACATGATTTGCCTCAATAGCGCCTGGTAAAAATGGCACGAATGCGACGACACCCAAATCTTCTGTTTGGAAACCTGCATCATCGCGCCGAATGCGCCAAAGGCTCTGATTTCCAGTTTCCCCAAGCGGCAGGACCATAATCCCGCCTGGTTTCAGCTGGTCCGCCAAAGTGCCGGGCATGTCGTCTGCTGCGGCAGCTGCAATAATCCTATCGAATGGCGCACCTTCCGGCCAACCTTTGCTCCCATCGGCCCAACGCAGGAATATGTTATCGACCTTCTGTTCCTCCAGCCGAACCTTGGCATCCGACAGCAGGGCCTTTATACGTTCAATACCAAATACTGCGCGCACCAGCCCCGCCAGCACTGCCGTTTGGTAACCTGACCCAACGCCGACCTCCAGGACCCGCATCCGGGGGCCAACTTCCAGCGCCTGCAACATTTTACCGACAACGGCGGGCTGGCTAATGGTTTGGCCATGCCCAATAGGCAACGGCGCATCCTCATAGGCATCCATCTGCCACGCCGGCGGGATAAACCGCTCGCGCTCAATCTGCTCCATCACGCCAAGCACGCGCGGGTCGTTCACGCCAGCGCGGCGGAGCCCCATAACCATCCGTATTCGGCGTGACGACAGGGTCAACCGAGCTTCTCCCGAGCAGCAGCGATATGGCCGTAATCCGTCATATCCAAGGTGAGCGGGCTCATAGAGATATAGCCGTCACGGGTCGCCTGAATATCTGAGTCCGCAGACACATCACCATAAATGCGCTTGGAACTGATCCAGAAATAAGGCTTGCCTGCTGGGTCCAAACCTTTGGCGATCTCGCCCCCGGGCTTCCGTCGCCCAACTGTAGCGACTTTCCGGCCTTTAACGGCATCTGGACCGACATCCGGAAAGTTCACATTCAGGACCATGCCAAGCGGCCAAGACGCTGCTAGAATCCAGTGCAGCGTATCAGCCATATGCCGCTTAACGGTTTCCCATTTTGCTTCATTCTCTGGCGCACGGTCTAGGCTCATCGATATTGCTGGGAAGCCGGACATTGCAGCCTCTGCAGCGGCACCGACAGTACCCGAATACATGACGTCATCGCCAATATTAGCACCGCGATTGACACCGGATAACAAGATATCAGGCGGATTATCCCGCATGACTTCACTAAGCCCAATGATCGCGGCATCTGCTGGCATGCCATCAACGGCAAAGCGGCGTTCACTTGCTTGGCGCAGCCGAAGTGGCCTGTGCAGCGAAAACGCGTGGCCTGTGCCACTTTCCTCACGCTCCGGTGCCACCACCCACACTTCACGAGCAAGCGGCGTCACCAGCTTCTCAAGCAGCTTCAGGCCGGGTGCTTCAAGGCCATCATCATTGACCAGCAACACGCGCGCTTTGCTGAGATCGACCTGCCATTCGTTCGCGCTCGCCATAATCTCAGCCCTGCCCTGGTGTCAATTCAGTCAAACCGCCTAGGTAGGGCTGCAGCGCAGCTGGTATGCTAATGGAGCCGTCTTCGCGCTGATGGTTTTCCAGAAGCGCCACCATTGCCCGACCAACCGCAACACCTGAGCCGTTCAGGGTATGCGCAAAATCGGTGCCCTTCCCTTCCGTCCGGCGCACGCGTGCGCCCATCCGACGGGCCTGGAAATCACTGCATGTGGAGCAGCTGGATATCTCGCGATACTTATTCTGAAATGGCACCCATACCTCTAGATCATAGGTTTTACGCGCACCGAACCCCATATCGCCAGCGCAAAGCAGAAGAACGCGGTACGGCAGTTCAAGGCGTTGCAGCACTGTTTCAGCAGCAGCTGTCATCCGCTCAAGCTCAGCTTCGGATTGATCAGCACTGACAATGCTCACCATCTCAACCTTATCGAATTGATGCATGCGAATGAGGCCGCGCGTATCCTTACCCGCTGCACCCGCTTCGGAGCGGAAGCACGGCGTGTGCGCCACATAGCGCAGCGGTAGATCTGCGGACTCAAAGCTGGTGTCGGCTGCCAAATTGGTCAGCGGCACTTCGGCCGTAGGGATCAACCAACGGCCATCGGAGGTTTGGAACGAGTCTTCTTCAAATTTTGGAAGCTGGCCCGTACCATACATAGCCTCGCTACGCACCAAAATTGGAGGGCGGACTTCAGCATAGCCATGCTCTTGGACATGCAAATCCAGCATGAAATGCGCTAACGCGCGCTCCAACCGGGCGATCTGGCCGCGCATGGCAACGAACCGCGCGCCTGAAAGCTTCACGCCAGCTTCGAAATCAAGACCAAGCGGTTCGCCGAGGTCAATATGGCTCTTCGGCTCAAACGCGAACTCGCGCGGCGTGCCATTTTCCCGGACAAAAACGTTATCATCTTCATTAGCACCGGGCGGGACATCATCAGCTGGCGGGTTTGGCAATGTAGCAAGCAGCGCATCAAGTTCGTCGGACGCTTGCTTGGCCTCAGACTCGGCAGCCGCAGCGTCATCTTTGAGCTTTGCAACGGCGGCCATAGCCTCACAGGCATCCTCGCCCTTGGCTTTCGCCTGACCGATAGCCTTAGAGGCATCTCGGCGCGCGCTCTGTAATTCCTGAAACCGGGTTTGGGCGGACCGGCGCTTGGTGTCCAGCGCCAGTACGGCCGGGGACACAGCTTCCGCGCCACGTTTCGTCATGGCAGCGTCTAGCGCGTCCGGGTGTTCACGCGCCCAGCGGACATCCAGCATCTTTGCGATCCTTCAAGGGTTCGCGCCGGTTCTAACCGCCCGTGGACTCCCCTGTCCAGTGCTAAGCGATTTCTAGAGATTCATTAGCGGAATCAGTCGTCTTTGGCATCGTCGTCATCATCGAAATAGGATTCACGTTTCCGCTCTATTCGCTGCGCCAACAAGATCGATATTTCATAGAGCAGCAGACCCGGTACGGCTAAGCCGATTTGACTGATAACATCCGGCGGCGTTAAAACCGCCGCGAGGCCAAACATAGCGACAACAGCGTACTTCCGCTTCTTCGCCAAACCATCGGCTGAGACGATACCGGCGTGCGCAAGCAGCGTCAGAACAACAGGCATCTGGAAGAACAACCCAAACGCAAAAATCAACGTGATAACGAGGCTGAGATATTCAGAGACCTTGGGCATTGCCACGGTCTCAATGACAACACCGGCAGCATTTTGGTCACCAGCGACATCCTGGTAGCCAAGGAAAAACTTCCAAGCAAGCGGGAAAATACCGAAGTAAACGACTGCACCGCCAAGGAAAAACAAAATTGGCGTCGCCGCCAAGTAGGGCAGAAATGCGCTCTTCTCGTTTTTATAAAGTCCTGGCGCCACGAACTTCCAAATCTGATTAGCGATGATCGGGAATGCAATAAATAGAGCCGTGTAGAACGCAATCCTTACGTTAACAAAGAACTTTTCCGGCAAGCTGGTGTAGATCAGCTGCGCACCCTCTTGATCCCCAAATGCATCAGCAAGTGGCTGCGCCAAAAAATTAAAGATTTCAGCGGCTACAGCCCAACTTCCTAGAAAAGCAATGAGAAGTGCAGCGAGCGACCAAAGCAGCCGACGGCGGAGCTCAATGAGATGCTCTAGGAGTGGTACCTTATCTTCGCTTTCAGCCCCGCTCATGACTGAGCGTCCTTTGGCTTCTTCTCAGCAGCCAGCTCAACCTCTTCAGCATCCGCCGCATCGAACGCTTCCTCATCAAGATCATCTACCGGAAGCCCAGCCGTCGGCTCGCCTTCACTCGCTTTAGCTTCATCGCCATCAATTGGCGTTAGCGTTTTCTCAAGCTTGCCAGCGTTGACCGCCTCTAACCACTCATCATCGGACTTATCATCTAAGTCGCCGATCATGTTGTTGGTTATGTTTTTGACTTCCGTTTCGCGGGCGATGTCATCCAACCCATCCCGAAAGTCTTGAGCAAGGCTGCGGGCACGCGATATAACTTTTCCAAGCGAACGCAGAGCAGCCGGCAGCTCGCGCGGGCCAATAACGACCAGCGCGATCACGCCAATAACGAAAAATTCGCTCCAACCGATATCCAGCATGGAGGGCTTGCGCCTAAATCAGGGGAAATATGTGTGTGAAAGTCAGACTCAGCTATTCGCCGTGTTGTCTTTTTCTTTCGGGTTATCAGACACCCGTGTCAGGTCCTCTTCGTCATCGGAGGTTTTGAGTTCCTCCTTCATACCCTGCTTGAAGCTTTTGATGCCTTTGGCCATGTCACCCATCAGTCGCGGCAAACGGCCCGCGCCAAACAAGAGAATGACGACGACGACAACAATGGCGATTTGCCAAACCCCAATTCCGCCCATAGCCCAGCCCTTTCAACTGTCCACAACTTTAACTTAACCCTACTAGAATGGATCTTACCGCAGTCAGCTGGAGAACGCGAGGCTTTTCGAAGTATTAGCGCTGTCGTGCTTCAAGTTATCTGACTTAACTTGTGCTGCATCCCGGCCGCCAGCAAAAACATGAACCTGCTCAGGGTCCAGGGCGATTTCGACTGGCTCCCCTGCGTCAGGCCAATTCTTGTCAGATATTCTAGCGAATACAGCCTCGCCCGTTTCTAGCCGAGCTTCGATGAGCGCAGTGCGGCCAATCCATCGCGCAAAGCTGACATTGCCTGCGAACGACGCCCCAGTTTCCAACGCGGCCTCGCCAACCAGGATATGTTCAGGCCGCGCCATAACGAGAGCTTCAGTGCCATCCGCCATGCCCGGCGCTTCAACAAGCCCCATGGGCGTGCGGATTAAATTGGCGCGAACGCCGCCCGGAAATTCGTTCACTTCACTGAAAAAGTGCGCGACATAGGGCGAATCTGGGTGGTCATAGAGCGCTTTTGGCGTGTCGCACTGCTCAATCCGACCATCACGCATGACCGCAATCCGCTCCGCCATAAACAAAGCTTCTTCAGGATCATGGGTTACCATCAGGGCGGCAGTGCCGGCAGCCTTGAGGAGGTGAATTGCGTCACTGCGGACACCCCGCCGGAGTTCTGCATCGAGTCCGGAAAACGGTTCGTCCAGCAAAACAACATTGGGGCGCGCTGCGAGCGCGCGCGCGAGTGCGACACGCTGCTGTTGCCCACCGGACATCGTGGTTGGATATCTATCCGCAAATCCAGCAAGCAAACGTCTGAAAGTGCTTCGAGCGCCTGCTGCCGGCGTTGAGCGCTATCTAGGCGACCAAGACCAAATCCAACGTTTTCCGCAACTGTCAGATGCGGGAATAGCGCATAATCCTGGAACATCATCCCGATATTCCGGTTTTCCGCGGGCACATGCAGCCCGGGTACCGCCGCCATTACTCCGCCAATGCGGAGCGCACCTTCTTGCAGGCGTTCAAGCCCGGCAATCACACGCAACGTCGAAGTTTTCCCGCATCCAGATGGTCAAACGAGCGCGACGATTTCACCTGGATGCAGGCAAAGCGATACGTCTTGGGGCGTGGCACCTTGGTCACCATATTCATGGCGCAGGCCATCGACGACCAAAGCCGCCGCATCCTGGCGCTCACACGCTGCACAAGATTGTTCTAGCAAGTCGTCTGGCACCGCGATCACTGGGGCGCTTTTGCCAGCGCGCGCGCCAAATGTCAGGCCAAAACGTTTGATGCGTTAAAGCTAATGACAATCATTCGCAATTTAAATGGCTAGGCCGATTGCGGCTATTCCGATACGCGAAGCTCGACACCAGGGAACCCATCAATCTGGTACGTCGCATGGTCTCCGGCCGCGGCAAAACGCGTTTGAAGCGTAGAGCCTGTGATCACGATGTCCCCCGGTTTCAGGCTAAGCCCCCGGTCCACGAGATTGTTGGCAACGACAGCCAGCGCCGCGAACGGATCCCCCATCGCGTCCCCAGTGACGGCAGTTTCGATCTTTCCGTTGTAGTCCAGCCTCACAGGCTGGGTGACCCAATCAATCGACTGCCAGTTAGGGATTGCGTCGCCCAGCATAACGCCAGCGTTCCAAGTGTTATCCGCGATTAGGGAATGCGCATCGAAGCCCTCATAGTCAGCATTCCTATCGTCAATCAGCTCGAATGCAGGCATGACCGCCTCGACATGCGCACGGATGCTCTTGGCGTCATACGGCACGCGGCCCATGCCAGCTTCAGAACCCATGCGCACGGCAAGCTCAAACTCCAAGCCCAACCGTCCGTAATCGCTCAACGACGCTTGCATCGGGCTGTCATGGATTGCGCTATCCAACATGCCGCCAACACAGGGCTGGTCAATCCCGCAGAGCGCCTGCATGGCTTTGGAAGTGATCGCGATTTTCCAACCACCAATCTTTCCGTGACCAGCCTCGTCCCAAAGCTTGAGCAATGCGGATTGGGCGTTATAGGCGTCTGCAAGGGTCTCTGGCCGGTCCTTATCAGTCAGCCATCTGAAATCCTCATTGGCGCAACGGGCGTCAAAGAGCGCCTGAGCGGTGTCCGCGATAGCCATCTAGTCAGTCTCCTGGCTTGAATATCCGTAGTGTTTGCGCGCGCCATCGAGCGTCACGTATCCGTCTGCTAAGTCCGCTTTGATCCTGGCTGGGTCACGCTCTGCAGCATCGCCATATCCACCAGCCCCTGAAAGCTGGAAGCTGACGATATCGCCCTTCTTTAAACTGACGACCTCCTTAGAACCAAGCTCCTGGGCATTTCCATCTGGATTAAGAATGGTATGGGCAAGCGCACCGGGTTTGCCGCCGAATATGCCAAACGGTGGGTTCACATGGCGGTCACCAAGGCCGGTCATGACCGCACTTTCAGCCAACAGCTCAACGTCTTTACGAAGGCCTGTGCCTCCACGATATTTGCCCGCACCACCTCTATCCGCCATCAGTTCGAGCCGATGAATGCGCACAGGCGTGTTGGTTTCATGGACTTCTACCGGGATATTCCGACAATTCATGACGGGGGCCAGACCTTCGGCACCATCTTTGTCCGCACGGCCGCCATAGCCGCCAAACCCCAAGTCATACATGACGAAGGGCTTGCCCGTTTCAGGGTCCATCCCGCCAATGTTGGGATTGCTCCAATGGCTAAAAGCCCCCATACCCCGATGCGGCAAGGCTTGCGAAAGGGCGCCATTGATCGCGTCAAATATCCGAATTTGCACCGCCGCTCGACCACCGCTGGAGGCCGGGAACTTCGGGTTAAAGAAGCTACCTTCCCGCGCCACAGTATGAATTGGCCGCATGCCGCCATGGTTTTGCGGCAGCAGGGCATCACAGAACACCTTCACGGCGAACATTGTGTAGGCGCGTGTGTAGTTGATGTAGGAATTCAGCGCTGCGGGGACCTGATCGCTGGAACGAGAGAAATCCACCTCGACCTCATCGCCTGCAACTGTCACATCGACGGCGACGATAATTGGAGGCGTATCCGGTCCGTAATCATCTAGTTGGTCTTCGAACGAATATCGCCCGTCAGGGATGTCGCCGATTAGTTCGCGCATCCGTTGCTCGGACCGGTCCAGGATCGCCTCATGGGCAGCCTCAACGACGTCTACGCCCTGTTCATCAAACAATGTGGAGAGCCGCAGCGCCCCTGCCCGCGTTGCATTCGCCTGAGCGCGAAGGTCGCCTTCAACCTTTTCCGGCACGCGAACATTGCCAAGGATCATCCGGAGGAGGTCTTGGTCAAAGGCGCCGCCGCGTATGAGCTTCACTGGCAGAATGCGCAGGCCTTCTTGGAAAGCTTCCGTCACACCATGCACCCGTTGGGACCCAGGTGCTGCGCCGCCAACATCTATGTGATGCGCTGTTGTGACGACATAGCCGACGATGCGGTCTCCCAGGAATGATGGGCTGACTAGGAAGCAATCTGGGAAATGGCCAGAGCCCAGAAAGCTATCGTTCAGGAGAATACCGTCGCCAGGCTGCAACGTGTCGGCTGGGAAGTAATCCAGCACCGTTTCCACGACATAAGGCATGGACCCAAGGTGCCCTGGCGTAAAATTGCCCTGGGCGACTAACCGGGCCTGGGCGTCAAATACGCCGGTTGAAAAATCCTCTCCTTCGCGCACTGCTTCTGAGAAAGCCGTGCGGCGGAGCGTTGAGCCCATTTCCTCGGCGATCGATAGCAGGCCATTCCAAACGACCGTCAGCGTGATTGGGTCAATCGTCATGCTGCATTGCTCCCATCCGCATCCATCTGGCCAATGTCGATCAGAATATGGCCGCGTTCAGTAACCGTCGCCAGCATGCCTCCCGGCACAACCAGCGTCGATTCCGGGTCCTCGATGATCGCTGGCCCCTTGATCGTAGCACCCGCCGGTAGCTGCTGCCGATCATAGATCGGGGTATCGACGAAGCCGCCCGCTTCAGGCTGCCATGTTAGGCGCGTGCGGGGCTTTGGCATAACGCCTTCTGGCGCTCGCCAACCTAAATCGAGCGCGCCGGCGGGTTGCGGCAAGGTCGCGACCAAGTGCCAGTCAACTGCTTCAATCGCCGCCGCCTCGTCGTGATAGCCGTAAGCTTGTTCATATGCCGCATGAAATGCTTCAGCCGCTGCCGCAGGGAACGTGACGTCAATCGGGCCGTCCGGTAAGTTCGCGCGGATTTCGTAGCCTTGCCCGCGATATCGAAGGTAACCATAGCGCGTCCAGGTCGGGGAACCACCAGCGCCTAGCCGCGCTAGATCAGCGTCTGCCCGCTTCTGTAATTCCTCATAGATGGCAGCTATTTCTGCCTCTGCCCCATGCTCCAAACCCATCACGCGCGTGATGGATGATTCGATCTTTGGCGCAGCCTGCAGCAAGCCAATCGCACTACCGACGCCAGCACCAAACGGCGCCAGAACACGAGGCGCGCCGATAGACTTGGCTATCCGGGCGGCGTGCAGCGGCCCTGCCCCGCCAAACGCAACAATGGCGTATCGGCGCGGATCACGCCCCCGTTCGACCGATACGATCCGCATCGCCCGCTCCATATTACCATTGGCGACGGTGTGAATGCCCCATGCAGCCTCCTCCACCGACAAACCCAGCGGCCCCGCTGCGGCGCGTCGGATGCCATCCAGCGCAGCGTCACGGTCCAATTGCATTGCCCCAGCGTTGAAGAAATCCGGGTTGATATATCCCAGCGCCAAGTTGGCGTCCGTCACCGTAGCCTCAGCGCCACCACGTCCATAGCAGATCGGGCCAGGGTCTGCGCCCGCACTTTCCGGTCCAACGTGAATGACGCCTAAATCCACGCGCGCTATTGAACCGCCACCTGCGCCAATCTCTAGCAACTCCACTGCTGGCACATTGATCGGCAGGCCAGAGCCTGGACGGTAACGTACGGGATCAACCTCAAACGTCGGCGTTACAGCAGGTTCGCCATTATCAACCGCACCAAGCTTGGCCGTGGTGCCGCCCATATCGAAGGTGATGACATGGTCCGCACCTTCCTCCGCGCCTACCATCGCCGCAAGTAGAACGCCTGCTGCAGGTCCGGATTCAACGATCCGCACCGGTTGCTCACGGGCGATTGCAGGCGATACCAATCCGCCCGCTGACTGCATGATAAACATGGACTTCTGGAAGCCATGGTCTTTCAAAGCGTCCTCAAGCCGCTCCACATATTTGTCGACGATGGGGCGGACATAAGCGTTCGCAACAGCTGTCGATGTCCGCTCATATTCCCTGAATTTCGGTGAAATACTGGCGGCTAAGGTCACCGGAGTATTGGGCAGGCGTTTGGCTAAAGCCTGCCCTACAGCATGCTCATGAGCTGGGTTGGCATAGGCGTGCAGGAGGGCCACAGCAACGGATTCATATGCGCCCGCCTCAACCGCCACCACGGCAGCATCAACAGAAGCATCGTCCAACGGTTGGATCACATGCCCCTGATGATCCAACCGCTCCCGCACCTCAAAGATTGCGCGGCGCGGTGCCAAGGGGGCCGGTTTGTCCATGTAAAGATCGTAAGTCTCATAGCGTTTTTGCCGCCCGATGATCAGCACGTCACGGAAGCCTTCCGTTGTGATCAGCGCTGTCGGGCGGCCTTTGCGCTCAATAATGGCGTTGGTGGCGACAGTGGTTGCGTGCAGCACCGCGTCTAGGTTCGCCCCTTGAATGCCTGCTGCATCTAGCAACGTCGCGAACCCGTCGATTACTGCGCGGGCTGGATCATCCGGCGTTGAGGGCAGCTTTAAAAAGCGCGGCGGGGCGTCTTTTGCGGCAAGCACGAAGTCCGTGAATGTGCCGCCAATATCGAAAGCCATTCTGTACATAACTGGAATGGTGGACCGGGCGCGCGAAGGCTGCAAGCATGTTCGGGCAATCCCACAATCAAACGCACAGGAGAATAAACGATGGCTGGAAACGAAGAAGCAATGCAGCGCGGCCGCGAAACCCGCATGAAGCTGATGGGCGAGGAAATGGCTGGCGATATGGCTGCCAAAGTCTATGACGACCCAATGATGCGGAAATTCGGCGATTACGCGATTGAAGCCGTATTCGATGGCCTATGGAATCGCCCAGGCTTGGGCCACAAAACCCGCGCACTGATCTGCTGCATTTCAGACACCTCCACGGGGCGCTGGCCTGAACTCGCGATCCATCTGCAAATGGCACGTCGGCTTGGATGGACAGAAGATGAGCTTTCAGAAGCCATCCTGCATCTCGCTGGATATGTCGGCCTGCCGCTGGTGCGCGAAGGCATGATTACGGCCCGGGAGACGTTCGAGAAAATGCGTGAGGCTGAAGGCTAGAGCTACTCTAAAGCCCCAACACTGCCTTCGCATAGATATTGTGCTGAATCTCGTTCGAGCCTGAATAGATCGAGACTTTCCGCATGTGCATATAGCGCGGCGTGACCCCATTGGCGTATTCCGCGCCAACGGGCGCGCGGTTACCCCAACCGTTTTCCAGTGCCTCAAAGTCATAGGGGATAGCGTCCTGGCCAAGCGCTTCCATGCGAAGTTCGGTCAGGCGTTGATGCACTTCCGTGCCTCGTATCTTGATAACGTTCGCCTCCGCGCCCAACGCCTTATCAGCGGAAACTTTGGCAAGCGTTTTCAGCATTACGGCTTCAAGCGCACGGAGTTCTGTTTCCAGATTGGCAATGCGCCGGGCGAAGTCTGGATCATCGGCTAGTGGCCGGCCATCCGACCGCTGATCGGCCGCCGCCAGCGCCTTCACCTGCGCCAATAGCAATTTGTGTTGCCCTAGCGCCCCACCGCCCATGCGTTCATGCGCGAGCAGATGCTTAGCAATCGTCCACCCCTCGCCCGGATTGCCGACAATATTCGCGGCAGGAATGCGGACGTCGTCATAGATCACTTCATTGGTTTCATGCAGGCCATCTATCAGATGGATAGGTCGTATCGTGATGCCGGGCGTATCCAGCGGGATCAGAAAGAAGGATATGCCAAGCTGCTTTTTGGGCTCATCCGATGTGCGGGCCAACAGAAATACCCAATTGGCCATATGCGCCTGGGTGGTCCAGAGCTTCCGGCCATTAATGACCCATTCGTCGCCGTCCAACTTAGCCCGCGTTGTAAGGCTTGCGAGGTCAGACCCTGCACCCGGTTCAGAATAGCCTTGCGCCCAGACGTGCTCACCAGAGAGCATGCGCGGTAGATGGAACGTCTTCTGCGCCTCTGTACCGAACGCCATGATGACAGGCCCGCACATGCCCAAGCCGAACTGGATTAAGCGCGGCGCAGCGGCGAGGCCGTGTTCCTCATCGAAGACATATTTCTCGGTGACAGACCATCCGGGACCGCCATATTCCTGTGGCCAATTGGGTGCTGCCCAGCCTTTCTGATGCAGGATGCCGTGCCAGCGCATGATTTCGTCCCGCGTCAGCGCTTGAGCGTTCGCGGTTTTGGATTTGAGGTCAGCGGGCAGCTTTTCGGCGAAAAATGCCCGCACATCTTCACGGAATGCGATGTCCTCTGGGCTAAAACGAAAGTCCATCTGGCGTCTCCTCTCACCATAGCGTCCCTGAATGAGCGCTAAGGCGTCAAGGCCAGACGCGCTGGATCAATCCGCTTTACGAAATAGCGGCGCGCGACGACGGACGGGATCAAGCAGCGACCAGTCCCCTTCAGGCGGTTTATAGCCTTCTGGAAATGGCGGGCGCGCGTCCATGCCGAGTGACGCCATCACACGAACATCGCGGTAATAGGCTTGCATCGTTAGGGCTTCGATCAAGCCAGCGCTGGAGGCGTGTTGATTTTGGAACTGCTCCGCCACAGCCATCTTTTTGCTATCTGAAAGTGTTTGGAAAAGGCCACCATGGGCAGCGTCTGCAAGCGCATTCAGTTCTCCAAGCGCGCGCTGCAACCGTTCAGCCCGGCGTGCGCCAGCAGCGATGCCTTTGCAGATATCTGGGTCCCCGGCACCCGGTACGGCATAAACGAGGCTTGGCGGGATAATAACGTTTGCCAGGGCGGCGAGTGTTTGCAGTTCGTCATCGGTGATGGCGGATTGTGTGTTCATAAGATCAGCTCTCAATCGAACAATGTGGCGAGGCGGCTTTTCATTTGGTCCGCTACGTACAGCGCCAGCGCCTGGATTGTGTTGGTCGGGTTTACTCCGGCACTGGTCGTGAAAATGCTGCCATCAACGATGAACAAGTTCTTCACGCCGTGGCTGCGCCCCCACTCATTCACGACCGACGTCTCGGGATTTTTGCCCATGCGCGCCGTGCCCATCAAATGCCACCCGCCCCACATGAGCGGCGCTTCGCTGATAACGTCAGTAGCACCCGCAGCTTTCAAAATCTCAGTCGCTTTACCGACCGCATGATCCATCATCCGCTTGCTGTTGTCGCTGAGCGTGTAACTAATTTTAGGCGCTGGAATGCCGTCGCTGTCTTTCAACACGGGATCAAGCGTGACCTGATTATGCGCTTCCGGCAGGTCCTCACACACAGCGACCATGCCAGTCATGCGCTTGAACATGCGCCGGTAATCATCGTGATGGTCTTCACCCCAACGAACGCGCTTATGGCGAAGGCCCGTCATTGCTGTCCGCACAGGCGCCATGCCGCGCTGGATTTCGAGCGTGTAGCCCCGAACGAACCCTCGATCAGCGTCGGTTTCATAGAATTCCTGGCTACGGATCGCTTTATGCGGCCCCATATAGCCGTCCAGTTCCTCATCAAACACGCCCTGGATCATGGCGTAGGGGTGGAACATCAGGTTCTTGCCAACGAGGCCGCTAGAGTTCGCAAGGCCATCTGGAAACTGTGCAGACTTTGAGTTCAGCAGCAGTCGCGGCGTACCAACGCCATTGCAGGCCATAATCACGACATGCGCATTGATCCGCTGTTCCTTGCCGTCACCATCATAATAGATAGCCCCCGTCGCCATACCGTCATCGCCGACAGTGATCTCGCGGACACGGCAGCGGGTGCGCAGTTCTACACCAGCGCGTAAAGCATGCGGCCAGTATGTGACGTCCGAACTGCCCTTGGCACCCTGTGCGCACCCAGTTCCGCAAGCGCCCAGGTTTATGCACGGCGCACGGCCATCATATTCCTCGGTTATGATGGCCGTGTCCGAAGGCCACCAATGCCAGCCGAGCTTATTGAAACCTTTCGCCAGCACCTCACCGGATTGACCAAGTGGCAGAGGCGGCACGCGGGTTGCGTTATCTTGCGGGTACGCGGGGTCGCCTGACGCGCCAGCCACGCCCGTCATGCGCTCATTTTCTGCGTAGAACGGTGCTAGGACGGCATAATCAATCGGCCAATCATCGGCCACGCCATCGAGCGAGTTCACCCGAAAGTCTGATGGATGGAAGCGCGGGAAATGCCCAGCATATAGGATTGTCCCGCCACCAACTGCATTGAAGTTAGCGATCTTAATCGGCGACTCATCTTCATTGATCGGATAATCGGACGGCAGGCTTCGCACGTTGGGATTGGTGTTCATTTCGCCCGCGGCCTGCTGCTCCCAATCCATGCTGGCGCTTGGGTAGGTCAGCGGGTTCATCAGCGGCCCTTGCTCAAGGCAGACGATGTGCATCTTCGTCTCAGCCAAGCTCCAGGCCATAGCGGCACCGGATGCGCCAGCACCGATTATTAGGACATCAACGGTTTGATCGGTCATCGAATTCTCTCGTCCCAAATATTAGCGTTCAGCGGCCCGGATGGTGACACCGCCATCCACCACCAGCGTTTGCCCGGTGATGTATCGCGCTTTCTCTGACAGCAGGAATGTCACCGCATTGCCGACATCCCATCCGCTGCCTTCTATCCCGAGTGGCGATGCAGCCTGCCGCTTGCCGCGCATTTCACTGCTCATGCCCCGGCTGTAGACCATCGGCGTATAAACTGGCCCAGGTGCAATGCAATTCACACGAACGCCATCACCCGCATGGTCCACCGCCATCGCCCGGCTAAGGGCAATAACAGCGCCCTTGGATGTCGAATAGGCCGTCAATCCCTTAGGGCGAAGTGCCGAAATAGAGGATACATTCACAATGGCACCGCCACCGCGCGCGCTCATGGATGGAATTGCGTATTTCGACATCAGGAACATAGATTGTACGTTGACACGCATTACCCGATCCCACTGCTCGAGGTCCTCGTCGACAACGCTACCTTTGCTGCCGATGCCGACATTGTTGTCGAGCAGATCAACGCCGCCATAGGCATCCGTCGCCGCGTCCACGACCGCTTTGCATGCGGTTTCAACGGTTACGTCCGCGGCATAGGCCATAGCCTCACCGCCTTCATCCCGGATCATCTGAACGGTCTGTTCCGCGAGTGCTTCGTCCAGATCGATGACGACGACTTTGACGCCAGACCTGGCGAGCAAAATGCAGGCCGCACGGCCATTGCCAACGCCGTCTTCCTTAGCGCCGCCGCCGGTTACAATGGCGACTTTGCCTGCAATCCCATCATCTTCTTTCGCCATTCCTTGTCCCCGATCAATGCCCGTTTAGGGAAAGCTTAGAGTTACGAGTGAGATATGCCTAGCGCCCCATATGCAGCGTCCACTAACCGCTGGCCGCGCTCGTTCAGCAACAATCCCGGCCCCTGGCGGTTCATGACATAGCCGAACGCCAGCCCAGCTTCAGGGTCTGCGAAGCCAAGCGATCCGCCCGCACCGACATGGCCAAACCCCCTTGGCCCCAGGATGACGCTGTCACCACCGCCAGGACGGCGTCTGTTATCCATTGCATGCATGAATCCTGGCCCAAAGCGCGTCGGCATTTGCAACGTGGCGTCCATGTGCGTTGCAGAAGACGTCTCAGAAAAGCCAGCCAGCGTCTTAGCGGAAAGGCCTAGTGGGCCATCGGGCTTCAACAGCGCCTCAAACATTCCACAAAGCCCGCGCCCGTTGGTTATGCCGCCCGCAGCCCCGATCGCCGCCATATGTCCCTCGCGCGTGTTAACGCCTCGGGCCATCCAGTTTCCGTGATTGAAAATGAACAGGTTGGCGATGGAGCCTTTGGTCCGCGCCGCACGGATAAATGGCGGCTCTTCATCATCCTTGTTGAAGCGATAGGGCGTTATGGGTGCCACGCGCGGTTCTTCGCTTTCAGGAAGACCAATCCAAAAATCGATCCCGAGTGGCTTTGCAATTTCTTCCTGAAAGAAGGTTCCGAGCGATTGGCTACTGACCCGTCGCACTACCTCGCCCACCAAGTAACCAAAGGTGATGGCATGGTAGCCTGAGCGCGTCCCCGGCTCCCAGAACGGCGTCTCCGCAGCTAGATGTCTCGTCATATAATCCCAGTCCAGCAAGCAATCTGGCTTCAAAGGTGTGCGCAATGCAGGGAGGCCAGCCGTATGATCCAGCAGCATTCGTGTCGTGACACCTTGTTTGCCGGCAGCAGCGAATTCCGGCCAGATCGAGGCCATAGGCGCATCAAGATCAAGCGTGCCTCGATCCGCAAGCAGATGCGCGGCGAGTGCGGTTGCAGCTTTCGTGCACGAGAAAACAACAGCGACTGTATCGCTCTGCCAGGGTGCTGCTGTCTTCGGGTCTGCTACGCCACCCCAGAGGTCAACAACGGTTTCGCCTCCAACAGATACGCAGATAGCCGCGCCCTGCTCGCCGGACTCTTCGAAATTCTTTCGGAATCCTTGATAAACACCCTCGAATGCAGGAGCATAGCCGCCTTCAATGACGCCGCTGGTTATGGCCTCACGAATATGCGTCTCAATCATCCTCGGTCAGCCAGCAGATTGCCGATCTCCTGCCCTACCACTCGGAGCTCCGGGCGCGCCAGGGCCGGATAGGGTCAAGCCTTCGTAGCCGTTCGCCGCGACTTCGTTGATGACTGAGACATATTTCGGCATGCCGCCATTATAGACAAAGTAGCGAATGCTGCCTTCCTCGTGGCCTTCCACATTGGAATTGTAGCCTGTGAACCAAGACTTCGCTTTCCGCATCAACATGCGCGAATACATATCCGTCACATGCTGCGTCCAACGCGCTTCTGCAGGCTCCGTCGCTTCAGCCCGGGTGACGCCGTTCGACAAGGCGTGCTCCAGAAAGTCTGTGACCCAATCGACGCCAACTTCAATCCCGCGCGGATAGTTGGTTGAAGCAGACCCGCTCTGCGGGCCATTTGGCATCAAAAGGTTCGGGAAGCCGTGAATAAACACGCCGAGGAAGGTTGAAGGGCCTTCCCGCCACTTATCCCGTAGCCGCTCACCACCAATACCTTGAATGTCCACGTGATCGTAAGCGCCCGTGATCGCGTCAAAACCGGTTGCGTACACGATCACATCGAACTCATAGTCTTGCTCAGTCGTGCGCAAGCCAGTTTCCGTCACGCGTTCCAGCGGCATCTTGCTAATATCGACGAGATGCACGTTGTCCCGGTTATAGGCCTCAAAATAATGTGTCTCGAGCGGGACCCGCTGAACACCAAAACCATGATCTTTCGGAATCAGCGTTTCAGCCGTTTTGGGATCACTCACACGCTGGCGAATGCGGTCAGCGATATAGTCAGATATCTCCGCGTTGGCATCATCATCGGTGAAGATTTCCCGGAAATTCTGCAGCCAAATGCCAAAGCCCGGCTCATCATAGAGCCTGTCCCAAAGCGCCAACCGCTCCTCTCGCGAAACCTCATGGAATCCGCGACGGTCCGGCTCATGTTCAAAGCCACCGGGTGTGCGGGTGCAGGTCTCGAAGATTTCATCATAGCGAGCGCGGATGCGCGCCATGTCGCTATCTGTGATCTTACTGTTGTTCAGCGGGGCACTCCAATTTGGGCGGCGCTGGAATACTGTCAGGTCACCAACTTTGTCTGCGATCTCTCCGATAACCTGAATGGCTGTCGCACCGGTGCCGATGATGGCGACACGCTTATCAGACAGATCAGGCGCATCATGTGGCCAATCGAATGTGTGGAAAGATTGGCCTTTGAAACCTGCCCGGCCTTCGATCTTTGGATATGTGGGCATCGACAGCAGCCCAAGCGCCATAACCACAAAGCTGCAAGTCAGCGTGCGGCCGTCACTGACAGTGAGCCGCCAAACATTCGCACTCTCATCAAACACGGCGGAGTCGACCCGGCAGTTGAATTGCATGTGGCCGCGCAAGCTGAATTTATTCGCGACGAAGTTCAGGTATTCCAGATTATCCGGTTGAGGCGAAAACATCTCCCGCCAGTTCCATTCCGCTAAGACTTCCTTGGAGAAGGAATAGCCGTAGGTATAGCTTTCGGAATCAAACCGCGCCCCCGGATAGCGGTTATTGTACCAAGTGCCGCCAAGGTCGGGCGCGGCTTCCAGCACAGTCGCCGATACGCCAAGGTCCGCCAATCGCTTGATCTGATAGATGCCAGCAACGCCGGCCCCAATCACAATCACTTCAAAATCAGTCTCGATTTTATCCGCCATGGGATGGCTCCTGCCTCAGCACATTCGATTGCTGACGACATCATAGGACGCTCGCATGTGTGTTGGAATATCGCCACGCTTCCGCATAAGGCGCGCCCTCGCTTACACTTCCTGGATTGCTTTCGGCACATGGAAAATCCGCCCATGGATGAATACGATTACGTCATCGTTGGCGCCGGCCCTGCCGGGTGCGTCTTGGCGAACCGCCTCAGTGCCGAAGGCAAATCGACCGTATGTATTTTGGAAGCAGGCGGCAGTGACCGGCATCCATTCATCAAAATTCCGGCTGGCTTTGTGAAAACATTCTATGGCGACCGGTTTTTATGGCCTTTCGTGAGCGAACCGTCAGACTCGCTGGACGGACCAACGGTGGCGTTACCCCAAGGCCGCGTCCTTGGCGGCTCCAGTTCAATCAACGGCATGGTCTATAATCGTGGCCAACGAGCAGATTTCGACACCTGGGCGCAAATGGGTAATCGCGGCTGGGGTTTTGATGACCTGCTGCCCTATTTCAAACGCTCTGAACGACGCATTGGTGATGGCGATGACGCATTCTGGGGCCGTACTGGCGAATTACCCATCACAGATATCGACTGGTTCAATCCCGTCGCAGAAGCCTTCCTGAAGGGTGCTGAGGGCATGGGCATCCCCCGGATCGCGGACTACAACGCTGGAACGCAATACGGTGCTGGCTATTTCCAGCGCTACATCCACAAAGGCAAACGGGTTAGTGCTGCAGACGCGTTCCTAAAACCGGCACTCTCCCGCAAGAACGTCGAACTCCGCACGCGCGCCCAAGCAGCAGCAATTGAGATGGGTGGCCGACGCGCTACTGGTATTCGATATCGTGACGCCCGCGGAACAGATCGCACTGTTAGGGCGCGACGCGAGGTCATTCTGAGCGCTGGGACAGTCAATTCTGCCAAGCTGTTGCAGATATCTGGCATTGGCCCGGCAGCACTCCTGCAAGAAATTGGCGCACCGGTGAAGATCGCGCTTGGATGTGTGGGCGAAAACCTGCGAGACCACTATTCCGTCCGCATGAGGGCACGGGCCAAGGATGTCAGAACCATCAATGAATACGCCCGCTGGCCGCGCCTACCGCTAGAGGTCGCAAAGTGGATGCTCAAGCGGCCAAGTGTGTTGGCGCTTTGCCCCACCATCGCATTCGTCCACGGAAAATCACATCCAAGCCTTGAAGAAAGCGACCTTAGAATTCTATTCACGCCCGGCAGTTATCAGGATGGCAAAGTGTATGTTCTGGACGACTATCCCGGCATGACCCGCGGCGCTGCGCAGCCCCGACCGGTTAGGACAGGCTATGTCCGCGCCCGATCAATCGATCCGGCCGAAGCGCCTACCGTGCAGCCAAACTTCTTAGCGGCAGAAGAAGACCGGCGCGTCACCTTTGCAGGCCTTCGCTTATCGCGAAAATTGCTGGGAACGCCTGAGCTCGCCAGGTATTTCCATAGCGAAATCCTGCCGGGCATAAATATCGACAGAGACGATGAATTGCTGGATTTTGCTAAGCGACACGGCAATACAGGCTACCACTTGGTGGGGACCTGCCGCATGGGCCCTAAGGATAACGCTCGGTCCGTCGTTGATGATGAATTACGGGTTATTGGTACAGAAGGGCTCAGGGTGATTGACGCCTCAATCATGCCCATGCTCCCCTCAGCCAACACTTTCGCCTCTACCATCGCAATTGCGGAAAAAGGGGCGGACCTTATACGTGGAATAAAGATGGAATCCGCCACATGACGAGCGCAAAACGGGCTACAGGGATTGGTGCCCCGGTCCAACGGACAGAAGACGCACGGCTCACAACTGGACGCGGCCTGTATACCGCAGATGTATTCCCAGATGGCCTGACCTACGCCGCCATCGTGCGCTCACCCTACGCCCATGCAGATATTAAACGCATAGACGCGACGGACGCCCTCGCACTTGAAGGCGTATATGCCGTTTTGACGGGCGCTGATGCCGCTGAAGATGGCCTGAAACCAATCCCACACAATGCCGAATATGCTGGAGGACCAGATGCTGTTTTACGGCTCCCGGACGGGTTCGAACCGTACTCGCCTGAGCATCACGCCTTACCGCACCACCGCGTTCGCTTTGTCGGTGAGCCGGTCGCGATTATCGTAGCCGAAACACAAGCGCTCGCGATGGACGCAGCGGAATTAGTCAACGTCGACTACACTTCCCTCCCCGCAGTCACAGATGCCCGGGCGGCGCGGAAACCTTATGAACCGCAAGTTTGGGATGCCTGTCCTGGGAATCTGTCACTCACCTGCGAGGTGGGTGATAAAGCGGCCACAGATGCAGCCTTTAAGACCGCTGCTCATGTCGTCAAGTTCGATACCTGGGTCAACCGTATCACTGGCGCCCCCATGGAGCCGCGTGCCGTGGTCGGTGAATATGATGCGGAGCGGGATTTCTACACCGTTCGTACCGGGTCCGGGCGCGGTGCTGTCCAAACAAGGGAGCGCATGGCCCATATGCTCGGCGTACCGTTGGAGAATGCCCGCGCTGTCTTCGGCGATATGGGCGGGAACTTTGGCACCCGGAACGCCTTCTTCCCAGAAGCGTTGCTCATTCCATGGGCGGCAAAACGCGTGGGCCGTCCGGTCAAGTGGACTGCCAGCCGGAGCGAGTGCTTCCTCAGCGACTATCAGGGCCGCGATCTTGCCGTTACGGCGGAGCTGGCGCTGGACACGGCGGGCAAATTCTTAGGCCTGCGGGGCGTGAATACGTCGAATCTCGGTGCCTATCTTGCTTACTATTGGCCGCTCCGGAAAGGGCTGTCGCTGATGCAAAGCGTCTACGACATTCCGGCACTGCATTTCGAAGGCCACGCCGTATTCACCAATACCGCACCAACCGCCGTTTATCGAAGCGCTGGGCGGCCTGAGGCGATCTACGTGATTGAAAGGCTGATCGATTTGGCGGCAAACCAGTGCGGCTTTGACCGTGCGGACCTCCGCCGTCACAATCTGATAGCAACAGATGCCATGCCGTTCACCACCGCTGTCGGCGTCACCTATGACAGCGGTGACTATACAGATGCCATGGATCAAGCGCTGGAGGCTGCCGATTGGGCCGGGTTCAGCGCCCGCAAAGCAGAAAGCGTCGAGCGCGGCCTTTGCCGCGGCATCGCAGTCGCCAACTATATTGAAGTGACGAGCGGCATCCCGCGTGAGCGCGCCGAAATCCGCATCTGCACCGATGGCGCGATTGAATTAGTCGCCGGCACCATGAGCAGCGGCCAAGGACATGAAACCAGCTATGCACAGGTACTGAGCGAGTGGCTGGACGTGCCGTTCGACATAATTCGCTATATCGACAATGACACGAACCGCGTTTCTGTAGGCGGTGGGTCGCATTCTGGTAGATCCATGCGGCTGGTCAGCATCGCCATCGACCATGCGATTAAGGACCTACTCTCCAAAGGGAACAAGATCGCAGCACACCTGTTGCAAGCGCCCGTTGAAGATGTCGCCTATGCATCAGGCACATTCAGCGGACCCAATGGTGCTGCGGTGACCTTATTTGAAGCGGCGGAGGCAGCTGCCACGCTGAATAGCCTGCCCACCGCACTTTCCGGTCATTTCGAGGGCATTGGCGACATCACGAACCGAGATGGCGGATTTCCATACGGCACCCATGTCTGCGAAGTCGAAGTCGACCCGGATACAGGGCACGCCGCCATTTTATCCTGGACTGGCGTTGATGATGTTGGACGCGCGATCAATCCTTTGATTCTGCATGGCCAGGCGCACGGTGCCATAGCCCAAGGCCTTGGCCAAGCCCTGCTGGAAGGCATCCACTATGAGCCGGAAAATGCGCAATTGCTGTCTGGATCGTTCATGGACTATGCCATGCCCCGCGCCGATACCGTTCCGCCAATGCGCATGATTATCTCTGAGGTCCCGTCCACATCCCATCCCCATGGCGTGCGGCCGGGCGGTGAAGGTGGAACGACGCCGGCCCTCGGCCTCGTCGTCAACGCCATTGTGGATGCGCTTTCGGATTACGGCGTGAAGCATATTGAAATGCCGACAACGCCCGAACGCGTATGGCAAGCCATTCAAGTGGCTAAAACAGGGGACACAGCATGATCGTAACAGGCGGGCAACCGATTTACGGCATCAATGTCGGCATCCTTATGCTGGATGCCCAATTCCCACGCATTTTGGGCGACATGGGCAATGCCCGGACCTGGCCTTTCCCTGTGCGCTACAAGATCGTGCGCGGCGCCTCCCCTGAATTAGTGGTCCTGCAAGGCGCAAAAGGCACGTTAGATGCCTTCATTGAAGCTGGGCGCGAACTGGTTGCTGAAGGCTGCAGGGTCATCACGACGAATTGTGGATTCTTGGCCAAATTTCAGGCTGAATTATCGGCAGCGCTTGGCGTGCCTGTCGCAACCTCGGCGTTAATGCAGGCAGCCCCGATCCAAGCCGTACTGCCGCCTGGGCGCCGCGTCGGTATTCTCACGATTTCAGCAGCAACTTTGACTAAAACGCACTTGCAAGCGGCAGGCGTTCCTGAAGCCACCCCGGTTGCTGGCGTTGCAGATGGTTGCGAATTTCAACGCGCAATTCTAGGTAATGCGCTGACGCTGGATGTCGATCAAGCAGAGGCTGATCTTGCCGCCGCAGCGCGTGCTTTCCAAGCGGCACACCCAGAGCTTGGGGCTATCCTGTTGGAATGCACCAATATGCCGCCTTACAAGAACGCCATCGCTGAAGCCACTGGCTTACCGGTGTTTTCTATCGAAACCTACGTGAAATGGCTGGTGGAGAGCTTGCCGCGTTAAGTGGCTGCCGCTGCCTCTCAGCCCGCAAGCTTCCCGCCTCACCCTACCCTCTCCCCCCTAAGGGGGCGAAGGTTCTAAAAGAAAGGGAGGCTGCCAACCGAAGCAGGGAAAGTCTAATAGCTCGGCTTGGTGGAATAGGGCGTCATTTGTAGTTCGTGGGTCCATACAGACCGATCTTGCGTGTGGATGTAATAGAAAGCCTCCGCAACCTTCACCGGGTTCATGACGATCTCTGGCGCTTCTTGGGCCTTCGGCAAGGCGCGGGTGCCGGGGGAATCAATCAAGCCGTCAATCACGATGTTCGCGACGTGAACGCCGTGTTCTGAATATTCTTCCGTCAGCACTTGGGCCAGCGTCCGCATCATAACCCGTGGGTAATACAGCGACTGGCCGGTCATGCGCTTACGGCCCCGAAGCGAGCTTGAATTGTTGGAGATCAGGAAAGACCCCTGCCCCTTCTTCCGCATCGCTGGTAGTACCTCTTTGGCCACCAGAAACGGGCCCCGGCTGGCGATATGCTGGGCGGTATCAAACATCTCAACCGGGATGTATTCCAGTAACTCCATTTCCGGCGGCAAGTCACGGCCTTCCAGATATCCGGCGTTATAAACCAGCACTTCTGGATCGCCTGCTTGATCACGGATGGCTACAAACGCTGCAGATATCGAGTCTGCTGATGACAAATCGAGCTCGACGGTCATGCAATCGCCGCCTTGGTCTTTGATCGCCGCTTCAAGCGCTGAAGCATTGCTGGCAGTCCGCGTCGTCAGAACTGTGAAAAAGCCTTCTGCTGTAAACTTCTGCGCCACCGCACCGCCAATGCCCCAACGAATGCCGACTGGCAGGTCCGAATCATCCAGCACATCACCATGAGCGAGCTTCGTATTGCGGCCATCAGATTGCCATTTGGATGTAGCGCCAATGACAACGGCGACGGGCTTCTTCGCTTCGTTCATCATCAATCCTCAAACACGGCGAGCATGCGCATTTCAATGCTGCGACGGGGTGGTGCATCTGCTGGCGCATCTTTGTTGTCGAAGGATGTATGCGGGCAATAAACCGAGCGGTCGGACCGGCCGTCCATCTGCTTAAAGACCAAAATTTCTTCCGGCGTCATGTTCGGAAAGAAGCACCACTTGTGATCCGGGTTGTAGACGGGCGCGGCCACGAGGCTGTCCCGGTTCCGACCCGTGTAGAAATAGTCGATCACATCGTCTTCCGGCAGCGATTCCCAATCGATGAACGCGAGCGGGTTATGCGCCGCGACGTTGTCGAATGGTTGCCAAGTGTTGAACCATGCGTAGGTCCAATTGGCCTTAGGCTCGACCCCATGCTTTGTCAGCACATCCTCAGACATCTCTTTCAGGCGCTTGATGTTGTAGTCGCAGTGAACGAAGCGGGCGTACCCATCATTGAAATCGATCGGCTTTTCGGTGCGCACCAGGTGGCCATAAACGAATGCGTGATCAGCCCCGGTTTCGCGCTTCAGCAGATCTTGAATCTGCGGGTAGTAAAGCTTTTCAACACTGGCTTCGTCACGGAAGTCCGGAACGCCCGGGGTCAGCTTCGCCAACGTATAGCCATTGCGATCAAGCGACTTCTGGCCAGCCGCCTGGGCTGCACGCACGTCATGGACCCGGATATCCTGATTGGAGGTATTGGCCCGGCGCGTTTCCTTGGAGCCAATCCGAGGAATATCCTCCCGGCACTTCCATTCCACATTAACGTAGCGAACCTGCGCCGCGACAGACCCCGTCTCAACGCTCGACCCAACATCATTCATCGATCAGCACCTTCATCAATATTTCCTTCGTTGTATTGGACCCCAATGCATCTTTTGAGGCAAGCAATGCAATGCGCGCCCATATATGCTCTCTTCCGACGGATTATGCTGTAATCCAGACGGATTGAATTTATGGGCAGACAATGATTATGCGGCTTAAAGATCGAACGGCCATCATTACTGGCGGCGCTTCCGGCATTGGCAAAGCCATCGCTCTGCGGTTTGCGGCAGAAGGCGCGCATGTGATCGTCGCGGACATAATCGATGATCCGCTAGAGGGCGGTGCCAAAACGGTAGACGCCATTCTTGAAGCTGGCGGCAAAGCGACGTTCCGCCAATGTGATGTTATGCGATCAGCAGACCTTGAAGCCGCCGTCGCAGAAGCAACTTCCATCGCTGGCAGATTGGATATCATGGTCAATAATGCAGCCGCGCGCTGCCCGAAGCCCATGCATGAGACGACGGAAGAAGATTGGAATCGCGTTGTTGGCGTGAATGCTAAGGGAGTGTTCTTGGGCTGCCGCGCCGCCGTTCGGCAAATGCTGACGCAGGATATCAGGAACGAGGTTCGTGGCCGGATCGTCAATCTGTCTTCGCAACATGGCATGGTGCGAGCACCGAACGCCTTTGCTTACGGCGTCGGCAAAGCGTCCGTCGTATACATGACTAAGCAGATCGCGGGCGACTATGCCGAACATGGGATCGTCTGCAACGCCGTTGCCCCGGGCAAAATTCTAACCGGCAAAACCGGCGCGCCGATCGCGCCCAAAGCGATAGAATATTCTCATGCCCGGACACCCTGGCCACGCCTCGGCAAGCCAAGCGATGTGGCTAACGCCGCCCTTTTCCTCGTAAGCGATGAAGCCAGCTACATCACCGGCGAAAACTTGATGGTGGATGGCGGTTGGATGGCGAACTAAGCATTCGCCCGCCCTATGGTAACGCCGCCGCAGATATACAGCACCTGCCCCGTCACAAAGCTTGACCGCTCATCCATGAAGAAGCTGACGCCGTGCGAAATATCATCCACTGTGCCAAAGCGCTTTACGGGAATGCGATCCCGGTACGCGTTATATGCCGGTGAATCCTTGCCGTAGACTTGGTTCAGCATGTCCGTCTCGATCGGCCCTGGCCCTACAGCGTTGACGGTAATACCGTCTGCCGCCAATTCCTCTGCCCAGCTCTTGGTAAGCCCCACTACAGCAGCTTTGGACGCCGCATAAACCGTCTGCTGCGCTGCGCCGAGGGATGAGCGACTAGCAATATTCACAACCCGTCCGAACCCGGCTGTTTTCATACCCGGCACCAGCGCTTTCATAACTTCAATATAGGATCGCACGTTCACGGCCATTAACTGATCGAATATATCCGCCTCAACCTCCTCAACCGGATGGGTTGTTACGATCCCGGCGCAATTTACAACGCGGGTGACTTCGCGGTTATCCAGCACCCAAGCCATAGCCTGGGCAGTATCAGCTACATTGCTCAGATCAACGCGCCGGAACTCACCTAAGGATGGATCTTCCGGTTCCATAACATCCAGCATAATCACGCTGTAGCCATCGACTTTGAGGCGCGTCGCAATCGCACGGCCAATATTGCGGGATGCGCCGGTGACGAGGGCGTATTCAGTCATGGTGATCGTCCTTCCATTGAGGGGCTGACGGAAACCTTAGCCAAACATCCAACCGACGCGCCAGTCTGTTGCAGCCCAGAACGTCAGAGCGCTAAACTCGACCCACACATGGATGGAGCCGCGACATGGCCGGATCATCAAGGGACGAGCGGAATGCCGCTGGCGAATGGCGACCGATTGGTGCCATAGCGCTTACCCCGATCAATGCGTGGCCACCAGCGCCCAAAAAGGTAGCGAAGTGGGCGTTCCGGTTCCCAAGGTTCCTTTGGCCATATAATGCATTCTGGTTGCTCATCGCCGTTGTCACCTGGACCTGGCTGACGCCAAGCCTAGCCCAAATGCAGGCGCTAGAAGTTTGGTGGATAGCGCTGATTTTCGCCAGGAATGCTGCGCTGATTCTAGCCTGCTTAGGCGGCATGCATTTGTATTTCTACGTCTTCCGGCGCCAACAGGATGACCTGCGCTACACCACACGGCCTTTCGCCAAAGGGTCCAGACGCTTCCTGTTCAAGGATCAGGTGTTGGACAACATGGTCCGCACCTTGGCGTCCTCCGTGCCGATCATTACGGCCTATGAAGTCGCCACTTATTGGTTATTCGCCAATGGATATTTGGGCCTGTTCGATTTTGGCGCCAATCAGGCCCTGTTTTGGGGTTGGTTTGTGCTGATGGTGTTGCTGGCACCATTCATTCATGCGGTACATTTTTATCTCGGCCATCGGCTGCTGCATGTCCACTGGCTCTATAAGAAAGTCCATTTTACGCATCATAAGAATGTTGATGTTCGGCCGTGGTCTGGCCTAGCGATGCACCCGGTTGAGCGTCTCATATATTTCTCGACCATCGTCGTGCCATGGGTACTCGCGCTGCATCCATTGAACGCGCTTTATCAGCTGCTCTTAGCAGCGTTTCTGCCCGCCCTCTCCCATTCAGGTTATGACAAGCTGAAGGTCGGCAACAGACTGGAAATAGATGGCGGGTCGCACTTCCACTACCTGCATCACAAGTATTTTGAGTGCAATTACGGCGGCAGCCTCCTGCCGCTTGACAGGGTGTTCGGCACCTTCCACGACGGCACTGAAGCCGCGCAGAAGCAAATGCGCGAACGGATGCGAGAGCGCCGGGCTACCCTGCAATCCTTATAATCACGCCGGAGAAGCGCCATGTACAAGCCGTTTGAAGGCCCATCCGTATGGACCGGCACTGACCTGGAGGCAGACCAAAGCTGGCGCTGGCGTTGGGAAAAAGATGAACTTGCTGAAATAGATTCTGCCCTTAACATTGCTAAAGTGGGTGGTGCGGGCTGGCTTGCTGTGACGCGGGACACGTTCCCCCTACAAGCTGTCGCTGCAAAGCTTGCGCGCGCTGCCAACGAATTGGAAAACGGTCGCGGCTTTGTCCTACTAGAAGGCTTGCCCGTAGATCGTTATTCGGAAGGTGACCGCCGCATGATCTGGATGGGTCTTGGTCATTGGATTGGCCTGCCAGTTTCCCAAGATAATACCGGCCAGATGATGCGCGATATCCAAGCGCAGCCAGGCGACCTCGGCGCTAAGCACGAACGCATGAAGGACGCGAGCGGTGGCGAATTTCTCTCCTCCAAAGCCCGGACTTATAGCAACGGTTTATTGCGATACCACACGGACCGGACAGACGTTGTGGGGCTACTCATGGCACAACGTTCAGCGTCTGGCGGTGAGAGTAATGTCGCTAGCACTGCAGCTGTCCACAATGCGATCCTGAAGCTGCGGCCTGAGTTGCTTGAACTGTTGCATCAGCCAATCTACCGCTCTCGCCTTGGCGAAGAAACAGGTGGCGGCGATGAAGTTTATCCGCTGCCTGTATTCGGCGTTGAGAACGGCAAACTCACTAGCCATTTTTCTAGAACCTATGTGGAAGCGGCGCAGTTGATGCCGGAAACACCGCGCATGACAGATGCCCAGTGGGAGGCGCTGGACCTGCTGGCTGAAACCGCTGCAGAGCTTGCCTACGCCATGATGCTGAAACCAGGGGATATCCAACTGATCAACAGCCATATCACCTATCATGCACGCGCGGCCTTTGAAGACGATGCTGCATCAGGCCAAGCTCGCTTGCTCCATCGGCTCTGGCTCACCATGCCGAATAGCCGGGCATTGCCAGCAGATCATGCTGTCCTTTGGAAGAATATCGCGGCTGGTGCCCATCGTGGTGGCATCGCCGTTACCTGATCGGGGCTTATCATGGCTGACGCTATCACCATTCGCGAATACGGTCCCTCCAGCGTGCTAAAGGCTGAGGCGGTGGACATTGGCGCGCCCGGATTGGGCGAACTTTGCATTCGGCAGACGGCGATTGGCGTAAATTACCATGATGTTTATGTGCGCTCCGGCCTTTACAAAACCTTGGCCCTCCCTGGTGTGCCTGGATGCGAGGCGGCGGGTAAAGTCGTTTCGATTGGACCCGGCGTCAACGATTTCCAAATTGGGGATCGCGTGGCCTATGTGACGAGTGCCTATGGGGCCTATGCCTCCGAGCGTCTCCTCCCTGCCGTGCAAGCTTTAAAGCTGCAAGATACCGTCAGCGATCTCATGGCAGGAACAACGCTTCTCCGAGCACTTACGGTCGAGATGCTGGTATGCCGTGTTCATCGCATTGAAACTGGGAGGACCATATTGGTGCATGCTGCGGCAGGCGGCGTTGGGCGCTTACTCTGCCAATGGGCCGCTCATGTTGGCGCAACTGTCATCGGCACAGTCGGCTCTGAGGACAAAGCTGCTGCGGCGAAGGCATCCGGCTGCGCTCACACAATCCTGTACCACGAGACTGAATTCAAATCGGCCGTGATGGAAATAACGCGAGGGCGCGGAGTTGATGTGGCTTATGATTCCGTCGGCGCAGATACATTCTCAGGCTCACTAGAATGCTTGGCACCTTGTGGTCATTTGGTGAACTACGGCCAATCCTCCGGCCCCGTGGAACCGCTAGCCATGACGACCCTTGCAGCGAATTCATTGACCGTTTCGCGGCCCATTCTATTCCACTACATGGCCGATCCAACGCAGTACCAAGGCATGGCTCAAACGGTCTTTGATATGCTTGGGACAGGTATTCTAAAGCCCGATACGCCTATGCCGCTGCCGCTCGCAGACGCAGCGAAGGCGCATGATATTCTGGAAGGCCGCACAGGCGGCGGCGCGCTGGTCCTAATTCCCTAGGCGGATCGTGCGACGGGCGCAAACAACCGGCCCGGTGCCCAATGTGCCAGCGTCCCATTCAGCGCCTCAACTGCCGCCGGATCAGCCTCTTCATGCGATATAGCCTGCCAATCCGCATAGGCTTGCTCCGTCGCCCACTCGCCGATCACGTGATATTCAAACGGTTCTGAAACGCAGCGCACCAATTCCGCCATGACGAACCCTTCAATCGCTGAGGGCCGGTCCAGCATTCGGCATTCGGCGAACGCAGCCTCAAATGCTGCACCCATGCTTGGCTTTACTTGGAACCGGATAATGCTTCTAAAGCTCATAAAACGGTATCCTTTATGCGTGGCCGTTGAAATTGCGGAGCAGATGCGCAGCGCCAGACGCCCTATTGATCGACGGGGCTTCGCCAAAGATGCGCTCTTTTGATTCTTCGAACAGCGAGCGATTGGCACCAAGTGGCGCTAACTGCCCAGCATGTTTGATAGCAAGATCGAGCAATTGATCCTGCAGTGCCGTCGCCCTAACAAACCCTGCTGCTTCTGCCTCCGGCCCTGTCCAGCGTCGTGCAAGCTGGACCGTATCGAAGAACGCACTGCCTGACATTTTGTGTCGGAATAGTGCGAATTCTTCATCAGGTATTCTAAGGCCGATCTGGATTTCATTCGCGCAGATAAATCCGCGATCCGCCCGCATTACCCGCATATCGTGGCAGAGCGCCAGCATGAACCCTGCACCGAAGGCGTGACCGTTAACGGCGGCAACTGTCGGTATGGGGAATGTGATCATACGCGCCATCAGCGCCATGAATTCCACCCCGAACACGGACTTATCTCCGCCTTCCCCATTACCTTCAGCCTTGCGCCAATCAACGTCCAAGCCGTTGGAAAAGAATTTAGCGTCTGCAGAAATTGTGACCAATGCAGCGGGGCCGTCCGAAGCCTGCACTTCATCCAAGCGAGCATCGAAGGCCCGGACGAAGTTCGTCGTCCAACGGTTCTCGCCAGCGTTCATCGTCAGGACAAAGACATCATCTTGGCGTTCAAGGTCAATCAATCGGGCCTCCTGGGCATTTCGGTCACTACAGTGAATTCGAAAGGTTCATCATATCACTCGCACAACTTTACCGGGCTGATTGACCGGCGTCACTGGCAATAGACTATTCATCAAATCACCTGCAAACCGGGACTTGCCAAATCGAGTGCCAGAACGATCTTATGGCGAGAGCCAATTTGTCAACTGAGGGTAATTTAATGCCCGCTAAAAAAGTGCCCGTGTTTGCTGGTAGCGCCCGCAAAGGGTCAGTCAATAAGAAGTTCGCTTCGGTAGCCGCT
Organism: Alphaproteobacteria bacterium; assembly: GCA_965660545.1. Taxonomy (GTDB): domain Bacteria; phylum Pseudomonadota; class Alphaproteobacteria; order Bin95; family Bin95; genus VMCJ01. The sequence goes on along the minus strand of CBFIAF010000011.1, from coordinate 1,624 downwards.
GATGCAGCTAAGGCCGCAGGTGCGACGGTTACCTTCATTGGTCTGGCGGACTTCCCTGCCCCTGTCTACGACGGCGATATCGAAACATCAGAGGGCCTGCCAAAGTCCATGCAGGACTTGAAGGCGCTCATCGCCGGGCATGATGGATTGCTCATCGTGACGCCCTAATACAATGGCTGCGCACCGCGATTGCTGGTGAATATGTTCGCTTGGACGTCTCGGCCAGAGAACGATGAAATCTCATGCGCTGCCTTTGCAAAAAAGCCCGTCGCCATCGCTGCCGCATCTCCCGGTGGACTTGGTGGTGTTCGCGTGATTCCCCGGCTGCACGATGCCTTAGCAGAACTTGGCGCAGTCGCAGTCCCAGGATTTGCGACACTACCTGGAGCATTTCAGGCGTTTAATGATGATAGCACCCTCAAGGATGAAAAAGCCGCTGGGATGCTGAAAGGCCTCGCAGAACGCCTCGCAGCAGCCTTGTGAATTAGACTGAAGCGCGGACTACAGCGCCAGAGCGACCGACCAAACCCTTATAGAGGCCTGGGTCCGTGTCGCTCTCGGTGCCGAACACGAGCACTCGGGCATCCGGGCCTAGCTTGAGATCGCTCCGCGCGCCCGGGTCGTTAGCCACCAGCAAGAGCCCGGCCAAGCCTGCTCCTGCGGATTCCCCAGCGACTATGGGCCGGTCCGGTGCTTTTGGCGCTGCCAACTGACGCATCATCGCGACTGCCTGATCATCGGACACAGCGATCACTGCGTCAGCTGTGTCTTTGAGAATATCCCAGGCCAGCAGCGATACCTCACCGCAAGCCAAGCCAGCCATGAGTGTAGCAAGATCACCATGAACTGCTGTGGGTGCGCCGTTGCGAATGCTTTCGAGCCAGCAAGCTGATTGATCAGGGTCCGCTAAGATGATCAGCGGCCGCTTGTTAACGAAGCGCCGCTTAAAGAAAGCCGCAATTGCAGCCGCCATGCCGCCAACGCCCGTTTGCAGAAAGATATGCGTTGGCGGCGTACCCATCTGATCGAGCGCTTCTGCGGCCATCAACTCATAACCCTGCATCACGTCCTTGGGCACGTCTGTGTAACCGGGATATGACGTATCAGACACGACAAACCAGCCCTTGCGGGCCGCTGCGTTCTGGGCCTCCCGCACACCGTCATCATAATTTCCACCTGTTCGCGTGACCCGTGCGCCATAGGCTTCAATCGCCGCTTTACGGCCTTCGCTTACAGTCGCATGAATGAATATTTCGCAGGCGCAGCCAAATGTCCGCGCACCCCACGCAACCGAGCGGCCATGATTACCATCCGTTGCACAGCAAACAGTGATTTCGGAGACGATAGCCGCATGCGCGCCGCTAAGGATTGCTTCAATGGATGGTTCATACCCGCCCTGACGCCACGCAATCTCCCGCAATAGCAATCGCGCGACTGCATACGCGCCGCCAAGCGCCTTAAAACTGCCGAGACCAAAGCGACCGCCTTCGTCCTTATAGGAGATTGCAGCGATACCAGCGGCATCGGCCAACGCAGTCAGTTTGTATAGAGGCGTTGGCGCGTAACCTGGCCACGCCGATATCGTCTTGTTTGCTTGCTCGAACGCGGCATCATTCAAGATTGC
>CBFIAF010000010.1:108960-116514 GCA_965660545.1 Alphaproteobacteria bacterium | reverse complement strand
TGCATCAAGATCACCTGATCGACGCCAGAAGCCTGCAGGCTAGTGAGATGCCGGATCATATCGTCAGGCGTCCCGATCCCCTGGCTATCGTATTCGCCACGCGCCTGGGCCGCCTCAATCAACCGGTCTGAGGCATCGCCCCTCGCCTTGATAAAATCACCCCATATATCGGAATGACCGGGTACGAAATCTTCTGCAAGCAGCTTTTGCTGTGAATAACGGAAGAACTCGAAATTGTCTTTCCCCCCGACGGATTACCTCGGCTCGGTCCTCGTGCATGGAGAACGCTGAGACCATAGCGATGTTGGCGTTGACGGATCGTCCGAGCGGCACGCAAGCATCAGACTTGATGATGCCGCAGTAGATATCCGCCCAGGCCTTAGCTTCATCAGGATCAATGAAAGAGAACGCCAGTGCGCCTATGCCATTTTCCGCAGCGACTTTGATGGTTTCTCGGTTCGTGCAGGCCATCCAAAGCGGCGGATGCGGTGATTGCAATGGTTTCGGCAGCACCTTCGTGGCAGGCATAGAAAAACCTTCGCCCTCGAAGCCCGGATATGGCTCTAACATCATCATTTTACAAATCTGCTCTGCCGCCTCCAGTGCATGGGCGCGTTTGGTGCGGGCGGAAATGCCGAATGCGCCCAACTCCAGTCGTGTAGCGCCTTCGCCAATACCGAAATCCACGCGCCCATCCGACAGCAGGTCAAGCGTTGCAATTGTCTCTGCCGAGCGAGCGGGGTGATTGTAGTTCGGGATCACCTGCTTGATACCATGGCCAAGCCGGATGGTCTTCGTTTGCCCGGCAGCCGCCGCCAGCAAAACTTCAGGGGCAGACGAATGGGAGTATTCATCGAGGAAGTGATGCTCCACTTCCCAGGCATAATCGAAGCCAAGCTCGTCCGCCAAAACAATCTGCCGCACGGCATCCTTGAATAGGCGATGCTCATCACCGTTATTCCAAGGGCGAGGCAATTGCAGTTCATAAAAAACGCCAAATCGCATGGGACCATCTTCTCGAACTAAGTTTGGCTGATATTCTTGGCCAAGTCTGCGACGGCATCACCCCCTTGCCGCTATCAAAGCGAGGACCGCGCCCGTATACCCCCTTTGACGAACAGCAGAAGCCCGCCCGTAGGACCGCACCAAATGCCTAATATTTCAGAAATCGCCTTACTTATATCCGTCTGGGCACTGCCAATTCTATTGGCCGTAACACTGCACGAAGCAGCCCATGCATACGCCGCCCGTTGGCTCGGCGATAACACGGCCCATATGCTTGGGCGGAGCACCCTCAACCCGTTGAAACACATAGACCCAGTTGGCACGATGTTGCTACCGGGGTTTCTCGTCGTATCGGGTTCTGGGTTTATCATTGGCTATGCGAAGCCAGTACCGGTCAATTTTACGCGGCTGAAGCCTTACAGGTTGGGCGTTGCCTTGGTGGCGTTAGCTGGGCCCGCAGCCAATATTCTGATTTGCCTGGTGGCTACACTTGCCCTCTATCTTCTGCCGCTATTCCCGACGGAGACCGGTCGCTGGTTTGCGCAGAATATGGAGAATGCGCTGATCATGAATGCCCTGCTGGCGGCGTTCAACATGCTTCCCCTGCCCCCACTTGATGGTGGACGGGTGCTGATGGCCGCACTGCCACCAGCCTACGCCAGGATGCTTGCCCCCTTGGAGCGTCACGGCCTTTTCATAGTCTTGGGCCTAGCCCTGATCCTTCCTGCCCTAACGGAAGCACTAGGCATGCGCTTCAACCCCGTTGGGGATTGGACGCGGGCCGGTATGGATATCATCGTCAATGTTGTCCTGACGGTAACCGGCTTCATCTGACGGCACCAAGCTCAAGCCATATTAGGATTATAGACCTTGATTGGGCGGTAAGTTTTGTAGGCGGGCTTTTGGTCCGCCCACATCACACCGCTGGCCCCGCCGCCATCTACAACGATGGACTGGCCCGTGACGAAGCTGGCCCGGTCGCTCGCCAAGAACATCGCCATCTGCGCGATATCATCTGGCATGCCGGCCCTCGGGATTGGCTGCCGCTCCACATAACTATCGAGCCGGTCTTCAATCAGTGAGTCTGGTCGGCCAACGGTGTTGGCAGAAAGTGGTGTTGCGATATAGCCGGGGCAAATGCAATTGACCCGGATCTTGTCTTCGCCAAGCGGCATCGCTGCCGTTTTCGACATATGGATTACAGCGGCTTTTGCAGCTGAATATACCAGCGGACCACGCCCAGCAGTCACGCCAGCGATGGAACCGGTATTGATAATCGATCCCCCACCTTGCTTCTGCAACACAGGTATTGCGTGCTTCATGCCGAGAAATACGCCTTTGACCAAAACGTCAAAGGTCATGTCAAATTCATCCGCCGGGATATCTTCGAGCCGACCAAGTGCGCCGCCAAATCCAGCATTATTGAACACGCAATCGAGTCGCCCCCAGGTGTTAACCGCAGCGTCAATTGCGCCTTTCACTTGGTCTTCCTGGCGGACTTCGCAGGAAACGAATACCGCACTATCGCCCAATTCCGCAGCCAATGCTTGACCGCGTTCCTGCTGCATATCCGCAACAACAACGCGCGCGCCTTCATTAATAAACAAGCGCACGCTGGCCTCACCGATACCGCTGGCACCACCTGTGATGACAGCGACCTTGCCTTCTAATTCCGCCATAGCTCTTACTCCATCGGAAGACCTGTTATTCCGCTGCGGTTTTCATATTTGCCTCCGCCCGGTCCATCGCCTCCCAGTCATAGATTGAAGGCTCTTTGTCTCGGAAACGCTGCACAGCGGCCTTGTGATACTCGCTGTTCTGCGCAATCGCCTGCCCCATTGCTTCCATTTCTAGGAGCGTTTTGTGATCATGGTTGAATGACTGGTTCAGGATGTTCTTGGCGATACCAAGTGCCACCGGAGAAGCCGCCCGGAACCGGCCTGCCAAGGCGCGGGCCTCAGCCATTGCAGTATCCTGGCCAACGATCTTGTAGACCATGCCCATTTCCTTGGCCTCCTCCGCCTTCACCTTACGTGCAGTGAAAACCAACTCCTTCGCCGCCTGAAGGCCAACAAGCCGTGGCAGGACGAAAAAGCCGCTCCAATCCGGAACGAGCCCAATGCGGCCAAAAGCTTGCATGAACATTGCGCGCGGCGTTGCCAGCACGAAGTCCGCGGCTAAGGCGATATTGGCACCCGCTCCAGCAGCCGGACCATCGACCAATGCAATAACGGGCAGTTCGATATTCATCAACTGCATCATTCGATCATGGCTGGACTGCATGCGATTGCGGTTTGGTGCGGCTGACTTATCGCGTCCGCCCATGGCCTTCACATCACCGCCTGCACAGAATGCGCCACCGGCGCCTGTCAGAATGATCGCCTTTACGCCATCACCAGCTTGGTCCGTGCATTGTCGGAGCGCGTCGCTTAGCTCTTGGCCCATCTCCCGAGATAGCGCATTCATAGCCTTAGGCCGATTGAGCGTGATCGTGGCGATCTCGTCGGTGATATCGAAAATTACATGCTCATATTCGGACATTTGTATCCTCCTGCGTCTTTGGTTCTGGCCAGCGCTTAAAGCTGTGCGAAGCGAAAGCGTATATGGCAGTAACCTATTCGTCGACAGCGCGTTCAGACAGCACTTGCCGATACAGTTAGCGCAAACCACACTTACCGTTCCTACGTCTCTATTCCGGCCAGCAGCAAATGCTATGGAGATTTCACGATTCCTTTCTTTGAACGCGGCGACATTCGGATCTATTACGAAACCCATGGCGAAGGGTTGCCAGTGTTGGCGCTGGCGGCCGGCGGTATGCGCTCGGCCATGCCGTTTTGGGAAAACGCCCCTTGGAACCCAGTTAGGCAATTGGCGCATCGGTATCAGGTGATCACCATGGACCAGCGTAATGCTGGCCAATCAACCGCCCCTATCAGCGGTAATGACAACTGGCATGACTACCGGGATGATCAACTGGCCCTGCTCGACCATCTCGGCATCGGACGGTTTCATGTTGCCGGCATGTGCATAGGCGGATCATTCATTATGGAACTGATTGAGGCAGCACCTGAACGCGTTGCGTCCGCAGTTATGCTTCAGCCGATTGGGTTTGAGGGCAATCGGCAAGCCTATTTCGATATATTTGATAGCTGGGCGGCGGAGCTAAAAGCGGCGCACCCGACCGTCACAGACGCAGATTGGACGCAGTTCCGCCAGACAATGTTTGGCAGTGAGGACCTTTTGTTCAATCTGACAGAGGACCATGTCGCCAAGTGCCCTGTGCCGCTCCTAGTCCTTATGGGCAAAGATATTTATCACCCGGAAGCAATCTCACGAAAGATCGTTGAGCTAGTACCACAAGCAGTTCTGGTTGAGCACTGGAAGGAACCGGAGCATGTTGCAGCTGCAAGTGCGGCAGTGGTGAACTTCCTGGCGAAACATTCCTAAAGCGGCCTATCGGTCAAGAAACGGCAACACTGTTTCTGCCCAGAGGTCAGGCGTATTTACCGGTAGGAAGTGACCAGATGCCAAAGTTTGATACTCAGCGCCGGTGATAGCTTCCGCGACCTCCTGCATAGCGCTAAGGTGTGAGTAGCGCATCATCCTCCCCGCCAAGCTCCAGCGTTGGGCATGTAATCTTGGCTAAATTCGCCCGCTCATCAATGCCCGCCAGCATGCAATTGTGGCTAGCGTAACTGCTTGGGTCGTTCGATATCCAGCGGGCGCGGTATTCCTGAAACGCAGATGCATCCAACCGGTGTCTCGGCAAGAAAGAACGATCGAGGCGAGTATCAACCCGGCCACGCATGACCTTTTGTTCAACCTGATCAGCCCTGGCGCGCAACATCGCTTCAATACCACTGGCACCGCCAACAGCAGGGCTTGAGACAGCCAACTTCCGAATGCGCTCGGGCATACGCGCAGCGAAAGCCAGTGCCACGCCGCCGCCAAGTGCGGTTCCCGCCACATCTGCGAGGCCACACAAATCAAGCGCGTCCATGAGTGCAGCTAGATCTGCGCAGAGTACGTCCACCGAAAGCTCGCCACGAATTTTCTCAGATTGCCCGGCGCCCCGCCAATCCCAACGCAATACACATCGGTGGCCAAGATGCGGCATCACCCGATCCCAACTCTCTAATGAACCGCCAAGCTCATGGGTTAGGACAAGCGGCGATGCATCAGCGGGCCCCTCTATCCTGTAATGGAGCATTATGTCATTGGCTTCGATCCAGGGCATTTGGGTTCCTCAATATTACCAAGCTGTTTCCGCAAATAATTCAGTCATAGCCGCGCGGCGCTAACATTGATAATTCAACAGCATCGCCCATCGCCAGATATCCGGCACGGTTGGGGTGTAGACGATCAGGCGGGCCGCCGAGCGTGCTGTCCGGCTGGAATTCTGCTTTGAACTCCCCTGTGGCTGCGTCCATTGTCGCTGCCTCAAAATCGACCATACCATCGAAGATGCCGGACGTTCGGATAAAGGCATTCACTTCCCTACGCCGCGCATCGGTCTCCGGCGCGCCATAGACTTCGCGGGTCGCGTTCAAACTCGGCGGTAGTGTACCGACAATGACCTTGATCCCTGCTTCCTGCATGCGTTTAACACCCGTGCGCAGGCCTTCGATGACCGCCTGAGCAGTTGCAGACGGTGTTGCAGCGGGAGCAAAGGCCTGGCCGAAATCATTGACGCCCTCCACCCAGATCACATGGGTGATTCCAGCCCGGCTCAGAATATCGCGTTCAAGCCGACCAAGCGCGCTTGGCCCGCCGTTAAAGGGCGGTGGATATGTTGCCGGCCCGACCACCTGATTGCCACCGATACCGACATTCACCACCGAAATTTGGTCACCATAGGCTGCATGTAAGCGACGAGAAAGGCGGTCGCTCCAACGGTCATCGCCATTGAGCGTTGCGAACGTCCCATCCGTTATGGAATCACCAAGTGCGGCGACGACGGTGGCGTCATTCGGCGCGGCTACATCGAGCCCGTCCAGGAAATGCCAAGCGGTCGTTGTGTAAGGGAATGCGGCATCAGACTCATCCTCACTCAGCACGCCACTATCTGGGGGCGAAATATAGGAGGTGGTCATGGCCTTTGCATGCCACGTCAATGGACCCGTTTCGCCCTCAACATGGAAACTGACTGCCAGCTTGCGCCCAATCAATGCCGCATCAGACGGGCCGTCAACGAATGGCAACTCAATCGGGTCGCTCAATATTTCGCTGCCGCATGGAATAGAAATATTGTTTGCGGCCGCAAACTTTGCGCGCGCCGCCGTACCTGGAACGAGAGCCCCAGAACCGGCATGCAAGGCCACGCGAACCGCGCCAAGCTTAATCGGACGGTCACCATAGGCATTAGAGAAGCGGAGCCGAACCATCCGGCCCCATAGATCTGGTCGGATCACCATACGGAAGGTCTGATTACGGGCACTGTATCCGGGCAAGGCAAACGACTGGTCTGGCAAAGCCGCTGGCACGCCCGCTGGCGCCGGTCCCTGCATTGCCGCAGTCCATGATGACGCCCACTTTGCACCTGCCGGTCGGTCTTTGCGGTCCGCCGCATTCTCAATACGCGTGGCGTTCATCGTTTCTCATCCCCGAAGCGTGATTCTGTTGATAGGGTAACGCATGGATCACCCATATGCCTCTATAAATGAATTTACTGGACGCTAGCTGATTGGGGTAAACATGCGCATCAAACGAAGTCTGGTTGCGAATAAGGCAAATCCAAGCCACAAACTGCTGGTATGAAAGTCCATAACGTGGGACATCGCTGGTTAGAGATATTTGCAGAATGAGTAGTCAATCAGAAACGCGCTATGTCGTGGTCGCGATGTATCATTTCGTTGGCCTCGATGATTTCGAGGACATGAAGCCGCCGCTGCTTAATCTCTGCATCGCGAATGGCCTGATGGGCACGATATTACTGGCACGAGAAGGCCTAAACGGAACCATTGCGGGGCCTCGCCAGGGCATCGATAATCTGCTGTCTTATCTCCAAGCGGATACGCGGTTCACTGCACTCCAATACAAAAAGTCCTGCACCGACATCCTCCCGTTCCGGCGAATGAAAGTCCGCCTCAAGCGGGAGATTGTCACCATGGGCGTGCCAGACACTGACCCCGGTGAGCTCTGCGGTGAACGGGTAGACGCAAAACGCTGGAATGAACTCCTGCAGGACCCCGAGGTGCTGACAATTGACACTCGCAATGCTTATGAGTGCGGCATCGGCACGTTTGAGAATGCTATATCGCCCAATACGAAGACGTTTCGGGAGTTTCCAAAGTTCGTTGATACAACGCTTGACCCACAAAAACACCGCAAGATTGCGATGTTCTGCACCGGCGGTATTCGCTGCGAAAAGGCTACGAACTACCTGATGAAGCAAGGCTTCGAGGAGGTCTATCACCTGGATGGCGGTATCCTCAAATATCTTGAGACCGTGGAAAAGGGCAAAAGCCTTTGGCACGGTGAATGTTTCGTATTTGATGACCGCGTCGCCGTTGATGAAAACCTGGCACCCGGGTCCTATGAGCAATGTTT
>CBFIAF010000010.1:0-108863 GCA_965660545.1 Alphaproteobacteria bacterium | reverse complement strand
CGCCGAAAGGAACAGTGCCAGTTCTACAATTGACTGACGGCACGGTCTTAGAGGAAAGCCTGGATGTCATGCGTTGGGCGCTTAACGTCAATGACCCTGACAATTGGCTGGACTTGCTTGATCAGTCTGCATCACTGCTGACTCAGCTCGACGGTGAATTCAAAGACGCGCTCGACCGTTACAAGTATCATGTGAACCACACCGAACATCCCCAAAGCTTCTACCGGGCCAAAGGGGCGGAATTCCTAGCGATGCTGGAAGGCAGGCTGGCTGCCCATGGGGGTAAGGCACTATTTGGTACACGCATAACATTCGCTGATATCGCAGTATTCCCGTTCATCCGCCAGTTCGCCTTTGTCGACAAAGCTTGGTTCGATGAAACACCGTACCCTTTGTTACAGAGCTGGTTGAGCAGTCACCTGGAGAGCATTTTATTCCTCTCCGTGATGACCAAATATCCTGCCTGGAAGCCTGGGGATGATGTTTCGCTGTTTGGCCCGAACTAAGCGTCTATCAAATCACAAGCACATATCGGAATTGAGGCAGGCCTGAATGCAGTATCATCTGAACGGATACCATAACGGTGATCCTTCTGTTGCAGAGCGCCATGAAGGCGGCCCTGCCCATTCCGACGCTGTAGATGTGCTGATCGTTGGCTGCGGTCCGGCAGGATTGACGCTTGCAGCGCAATTGTCGGCATTTCCTGAAATCAGTACGCGGATCGTCGACCGCAAGCCAGGGCCTTTAGAGGTTGGGCAAGCAGACGGCGTCGCCTGCCGTTCCGTCGAAATGTTCGAGGCGTTTGAGTTCGCTGAGAAAGTCTTGAAAGAGAGTTACTGGGTCAGCGAAGTCGCGTTCTGGCGACCAGATGCGAATCGCACTGGCTTAACCCGTGCGGACCGCATTCAGGATGTTGAAGATGATCTATCTGAGATGCCCCATGTCATTCTCAACCAAGCGCGCGTGCATGACTTCTATCTTGAAGTCATGCGGAATTCACCAAATCGCTTGCAGCCGGATTACAGCCGTGAACTGGTATCGCTAACGCTTACGGATGATTTAGTTTTTCCCGTCACTGGCATCTTTAAATGCCTTGACGGCGAAGGAAGTACGGAAACTATCCGTGCGAAGTTTGTCGTTGGGTGCGATGGTGCGCGAAGTGCTGTCAGAAACGCCATGGGGTATGAGCTTAAAGGTGAAGCTGCCCGGCAGCTTTGGGGGGTGATGGATGTGCTGGCCGTCACGGACTTCCCAGATATCCGGCTGAAGGCCGCCATTCAATCAGCTGACCACGGCAGCATCCTGATCATTCCGCGTGAAGGCGGGTACATGGTGCGGATGTATATCGAACTGGATGAACTGCACGGCGATGAACGCGCTGCAGACAGCAATGTTTCTTGCGAGATGTTGATTGAAAAAGCCCGCGCAATCCTTGCTCCCTACACCTTGGATGTGAAGCAAGTGGCGTGGTGGTCTGCATATGAAATTGGCCAGCGCGTCTGTGATGCATTCGACAATGTTGCCGAAGAGAACCGTAGTGTTCAAACCCCGCGGATTTTCATCGCAGGCGACGCTTGCCACACCCATAGTCCGAAGGCTGGCCAAGGCATGAATGTGTCCATGGCGGATACGTTTAATCTCGGCTGGAAATTAGCGGCAGTGTTGCGCGGCCAGGCAGCGCCGTTCTTGCTTGATACATACTCTGAGGAAAGGCGATCTAAGGCCATTGAATTAATTGAATTTGATAAGGATATGGCGCGACTGTTCAGCGCCAAACCAAAAGACGCCGACGAGGCTGCCCAGTTCCAGCAGTATTTCAAGAAACATGGCCGCTATACGGCTGGCGTCGAAACACGATATGACCCGTCTCTGATCACTAGCACAGGCATACATCAAGCGCTGGCTGCAGGGCTAAGAACCGGCATGCGCTTTCATTCAGCGCCGGTAATTCGCCTGGCTGATGCGAAGCCTATGCAGCTTGGGCATGCACTTAAGGCTGATGGCCGTTGGCGATTGATTGCATTCGCCGCAGCAAATGACGCTGGTCAAGCTGGCGGGAGCATCGCCGCCCTCTCTGATTTCCTATCCAACAACGCCCAAAGCCCAATCCAAAGATTCACACCAAAGGGTGCCGATATCGACAGCGTCCTAGACCTGCGTGTCGTGTTCCAAGCTTCACATCAGGACATGAATGTTGAGGCATTACCGCCGCTCCTTAAGCCGACCAAAGGCAAATACGGGCTGATCGACTACGAAAAGGCTTTCTGTGCTGATCTAAAACATGGCCCTGACATTTTTGATCAACGCCAAATTGACCGGGCAAAAAGCGCGTTGGTGATCGTGCGCCCAGACCAGTTTGTGGCAGAGGTCCTGCCCCTGGATGCCTTTGACGACATCTCGACATTCTTCGGTAAGTTCATGGTCGCCGTGTAATCTCAGGCACTTCCAAAGTCATAGGATATTGCGACCGCGAGCGATCTGCCCCACCCTGGCAGCACTACATATGATGACCAGATAAAGAAGAAGCCCCATGCTTTCGCGCGAACAGAATAAAATGCTGACTCAGACCGACGCCGATACGCCAATGGGCGCTTATTTCCGGCGGTTTTGGCAGCCGGTCGCCTTGGCGGAAGAACTGCCCGAAGCGGACGGGCCGCCCATACGGATCAATGTTCTGGGCGAAGAACTCGTTGCCTTCCGGGATAGTGATGGCCATGTTGGGGTGCTTGACGCCCATTGCCCGCACCGTGGTGCCAATCTTTTCTTTGGTCGGAACGAAGAATGCGGCCTGCGATGCGTCTATCACGGCTGGAAATTCGACCGCCACGGCAAAGCGCTTGATCTACCCAACGTGCCAGCAGACAGCAATCTGCATAAAACGGTTAGAACGAAGGCGTACCCGACGCAGGAATTTGGGGACATCATTTGGATCTATATGGGCCCGGCAGCTAAGTCCCTGCCCGGCGGTGCCTTGCCAGACGCGCCCAAGTTAGAATTCGGGTGCGTGCCTGAAAGCCACCGCTTCGTCACCAAGCAACGCTTCGACTGCAACTGGGCACAGATCATCGAAGGGGACTTAGACACAGCCCATTTCAGTTTCCTGCATATGCCAGCACCCAGTGAGCCATCGGTCTACCACCCGCACAGCACGGCGGATGAAAAGCGCCTGCGCTGGATGCGCGACGACCCAATGCCACAATTTGAAGTGCTGGAGCATGAATGCGGCTTTGTCGTCGCTGGTGCCCGCTCAGCCGACGGTAAAAAGTACTGGCGCATGACCCAATATATGTTCCCAGCACACGGCACTGGCCCATCGACAATGCCCGGCGAAACCTATCACGGCTTCACCATCGTCCCGATATCAGACATCGCATGTTGGGCTTATGCGTATTCCTGGAACCCAGAGCGCCCCCTTGGCGACGAAGAGCGGGCAAAGCTAGATGCAGGTTGGGGCCTAGTCTGCGAGCGCGACGAGAACTACATGCCTGTCCGCAACGCGTCCAATGACTTCATGATCGACCGAGACGAGCAGAAGCATCGCACATTCACTGGCGTCAAAGGGTTGGCTGAACAGGATTCAATGATCCAACACAGCCAAGGCCCCATCGTTGACCGCACCCGCGAAACGTTAACCGGCACGGATGCCGCCGTAGTGCGGTTCAGAACGCTCTTGCTGCAAGGCGCACAAGCCCTTGCCGATGGTGTTGAACCAGATGCTCCCTATCAGGCCGAAGCGTTCTGCACCCGGCCTGGAAGCTGGCTTGCCGCGTCTAAGAAATCCCTCGACGTTGTAATGATGGAGCGTTTTCAGGACCCCCTGGGCCGCGTCCGTGACGACGGGGCGGCAGCGGCGGAGTAGGTTTATCAGTCTCCCAGCAACAGAGCGATTGGGGATCAGTACACAATGAGCGACAAACCAGATCTGGTCATTCGCGGCGGCACTGTGGTCGATGGCTCAGGAGGGCCAATGTTTGCCGCAGACGTTGCCATTTTAAATGGCTGCATTTCTGCGGTCGGTACAATCCCGGAAAGCGGCATCGATGAGGTCGACGCGAGCGGTCGGCTGATCATGCCCGGCTTTGTTGACGTACACACGCACTACGATGCGCAAGTGACATGGGCCAACCAGATCACCCCCTCTTCATGCAATGGCGTCACCACCGTGCTGATGGGCAATTGCGGCGTTGGGTTCGCACCCGTGCGGCCAGAAGACCACGACATGCTGATTTCAGTGATGGAGGGCGTGGAGGACATACCCGAAGTCGTCATGCGGGAAGGATTGCCTTGGACATGGGCCAGTTTCCCCGACTATCTCGATATGCTGTCTACACGACAGTTTGACGTAGATGTCGCCACTCAGGTCCCCCATGCCGCACTCCGTGTGTTCGTCATGGGCAAGCGCGGCGCTGAACGCGAAGAAGCAACGGCGGCGGATCGCAAGGCAATGGCGCAACTGACTGCTGAGGGCATTCGCGCGGGCGCTTTCGGGTTCTCGACCTCACGGCTGCTGCAACATAAAACAGCAGAGGGCGAGCCAATTCCCTCATACGGTGCCGCAGAAGCAGAACTTGCTGAAATCGCTGATTCGGTAGCCGACGTGGGCCGTGGCTGGCTCCAAGTCGTTGGTGACTATGGAGCTGCAATCGACCAAGAATTTGGCCTGCTCACCCGCTTGGCCAAAGGGTCTGGAAGGCCGCTCACCCTTACACTTTTGCAAACGCACGCCTATCCTGAGCAATGGCAAGACCTCCTCGCCAGGATTGCAACAGCAAACGCCGATGGCATTCAAATTACGGGCCAAGTTCGCGGCCGGCCGACAAGCACCCTGCTCGGCTTTGAGCTTTCAGAGAACCCGTTTCTTGGTTGCCCAAGTTGGCAGGAATTGGCACCCCTAACGATTGATGACCGCGTATCCATCCTTCAGGATCCTTCATTCCGCGCACGCTTGATCGCTGAGCCAGCAGGCAATTCTGCGCAGATAAAGCGACTACGCGATTGGGACTGGATTTATCCATTCGGCGACCCGCCAAAATACGAACCAGATCCAAGCACGAGCATCGGGGCTGAAGCGCGGCGGCGAGGCATAGACCCTGCGGAAATCGCATATGATCTCATGCTTGAAAACAATGGTCGCGCCATTCTCTATCATCCAATGACGAACTATGCGGACGGCGGCATGGACGCTGTCCATGAAATGCTCGGCCATCCGAACACATTGATTGGCCTAGGTGATGGCGGCGCGCATGTTGGCATCATGTGTGATGCAACCGACATGGCACACACGCTGACATACTGGACCCGTGACCGGGATCGTGGCCCAAAACATGGGCTTGAAGAGATGGTGCGGCGACTAACATTCGCAAATGCCCAGGCCATCGGGCTGCAAGATCGCGGCAGCATCGCGCCCGGCATGCGAGCTGATATCAATGTCGTGGATTATGACACGTTGCAGCTGAATGCGCCCGAGGTCCACTATGATTTACCGGCAGGCGGAAAGCGGATCCTACAATACTGCACGGGCTTCGACGCAACGCTTGTGGCGGGTATTCCGACATGGCGTGACGGCAAAGCGACAGGTGCCTTGCCCGGCCGACTGCTGCGAAGCAGTCATTGAAGGCCGTTCGCGACACAAACACATGAATCGCGCATTTTTTTGCCAAAGGGTGAGTGATGTCTTTCGAAACTGGCACATCAAAATTGTTGTATGAGCAGGATGGGCCTGTCGCCATTATTACGATAAACCGGCCAGAGGTTCGCAATGCACTGGATAATGAGACGGCGGATGCGCTAACCCGCGGGCTCAGAGCTTTCGTTCAAGATGATGCCCTGCGGTGCTGCGTGCTAACGGGCGCTGGCGGCTTCTTCTGTGCCGGTGCTGACCTAAAGGCGCTTGCCAATGGCCAGGATTACCGTGCCTGGGCAGGGGACCCTGATGGGCCGTGTCACGATACGCTGTCCAAGCCCATCATCGCCGCCGTCGCTGGGTTTGCCTGCGCTGGCGGACTTGGCGTTGCCCTGCGGTGTGACCTGCGTGTTGCGGAAGAAACAGCGACATTCGCCGTCCTGTCAAGGCGATGGGGCGTGCCGATGAGTGACGGCACGACCGCGCGCTTGCCACGCTTGATAGGCGCTGGGCGCGCAATGGATATGCTTTTGACCGCACGTAAGGTTTCCGGAACGGAGGCCCTAGCGATCGGCTTGGCAGACCGACTTGTTCCACCGGGCCAAGCATTAGCGAAAGCTATTGAACTTGCGCATGAGATCGCTGCATTCCCACAAATCGCAATGCGGTCAGACCGGCTTTCTACAATCAAGCAATGGGATCTGTCGCTGCCCGATGCGTTCCAGCAGGAGCTAGAACTCGCTGCCGAAGCGCGACGTGAGGAAGCGCAACCGGGTGCTGAACGCTTTGCAGCGGGCGATGGACGACATGGCGGAAAGGCCAACACCTGATGCGCGCTGTCATTGGCCATGATTTCGGCGGCATCAACTCGTTGAAATTTGAAACCACATCGCCTCCTGCGATGACACCGTCTGGCGTGCGGATAGCGATCCATGCAGCAGGCATCAGCTTCGCCAATCTTCTGGTGATCAAGGGCGAACACCAGAACAAAGCCATTCCCCCGTTCACACCAGGCACAGAAATCGCCGGCGTCGTGACAGAATTGGGACCGGAGGCTGGCGGAAACTTGCGCGTCGGCGACCGGGTTTGTGCTGGCCTGCCATCAGGCGGCTTCGCGGAGGAGGCCATTGTCGAGGGCAACAATGTCTTTCGAATTCCAGACAGCCTGCCATTTACAAAAGCAACGCACTTTCCGACCATCTATGCGACAGCCTACTGCGGCCTCCAATGGCGGGCGCAGATTGAGCCGGGTGAAACCTTGCTCGTCCACGGCGGTGCAGGTGCCAGCGGCCTCGCCGCGGTTGAAGTTGGTGCAGCGCTTGGCGCACGGGTCATTGCGACTGGTGGCAGTGCAGAAAAAGCCGCTGCCGCGCTAGCCCATGGCGCAGCGCATACCATCAACTATCGCGACCAAACGTTCAAGGACGAAGTGCTTAGACTGACCGAAGGCCGCGGCGTTGATCTCGTTTTCGATCCCGTTGGCGGCGATATGTTCGATCAATCATTGCGGTGCGTAGCACCACTGGCCCGAGTTTTGACGATTGGCTACGCGTCTGGCCGGATACCGCAGATCCCGGCAAATCTTATTCTGGTCAAAAACATCAGCATCATTGGCTTGTATTGGGGCTTCTACATGGCCTGGGGCAAGACCCAAGCTTCGCCCGCGCTGCGTGCCCGGGTGCGGGATATGTTTGATGAAATGTTCACGCTTTTTGAAGAAGGCAAAGTGCAGCCGGTCATCGATTGCGAACTGCCTCTAGCTGATTTTGCACAGGGATTGCGGCGCATCGAGAGCGGCAAAGTGATAGGCAAAGTTGTTCTCGTGCCAGAGCATTGAGAGGCCATGATGCCTTTCTGCGTAAAGCATCCTTAACCAGAATTTTATTGGATTATCACACCGCCTTCGGGCATAGTACAATCAGCAGACTTCAGCAGAGGAGCTTCCCCATGCGTATCGGTAAACTACTCGCAAGTCTCGCATTAATCGGTGGGCTTGGCAGCTCGCTCCCTGCAAAGGCGGAGGCGCATATGGACTATTTGAAAGAGAATGCCAGCAAAGAAGGCGTCACCGTCACTGAGAGCGGATTGCAGTATCGCGTCTTGCGCGAAGGCACGGGTGAAATGCCCGTGGCAAGCGACACCGTAGAGGTTCACTACAAAGGCACGCTGATCGACGGCACGCAGTTCGACAGCTCTTTCGACCGTGGCCAAACGATTGAATTCCCACTGAATGGCGTTATTGCAGGCTGGACCGAAGGCGTTCAGTTGATGAAAGAAGGCGCACGTTACGAGTTCGTGATCCCGTCTGACCTCGCTTACGGCGAACGCGGTGCCGGTGGTGTCATTCCAGGCGGTGCTACGCTTATCTTTGAGGTCGACTTAATTTCGATCAAATAGGCAATCAAGGCCCGCCCTAATGGACAGTCACTGGGGCGGGCATAAAGCCCAACGCTATCATGTTGATCTGCCAGGGCAGTTGATCCAGAAGCATATCATACGGCCCTGGTGACACATCTAGCGTGTATATGTTCGGCTCGATCTCAGTTAGCCTGCCTCTTCGCTGCACAAAGGCTCCCGAAGTGACGCGATTGAGCTGTTGTTTAGAGGCGGCCAATTTTTGCAATCTGCATTGAGTAAATCTTCCGAGACGGAACGTTGCTGCTCACTCAGAATAATATGCAGCGGTACGACTGTTTCTAGCGGTACACCACACAAGATATTAGGCAGAGTAAGCTGCAGCTCCTCTGCTTCTGCGCTTCCCGTGACCAGATAATGGATGAGCATGACGCCTTGGCCTCTAGCGTCGGGGTTCACCCTCCCCTCCTCCACC
The DNA here is from genome assembly GCA_965660545.1 of Alphaproteobacteria bacterium. Taxonomy (GTDB): domain Bacteria; phylum Pseudomonadota; class Alphaproteobacteria; order Bin95; family Bin95; genus VMCJ01. The sequence continues at coordinate 100,410 of CBFIAF010000010.1, read as the reverse complement.
AAGCCAATCTGATCGAAAAAGCGCGGCAGATATGGCCAGAGGAGCACTGCGCCCGCATCAAGGACGCATATTCACTCGTTCGGACTAGGATTGGCGCTGGCCGTTCCCGCATGTGGCGCTTGCACAACGGGATCAGTCAATTTCACAAAAATCCCTGGCCCAATCGGCGCTTCGGCAAGGCCATCCGTTCTGCATGAAGTCCACCCAATTTTAGGTCTCTTAGCGCGCAGAGTCTGGTTCAGGTAAGCCGTCGCAACAAGCGCATTGGCCTTGGCGCCGATGGGCGCGCTCAATACTCTAAGCTATCGCCACCCTTCAATCCGCCACTGGACCCCTTGTATGCCAGACCCACTTCGCCTCGCCCTCGTCTCCGACATCCACCACGGAGAGGACAAGCTCACCAAACGTGGGTCTGCAGCCCTCGGCTTGCTGGAAGATTTCCTGGCCTTCGCAGGAAATTGGGGTGCGGACATGATTGTGGAATTGGGCGACCGCATCTCCGATATCGACAAAGCCACCGACGAGGTTCTGGAACAAGACGTCGCTTCCCGTTTCGTCAACCTGAACACGCCCCATATTCACTTAAATGGGAACCACGACGTCGCTTTTCTGGGCGAAGCAGCAAACGCAGAAACCTTGCAGCAAGAAGCCGGCAGTCGCGCTGTGATGCTGAATGGCTGGCGCTTGGTTTTCTGGCAGGCGGACGCCTTCATTCCCTACCCCAACCCCTTCACTATCCGTCGCTCGGACTTGGATTGGCTGGACGCAGAGCTGCTGAAAAGCGATGCGCCCACGATAATTTTTACCCATGTGCCATTGAGCGAAGGCTCTATGGTTGGGAACTATTGGTTCCAGAATAACGCGGCCCATGCGGGCTACCCGAACGCTGCCGACGCCCGGGCGATCATTGAGGGTCACGGCCATGTTGTCCTGTGTGTTTCCGGGCACGTGCATTGGAATTCCTTGCATCGCGTCAATGCGATCTCCTACGTGACAATCCAGTCCCTTTCAGAAAGCTTCACAACGAATGGCGAGGCTTCTGGCGCCTGGGCGACTATGGAATTGGATGGGTCCCAGCTGCGTTGGCAGACATTTGGCCGTGATCCGGTTGAAATGACTTTGCCTTTGCGCAAGCCTGAGGAATGCTGGCCGGCACCTTTACCGCCGCTTCGGCACCTCAAGCGGGCATGGCGCGAGAACGCAACGTTAACAGGCATCAAGGCGTTGGTTTTTGACCTGGACGGTGTGCTCTACCGGGATGCCGATACAATCCCAAACGCACCTGAATTTGTTGCATGGGCCAACGCGCAAGGTCTCGATATCGCTGCTGTTACCAATAATGCGGGCCGATCAGCGGCGGACTACGCCGCGAAGCTTGCAAAGCTTGGGTACGACATTCCAGAAAACCAGATCATCACTGCGGGCATGGCTACGGCGCGCTGGCTAGCAAACCGAACCCCTGGTGCTCGCATTCACACGCTTGGTCCCGCAGCCATGAAAGCTGAACTACAAGCAGCCGGATGCTTGGAGGTTGGTGACGAAGCCGATTTCGTCGTCGCAGGCATCACGTATGACATGACTGTTGGGGACTTATCGCAAGCAACACGGCTGCTGCGAAACGGTGCCAATTTCATCATCAGCAACCCGGATCAAACCCATCCCACCCCCAATGGCTATGCGCCAGAAGCAGGTGCGGTTCAGGCCTTCTTGGAAGCATCCGGCGGTAAGCCAGCGGCATATGTTAGCAAACCGAACGCGTTTATCTTCCAGATGGCGCTGGATCTGTTGGGCACATCCGCCGAAACGACATTGATGATCGGTGACACACCCGAAACCGATATCCAAGGTGCGCGTGCGATGGGCATGCCTTCAGCCTTGGTTGAAACTGGCAACCCTACCGACGGTGCAGCCGACCACCCGCCAACAGTCCAAGTCGAGGATCTCGCAGAGCTGCAGGCTCTGCTGGCAGCGTCTCGATAGCAGGCTGCATCCGACTGCCTCTCGTCGATGGATTGGCTTAAGATGGAATTTGAACTTGATAAGCAAAGGAATTGAACCGGTGAATATCGATACTGGCTCCGAAAAACTCTTATGCGATCTGACTGATCGTGTGTTGACCGTTACGCTAAACCGGCCTGCGGCCCGCAATGCTCTGTCGCCAGACCTGATGTGGGCGCTCCGCAAGGTGCTTGCCGAATATGGCGACCATCGCGATGTCGGCGGGCTTGTTGTTACCGGTGCAGGCAGCGCATTTTCATCCGGCGGTGACGTTAAGCGCATGGCGGTTCGCAAGGACGGTGAGCAAACTGCAGAGGAAAAGTTCGCAGAAATGCGCGCCCGCCACCACGAAACGGCAGGTGTGCTCCGGTCACTCAGAATCCCAAGTGTTGCTGCGATCCCGGGGCCAGCCGCCGGTGCTGGCCTAGCGCTAGCACTTTCCTGCGATATGCGCGTTGCCGCAGACGGTGCATTTATGACAACGGGTTATGCCCGCGTCGGTTTGCCGGGTGATTATGGTGCAGCGTGGCTGCTAACACGCGTCGTCGGTCCCGGTCGTGCACGCGAACTGATGCTGACCAGTGAACGTGTGACGGCGGACCGCGCCCTCGCCATTGGCCTCGTCAACCGGGTCGTGCCCGCTGATAAGCTTATGGAGACGACGCTGGAATTGATTGCGCCGCTGGCAAATGGGCCTCGCATTGCTTACGGCTACATCAAGGATAACTTGGAAGAAGCACTCGAGATCAATCATAGGACCGCTATCGACCGGGAAGCCGAACGCATGCTGCGATCACAGAGCACCCAAGATCACAAAGAAGCTGCACGCGCATTCGTCGAGAAACGCACGCCCAAATTCGAAGGACGCTAAGGCCTGAATGCCTTGGGAGAATCAGCGAACGGTCTAGGCCGTAGCAGGTTCACTGAGGCGATTAGTGGTCCAGAAAAGTTAGGTTGCTGGCAAAGCTAAAACCAACGATCCTGCTCCTATCCTGCCATTGATTGAATCGTATCCATTACGCGGAGGATATTTTCGCCCCATAGCTTGGCTAAATCTGCTTCTTCGTAACCTCGGGTGAGCAGTTCACGGGTCACATTGAATGTTTCGTCCGCGCCGTCCCAGCCTTGGACGCCGCCACCGCCATCGAAGTCGCCAGCTAAACCAACGTGATCGATTCCCACCATCTTAACCGAATGGTCTACATGGTCAACGAACTGCGCCAGCGTTACGTCAGGATGAGCAGCCCGGATTTGCGTTCGCTCAACAGCGTACTCATCCAGCAAACTTGGTGATGCCATTTGGAACGCTGCCCCAGAGTTCAGACCTAAGCGCGTGCGGAGCGCCATCAACGCCTTACCTGCCGCTGGATCGACATCACCGACATAGGAGCGGAAGGCTACCATCTGCGCCACACCGCCAGCACCAGCAATCGCCTGAAGCTGCGCATCGTCCAGATTGCGCGGATTATCATAAACCGCCCTGGCACCAGAATGAGAAGCGATCACGGGCGCACGGGACAACTCCAATACTTCAAGCCCTGTGCGCCGCCCCACATGGCTTAGGTCAATCATCACCCCGGCATCATTGCAAGCCCGGACCAATGCGCATCCAAGCTCAGTAAGGCCTGTGTCATGGTTTTGGTCACCATTGGCTGTGCTGGGATTGCTGCTGGCCCCAAATTGGTTATGGCCAAAATGCGTGAACGAGATGTAGCGCACGCCGCGGTCAGCCCACATTTGTATGTCCTCAACGCTCTCGCCAAGCGGATACGCGTTCTCCATCCCGATGAGACCAACCAGCCGTCCAGACGCTGCAACTGCCCTTACATCTTCGGCAGTGCGGGCCATTCCGATGCGCTCAGGGTATCCACGTAACATCCGCTCGATACCGCGATATTTGCCTTCAGCTGCTTGGCGGGCCTCAGCGTAACTAGCTTCATTGAGCGGCCCCTGCCCTGTGTAGACAATGAAGAACCCGGCATCTAAGCCGCCGGCGCGCATGCTCGGCAAGTCAACTTGCGCGCGCGTGAACCCGCCAGGATCAAGTGCTGGCGTTGCGAACCCAACTCCGGTGTCGATATGGGTGTCAATCGTAAAAAGGCGATCGTGGATAGCGCGAGCCTCATCCTCAAGCATTCATCAGCTTTCTAATTGCGTTCGAAATTCAGCGCTGCGTCGCGGTCACTCTGCAGCGACAGATGATACCTTATCCAGCAGCGTCAGCCGCCACATTTCACGGGATGAGGCCTCGTAATCATAGCCCGTCGCCGCATGGATCGTGCATCGATTATCCCATACAACAATATCGCCAGGTTGCCATTGCCATTTCACGGTGAAGTCTGGCCCCGTCACGTATGGCAGCATATCCCGCCATATCTCCACGCTATCATCTTCAACACCTTCCAGATCACACACGTCCAGAACGTCTGGCGAAATCTGCTGATCTTTTGGCAGAATGGCGCATGTTGAACTGTTGAGGCCATACAGCGCTGGGATGCCACTGACAGGATGTTCCAGCACGATTGGCACCCGGTTTGGCGGGTTCGCCGCACGCTGTTCCGGCGTCAGCACCGGGTATGCAGGCGAATACAGGCTGATCTTCTTGTCGTGATGCGCCACTGAACAGACTGCTTCCAGATGCGCCAACTTTGCTTTGGTTTCATCGTCTAGGCGCGCATAGGCTGTCCGTGTGTCTGCAAACAACGTTTCGCCACCCGAAGTGGGCGCTTGCCTGCAATGGAAGACGGAACCGATGGGTGGATGTTTGCGAAACGTAGAATCTGTGTGCCAAACGGGCCTACGGGTTTCGGGGTTGTAGCGAACGTCGCTGTCATTCTGCAGCTGTGGGACAATCGCCAACTGCGCCGCTGGTTTGCCCGCATCATTCTTGATGTTCCCAATCCGCAGAATCGGAAAGCCTTTGACCATTTTGTCTTCTCTGGCTATCTGCGCCGTATATTCGACATCGCCAAAGACGTTTGACCAAGCGACCAATTCTTCAGGTGCGAGGTGATCAAGATCATCCCCACGAACAGCCAAGAGTCCGCCGTGCTGCGTCCAAAGATCATAGGCTTCACTTTGAAAACCCTGATCCTTTAGATCGCTGCGCGATACGTCTTGGATGATCAGGCCAAATTCCCCGTTAAGGGCCGACGTGCTGTTCTTCATAGCGTTAAATCACTCCGTTACGGGTGTAAGCATTCATCAGACCCCATCTGAACTTCCTTTATCAATATCCTAAGAACAAATTGGCGTCCAACAATCACCTCAAGTCAGGCTGGCCTGACCACGCCTTCCAATCATTGCACTAAATCCAGTAGGATGATTGCCCCTTAATAAGGCTCAGAATCCAATTAGCAAACCTGCCCATCGCCCTGGATTTGCCGATGTGATTGAAACCAATGCAAGCCACCAAACGGTTCAATAGCAGTGCCGATTCTGGCAAGAACGCAGGGCAATCTCGCCTGAATACTTCGGTCCTGGCGTGGATTACGAAGATGGCTTTTCGGCATCGCCTACGCATGGCTGTGGCCGTTATCGCAACTATCGCCGCCGCTGTATTTCAGCTGTTCGTGCCTCAATTGCTCGGCCGCGCAGTTGATCAAGCACAAGGATTGCTAACCGGAACCGCTGCGAACGTTATCGATCAAAACCTGGCCGAAGCAGCGTTGTTCAAGACTGCGATGCTGCTGCTTTTCGCCAGCGTGCTGCGCGGCCTCGCGACAATGATGCAGAATTATCAGGGTGAAGCTGTCGGCCAGATCATCGGTTATGAACTCCGCCTCGCGTATTATCAGAAGCTGCAAAGTCTCAGCTTTTCATGGCGAGACCGTGTGCATAGCGGTGATCTCATGACTCGGGGCATGCTGGATGTAGAAGGTGTTCGGCTTTGGGTCAGCACCGGCGTCTTGCGCATGATCTTGCTCAGTATTTTGATTGGCGGCGGAGCGATCATCCTGGTTGATATCGACCCAGCCTTAGCCGCTATTGCATTGGCGATGGTGCCTATCATTGGCATTCGCGCATCAATTGCACGCCTTCGATTGCGGGAGGCCTGGCTAAAGCTGCAGGAGGAAATGTCTCTCCTGACACGCGCGATGGAAGAGAACTTAGCGGGCATCCGCGTTGTCCGTGCCTTCGCCGCTGAAGCATTCGAGATGGCGCGCTTTGAAGTGATCACCGAACGGGCGCGTAAAATCTCAGCACGTCGTATTGGCTTGTTTGTCGGCAGCACCACCCAAATGACGTTCGTCTATTTCCTGGTGATGGGGCTGGTCCTGTGGATCGGCGGCCAAAAGGTTTTGGCTGGAACGATTACGCTCGGCCAACTAACCGAATTCCTGGCGTTTATGTTGATCTTGCAAATGCCCGTTCGGCAAATCGGCTGGATGATCAATTCCATCGCGCGAGCCTCAACCTGTGGCGGGCGGCTGTTCGCAGTACTTGATCTCGAACCCTCCATCGCCAATGCACCTGCCGCGAAACCGCTGACGATAACAAACGGCATTATCAAATTCGAAGATGTTTCGTTCGGCTATCCTAGCCAAGGCGAGGACCATTCAGCACTATCTCGGATCAGCTTCGAAGCGCGCCCAGGGCAAGTGACCGGCATAGTCGGGCCGCCGGGTAGCGGGAAAAGCACGATCGCGAGCTTGCTTGGACGCTACTACGACGTCAGCAGTGGGCGTATTTCGATTGATGGCCAGGATATCAGAGATGTCACGCTTGCATCCCTGCGGTCGGCAGTCGCCATCGTGCAGCAACAGCCGTTCCTGTTCACCTCAAGCCTGGAACATAATATTGCCTACGGCGCGCCGTCGACAGACCGCGTGAGCATCGAACGCTCCGCAAACGCGTCCCAATTAAACGAATACATAAAGGGACTGCCAGAAGGCTATGGCACCCTAGTCGGTGAACGCGGGGTTTCTTTGTCGGGCGGTCAGCGGCAACGGCTCGCTATCGCACGCAGCATTCTGCCGGAGAGCCAAGTGCTAGTGTTTGACGATTCAACCGCCGCAGTTGACGCCGCCACAGAGCAACGCATCCGCCATGCCATTCAGGAAACAGTCGCCGACCGCACAACGATCATTATCGCTCATCGACTAACATCACTAATGCATGCCAACGAGATACTGTTCCTGGAAGAAGGCCGAATTCTCGAACGCGGCAGTCATACAGAGCTGATCGCTTTGCATGGCCAGTACGCTGCGCTCTACCAGTTACAAACCACTCAGTCTGAGGACGACAATCTATCGTCGGATGCGCCCCAATGAGCGAAACGTCGAAATCAGCCGCTAAGCCGAAGCCGCAGTTTGCTGTCGTGGGGTCTCAAATATCCCAGGACGAAGCCTTATTCGGTCGTGCGTTCGATAAATGGGTCGTTCGTCGGTTCCTCACATTCCTTACACCCTACCGGCGGCGCATCAGTATTGGTATCGCTGCAATCATCGTGTTCACGTTGATGCAGCTAGCAATTCCGCTGGTCGTCCGCGCCGCAATTGATCGCGCGCTGGCGGGTCCAGAAGCAGGATTGGCTTTGCTGCAGATCATTTGCGGCGTGTTCCTGGTCATCGTGATTCTAAGTTATGCCGCGAACCACATCATGGAAATCGTCGTCGGTAAGGTCGCCCAGGAACTGCTGTTTGACCTGAGACGCGCAATGTACGGCCACCTCCAGAGGGTCTCCCTCTCCTTCATGGACAAGACCGAAACCGGGCGACTAATGTCACGCCTGCAAGGCGATGTAGGCGCGCTCCAGGAATTCCTGGAATCATCAATCTTCGCGATTGGCGATCTCTTGCTGCTAATCGGAATTATCTTTGTCACCCTCAGCTTGGACCCGGTACTTGGCGCTTTGACGCTCTCCGTCGTGCCGATCCTGTTCATTGTCCGGATTATGTGGCTGCCGCATGCACGCCGGGCCTTTATGCGTGCCCGCGAGACCCAGAGTGCGACAAACGCGGCCCTGGCTGAAAACGTGCATGGCGTGCGCACCATCCAGGAGTTTCGCCGCGAAGACGTAAACCTTCGTCTGTTCGATGAGAAAGCCCATGACAATCTACGCGCCCAACTCTCCGCCTCGAAATACACTAATATCATGGTCCCCATAGTGGATACGCTTTCAGGTGCGGCGATGGCGATTGTCATCATTGTTGGCGGCGGGTTGGTCTTAGAAGATGCGCTCGACGTTGGCGTGATGATCGCCTTCCTGTTCTACGTGCAGCGCTTTTTTGACCCCATCCGCTCCCTCACGCTTCAATACAGCGTCATGCAGCGAGCCATGGCCGCAGGGCAGCGCATCTTTGAGGTCCTAGATGTGGAGATTGATGTCACTGATGCACCTAAGGCGGAAGTCCTTGGCGACATCGATGGCGCGGTTGAATTGCGCAACGTCACCTTCGGCTATGTCAAAGATCAGCCAATTTTGAAGAATGTAAGTTTCAAGGCCGCGCCCGGAGAAACCATCGCCCTGGTCGGCGCCACGGGGTCTGGGAAAACCAGCATCGCAGCGCTGGTCCACCGCTTCTATGACGTTTGGGACGGTGCGGTATTGATTGGCGGACGGGATGTTCGTGATGTCACTCAGGAATCCCTGGCGCACAATGTCGGCATGGTATTGCAGGACCCATTTCTGTTTTCAGGCAGTGTGTTCGAAAACATCCGCTATTCCACGACCAATGCCAGCCATGCAGATGTTATTGACGCCTCCAAAGCCGTCGGCCTTCACGCGCTCATCGAAGTTATGCCGGATGGATATGATACGATCCTGGAAGAAGGCGGTGGCGGCCTGTCCCTTGGCCAGCGCCAGTTGGTGAGCTTTGCCCGAGCCCTTGTAGCCGACACCCGTATTCTCATTCTGGATGAGGCAACCGCTAATATCGACAGCTATACAGAGCGCCAAATTCAAGTGGCTCTAGCGAAGCTACTCCAAGGCAGCACTGCAATCGTCATCGCCCACCGGTTAGCCACCATCCGCGAGGCTGATCGGATCATTGTTTTACAGGCAGGTAACGTGATCGAGAACGGCGACCACGACACGCTTATGGCCAGCGGGGGGCATTATAGCCAGCTATATAGACTGAACTTTGCATCGTTTGACGATGCCTAGCAGGCGCGGCTAGGACAGGCTTTCGGGTATGGCTGCCGAGATCGCAATCAAGCTAGTTTTTGGAAAACTAGAATAGCCCTACGGTCTCGCCGTTTTCTCCTAGGTTGATTGCCTCCGCCGCAGGCGTGCGTGGTAAGCCCGGCATAGTCATAATATCGCCACAGATTACGACGACGAAACCAGCGCCAGCGGATAGGCGAACCTCACGCACCGGAATCTCATAACCCGTTGGCGCGCCTTTAAGTGATGGGTCACCTGAAAAGCTATATTGTGTTTTGGCCATGCAGACTGGCAAATGGCCATAGCCGTCGTCTTGTAATGTACGAATGCGCGCCTTTGCATTGCTCGCTATATCAACGCCATCAGCGCAGTAGATCTCTTTCGCAACGGTGTCGATCTTCTCTAGAAGGGACGTTGTGGACTCATAGAGTGGCTTGAAGGCCGCTTTGCCACTGTCAGCAGCTTCCGCCGCTAATCGCGCCAAACTCTCTGCCCCCTTCCCGCCGTCAGCCCAATGGGTGCAAATTGCGACCGGTTGGCGACGATTGAGGCAATACTTTCGGATCGCCTCCAATTCCGCATCTGTGTCCAGCGTGAACTGGTTGATCGCGACCACGGCTGGCACGTCAAACTTAGCCATATTGTCCAGGTGTCGGCCAAGATTGGCTAGGCCTGCCTGAACCGCCTCAACATTCTCCGTGTTCAGGTCATTCCGCTGAACACCACCATGAAATTTGAGCGCTCTTGCCGTTGCAACAACAACAACGGCATCGGGAGCAAGACCAGATGACGGGCATTTAATGTCTAAGAATTTTTCCGCTCCCAAATCGGCACCAAACCCAGCTTCCGTTACAACATAGTCCCCCAGCCCAAGTGCTGTCTTCGTTGCCACGACGCTATTGCACCCATGGGCTATATTTGCGAACGGTCCGCCATGAACGAAGGCTGGAGTCCCTTCAAGCGATTGCGCCAGATTAGGCGCCATTGCGTCCTTCATCAAGACGGTCATTGCGCCATCAGCGTTGAGGTCAGCAGCGGTCACAGGCTGGCGATCGCCGGTCTTGCCTACAACAATTCGTGCGAACCGCGCCTGCATGTCATCAAGATCATTCGCGAGGCAAAGAATGGCCATCACTTCCGAGGCAACGGTAATGTCGTAACCGGTTTCTCGTGGGAACCCGTTTGCGACGCCACCAAGGTTTGCAACGATGCCACGTAGCGCGCGGTCATTCATGTCTACGACCCGACGCCACGCAATCTGCCGCGCATCCAATCCCAGTGTGTTACCCCAATAGATGTGATTGTCGAGCATCGCCGCCAGCAAATTATGGGCAGTCGATATCGCGTGCATATCGCCGGTGAAATGCAGGTTGATCGATTCCATTGGAATGACCTGAGCATATCCGCCCCCTGCAGCACCGCCTTTTTGGCCAAAGCATGGACCAAGGCTCGGTTCGCGCAGGCAAATCAGTGAATTTTTGCCAATCCGGCGCAATCCGTCGCCAAGTCCAATCGTGGTTGTGGTTTTGCCTTCGCCTGCGGGCGTCGGTGTCATCGCAGTCACCAAAATCAGCTTACCGCGCTTGTTTTTGCCGACCTCTTTGGTCCAGTCTAGGTCCAGTTTCGCCTTGTCACGCCCGTAAGGCAGAAGCGCCGAGAATGGCGCACCAATTTTTTCGGCAATGGCTTGAATTGGCTCCCCCGTCGTGGCGCGGGCGATTTCAATGTCTGAGGGCTGACTCATTTTTGGCGACTCCGATACACATGCTCTCCAACTTTGTCCGCCATGCGCTGCAATCGCGCAAGGCGATCATTGAAACAGGCCAAAGCACGCCCGTGAGTGGGACCACTTGGGGCGAGCTATTGAGGCTTCAGCCACATAGACGCTCAAGCAACCATCTCATTGAATGGTAATTCAGCCAAATCAACAATTCACCGCCACCATTCTCGCCTTGTAAGCTCAGTCCTGTTATAACAATCTTTGACAAAAAGCATGCTATGAGCGCGCCCGAACACAGACGCGCCATTGCTCGAATTTTAAGAAACCCAGAACTGTGAGATACTGATGAGCTTGTACTCTGACTACCTGGCCGAGATTGAAGATCGTAAAACGCAAGGTTTACACCCTAAGCCAATCGAACACGGCGCTCTCGTCGCAGAGCTGGTCGCACAGATCAAGGATACGGGCAATGAACACCGTGACGAGTCTCTCAATTTCTTCATCTACAACACCTTGCCTGGCACGACGAGCGCGGCAGGGGTTAAGGCGAAGTTCCTGGAGGAGATCATTCGCGGTGAGGCTTTGGTCAAACAGATCACGCCTACATTTGCATTTGAGCTGCTTTCCCACATGAAAGGCGGGCCATCAGTCGAGGTTTTGCTCAATCTAGCGCTTGGCAACGACGCCGACGTGGCGAAAGACGCAGCTGATGTCCTAAAGACGCAAGTATTTTTGTACGAGGCGGATACTGACCGGCTGGAGACCGCTTACAAATCAGGAAACGCACTCGCCAAAGAGATTTTGAAAAGTTATGCCAATGCCGAGTTCTTTACGAACTTGCCCGAGATCGAGGAAGAAATCCAAGTCGTGACCTATGTCGCGGCGGAAGGGGATATCTCCACGGACTTGATGTCGCCCGGCGCGGAAGCCCACTCGCGCGCGGACCGTGAACTGCATGGCCAGAGCTTTATCTCCAAAAAGGCGCAGAAAGAGATCGAAGCGCTGAAGATTCAGCATCCTGGTAAGCGGATGATGATGATCGCTGAAAAGGGCACTATGGGCGTCGGCTCGTCCCGCATGTCCGGCGTGAACAATGTCGCGTTATGGATGGGGGAGCAGGCTAGTTCCTATGTGCCTTTCGTTAATCTCGCGCCGATTGTTGCTGGCACCAATGGCATCTCACCGATCTTTCAGACGACAGTTGGCGTCACGGGCGGTATTGGCCTCGATTTGAAAAACTGGGCCAAGAAGGTCGACGACAACGGAAAAGTCATTGTCAATAATGATGGGAACCCGATCCTCGAAGAAAAGTATTCTGTTGCAACAGGTACGACTTTGACGATCAATACGCAGACCCAAAAGCTCACGAGTGAGGATGGCTCTCAGGAATTCGCGGACGTGTCCTCCGCCTTCTCGCCTCAGTCCATCGAATTCATGAAAGCTGGTGGCTCTTATGCGATTGATTTTGGTAAGAAATTACAGGTCCTCGCCGCTGAAATGCTTGGCGTTGAGCCGAAACCAGTCTTCGCGCCGGCCAATGTAGTGTCCCATTCGGGCCAGGGCCTGACTGCGGTCGAGAAGATTTTCAACGCCAATGCCGTCGGCGTTCCTGAAGGCACGGTCCTGCATGCGGGTTCCGACGCGATGGTGAAAGTGAACATCGTCGGCTCCCAAGACACGACGGGTCCGATGACGGTTCAGGAACTCGAGGCTATGGCTGCGACCGTGATCTCACCGATCTTGGATGGCGCCTACCAGTCCGGGTGCCACACCGCCTCCGTTTGGGACAAGAAAGCCCAAGCCAACACGCCGAAGCTTATGGCCTTCATGAACAATTTTGGCCTCGTCACCGGTCGCGACCCTAAGGGCGGGTTCAAACCTATGACAGACGTCATTCATAAAGTGTTGAATGACATCACTATTGACGACCGAGCGATTATCATCGGCGGGGATTCCCATACCAGGATGTCCAAAGGTGTGGCATTCGGCGCCGACTCAGGCACCGTAGCGCTGGCGCTGGCGCTTGGCCAAGCCAGCATCCCCGTTCCAGAATCGGTCAAGGTCACCTTCAAGGGGAAAATGGCCGACCACATGGACTTCCGTGATGTTGTTCACGCAACCCAGGCCCAGATGCTCGCGCAATTCAACGGTGAGAACGTCTTCCAAGGCCGGATCATCGAAGTCCACATTGGCACGCTGCTGGCAGACCAAGCTTTCACCTTCACGGATTGGACCGCGGAGATGAAAGCTAAGGCGTCTATCTGCATTTCCAATGATGAAACGCTGATCGAGTCCCTCGAGATAGCCAAGGCCCGTATCCAAGTCATGATCGACAAGGGCATGGAAGTTTCTTCGGGCATGCTTCAGGGCCTGATTGATAAAGCTGATGTTCGGATCGCAGGGATCAAATCCGGTGAGCAATCAGCACTAAAGCCGGATGATAACGCTAAATATTTCGAAGAAGTCGTTGTCGATCTAGACGCCATTAATGAGCCGATGATCGCCGATCCGGACGTCAACAACATCGATGTGGCCAAGCGCTACACCCATGACACCATCCGGCCAATCTCCTACTACAGAGGGGAGAAAGAGGTTGATCTTGGCTTTGTCGGGTCTTGCATGGTACATAAGGGCGACATGAACATTATCGCGCAGATGTTCCGCAACATCGAGAAAAACGAGGGCAAAGTGGAGTTCAAGGCGCCGCTGGTTGTTGCGCCGCCGACCTACAACATCGTCGATGAGCTTAAGGCTGAAGGCGAGTGGGAAATCCTGCAGAAATACGCTGGTTTCGAGTTCGACGACGTTGCGCCCAAAACAGAAGCGCGCACGGCCTATGAGAACATCCTCTATCTGGAACGACCGGGCTGTAATCTCTGCATGGGTAACCAGGAGAAGGCGGCGAAGGGCGATACAGTCATGGCTACCTCCACACGGCTTTTCCAGGGACGCGTCGTGGCCGATTCGGACGACAAAAAGGGCGAATCGCTATTGGCTTCGACGCCTGTGGTGGTGCTGTCAACAATCCTCGGCCGCACGCCGAGCATCGACGAGTACATGGCCGCAGTAGACGGCATTAATCTCACCAAGTTCGCGCCGCCACCAATGGCCTAAGCGCCAGAGTACGCGGTTGATCACGTCATCTACCTGTAGCCAATTTATGCGCCCGTTGCCTTGGCCCCATTTCCGTTATTACGAAGGTGGGGCCAATTTCTGTTGGATACCGAAAACTTGCCCTGATCAATCGAGTTAACTGTCCAACCATCCTCAACTTCGAATGATATCTCTCCGCTGATATGGGGATACACCATTGGTGCTTCCTGGGCAGCTGCCATTCCCGCAATGGAGATAAAGGTCGCCGCCGCAAGCCGAGCGCTAGCTTTGTGACAGTGAATCATCGTGCCTTACGGCCCATTGTGATGTGGCACCTTTCCTGAAGCGTTCCAGCAAAAATGCTGAGCGCAATTGATGTGGCACCTAATACGGGATAAGGGCTGACCGTTTCATTCAGGAGTCGAGCAGGTCGGCACAGCAAATCCGATCAAAAAATAACTGCTCATGAAGTGCTGACACGAATCTAGTTTATTTTATGATATAATACAACGTTAAATTGTAGAAAATTGGAACCAACGCCAGAGTAATTGCAAGAGCCTTCTTTAATTTGGCATCATAAAAGCTTATGCAACAGAAATTCTTGGACCCTGAAAAACACCAACAAAGCTAGTGCTGTGGCGGTGGACCTGAGAATAAAATTGTTAGGCTATGCCGGAGTATTCGCTAACAGGAAGGTGCGCAGGTGGCGGACTGCCACGGTCACACGGTCCTGCGGCTCTTTCCAAGGGAAGAACGTCATCTGGGCGTTCGGGGCCAGCATGACAGTTTCTTCTGCCGTAGCGTATGGATGCGAGTCAGTGTCATCTGGCATGACGAGGACGGGCGTCGTGCAGCTGCGGACAAAATCACGCGTCACGCTGAAAACGAAGTTAGGGTTGCCATACATCTTCGACAGAAAGGCATCACACATTTCCATTGTGATATCGCCCCGTTTTTCGCACAGTGCAGGGGCCCATTTGATCATGTTATTCCGATAGAAATTGTCAGGAATTTCGGGGCGGAATCCGCTGGGTGTAGCCGGAACGGCAGCAATCACCCGTTCGGGCGCGCGTTCCAGCATTTTCCAGATGAAAGGACCGCCGATGCAGAAGCCGATGAGCAGGAATTTATCAATTCCCAGATGATCCATCAGGCCCAGCATGTCATCGATATAAGAATCCCATGGCCGGTCGACCTCCACGGGGCCGGAGGACTGGCCACCATTGGCGTTGCGCAGGTCCGTGGTAATGCAGTGGAACTGATCGTTCAGAGTATTCATCGGGTTGAACGGCGTCCGTTCGGACAGGTAGGCGATATTCGCGTTAAGCCCGCCTCCAGGAATTACCAACAGCGGAAAGCCGGACCCTGCTTCCTCGTAATAGATTTTGACGGAACCGTCTTCATAAAAAGGCATGCCGGGCATCCATAATTCGGGTGGAAAATCACTGGTTTGGCGAACTCGCCTATCATCTTATTAAACCAAGCCGCATTACCGCAATCGGAAATCACCAACTGGCCTCGCTCACATGTACTGGAAGAAAACGCTAGCGCCTGCTTAAAATTGGCTCCATTCTCGAAACTTTCCACACGAACGCCCCCCAACACGGCTACCGCGTCGATGCTGCACGAGGCGATACCGCGTCCTCGGAACCTGGATAGGAATAAGAGAATAGTGCCGAATTTTACCTTCCGTCATACCCTTGCCACCGGTGCTGCGTGCCTTGGCATGAGCCTAAGGTTAGCGCGTACGACTGATATGCCAGCCATCGCAAGGGACGCCGGGTACAACTGGCTGTTCCTTGATCTAGAACACGGCACCATGTCGTTCGACACATTGAGCCAGATGGCGCTGGCAGCGATTGAGGCCGGTATTTGCCCACTGGTGCGGGTGCCGGGGCATGATGCTGCCCCCATCAACCGGGCACTTTCCAATGGTGCGATGGGCGTGATCGCACCCCATGTTGATACACCCGAGCAAGCCGCCGCAATCGCACGCGCAAGCCGTTTCGCGCCGATTGGGGAAAGGTCCGTACCAGGCGCTTTCCCAGCGCTCGGCTACGAGCCGCGGACCTTTGACGAAGCGGCTGCCATCCTCAACCGGGAGACCATAGTGGTCGTAATGATCGAGTCAGCCGAGGCTATCGCGAATGCTGACGCTATCGCTGCCGTTGATGGCATTGACTGCCTGTTCGTCGGATGCAGCGATCTAACGTTCGAACTTGGCATTCCAGCACAGTACGATCACCCCTGTATGATAGAGAGCTTAGAGGCCGTCGCAGCAGCCGCACGCAAGCACGGAAAGGCTGCCGGGTTTGGCGGCGTTGGCGATGACACATTGGCGGCAAAATATCTAGGACTAGGCCTGAATCTTGTGCTTGCGGGCAATGACCTGGCACTCGTGCTTCGCGGGGCACGGGCAAGAGCCGCGGCGTTAACCGGCTAACCGGCACGTCACACAATTAGCAACTTCTTGTAGACCTGACACCGTCCTCCAGATTACCTAAATTACTTTCACAGATAGTTCGCCGAGGCTAACGATGCTTCCGACCATTTCATCACCTCGAGAAATCGGGCCGACGCCTGCTGGCGTTCCAGACATAATCAGGTCACCGGCGGCGACCTCATAATATTCCGAAAGATAGCTGATCATCTCTGGCACTTTCCAAATCATCTGGTTGATGTCGCCCGATTGCCGCATTGCGCCGTTCACATGCAGAACGATGGGGCCGGATGCGATGTGCCCCGTATCAGACGCCAAATGCAGCGGGCCCACGGGTGCCGAATTCTCAAACGCTTTACCGATTTCCCAAGGGCGCCCCATCTTCTTCACTTCACCCTGAAGGTCGCGGCGTGTCATATCGAGGCCAATACCGTACCCAAAAACATGGTCCAAAGCGTCACCTAACGCGATCTTGCGACCGCCGCTTTTCAGGGCGATGACCATTTCTATTTCAAAGTGAACATCACTGGTTTTGGGCGGATAGGGAAAATTTCCAGATGAATCAACATTATCCGGGTTCTTCTGAAAGAAAAACGGCGGCTCCCTATTAGGATCATGGCCCATTTCAATCGCATGCTCTGCATAGTTTCGTCCAATACAGTAAATGCGGCGCACAGGGAAAAGTGCATCCGAGCCAGCAACAGCAAGTGACGCTTGCTTGGGAGGATCAATGCAGTAAGTGCTCAACGGTCATCCTTTCAACTATCTTTGCCCAACCATATACCAACCGGAGCGAATGAGCGACAATCAGCTGAACGCTCATCGTAAAGGAACCAGGTTTATGAAAGCCGTTGTCGTCACCGCGTCCGGCGTCCAGACCCAGGACGTACCAACCCCTACACCCAAAGCTAGCGAAGTCCTCATTCATGTTCGCGCCTGCGGTCTCAACCGGGCGGATTTGATGGTGGCCTCTGGCATGGCCCATGGGCGCACCGGCGGAGCAGGCACAATTGTCGGCCTGGAATTTGTCGGTGAGGTAGCCGGCCTTGGCGCGGAAGCCAAGAGCGAAAGCGGGCTCCAAATCGGCGACCGGGTCATGTGCGGCGGCGCCCAAGGTTGGGCTGAATACGCCGTCACGGATTGGGGCCGGGCAGCGAAAATTCCGGACGGTAATGTTTCCTGGAACGAGGCAGCTACCCTGCCGATTGCGCTCAACACGATGCACAACGCTGTTGTCACCGCCGGCCGCATGCGGGCGGGCGGGAGCGTGTTGATCCAGGGCGCTAGCTCTGGTGTTGGCCTAATGGCGCAGCAGATCGCCAAGCACAAGGGTGCTGGCTTGGTCATTGGCACATCCACAAATGCGGTACGCCGGTCGAGGTTAAAGGATTTCGGTGCCGATCTGGCATTGGACAGCCGCGACCCGACCTGGGCTGACCAAGTGCTGGAAGCAACAAACGGCGAAGGCGTAGACCTGATCGTCGACAACGTCTCTGGCCATACCATCAATGACGCTCTGCGCTGTACCAAAGTTCTTGGCCGCATTGTCAATGTTGGTCGGCTGGGTGGATTTCAGGGCGAGTTTAACTTTGACCTGCATGCAGCCCGCCGCATCGACTATATCGGCGTCACGTTCCGCACGCGCTCCATTGCTGAAGTGCGCGAGATCGCGCGACAGATGCAGGCCGACCTTGGCGACGCAGTAGTCCAGGGCAAGCTGCGCATCCCCATCGACAGCGTCTATCCCTTCGAGCAGGTCACGGAGGCCCTTGCCCACATGAAAGCAAACCAGCATTTCGGGAAGATAGTGCTTGAAGGTCCGGCGGACTAAGGCAGAGATATGCGCTATTGCCGCGCCGTTGTTTGCCACAACACATGTCGACAAGCAGCAATGGCATTTAGCAAGGACAGACATTGGCAATGAACACTGAGACGTATGACTACATCATTATAGGTGCCGGGTCCGCAGGGGCTGTACTCGCCAACAGACTTAGCGCAGATGGCAAGCACAAGGTGCTGTTATTAGAAGCTGGGAAACCTAGCAATCCATGGACACGCATTCCTATCGGCTTCGGCAAGTTGATCGGGAATCCTACCGCCAACTGGTGCTATAGCTCTGAGCCAGAGGCAAACACTGACGGGCGCCGCCTCCCCGTACCGCGCGGCAAGCTGTTGGGCGGCTCAAGCGCCATCAACGGCATGATTTTCGTTCGCGGACAAGCTTTAGATTACGACACCTGGGGGCAGCTGGGCAATCGTGGTTGGAACTATCGCGCGGTACTGCCTTTCTTCCAGAAGATGGAGGCTTATGGCGGCGGCGAGGAAGAATACCGTGGCCGCTTAGGTCCCTTAAAAGTGACGGAGATTCCAGAAGTTGAGCCGCTCTACCAATCAATCCTAGAGGCGGGCCAGCAGGCCGGACTGCCATTCAATCCAGACTACAACGGGGTCAGTCAGGAAGGCATCGCCATTAGCCAAACCACAATCGCCAACGGGCGCCGGCAGAGCACAGCCCATTGTTATCTAACCCCGGTTAAAAGCCGCACCAATCTGCGTATTGTCTCCGAGGCCTTGGCGGAGCGTCTATTGTTCGAAGGTGCCCACTGCACTGGCGTTCACTATAAGGTGAGGGGTATCGCTAAGCAGGCCATGGCAGCGAGAGAGGTGATCGTGAGCGCAGGTGCAGTGAAGTCACCGCAATTGTTGGAGCTATCGGGCATCGGCCAGCCCGAACGATTGCGCGGACTTGGCATCACGATGGTGCATGACCTGCCGGGCGTTGGCGAAAACCTGCGGGACCACTATGCACCCCGCATGCGCTGGAGAATTGGCGTTAAGGGCTACACCTATAATGATAAAGCGCGCGGCCTCGGTATCGTACGCGAGACGCTCAAGTACCTGATCAAACGCACCGGGTTATTGGGCTTACCGGCTGCCCCCGTGCGTGCCTTCTTTCGTACCCGTGAAGGATTGGAAACGCCAGATTCGTGCATCGGTTGGTTCCCATTATTAGTAGCGCCTGGATACAAATTGGATAGCGAGTCTGGTGTCACAACTTTCACCCATCCGTTGCGGTCGGAAAGCACAGGCAGCATCCATATTGCTGATAAAAACCCGGGTATTCAGCCCGCAATCAACTTCAATTTCTTATCCTCCCCACAAGACGCCGATATTACGCTCAGCGGTATCCGCATGACCCGCGCGATAATGAACGCGCCCGCTATGAAACAACTGAAAGTTGCGGAGATATTCCCAGATCCCGGCCTGCAGGGCGATAACGAGCTGATCGCTTGGGTCAAGCAAACAGCAGAGACCACATATCACCCCGTCGGAACCTGCAAGATGGGTTCTGACGCAATGGCCGTAGTGGATGAGCACCTTCGGGTTCGCGGTATCACCGGACTGCGCGTCGCAGATGCATCAATCATGCCGACGCTAACGTCAGGCAACACCAATGCGCCGAGCATAATGATTGGCGAAAAAGCAGCGAATATGGTGCTGGCTGACGTGATTTAGGGTACAAGATAGTAGAGCATAAGCGCGTCCCTAGTAGACGCTAGCGATATAACTCATAAGTGTTTACGGGGGGCTATGACATGGAGACGCCCAGTTTGCACGAAAAAAAAACGCCGCGTGCTGATCGGCCTGCACTCGGCATCGCTCTGATGGTGTTAGCGATGTTTTTGCTATCCGTCATGGACGCGGTCTCAAAACATCTGACAGACACATTGGCAGTGCCGCAAATCCTCGCGATCAGGTTCTGGATATTTATCCTGTTCGCTTTGGCATTGGCGTCCAGCAATGGCCTAGCGCGAACAATCCGGTCAGCCACGCCCGGCTTGCAGCTGCTCCGTTCAGTCATAATGCTGGGGCAGATGAGCGCTTTTATCTTCGCTGTTACATATTTACCACTGGCGGATGTTGGAGCCATTTTTGCAGTGGCACCGTTGTTAATTATGCTTTTAGCATCACTACTTTTAGGTGAATCAATTGGCCCTCGCCGCGCCGCCGCCGTCGCCTTGGGCTTTGTCGGCGTGCTAATTATAATTCGGCCCGGAACAGGTGTCTTTGACCCCATTTCCCTAATAGCGCTCGCTGGTGCCACGTGTTGGGCCTGCTTCCAGATTCTACTGCGAGTGGTGGGTCGACGCGACAGCGTTTACACTACAACGCTTTTCTCTGCGATGGTTGGGTCAGCGGCGTTTTCCCTAGTAACGCCGTTTGTATGGCGCTCGCCGGACCCAGCGACCTGGTTCTGGCTACTGGTGCTGGGATCTCTTGGTGCTATTGGGCACTACCTGTTGTCGGTGGCTTTTCGCCATGCCCCGGCGTCCACGTTGCAGCCGTTCGCTTACACCATGCCGCTGTGGGCGGTCGTCATGGGTTGGCTTGTATTTCACGACATCCCTGACAGCTGGACCTTCATCGGCGGTGGATTAGTCATCGCAAGTGGGCTCTATGCACTTCGCCGAGAACGCGCGGCTGCCGAAGCATAATACTACATCGCTTCAACTGATCTGTTGAAGAAGCAGAACGGGCTTTGTGGCACCGGATTAGCACTTGTTTACTTCCAGAGCGCCATGCGCCTGACTAGGAGCAGTCCGACGCTCTATCTCATTGATAGCGAGCAATCTGTTCCGATCAATCTGATCCAGATTGTTCGGAAATAGGTCTAGCAGAGCTGAGGATTCTATTATTTGAAAAAAAGGCACTATGCGCTTCGGCTTGAGCGCGCTGTTTAACTGGCCGTCGCGGAGAATCCATTCTTGGAGAATGGCCCATGGCCGCGATAACGGTCCTGGGTATTGGCGCGTTAAAACGGTAGCGAGCCTCAATGGCGCAGACGGTTTCGAGATCGAAGGCCTTGCGAATGGCGATAGCCTGGGCGCCACAATTGGGGCTGCTGGCGACATTAATGACGACGGCTCGGGTAACTTAATTGTCGGTGCTAGCTGAGCTGATGGCCTTAGCCAAAATAATTCCCGCTTTGTTTATGTGATCTTTGGGAACACGGCTGGATTTGGAGCCTCCGTTGATTTATCCACCTCTGACGGCGCAGATGGCTTCGAGATTAAAGGCCTTGCGGCGACCACATTCAGCGGCCGCACCATTGTGGCCATTGGCGACGTCAATGGCGATAGTGTTGGCCATATCGCATCCGCCGTCTTTCCTGCCTTGATATCCTGGATTTCATCCTCCGAGTTCCACTACTTCGGCGCCGAAACCAAAGAGGCATTCACGATCTGACCGGATACCGCGATGTAGCCCTTCTTTTTTAACTGCCAATTAAATGCCTTCATGAAGTGCTTCAGCGTTCCGGTCTCGGTCAATTTGTCGCGCAACAGACGGATCGTGATTTTGTCCGGCGTCGGCGCGCCAAGGCAGACAAGAATGCAGACGGAGCCCTTTCAGCAGCCGAAATGAAAGCAGCCATGATGGAGCGTGTGAGCAAGCGGCTCGATAAGCGCATCGCCAAACATATGGAGCGCACTGGTACCAAAAAGGACGGTGCTATCTCCAACGCTGAAACCCGCGCAACTGGGGATGCCCGTTTCGATCGCATGGACAAGAATAAGGACGGCGTAGTCGAGCTTACTGAAGTTAAGCGGAAGCGCGGCCACCATCGCCACCGCAAGTACATGGGTGCACAGAAGCAGTAATTCCGAGCCGTTTCACTGCGGAAGTGTTTCCAATAGGAACGCGTTATCGCCGTAACTGGCGGTGCCGTGATTCTTTATGGGATAGTAATATGGCCGAACCTAGCGATATCCATGCATTCTGGTTCGGGAAAGAGGCGTATAAACGCCGAGACGTATGATTCCAGGGCGGACAAGAGTTCGATGATGCATACCGCCAATTCCAGCCAAACTGAGAAAAAGCTAATACTAGGGCGCTGGACCATTGGCTTGAAACGCCAGTGTCCCTCCTGGATTTTGTCATCCTGACAGATCAAGTTCCGCGCAACAGTTTCCGTGAAGACGCTCGCTCATTCGCAACGGATGCGCGCGCACTGTCTGCCGCCCAGCATGCTGTCGCAAAAGGCTGAGACAAAGCGATGCACGGATTTGAGGCCGTGTTTCTCTACCTCCCATACGAACATGCGGAAGATATCGACGTTCAGAATGAGTCCGTCCGCCTATACACTGAACTTGGTGGCAACGACTGGATGGATTTCGTGATCAAACATTAGGAAATCATCGCCCAGTTTGGCTGCTTCTCCCATAGAAATTCTGCACTTAGCCGGCAATCCACGCCAGAAGAGCTTGCATATATGGAAGACCGTGGTCGTGGATTCTGAAGTGCTTCGATTGTGCAACTAATCCTGCTAAGTCTATTTGCAACGCCACACCTTCCGGAGCCGAAGCGCCATGCCCGCCGCCATCGCCGTTGATCTTTATAGCGACACCATCACCCGCCCCTCTCCCGGTATGCGCAAAGCCATGGCGGAGGCTGAAGTCGGTAATGAACAGGCGGGCGAGGACCCAACTGTCAACAAGCTCTGTCAGATCGTAGCTGAACTGACAGGCCATGAAGCCGCTGTGTATGTTCCATCTGGCACTATGTGTAACGCCATTGCCTACCGGGTCTATTGCCGACAGGGCGATAGCGTAATCATGGACCAACTCGCCCATCCAATTCACGCAGAGGCTGGAGGGCCGGCAGCGCTTTCAGGCTGCATGATCACCCAATTAGATGGTGGCCGGCGCGGCATATTCTCAGGAGACGCTGTCGACAAGGCGATGAAGCCATATAAACACAACAGGCCCGTTCCGAAGGTCGTATCGGTTGAGCAAACCAGCAATTTCGGCGGCGGTGCTTGCTGGACACTGGATGAAATCAAGGATGTGGCCGCAGCGGCAAAGCGCAATAACCTCGCTATGCATATGGACGGCGCGCGCCTGTTAAACGCAGTCGCGGCAACGGGGACCTCCGCCAAGGGCTTCGGGCAGCAGTGCGATTCGGCCTGGATTGATCTCTCCAAAGGCCTTGGCTGCCCCGTGGGTGCCGTGCTTGTTGGCTCTAAAGATTTCATCGATGAGAGCTGGCGCTGGAAGCACCAGTTTGGCGGTGCAATGCGGCAGTCCGGAATCATTGCCGCGGCTGGCGTCTATGCTTTTCAAAACAATGTTGAGCGGATGGCCGATGATCACCAAAACGCTAAGCGCCTCGCCCAAGGCCTGATGCAAATTCCAGGCATTGAGGTTGATCCCGAAGAGCCTGAAACCAATATGGTGTTCTTCGATTGCGCCGGGCTCGGCATGGATAATTATGATGTGTCTGCTAAACTTTTAGGCAAAGGCGTTCGGATCGGTGCCGGGTATGGCCCGCGTAATCTGATGCGCGCCGTTACTCACTTAGATGTCGACAGCGACGGGATTGACCGAGCGCTGGCAGCGGTGCGTGATGTGGCCGCTGGGCGGAATTAGCACGCTCGGTATTCCTGGGGTTTTAGGGCTCGGGGCTGTGCCATATGCTGTGCATATAATTCAGTTTTTTGGGCTGGGAAGCCTTCTGCATAGGGTCAACCAGTACTTTCCTGAGCGCAAGCTACCCGCTATTTCTGGCCACGAGCGCAAGGCCCGTCGCACTGCGATTGTGAAAATCCGCCAAAGCCTGAAATCGCTGATTGGGATATCACCCTGCTTGGCTGCTGGCGTATATGCACAAATTGCAGGGTGGACGCAGGCACCGTTCGACCTGGCACCAATCAACGTTCTCTGGACCTTTGTAGCAGCACTTGTTCTGCACGATGCATGGTTCTATTTTATCGATCGGATAAAGCACCCAAAGCCGCTTTATCGATGGCACAAAACCCATCTTCTGAACGTGACGCCGACGGTATGGAACAACGACGACTACTCCGTGCCCGATGCTTTATCTGTGCAAAGCATCTTCATCCTGTTGCCGTTCGTGCTGCCGATACCAGCTGCGGCACTTATCGCGCTGCGCCTGTTCGATCAGACCAAGGGCATAATTGGCCACTCAGGCTACGAACACTTCGCTGGTCGCCTGACCCGCTGGCCATTCTCCTTGGTGGCGACGGTGCATCACGATCAACAACACCAGCGCCTTTCCTATAATTTTCCGAACCAGTTCACATGGTGGGGTCGCCTTATCGGCAAACTTGACCCATCCTACGATGAACAGGTTCGCATTCCGTCCAATCCGAAGGAAAAATCGCATGCAGTCGCCTGATCTCATTCAAGATTGGCATATCCACTTCTATTACGACGATGGCTTAAAAACGATAGCTGAAGCAGTCCGTGATGAGGTCGAGACGGGCCTACCCGGCCTTAAAATCGGGAGCATGCACGACAAGCCGGTCGGGCCGCACCCCCAAGCCAGCTTCCAGGTGCTTGTGCCGAATGAAAGACTTGCTGAAGTTACCGCTTGGGTCGCCCTAAACCGCCAAGGTCTAACCGTTCTACTGCACCCCAATACCGCAAACGACCTGAAAGACCACCGCGATTATCCGATCTGGTACGGATCCGCACCCAAGCTGAACTTTGAGATTTTTGAGGATTGAGCATGACCTACGTTCCCCCCGCTGGCGCCGCATGGGCGCTTGAAGCTGACCAACGCTTCGCTGCCGCAGCCGCCTTCGCGGAGGCGAATGAGACGCCCTGGGATCGGGACTTAGGCAAAGTCATTGGGCAAGGTCATTTCGAACCACCGCCTTGGAACGAAATTATAGGCCATGTCCGCCCGCGTGGCGACCCTGCCGGGGTAATTGTTAAAGAAGGCCGGATCGTCGCTGAATGGGGCGATACGAACCGCCCGGATATGACATTCTCCTGCGCCAAAAGCAGTATTTCCATGTGCATCGGCTTAGCCATGGATGACGGCCTAATCAAAGACCCGAACACACCTATCCGTGACTTGGTTGATGACGGCGGTTTTGATTCTGACCAGAACAGCGCGGTCACCTGGGCGCAGATGCTACAGCTTACGAGCGAATGGGAAGGTGAGCTTTTTGGCAAGCCAGACCTGGTTGACCGGAACCGCTCCCTCGCCAAAGAGGGCAAGAATACGGAGAAAGGCAAAGCTCGGCCACTACAACAGCCAGGCGCTCACTGGGAATACAATGATGTCCGTGTGAACCGCTTGGCGCTCGCTGCACTACGCGTTCTGAAACGCCCATTGCCCAAAGTCTTTGCTGAACGGATCATGGAGCCTATAGGTGCCAGCGGAACCTGGGAATGGCATGGCTACTTGAACAGCTGGGTCGACGTGGACGGCCAGATGATGCAATCCGTCAGCGGCGGCGCGCATTGGGGTGGGGGCATGTTTATTTCTGCCCGTGATCAAGCTCGCATCGGTGTATTGATGGCGCGCGGCGGCATATGGAATGGCCAACGCTTAATCTCCGAAAGCTATATCAAGAATGCCACCACGCCCTGCCCCATTAACGCGGACTACGGCTGGCTCTGGTGGCTCAATGCAGTGCAAACCCGCCTGCCTTCCGCTCCTGCAAATGGCTTCCAAGCGGTTGGGGCTGGCGGCAATTCTATTTGGATAGACCCGGAAGCCGATTTGGTCGTGGCCTCCCGCTGGCTAGACCCAGCCGCAATTGATCAGTTCCTTGCAAAGGTCTACGCAGCCGTTTAAAGACTTCAACCTGGATGCTGGCGGCCATGAAGAATTGCGTCGATGAATATCAAATTTTGTCCACTAGCCTTCTGAGGGTAGACAATATGAGCTATTTAGCGCACTTTTTGTCAAGTTTTACCACGCAAATGAATCCGTTCAAATCGGTGCGGCAGAGCTTCTAGCGATTGGCAAAGAGCACGTATCTCCAGAGCATTAACCAATCGCTGCTGCGCCAAATATCTATCCTTGTTCGATCCCAACAAAATCTCTAAATCATGTACTACCGCCGCGAAATAAGGACCTCAAATGCCATACTTGGCCTTTATTCGAGCTTCTAATTTATCAAATGCTTTAGACATTGGCCTAAATCGCCCGGCATCATAATCTGCTTCCGCCTCTTCCAAGGGGGTCTCGACATAAGCCCGGTATTTTGGGTCTTTCAGCGCAGTTGCATGACTTGCATCATCTGTGGCTTGGGCGAGTTGTTTTTCAAGTCGTTCTGCGATCCAGGCCTGTTGCTTTTCATCCAGCCCACGGACTTGGTCAAATCAGGCTTCGAGGGTTCTAGATGCTGTATCAATCCCTACCTCCTTGAGCTGGGGCGAACAGATTACTCTTCCAGCTTTGATGCAGCCACGTGATCAACTGATTTGGATCTGGTTGCTGCATTATCAGCCTTCTCCGCTTTCGTGCGGCCGAACTTCACGCGATTTGCGGCTGCTTGTTCCGTTTTCTCAGTCTTTCGTTTGGCTTTACGAAACCGCTTCAGATTGATGGGCTGGGTCATCAAGGCCTGCCATCTATGGTAACACCAGCCGCGATCAGAGCTCCAATCTCCGCCTCATCCAGCCCAATCTCCGCAAGGATTGGTACGCTGCTTTGGCCAAGGAGATCAGCGTGGTGGCGAAGCCCGCCCGGTGTTTTTGAAAGCCGCACTGGCGCTTCGATGTAGCGGACTTTGCCTTCAGTCGGGTGCTCGTGCTCGGAGAATAATCCTATCGCCTGGATGTGTGGATCATCGATGACGTTCTCTACATCATGCATCGGCATGGCAGCTATATCAGCTTCAGCGAGCGCTTCGAGCCATTCAGCCGTTGTACGCACCGTCAGCGAGTCCGCAACAATCTCATAGAGCGCATCAATATGAACAGTCCGGTTAGCGATCGTGGCAAAGCGTTCATCTGCAGCCAATTCAGGCCGCCCGACGATGCGGAAAAATGATCGCCAGTGCCTGTCCGTGTAAGGCACAACGCACACGTAGCTATCCGCCGTTTTGTATGGCCGACGATGGGTTGTGAGCAAACGGGAATAGCCAGCAGGACCGATAGGCGGCTCGAAGGCGCGGCCTTGCAAATGCTCCTGCATCAAGAAAGCTGTGAATGCCTCAAACATCCCCACATCAACACGTTGCCCCTCACCGGTGCGTTCGCGGTGAAAGAGCGCCATCATCACAGCGTAACTTGCAAAAAGGCCTGATACTTTGTCGACAATCACGCTTGGTGCATAGCGCGGCTCACCGCAAGAAACTTTCCCGTTTAATGAGGCAAAGCCCGAAAGGCCCTGGATCAAGTCATCATATGCCGCCTTATCCGCATAAGGTCCCTCTGGCCGAAACCCGGTCGCTGCGCAGTAGACGATTTCCTTATTGATCGCCTGCACCGTCTCATAGTCGATGCCAATTCGCGCGGCAGGCTTCGGGCGGATATTGTGGACGAAAACATCAGCGCCCTCAATCAACTTCGCGAAAACTGGCTTTGCCGCTCCCTGCTTCAAGTCCAGCATGATCGAGCGCTTATTGCGGGCTTTGGTGAGATATCCACCGGACATGCCTGGGCTGCGCCCTGGACCAACATGGCGCGACGTATCACCCGCAGGCTGCTCTATCTTAATGACATCAGCGCCCATCTCCGCCAGAATTTGGGTGCAATAGGGGCCGAACATCACGGTTGTCAGGTCAATGATGCGGACGCCATCTAGGGGGCCTTTTGGCGGCGTAGCAGACATTATCAATACGTCTCCGACTGAAAGCGGGAAATTAATTCGCAGAGATGATACAATCTCTCAGCAACAGCGCCATATTGGATAAATTACCCTTCGGCTCAAAATTCAGGAGACGCCAGCGATGAACGTGCTCGAGGCTTTGCTCAACCGTAAATCAACGCCACCCCGCTTGATGGATGATCACGGCCCCTCACCCGCTGATGTGCAGGATATGATGGCCGCAGCGATGACAGCCCCTGACCATGGCGCCATCCGGCCATGGCGCTTCGTCATTATCGAAGGCGATGATCGGGCGACACTTGGCCAGGTCTTCGCCGAGGCGCTTCGCCGCCGGGACCCGAAGGCGACTGAAGAAGCCCTTGCCAGGGAAACTGGCAGACCGCTGCGCGCGCCGACTGTAATCGCAATCCTGGCACGCGTGAGGTTGGATCGCCCTAACGTGCCGCCGGTCGAACAGATCGTCGCGGCTGGGTGCGCAACCCAGAACATGCTGCTCGCGGCAGAGGCGAAAGGCTTCGGGGCTATTCTGCTAACAGGAAAAAACGCCCAAGACAGCCATGTGAGGGCGTTCTTCGACATAAAAGATGAGGATGAGATTATCGGCTTTCTCTATGTTGGGCGGGCTGCCAGCCCCGCACCAGACAAAGAACGCATGGCACCTGAAGATTACATCGAACCATTTGGCAAAGGTGCGGCCGCTTGAGCGACCCCCACGACGACCTAACCACAGAGACGCGACTTGCGAGCAAAGCAACGCGGCCATTCTGGTTTGCACTTGGATGGCTCGCAATCGCACTCGCAGCAGCTGGCGCTGTCCT
Source organism: Alphaproteobacteria bacterium (assembly GCA_965660545.1). GTDB lineage: Bacteria > Pseudomonadota > Alphaproteobacteria > Bin95 > Bin95 > VMCJ01. The sequence continues at coordinate 71,641 of CBFIAF010000010.1, read as the reverse complement.
GCCAATTTTGCCGACAGTACCCTTCCTTCTTATCGCTGCATGGGCGTTCGGCAAAAGCTCAAAACGTTGGCGCGCCTGGATATACAGCCAACCAACTTTTGGCCCAATGCTCATCGCCTGGGAACGGCACGGCGTTATTCCACCAATAGCAAAATTTGCGGCTGTTCTAACAATGGTCAGCAGCTTTGCGGCACTTACAGTCGTCGGGCAGCCGCCCATTTATGTATCCGTGATCGTCGGCTTGATCCTAGCAACCGTCGGATGGTTCATCCTAACCCGGCCAAGCTATCCGCCAGTTGAGCCTGCGGCACCACCAGCAATTGAGGATGCACCATGAGCGAAGCGCGCGCTGAAGCGCTGATAAGCACGATAGACCTTGATCCGCATAAACCGCTTTTGATCGTTGATGCCGATGAAGTGCTATTTCACTTCATGGCCGCATTCCAGGACTTCATTGAAAGCCGTGGCCACGCGTTTCAATTCAAGAGCTATGCGCTGAACGGCAATGTCCTCGATGCGCCAGGCGGTCCCGCTTCCAGTAAAGAGACAGTCGGTGCCCTAATCCAGGCCTTCTTTGGCGAACGCACCCGCACGATGCCTGCGGACTCGGACGCTGCACCAGCTATTGCCCGACTTCAGGCTGATGGCGTGCAGGCAGTTGTTCTCAGTAATGTGCCTTCCAAAGCAGCCGATGATCGACGCCACGCATTGGAGGCATCGGCCTTCAAAATGGCACTGGCTCCCTGGTCTGGTCCCAAAGGCACCGCGGTCGCTGCCCTTGCTTCCAGGACCAAAGGCCCTTGTGCCTTCGTCGATGATATTGCGCACCACCACGTGAGTGTTGCGGAGTTGGCACCCGAGGTGCACCGCCTGCACTACGTCACCCATCCCACGCTCAGGCGGCTGCTTGGCCCTGTCGAAGCAGCGCATGAGCAAGCAGATAGCTGGCCAAACCTAGAAAAAATTATCCGCACTCGATTACTTAGCTAGATTTCATGGCAGTTATCCAACTGGCTACTGTTGCGCGGCGCAGTGGATTCCGCCGTCATTCTCGCCAATTGGATCAACGTTTAGGCTAACAATATTGCGATTAAGATAGAGCGCAGTAAGCACGCGAGTGGCTTCCTTATCAGTTTCTGTATCACCAAAATTGGCTGAGATTACGGCACCAATGCAGACCTAGTACTTGACATATGAAGAGACGAAATCAGCGCTTTTGATCCTGATATCATATAGTTTTGGAAGCCCAGTTAACTGCAGTGAACGGCCCGTAGCATCCGTTGCACCAACCAGGGTATCGTAGGTTTCAAATGCGGCTGCGCTCCATGGGTCCTCGGGATCAATGTCTTCCGGCAATTGGATCAATATCTTGCCGGGCACCGTGAACCGGGCCAGCGCGTCGATGTGATAATAGGTAATGTTACCGCCTTAAACGCCCGATGCCCAATTTACCTTTTCGACACCAAATGCTTGCTGCATCTGCGCTTCGACAGCGGCTTTTGAACCAATATTACTGTTGCCGTTCACCCAACAGCTAGCGCGCGTCCAACAGTCTACCCTGGCCATCTACCTCTGCGCCAACCGCCTCGCCGGCGAGGCTATTATCAAACAACGGCAAGCCCATACGCTCCATCACCCGACGCGCAATCTGGCCATTATTGGCTTGGACCTGCTTACCGCCTCAACCATTGAAATTCAGGTGCGAGACAGCAAGCGTGCAATGGGCATTTTTGACGAATAGCGGCCCTGTATCCCGGTACAAAAGGTCATCGGTTGGGATATCCCAGATATCGACATCGCTCGAAAGTTTCTGGCGCGCTTTTGCAGCAAAACGATGATCCATAAGCATCATAACTGGTTCAAAAGCGGCAATGGTATTCGCAACAGCGGCGATCACATCCTGGAGCGTATCGGGGAAGATCGAATCAGGATGAACCTTTCGACTGACCGGCCATTGCATGAACGTTCGGGCGTGTGACTCGCTTTTCTCTAGCAGGTGGAACCCGGCGCTCTTTGCAGCTCGCATTTCTGTGGCTGCTCCGTGACTACGAGAAAAGCGAGGGCCGGGGCCCTTCCGCTCACCTGCATCATGCGCCTGCGCGAAATGCCTCGGCTCACTAACTAGCACAATCCGCATCAACTAACGCCTTATAGAGCCCTTGCAACCGTTCAGTAACAGCGCCCCGCTGACCATTACCGATAGTCCGACCATCGATAACGCCAACAGGTGTGACGCCAGCGAACGTGCCGGTTACGAAGGCTTCGTCAGCGCTATAAACATCGGTCAGGCTAAAGCGCCGCTCGTGCGTTGGAATACCAGATTCGCGGGCGACATCCAGGATATTGGCACGGGTAATGCCTGCCAGGCAGTAATCACCTGTCGAGGTCCATATCTCACCCTTTTTTACAATGAAGAAGTGGACGGAATTGCAGGTGGCGACAAACCCATCCGGCTCCAACATGAGCCCTTCATCAGCGCCTGCTTTATCCGCCTGAATGCAGGCCAGGATACAGTTCAGCTTGGAATGGCTATTGAGTTTTGGGTCCTGCACATCCGCCGGCCCACGGCGCACATGCACTGTAAAGAGCGTGAGTGGACGAACGGCTGTTTCCGGCGCCGGTGATTTCCACTCCGGGATGATCACAATGGTCGGCCCCGAAATCGTGACCCGAGGATGCTGATACGGCGTTGATTTGATCCCGCGTGTTACCATCAATCGGATGTGGACATCCGTCGTCATTCCATTGGCGGCGCACACGGCCATAATCCGGTCCGTCAACTCAGCTTTGGTGAGCCCAAGGTCCATATCGATGGCAGTGGCCCCTTCCCACAACCGCTCCATATGAGCGCCTATGAACGCAAGCGTGCCCTTGTGCAGGCGGATACCTTCCCACACGCCATCACCCAATATAAAGCCCGAATCGAAAACGGAGACCATGGCCTCCGCGCGGTGCTTATGCTCACCGTTAACATCGATCAGGATGTCCGCATTGCGGGGATCATTCAGATAATCGTGCGTACCCACAGCCTTAGCACCCTCTCATTGTGGGCGCGCAAAGCTACAGCGCTGAGTCGCCCGTCTCACCCGTACGAATTCGTACGGCGCTGGCGATATCGTAAACGAAAATCTTGCCGTCGCCGATCTGTCCCGATTGTGCGGACTTTTGGATCGCCTCAACCGCAGCCTCAACCTGATTATCTGCGACGACGACCTCAATTTTTACCTTCGGCACGAAGCTGACGGTGTATTCCGCACCACGATAAATTTCCGTGTGGCCGCGTTGGCGCCCGAAGCCTTTAACTTCGCCCGCCGTCAGGCCAGTGACGCCAACGCCAGTCAGGGCTTCACGCACATCATCCAGCTTATGCGGCTTGATAACCGCCACTACCATCTTCATCGGATTATCTCCTTCAGCGGCGAGCGCCCTTTACAATTCATAACCGCGTTCGCCATGGGATGGCAGATCAAGGCCTGTGTTTTCATCCTCAGGATCAACACGGAGGCCGAAAAGACCCTGCGTAACCTTAATGATCACGTAGCTCACAGCAAGCGACCATACGATGACAACAACCACACAAAGTGCCTGCACGCCGAGCTGGTCCATCATCGATACTCCATCAGCCTGACCGCCGCCGCCAAGCGAAACAGCAGCAAGAGGAGCCAATAGCAATGTACCCAAAATTCCGCCAACGCCATGCACAGCAAACACGTCCAACGAGTCATCGATCTTGAAACGATTCTTGACGATACCAACGAGATAGAAACAGATGACACCGGCCGAACCACCGATAATAAGCGCGCCAATCGGGCCAACAAACCCACTTGCCGGCGTAATGGTCGCTAGGCCCGCAATAACACCTGTTACAGCGCCAACAAGGCTGGGCTTGCCGAACTTAACCCACTCGATTACGGACCAAGTAATGGCTGCTGTCGCTGCTGAGATATGCGTGACAGCAATCGCCATGCCCGCACCACCATCTGCCGCGAGCTGACTGCCTCCATTGAAACCAAACCAGCCAACCCAGAGCATCGCAGCACCTGTAGCTGTCATGCCGGGGTTATGCGGTGGGCGCAGGTGATTTGGGAAATCCTTACGGGGACCGAGCATTTTTGCCAGCATCAGCGCCGAGATACCTGCTGTCGCATGAACAACAATGCCGCCTGCGAAATCGCGCACGCCCATTGCCGCCATCCAACCGCCACCCCAAACCCAGTGGGCGACAGGTGCATAAACCAGCAACAGCCATGCGGCGCTGAATGCCAAAATCGCAGAAAACTTCATACGTTCAGGATAAGCCCCCACAATCAGTGCCGGAGTAATAATCGCGAAGGTCATCTGGAACATGGCGAAGACGATTTCCGGGATAGTTCCGTTCACCGAATCTGAACCGACACCCTCAAAAAACATCTTGTCTAGGTCGCCGATCCACCCGCCGACGCTGTCACCGAATGCCAACGAGTAGCCGACGACCATCCAAAGCAAGGAAGCGATACAGGCAATCATCAAGCACTGCATAATGACCGACAGCACGGACCCGGCGCGAACAAGGCCTGCATAAAACAACGCCAAGCCTGGCAACGTCATGAACAGCACCAACGCTGTCGCTACAATAATCCAGGCGGTGTCGCCACTATTGAGCTCTGCTGCCATTGCTGGAGTAGCCGCAAACAGTGCCGGCGCTCCCGTACACAGGCCGAAAGTCATTGCTCTTAACATCGGAACTCTCCGCGAAACGTATTCGTTTAAATACAAGCTGCGCGCGATACCGCCCAATTCGCAAGCATTTATCGCTTGCTTTAAGAGCATTTTTCCTAATTGCATAATATTTAGGCTAATCGCCTACCATATAGGCACTCAATGCCTAATGAACGTGCTGGTAAATATTCATCGGCTCGTCGCCATAAGCGAAGTCCTTCTGGAGCCGTTTACCCATCGCCCAAGCGTACGGCGCACCTTCGCCGAGCAATCCAAACAGGCGTTCATCCAGTTCGAAGCCAGCTGCAGCGGCGATAGCGACGATCCTCGTTACATCCTCGGCGCTAATCTCGACGACTGGCGCAGGCAGTGTTGGATTTGTTTCATCTGGCGCTGGTCCCGACAGAACCTTAGGGCGCGTAGACTTCAAACCAAGTGACGCTTCTAGCGCTGCGCCAGCGTTCAATATACGAGCATCATCGAAAGGACGGCCAACCAACTGCACACCAAGCGGCAAGCCAGAATCAGAGAAGCCGCCATTGATGCTGAGCGCTGGGCCAGACGTAACGTTGAAAGGTGTCAACACGTTAGGATATCGCCAGAAATTGCCTGTGTTATGCGCATCAATCCGTGGTGCCGCTCCTGTCGCAGCGGGTGCGAGCAACACGTCAAACTGCTCATAGACCGGCAGCATTTCAAGAACGAGCTGTCGCCGCCGGCGCTGCGCCGCTACGTAATCCTGCCCCGTAAAAAGAAGCGCGCCTAAGCTACGAGCGAGGAAATCCGTGCCAAACTCATGGGGATTTGTCAAAAGGTCTTTGCGGTGAACGTTGAACAATTCCGACTCAGCAATAACGATTTTGACATCATAATAATCTTGGACCGGTGCAATGCGGGCCTCACCTATGTCGGCTCCAAGGTCAGCCAGCACGGCAGCGGCATTCTCGACGACGGCGATCATCTCGGGCGACACGGTAACGTCTTCTTGCCAGAAATGCCGAAGTATGCCGACCCTCAGTCCTTGAAGTGATCTGCCAAGCTGGGCGAAAGCATTCGGCGGCGGCACATCTGCGCTCGCGGGGTCTGAGCTGTCCCATCCAGCAAGTGCGTCCAGCATCAGCGCACAATCGCGCGCGGTCCAGGCAAGTGGGCCGCAATGGTCAAAAGTGAAAGAATTTGGGATGACCCCGGCACGGCTAACCAAGCCATAGGTCGGTTTCAAACCTGCAACGCCACAATAAGCAGCCGGTCCGCGAATCGATCCGCCTGTGTCAGAACCCATGGCAGCCGCGACTATGCCTGCAGCGACAGCAGCGCCAGAACCGCTTGAAGAACCACCAGTAAAATGGTCGCGATTCCAGGGATTTCTAGCGGGCGGCCACGGCAAGTCGAAGCTGGGACCGCCATGAGCGAATTCGTGTGTGGTTAGCTTGGCAGCAATAACTGCGCCGGCCTCTCTTAGCTTCGCAACGGACGTCGCATCGCGATTAGGAATACGTGATTCCTGGGTTTTGGACCCTCCAGCAGTCAGCACACTTGTCGTATCAAATATATCTTTCAAACCAATCGGTAAACCGTGCAACGCCCCAATATATCCACCCGATTGCTGTGTTACGGTTGCAGAGTTAGCAGCTTCAAGGGCGCTATCCGTCATGACCGTGATAGTGGTATTAAGCCTTTCATCTAGCGCATCAATTCGTGCAAACGTCGCTTCAATAAGCTCTTTCGGCGAGAGTGTTTTATGCGCAATTGCCGTTGCCTGCTCTTCTAATGATAGGCGCCAAATATCTGCCAATCGATTCATCCTTCTTACGAATTCATTAAGTTCATGCTTACCCATTTTTATATCGAAGGCTGTTTGAATCACAGCCGTACAGCAAATGAGCGGTAACGGTTGGTGCTGGTTTATTTTGCGTTTCTTGGATTCGCAAGGTGAAAGCAGCATTGACGATGCCCATGCAGGTCGTTGAGACCGGCATGAGCATCCATTAAGGTTCCGTATATCAGGTAGGTGTGCGAGGAAATGGTTAAACGGCAGCGCGGACTGCTTAATAACCACAGCCGGTTGCTCAAGTTGCGGGATTGCGAGGCCGGGCGTCAAATCGAGTAACCCGCCCTATGCCAATCTCCCCTATTTGCCCCTCTAAAAAGTCGCCGCGCTTCAAGAAAATCAGGCAGAGAACTCGCGCTTGATGCTGTCGGTATGCTCACCGATAGTCGGCGGGGAGCCATACAGTGGATTTTCATGCGTTGAATTGCGGACAGCCGGTGCCGGCATAGAAAACACGCCCTTACCCGTTTCTACATCAATCCGCCTAAGTGCCGGATGCTCCGCCAGATCAGACACCTCGTTCACGCTTGAATAGGCGATGTCTGCTTCTTGCAATCGCGCTTGAAGATCGGCTTGCGTGAGATGGCTGAGAATCTCCTCCATCAGATCCTCCAGCCACACACGGTTTTCTAAACGCGCCTGGTTTGGCATGCAGCGCGCTTCAGCCTTCAAATCTGGCCGTTGCATAACGATTTCGGCAAACCGGGCCCATTCCCGCTCATTCTGGATCGCAATCATTGTTAAGCGACCATCGCCGGTTGGGTATGCCCCATATGGAACCAAGGCATTATGCCGGAGCCCCGTGCGCGGCCAGTCTTTACCGGCATATTGATTGAAGAGCACAGGTGCCGCCATAAGGTCTGCCATTGCATCAAACATCGCGACCCTTATGCCGGCACCTTTGCCTGTCTTCTCACGGGCATAAAGTGCTTCAAGTACACCAGCGAGTGCATTTACGCCGGTATTCAGGTCACATGCGGAATAGCCAATGCGTCCAGGCTCGGCGGCGGAGCCTGTTACGGACATAACCGCACTCTCAGCCTGAACCAAAAGGTCATACGCTTTGGCCGTGTCAAATGGCGGTGGGGCGGCACCATAGCCTGAAATATCGACAGTGATCAGCTGCGGATACTTCTCCCGTAGCACGTCTGAGCCAAAGCCTGCGCGCTCAGTAGCCCCTGGTGCCAGGTTCTGCACCCAAACATCCGCATTGGCTAAAAGCCTGTGCAGCAACGCGCGGTCATCATCGTTCTTGATGTCGATAACCAACGATTCCTTGCCGCGATTCAGCCAAACAAAAAACGCAGACTCCCCACCAGCGGCATTGTCATAACCGCGCGCGAAATCACCTTCCGCGCGCTCAAGCTTAACGACGCGGGCGCCAGAATCAGCCAATCGGCAGGTCAGGTAAGGTGCGGCGACCGCCTGCTCCAGTGAAACGACCAGAACGCCATCCAGTGCTCCGGCCATGATCAGTAAGACCTCGGCATGCCCAGTACATGCTCGGCAACAAAGCTTAGTACCAGATTCGAGGAAATCGGCGCTGTGCGGAAAATTCTGGCCTCCCGGAACTTCCGCTCAATGTCATATTCCTCCGCGAACGCAAAGCCGCCATAGGTCTGCATGCAGGTATCAGCGGCTTTCCACACGGCCTCACCGGCAAGATACTTCCCGATATTGGCTTCTGCACCGCAAGGTAGCCCGGCTTCAAACATTGCCGCGGCCTTCTGCACCATCATCTGCGCCCCAGTGAAATGGGCATAGGCCTCTGCAATTGGAAACTGAATGCCCTGGTTGGTGCCAATTGGCTTGCCAAACACCACCCGCTCTGTCGCGTAGGTAGACGCCATTTTAGCGAACCATTGGCAATCCCCCAGCGCTTCTGATGACACCAGAACACGTTCAGCATTCATGCCGTCTAAGATATAGCGGAAACCCCTGCCTTCTTCGCCAATCAGGCTTGAGGCTGGAATGCGCATATTATCGTAGAAAATTTCCGTGGTGTTGTGGTTGATCATGGTGCGGATGGGCTTGATCTCCATTCCCTTGCCTTTTACAGCCCGCATATCGACCAGAAACACCGAAAGCCCGTCCGTCCGTTTCGCCGCTTTGTCTTTGGGCGTGGTGCGCGCCAGCAGCAGCATCAGGTCCGAATGTTCAGCCCGGCTTGTCCAAACTTTCTGGCCATTGACGACATATTCATCGCCATCACGGACAGCCGTGGTGCGGAGACTCAGCGTATCCGTACCGCTCGTTGGCTCGGTTACCCCAAAGGCCTGGAGCCGAAGCTCACCGCTCGCGATCTTTGGCAGATATTGCTTTTTCTGCGCATCATTGCCGTGTCGAAGCACTGTGCCCATGGTGTACATCTGGGCATGGCAGGCCGCACCACTGCAGCCGTTCTTGTGAATTTCTTCCAGAATCGCTGCACCCGCAGAAAGTGGCAGGCCAGCCCCGCCGTATTCCTCCGGGATCAATACACTGAGGAAACCAGAATCGGTCAGCGCTTGCACAAATTCCGTTGGGTAGGCCCGCGCCTCATCCTTCTCCCGCCAGTATTCCCCAGGGAACCCTTCACAGAGCTTTGCAACGGCTTCTCGGATTTCGCGATATTGGTCGGTGAGAGGCAGTACGGGCTCATCCGTAGCGCTGGACACGCTGTCCGACATATAATTATCTCCTGGATTGAATAAATGTCTGGATAAATTGTAGATCACGTACCACCCTTTCGGAAACCCCGGCGCACTTGCAAATTCGGCCCTTGAGGCCCTACCTATTGGTATTCACAGGAATTGGAGCCGCCGCCATGCTGGACGGAAAGCGCATCCTACTAATCATAGCGGGGGGCATCGCAGCCTACCGCAGCTTGGACCTGATCCGTCGCCTGCGGGAACGAGGTGCCTTTGTCCGTTGTGTGCTGACCAAAGGTGGCGCGCAGTTCGTAACGCCCCTTAGCGTCGCCGCGCTCAGCGAAGAGAAAGTGTATCAAGACATTTTCTCGCTGACGGACGAGGCTGAGATGGGTCATATTCGTTTATCGCGTGAAGCTGACATTGTCGTCATCGCCCCGGCGACGGCTGACATGATCGCGAAAATGGCCAATGGCCACGCCGATGATTTGGCATCGACGGCCCTACTAGCCACAGACAAACCTGTTCTGATTGCGCCGACAATGAACGTGCGCATGTGGGAAAACCCCGCCGTCCGCCGTAACGTCGCGCAGCTAGAAACGAATGGCGTCCATCGCGTGGGGCCTGGGTCTGGGGAGTTGGCATGTGGTGAAACTGGCTCTGGCCGCATGTCGGAACCGCTGGAGATTTTAGCAGCGATTAAGGCGATTCTGGGCATGGGACAAGCCGCACTGCCATTAGCTGGCCGCAGAGCTATCGTGACCAGCGGCCCAACCTGGGAAGCAATTGATCCAGTTCGATTCATTGCAAATCGCTCATCGGGCAAGCAAGGCCATGCCGTCGCTAGCGCGTTGCAATCCCTTGGGGCTGAGGTGACGCTTATCTCGGGCCCAACCGGCTTGGTGCCACCAAATTGCGTCACGCAGGTCAATATTGAGTCCGCCCGCGACATGCTTTCAGCCTGCATGGATGCGCTCCCAGCAGATATCGCTGTGTGCGCTGCCGCTGTTGCAGATTGGCGGGTTGCGGCGGAAGCCGGGCAGAAGATCAAGAAAAACGATAGCGGCCAAATGCCGACCCTAAGCTTCGCCGAAAACCCAGACATCTTGAAGGCCATCTCGAACGCAGGTGTCACGAGGCCGGGTCTTGTCGTTGGCTTTGCTGCAGAGACAGAAAATCTGATCGCCAACGCGCAAACAAAGCTCGCCCGAAAAGGCTGCGATTGGATTATGGCGAATGATGTTTCCGCAGAAACTGAAGTGTTTGGCGGTGACGCCAACACTTTGCACCTCGTGACCGCTAGCGCCGTCGAGGCCTGGCCAACAATGAACAAGATAGCAGCCGCTGAAGAACTAGCTGCCCGCATCGCCGCCCATTTCAGCCCGCCAAAAGCCGAGGCCGCCGAATGATCGACCTTCCGATCCGCCTACTGCCCCACGCAGCTGGTCTGCCCATCTACGCGACAGCCGAAGCCGCCGGCGCAGACCTACTCGCAGCCATTGATGCACCACAATCTCTGAAACAGGGCGCACGCGCACTTATTCCGGCAGGTTTCGCTTTGGCGCTGCCAATAGGCTATGAAGCGCAGATCAGGCCGCGCTCAGGACTTGCCTACAAGAATGGCGTAACGGTGCTGAATGCGCCCGGTACGATTGATTCTGACTATCGGGGTGAAGTGGCCGTTTTGCTCATCAATCACGGCCCGGATGACTTTGAGATTAAGCGCGGCATGCGGATAGCCCAGATGGTGATAGCTCCAGCGCCCCAGGCGGCATTCCGCGTCGTTCATGATCTTGATAACACCGCACGTGGCGAAGACGGGTTTGGCTCAACTGGCACAGGTTCGTGATGAACGATCTGGATTTTTCCGACAGCGAGCTCGAACGCTATTCCCGGCATATTTTGCTGCCAGAGGTCGGTGCAATTGGCCAAGCGAAGCTTAGGGCGGCCAGCGTTCTAATTGTCGGTGCGGGCGGGCTCGGTGCGCCAATGATTATGTATCTGGCAGCAGCTGGCATTGGTCGGATTGGCATTATTGACGATGACGTTGTCGATCTCTCCAACCTGCAGCGACAGGTGGCGCACACAATGGATCGGATCGGAATTAACAAAGCGGAAAGTGCGGCCGCCACAGCAAACGACATCAACCCTGAAATCATTATTGATATTCTGCCGTTCCGGCTAGCGGCGGACACAATCGACGATCTCTTCAGCCAATATGGTGTGATCGCAGATGGCACCGACAATTTCGAAACGCGCTATATGGTCAATGATTCTGCCGTCCGCCTGGGCAAAACTTTGGTAACGGCCGCGTTGCTGCGCTTTGATGGCCAAATCACCACGGTGAAACCGGGCGGCCCCTGTTATCGCTGCCTCTTCCCAAACCCGCCGCCGCCGGGTGCGGTGCCGCCATGCTCTGAAGCTGGCGTGTTGGGGTCAGTGGCTGGGATATTAGGCACTATGCAGGCGACGGAAATCGTCAAGGAAATCATGGGCGTCGGTGACAGCCTGTCCGGCCGCTTGATGCTGTTTGACGGCCTTTCCATGAGCCTCCGCGCTATGAAAGCCAAACAACGGAAAGACTGCCCGGCCTGCGGCACTCACTAGCAGGATACGGGGTAAACACCCGTGGGCAGATATTCATACGGCAGCGTCGAAAGCTCAGCCGGTCCCCAATCAGGCGTATCGATGATGACGATTTCTGCACAAAGCGGCTCATAAAGCTCCCGGAAATGGGTTTTGGAGCGGAGCAGAATGATATCGAAATCAGCTGGATTCAGGCCAAATTCAGTGAAGCAATCCATATCTATTGCTGACCACTGCACAGAAATCACTGAGACCAATACGCCGCCGATTTCCAACAACGCAGCCGCGCCAACATCAATCACCATCCCAGTCTTTAGCGGGCCAGTGATCGGGAACTTCAGATGTTTGGCTTGAAGCACACGCGCTTCAGCAGTGATCGAACCGCCCGCTTTTGGGCTGGATTTACCAAAGAGCGGCATTTTGAGAACACCGCCCTCGCCTGCTGCAACAGCAGCCGCGGCAACTTCCGGGTCAAACATGAACGGCACATAGGCGCGATTCACGCCGCGCGCGATAAAATCTTTCAGGACATAGGTGCTGTCATTCAGGCGGTCAGCGTGTTCCAGGATGCACACCGACTTTTCCGCAGATGCCACCACTTCAAGCGCCCGGTCAACGCCCCCCTGCACGTCGTGCAGTAATTCCCGCTGGAACAATTGATCCCGCAGTTCCCAGCACCGCTTAGCCATGCCTTCTGCCCATTGATTTGCGTGGTCCAGGTTCCCGTCCGTAATCGCTAGGGTGGTCATTCCAGTGTCAGGTGTGTCGGCATAGGCGAAACCGCCGAACAGCGAGCAATCCAATAAACCCTCACCGCCTGCCTCTGCGGTAGCGACCAAGTCCGCCAATGGCTTTAAGCGGGTGGCGCTGAAAACTGAAGGGATCGCAATGCCAGGCTTGGCCATCGCCATGACCGGATTAATTTCACCGTTGAGCTTACCCAGCAGCAAGCGCGCGGCCCGGGCCCCGGTTTCCCACATATCCGTGTGTGGCGAATAGCGGAAGCCTGTGATGATGTTAGCTGCTTCCAGGCTCTCAGATGCCAAATTGGCGTGATAATCCATCGGGCAAGCAATCGCGACATCTGGGCCGACGACTGCGCGGATAGCCTGCAATACGCCGGCATCCGCCTTCCGATTGGTGGGCGTTGCGAGCGCGCCATGCAAATGGATGGCTACCGCATCAATCTTACCTTCAATTGCTTTCAAGCCATCGACAATTTCGCTGACATATTTCTCGTAAGCCGCATCACTCGCAGAAGCCGCTGCGCCAACGCCAGCATCGGTCAGGCCAACCAGCTCCGCACCCGCATCTCGCAGCACATCTATCAGCCCACCTTGCGGAGTGGCCGTGCCAGCAAACCCATCAATAACAGCTTGGCCGCGCTTGGCACCCAATTCGAACTCGGCTATGTCCGTTACATCGGGCAGGAACGTTACTGATTCCAGCCAAAAACCCGCAATTGCGATCCGCACCGGCAATCCTCCGCTCGCTGGCGCCCCACTTGGAGCCCACGCTATGACCATGATGCTCGCCGCCGCCCCAGAAGCAGAGACCTTCGTTACCCACCTAGAGTGCGGATACACCGGCGAACGTTTTGAGGCAAACAAGCTGCACAACCTCTCCTCCGCAGGCAAGCCACTGCTTGTTCGCTACAATCTGGATGGTGTTAAAGGCGCGCTGACGAAGGATGTGCTGAAGAACCGTGAGCCAACGCTGTGGCGCTATCGCGAGCTACTTCCCGTTCAGAAAACGGAAAACTGCATCTCTCTTGGCGAAATCATGACGCCAACTCTGCCCATGCCGACGCTCTCTAAGCAGGCCGGGTCTGCCGGAATTTTCGTGAAAGACGAAGGCCGCCTTCCTACGGGCTCATTCAAAGCCCGCGGCCTGATCATGGCCGTATCTATGGCGAAAGAACTTGGCGTGAAACGGATGGCCATGCCGACTAACGGCAATGCAGGTGCGGCTATGGCCGCCTATTGCTCCCGTGCTGGCATAGAATCTTATGTCTTCGCGCCGGAAGACACGCCAGAAATTAACCTGCGTGAAATCGCTGAACAGGGTGCAAAGACCTGGCGCGTCAACGGATATATCGATGACTGCGGCAAAATCGTCGGCGAAGGCAAAGAGGCCATGGGCTGGTTCGATACCTCCACCTTGAAGGAGCCATATCGGATTGAAGGCAAGAAAACCATGGGCCTGGAACTCGCCGAACAATTCGGCTGGGAATTGCCGGACGTTATTCTCTACCCCACAGGCGGCGGCACCGGCTTGATCGGCATGTGGAAGGCCTTTGACGAGCTAGAAAAAATCGGCTTCATCGGCTCCAAGCGTCCCCGCATGGTCGCTGTCCAGGCTGAAGGCTGCGCGCCGATGGTCCGCGCCTATGAAGCTGGCGAACGTCACGCCCAGCGCTGGGAGAACGCACAAACCATCGCTATGGGCATCCGCGTACCCCAAGCTGTCGGCGACTTCCTAATTATGGATGCGGTGCGCGAATCCAACGGCTTCGCGATTGCCGTCAGCGACGAGGTGATTGAGAAAGCCCGCACAGAAGTATCAAAAACCGAAGGCATGTTGCTCTGCCCAGAGGGTGCGGCCACATACGCCGCCTACCAAGCCGCCCGCGCCGACGGCCGCATTCAAGCCAACGAAACCTGCGTGCTGTTCAACTGCGCAACAGGCCTGAAGTACCCACTCCCGCCGATGGACCAGTCCCTCGACCGTCATCAACCGATTGACTACACGGCGCTGGCAAAGGCTTGATCATTTTTTTTAAGCTTTAACCGCCAGCAGAAATCACAATGGGCTGCACCCTGCATTAAAGTTTGGGTGCGGCAGAAGTTTCAGTCTGGGCGCATACGGGGCTTCGGCAGCAAACTCAACTCCGCAGGTCATAAGCGCGCCGATTTCGGGCTTACCGATTGAAAGGAAGAAGCGTCCGAAGGCGCAACTGGTGATGTTGTGACCATAAGCGTCTGGCGCATTTTCCACGATCTCTTTTTCAACTGGAAACGCAGGGCTATTGACCTCATCGCTCGGATGCGTGTTTCCTTCAAAGCCAAGCTTTTCGAGATACGTCGGATAGTTATCAGCAATAGCTTTGCCGACAATTGCGTGCGCGCGCTCTTTCCCAATTTCCGCCTCAAGCGCATTTTACAACCGGGATCAGCATGCGTGCCTGAATGCGCGTTGCATCTAAAATCGACGTGCTCATCAGCTTTCTCCTTAATCGAATTCCTCGCCCTCAACGCCGTAGCGCGTGATCAATGCTGTAACGGGCGTTTCTGCTGGCAGCGGTAGAGGCACCTGCTCGAGGACTAGCTTTTTGGCCACCGCGAGCGCGCCGCGGGTGGGGCTTGGGCAGTTGTCCATGACGGCGGCTTCGTCAATCGGTATCCATTGCAGGTCAACCAGTTCGCCGGAGCCGCCGATTTCACCGAACGCATGCTCGGCATCCACAATGAAAAAGCGGGCGTCGAAGCGGCGGAAATTATCTGGTGGAGTGACGGCGCGGTAGATGTAGTCCAGCGCATCTGACGCCGGAGCGTATCCAGCTTCGAAGAAAGGGCGCCAATCCGGCGCTACGCTTGCTGGATTAACGGCGCCGTTATGCTTGCGGCCAACAATCAGGCCAGTTTCTTCAAACGTTTCCCGGATCGCCGCAAGCGCCAGAGCGCGGGCCTTGCGTTTGCTGGCCCGGCGACGGCGGGTCAAGCGCTCTATCGTCTCCGCGGCTAAATCCCCAGCGGTTGGCGGTCCATAATCATCAGGATCGAGCCTACCGCCTGGAAAAACAAATGTATTCGGCATGAATTTGTGTGCGGCGCTGCGGTGGCCCATCAGCACGGACGGCAGTTTTATATTTTTACGAACAATCAGGATTGTCGCGGCGTCAATGGGTTTTGGCAATGGCGCGCCTTTGGCCCGACGCTGGGAGGGATCAAGTTTATTGCGCAATCTATGCTTCCTCTGCTCAAAGTTCCTCAACAGGCGTATCAGCTGCCACGTAATCGTATGTGCCTTCACCCTGAATGATAATAAACCGGCACGGCCCCATAGCGACGCCATGCACATAGTGCGGCTGCCCCGGCGCTGCGGCGACAGTTTCTCCGGCCAACAAAACATGCCGGGCGCGCGGATTATCGGTTTCGACAACCATTGGCCCCTCCATACAAAAGAACGTATCAGTGATCTCTGTATGCGTATGCCACGGCACAGACTGGCCCGTCTCCAGCGTCAGCTTTCGGACACGGAGGCCAGGAACTTCCGCCAAGGTTTCGCGCTTACGGACTGCATAGGATTGTTCCGCCATACTGCTCTACTGCCCCTCGCTCAAACGCTTAGCCAATTGCGTGCCGAATGCCGATGTCGAAAGGCTGCCGCCCATATCCACGGTGCGGGATCCAGCCTTGGCAAGCATTTCGTCAATTCCAGCATCCAACGCCGCCGCCGCAACCGTAAGCGCGTTGTCAGATCGACGCTTGGACAAATCCTGCAACATCATCGCCATCGACCGGAGGATGGAACCAGGGTTCGCGACCCCCTGCCCCGCAATATCGGGGGCGGAGCCATGGGCCGCTTGCGCCAAACTCACATCATCGCCCCAGTTCAGCGACCCGGCCAGACCAAGGCCGCCCGTCACTTCTGCCGCAAGGTTCGACAGAATATCGCCATACATGTTTGAGCAGAGCACAATGTCGAAACTCTCTGGCTTGCGCACGAGATCGGAAGCCATGGCGTCCACATGGCATTCATCCACTTCGACGTCCGGAAATTCACCGCCGAGCTTCTCGGCCGTGTCTAGGAACAGCCCGCAGGTTAGCTTCAGAACGTTGGACTTATGAACCACCGTCACTTTCTTCCGTCGTTGCATCGCCATTTCAAAGGCGACGCGGGCGATGCGCTCACTGGCGCCACGCGTAATTTTTCGGATCGCTAACGCGGTATCCATGTCCGGCATGAACTCCGCATTGCCAAGCGCCATATTTCGATCAGCATAGAACCCTTCGGTATTCTCGCGCACCACCACAAGATCGACGCCGGGCTTTAGCGCAGGCGCGCCGGGCGAAGAACGACTTGGGCGGATATTCGCGAACAGGTCCAAATTCTTGCGGGCATGTGCTGAAGGGCCAATACCGCCTTCTTCGGGCGGCGGATAGGCTGCGGTATCCGTTGGCCCCATGATCACGCCATCGGCGGCGCGGCAGGCGTCCTCGGTCGCAGCATCCCAGGTTACGCCATTCGCCTTCAGCGCTGCGAAACCGATGTTCCGGCGAATGATATTGACGCCGAGGCCGAAACGCTTATCGAGCGCCGCGAGCGCGGCTTCCGCCGCATCCGTAACCTCGGGACCGATGCCGTCGCCTGGTAAAAGCAAAATGTTCAACGCCATTGAAATAACTTGTCCTTCGTCCAGAAATTGCGCGGAATCAGGGACGCTCATCCCCTATTCTCGCCTGACTCAGCGTAATCGCTTGACTTAAGCGGGCTAGGCATGCGGTATCACGCGCTTCAACAAAGCGGGCGACATCATAGAGAATGCCCGCGCTACCGCTTCGGGGGAAGACCGGATGAGCAAAACGCCTAAGAACCTTTCAACCATCGTCCTGCATGCCGGCCATCGCGCCGACCCAAACACCGGGTCCGTCGCTGTGCCGATACACCAGACGACGTCCTTCCAATTCAAGAACGCCGAGCACGCCGCGAACCTGTTCGCGCTGGCTGAGCTTGGCAACATCTACACCCGCATCATGAACCCGACCTGCGATGTGCTGGAACAACGCGTTGCAGCGATGGAAGGCGGCGCGGCTGCGCTTGCCGTCGCGTCCGGCCAGGCCGCAAGCGCTTATGCCGTGCAGAATGTTGCGAAGGCAGGCGATAACATCGTCTCTTCTACGGACCTTTATGGCGGCACCTATAATCTTTTCGCCAATACTATGAAGGACATGGGCATCGAAGTCCGCTTCGTAGACCCAACCGACCCAGAGGCCTTCCGCGCCGCAACGGATGACAAGACCCGCGCCTACTACGCCGAGACCTTGCCAAATCCAAAGCTGAACGTCTTCCCAATCGCCGAAGTCGCCGCAATTGGTACGCCGCTCGGCATTCCGTTAATCATGGACAACACGGCGGCCGCCGGCATCTGCCGCCCGTTCGATCATGGCGCTGCCGTGATCGTTTATTCGACCACGAAATACATCGGCGGCCATGGCACCTCAATCGGCGGTTTGATCGTTGATAGCGGCGCGTTTGATTGGGAAGCGCATCCGGCACGTCAGCCCTACCTGAACGAACCTGACCCCAGCTACCATGGCGCCGTATGGACCCAGGCCGTCAAGGGTATTGGCCCTGTCGCCTACATCATCAAAGCGCGGACAACGCTGCTGCGTGATCTTGGTGGCGCAATGAGCCCGTTCAACGCATTCCAGTTCATCCAGGGCTTGGAAACGTTGCCGCTGCGCATGGAACGCCATTGCCAGAATGCCACGACAGTCGCCAATTGGCTCGCTGACCATCCGGCTGTTAAGGAAGTCATCCATCCAAGCCAACAGTCCGGCGTATTCAAAGCGCGCGCTGAAAAGTATTTGAACGGCGGTGAAGGCGGCCTCGTCGGCATGGTGCTTAACGGCGGCAAAGAAGCTGGCGCCAAGTTCATCGACAGCCTGGAGATGTTCTACCACGTCGCCAATATCGGCGATGCGCGGAGCCTCGCCATTCATCCGGCGACGACAACCCACAGCCAGCTTTCAGAAGATGGGCAGGCCGCAACGGGCGTATCCGGCGGTTACGTTCGCCTGTCCATCGGCATTGAGCACATCGACGACATCAAAGCTGATCTTGAGCAAGCGCTCAGCAAAGTCTGATCGGACGACAGCGTGTGTGGGGTGGTTTGGCCCTTAGCGCCAGCCGCCCCCGCCGTTGATGTAGACCGTATCCGCCGTCATGGAGTCGCACGCTTCGGAGCACATAAACAGCACCATCTCGCCAAATTTCATCAGGGCAACCAAACCGGCCCATGGGCGCATAAGCGCGCACCTTCTCTACGAATTCCTCAGACGTTCCGGCGACGGCCTAAAACGGTGTATCGATTGGACCTGGAGAGATAGACAGTGCGCGAATGCCTTGCGCCGCAAACACTCGCGAGACTCCCATTGTCATCGTTACGACAGCGCCTTTGGCGGCTGCATAGTGAATAGAGGCATCTGGTCCGCCGCGCTTTTGGGATTGGGGTGCGGCCTTGACGATTACGCTAGCATGATGGCCCAACATTTGAGGCAGCACTGGTTGCATGCAATTGAAAATGCCGGAGGAATTCAGCGCGAATGTCTGTTCCCAAAGTGCTTGATCGATCTCCAGGACTGATGGCAGGCGACTGGTGCCCCCTCTGAATTAAACAGGAAATCTACCATACCAAACTTAGCGACAGCAGCTTTCACCAACTTTTTGACATCAGCGCGATCCGGCACATCAAAAGCCACGACCTGAGCGCCGGCACCCAGCTTTTTGACTTCAGCTGCGACCTCATCGGCTTTCTCTTTATTGATATCCGCTAGAACAATGTTCGCACCTTCACGCGCGAAGATCAGGGCTGTGGCAGCGTCAATGCCGCTTACCGCACCGGTGATGATAATGGTTTTTCCAACGAAGTACTCTGGCGTTCTGGCCATGGGGCGCGTTCCTGCGAACTTACAGAATGGTAAATGTGCGCGGCGCCCTCCATGCACATAAATCCTGATGCAGCGATTACCCTTCCAGCCAGCCTTTGTCCGGTAAACCGGGCCAAATTCGAACATAATTCCGCGATCCTGCTCCACTATACCTGCATCCTTACCGGGATAGTCAAACCGGGAGAGAAGGTCTTTGATGATCGCTATCCGTGCTGGCCACTTGCGGCTCGTGCGCACAATCGTCCAAGGTGCGAAGGATGTGCTGGTGCGCCAAAGCATCAGATTACGTGCTTCGGCATAATCATCAAATTTTTCGAGCGCTGGCCTATCAATACTGAAAGTCTTCCCGCTCTTAAGGGGCTCCAGCCGCCGCGCCTCCATACGCTCTGTCTCTTCTTCTAGCGAAAAATCCAGCCAATATTTGATCAGTGTGGTGCCGCCTTGGCGCAACATGCCCTCAAACTCAGGCGCTGAATCAAGAAATGCCTCATGCTGCTCTGGCGTGCAGAATACCATGACAGGCTCCACGCCTGACCAGTTGTACCAGGACCGATTGAAGATCATCATTTCGTCATCGGCAGGCAGATGCGGCACTTAGCGCTGAAAGTACCAGGATGCACGGTCCCGGTCCGAAGGTTTCGGCCAAGCCACCGTCCGCACAGCACGCGGGCTCATATATTCCATGATGCGTTTGACCGTGCCGTCTTTACCAGCCGCATCCGGGGCTTCGAAGATCACCGCGATCTTTTGGCCCTCATCGATCATGTGGGCCTGCAGCTTGACTAGCTCGTGCTGGAGCGCCAGCAATTCTTTGGTGAAGCATTGCGCTTCATTCTTGGGATCGGCGAGACAAACTTTGTCATCGGCTCAATTCTCCTCCTGCAAAATGGCGTCATCGGCGGCAGCGGCACCAACGATCCGGTCATCCATTTTGGGATCGTCCTCGCCTGGGACATGCACGACGACATAGTCGAGGCCTTCCCGCTTAACTGGCATCGTAGCATCCAGGCCCATCTTGTCAGAAACGCCGTCAGTAATAGATGGATCGAGCCTGGAACCCAGCGCCCCCTGGATAATAAGTAGGTCCTTCCCCGCCTGAAAGCGTGTCGCGACGGCCCATTCAACCGCTACAGTGTCATGCACATCAACATCCTCATCGACGACGATCACTTGCTTGATGTCTGCATGACTAGAGAAAGCACCTGCAATGATGTTCTTCGGCTCGCCTTCGTTGGTCTTCTTGATCTTGACGGCCAAATGATATCGGCAGATGCCGCCACGGCTGAGGTGTACATCCAGAACACCAGGAAAGCTGCGTTGCAGCAGTGCGACAATCGTCGCCTCACGCGGGATTGCACCAAGCAGCAAATGCTCCATTGCGGCGGAGACAATGGTGTGGAAGATCGGATTCTTGCGGGTGGTGATCGCATCAACTTGTATAACTTCTCGCGGCCCGGCCGGACCATAATATTGCGGGAATTCAGCGAACGGCCCCTCCATTTCCCGAACGCCGGGCAAGAGCCGCCCCTCAATGACGATCTCAGCATCAGCCGGGACATGGACATTATTGGTAACGCATTTCGTGACACGAAGTGGTTCGCCGTGCAGTGCGCCAGCAACTTCAAGCTCGTCAAAATCAATTGGCACAATAGCTTGGGATGAAAGCAACGTTGCAGGGTCCACACCAATGGCAATTGCGACCTCCAGCGGATCGCCTTCGGCCTCAGCCGCCCCATAGAAATTATGCAGATGCCGCGGCAGCATCAAGATGCCCATTCTATCCGGTCCGCTGATCTGCAAACGATTGATCGAGACGTTCTGAATGCCTGTGCGTGGATTCCGGGCGATGATCAATCCAGCAGAAATATATGGCCCATTGTCATGCTCGTTGTGTAACGGGATAGGCAAATCACGCAGTAGATCAGGGGCGCGAATGACATTCTGATGGACCGGCGCATCCTCAACTTCACGCCAAGGTAATGGGTTCTCCACCGCGTTGCGGAACTTACCCAATACCTGGCTTGGCTCGATGCCCAGCGATTCCGCGATCCAGTCCCTGTCTGAAACAAGGCCGGAGACGACTGGTACATTTGGCGTATTGGCCTGGCTACGCTTTGGCGCCGGGAACAAAACGGCTTTCTCACCATCCTGTCGTTTTGCGATAGCAGAAAGTTCGAAATCCAGGTCAACGCCCGGTTCAGCTACGGCCAGCCTATCAGTTTCCGCCAGCCGACGGAGCCAGGATCGCAAAGTGCGATACGCCATGTCACATTCCTTTTCTTAGCGCTTATCTTTAAGCTCTGCATTGAGAGTAGCAAATTCCGTGCTGAGACATAGGACGCGATGCCATACAAAACCTCCAAAGACATAAGTTTTGGAACAGTCATTAGACGTGGCCTACGGCGGCGCTGCCCAAATTGCGGTGAAGGCCGGTCATTCAGGGGCTATTTGACCGTTACAGACGCCTGCACAGCCTGTGGCGAAAGCCTTGGCCACATCCATGCGGATGATTTCCCACCTTATCTTACCATCCTGATCGTCGGCCACATCGTCGTGCCGTTGTCGCTGTTGGCTGAACAATCCTATCAGTGGTCAACTAGGCTCCACATGGCTGTATGGCTGCCAATGACATTGGTCTTGGTGCTCATGGTGCTGCCGATCATGAAAGGGGCCGTCGTCGGCCTACTGTGGCGGCTTGGGCTGAGCGGAAATGAACAACATTGAGCGCTGACCAATCCTCGGAGCCATTCTGGCAGACTAAAACTCTGGACCAGATGACGGATGCGGAATGGGAATCGCTGTGTGACGGCTGCGGGAAGTGTTGCCTTTTAAAGGTTGAGTATGAGGATACGGGCGAAATCCAATCTACATCCGTCGCATGCAAGCTGCTCGATTTAGAAAGCTGCCAGTGCTCCAATTACCCGCGACGACGCACATATGTGCCAGACTGTATTGACCTGAAAACAGTGCCCAATTTGGCGGCGCTGTCGTGGTTGCCGCAAACTTGTGCCTACCGCCTGATAGCCAACGGCGAGGACCTAGCAGACTGGCATCCACTTGTGTCAGGCTTGCCCGATACGGTGCATGAAGCAGGCATTTCGGTCCGCTTCAAGGTGATCTCCGAGGACGACCTGACCAATATTGATGAGGAGCTGCCCGGTTATGTCGTTGACTGGCGGCTTTGAGCGCCTACTCGTCGCTGGGGCGCCTGCGGACGTGCGCATTCGCGTAGATGGGCGAGCAAAACGCATTTCAATCAGGGTCGACCGCGTTGGTGGTGGGATTACATTAACCGCCCCCAGCCGGGCTATGATCCCGGAAGCGCGGCGGTTCCTGAAATCCAGGGCAAGCTGGGTCGAGGCCCGCAAAGCCGAAGCCGTCGAACCCAGCCCGTTTGTTGATGGTGCAAAAGTCCCAGTGCAAGGCACCCTAAGGGCGATCGTCCATGATCCAGCAGCGCCTGACCCGGTCCGCCTAACCGAGTCTGCAATCATAATCAGCGGCGATGCGGAATTATTGCCAACGTTGCTGACTAAGTTCTTCAAAGCAGAAGCCAGACGCGCACTCAAAGAGGCGTCTGAAAGGCATGCGGCGACTCTAGGTTTGAATATCGCAGGCCTAACAATTCGGGACCAAAAAACACGCTGGGGCAGTTGCTCTAGCTCCGGCAAGCTCTCGTTCTCATGGCGATTGGCGATGGCGCCTGCCTATGTTCTCGAATACCTTGCCGCCCACGAAACGGCCCATCTGCGCCACATGAACCATGGCCCAAAGTTCTGGAAACTTGTCGAAGCCCTCGATTCAAATTGTTGGAAAGCGGAGGATTGGCTGAAACGCCACGGCCCTAACCTTCGCCGCTATGGCTAAAACGCTCACACAGCAGGGCATCCTCGCGTTCTGGTCACCGCTTGCGCTGACCTGGGCGGTTATGGGTGTCGAGATTCCGGTAGTATCCGTCGCCGTCACTGCCTTGCCGGACGCTGCGGCAAACCTGGCGGCATTGGGCGCAGCGATCGCGCTCGCATGGTTTTCTGAGACGCCCACCGTCAACCTGACGCCTGCTACCCTCCGCCTCACAAGCAACGATGCAAGCTATGTGACCATGCGACGCTACGCAGTCACACTCTGCCTGCTGGCGCTTGGCTTGAATACTATGTTGGCCGCGACGCCGCTCATGCAGATCATTCTGCAGGATGTCGTCGGCGTGCCTAAAGACCTCTCTATACTCGCAGCAAAGGCCTATCTGTGGCTGCTGCCTTGGCCAGCAGCGATTGGAATGCGGCGGTTTTATCAGGCCGTCATGATCCGCCAAGCTGCTACCCAACGGGTAGCTTATGGCACTGGCATTCGCCTCGCTGTCCTATCCGGAGCAGCCACACTATTCGCTTCAACGGGATGGCTGACAGGCGCTGAATCCGGTGCGCTAGCCCTCTCGCTTGGCGTCATCTTTGAAGCTGCCGCAGCCCGTGTAATGGCAACCGGATCGATCCGCGCACTTCGAAATTCTGTCAACGGGGACTCGCCCCTGACCTTTGGTGCCTTCTGGCAGCTTTATTGGCCACTAACGATCATGATGATGCTCAATTTGGCCGTCAGTGCAATCGTCACAATGGGCCTCGCCAAGGCTAAGGATGCGGCTGTAGCTCTTGCGGCATTCCCCGTCGCGCACGGCGTCAACTTTATCGCGCGCGCCTTGGCCACCAGCTTTCAAGAGCCGGTTATCGCCTTCCTTGGGCGAGACGAAAACTACCGGCCAGTGCTAGCAAAATTCGCCGTAAGGCTGGGAGCAGCACTGACCAGTGCAATGGCGTTTCTAGCGTTCACGCCTGCCGGACCCTGGACGCTCGCGCACCTTATGAACCTGCCAGCCCCTTTGACTGAACCTGCGATGGATAGCTTTGCAGCACTCACCCTCTATCCCGCAGTTACTCTGTGGTTCATGTGGATTAGAGCGCGCCTGACCCATGCCCGTAGAACGCAACCAATCGCCGCCGCAACGGTGTTAGAAACATTAGCGCTCATGGTGATTTTATGGGTTCTGATTATGCCGCTTGGTATTCCGGGCGCTACGGCAGCAGGTGCCGCCATGGTTCTCAGCCGGATCGCCGCCAATCTCTGGCTGCAGCGGCTAATGCACTGATATCCAGTTCACTCAGGCGCTATCCAACGGCAAAGCGATCCTGGCATAAACTTGTGCGTCATCTGTTGTGTCGAGCACAAGTGATCCGCCATCCAGTAGCGCAACGCTCCATTGCCAGTGCCAGGCTCAGGTCCCGGGTCAACGCGCCTGTGCCTTGGCTAACCATATCATGATCACAGCGCACACGCCCAATCTCAACACCGCATTGTTGGAGCCTTGGCACCTGGCTCGGCATGGATTGCTGCACGACCCATAGCAATCCGAGACCGGCTCAGCAGATGCGCATGGCCGCAATACTGTCGCAGAAAGGCTGTCGCTATGCGCCAAAAGCATAAGGTCTTTGACTAATGCCAACATATCGCCGCCGCTGTCGCAGACATGGGCGAGGTATTCGCGCATCGTATCATCAATGACTGCGCCATCGGTCTCAGCCCGCTGTGACAATATATCAACGAAGCCAATGATGGCAGTCAACGGCGTCCTGAATTCATGACCAATATGATTCAAGAAGGCTAATCGGTCCCGGCGCGCTGCAGTGACGGTTTGCACGGCGCGTTCAAGGTGATCCTCGTCTTCCACCCAATGGCACTACAAGCGAAAAGCGACTTTCGCGTTCTGAAGCGCGCTACGCAAACTACTCGGCGAGCAATCTCGCGCCAGCATCGCTAAGTGCGCGCCCACTGTGAGGGCTTGATCCTCATGCGCAGGCTAGTCTTGGGTCTGCGATGAATAGGGCTGGGGTCCGCAACGCGCCCGCCGCGAAGCTAGGGGTACGGCGTCATCATAGGTGCCGCCTAGAATCACTGCATCGCACCGCACGAGGGTCATGCGCTCCCGGATCGTCGGATCAATCATTGCCTGGTTTGTCAGCCGGCGGAAAGATGAAATCACCCCGGCTGTTTTCCCGGCCTTCAGGAGTGAGTTCAAATTCTTGATGGAGAGGCTACGAAAGTGCGTTACCCATCCGCCGAAGCAGATGCGCGCAAATGCTTACGTTGCTCAGCATTATACAATGCTGAGTAATCGCGGACGTCCTGCGCCGCGTTTTTAATCTCCGCTCCAGCGACTCATGAACTATCCTCCAATGCATAGGCCATCTATCCATCAGAAATCAAAGCCTTTCTGCCGCTTTACGGGACGGTGTACAAACTAGATCAACAATATGATAACTGCTTATTACCAAAGCTCACCCCAACAGACAGGCTAACCCTATGGCTGACAGCGTAAATAAAGTCGTGCTCGCGTATTCCGGCGGCCTTGACACTTCAGTAATTTTGCATTGGCTGCGAGAGACTTACGAGGCAGATGTCGTAACTTTCACAGCAGATTTGGGGCAAGGCGAAGAATTAGAGCCGGCGCGCCTTAAAGCTGAATCTATGGGTGTCGAAGAAATTTTTATCGATGATTTGCGCGAAGAATTCGTTAGGGACTATGTTTTTCCAATGTTTCGAGCAAATGCCATCTATGAGGGCGTTTATCTGCTTGGAACGTCAATCGCACGTCCATTAATTGCAAAACGCCAGATCGAAATTGCAGAAGCAACAGGGGCCCAGGCCGTTTCTCACGGTGCCACTGGCAAAGGAAATGACCAGATCCGCTTCGAACTTGGCTACTATGCGCTTAATCCCAACATCAAAGTTATTGCGCCCTGGCGTGAATGGGACCTGAATTCGCGCACGAAGCTGCTGCAATACGCCGAAGAACGCCAAATCCCTATCGCCAAGGACAAGCGTGGCGAGGCCCCCTACTCCACGGACGCCAACCTGCTGCACATTTCCTATGAAGGCAAAGCGCTTGAAGACCCATGGGTCGAAGCAGATGAGGACATGTACACTCGCTCGGTGGCGCCCAAAGACGCACCCAACAAAGCTGAATACATTGAAATCGCGTTTGAGAAAGGTGATCCAGTCGCCATCAATGATGTGCGCATGTCGCCTGCAACCTTGCTAGAGAAGCTCAACACGTTTGGCGGCGCCCACGGCATTGGTCGGCTGGATATGGTGGAGAACCGCTTCATTGGTATGAAATCACGCGGTGTGTACGAAACCCCTGGTGGGACGATCCTGTTCGTTGCAAGGCGCGGACTTGAGTCCATCACACTGGATAAGGGTGCCATGCATCTTAAAGATGAAATTGCGCCGAAATACGCTGATATCGTCTATAATGGCTTCTGGTTTGCGCCAGAGCGGGAGATGCTGCAGGCCGCGATTGATGCGAGCCAAAAGCGGGTGAATGGCGTCGTCAGGGTCAAATTGCTCAAGGGCGTGGCAAGCGTTGTCGGCCGGAAATCTCCGAACAGCCTCTACAATGCCGATTACGCTACTTTTGAAGCAGACACGGTTTATGACCAGAAGGATGCAGAAGGATTTATTAAGTTGAACGCACTTCGCCTCAGAATCGCGGGTCTTGTGGATAAATAGGCTTACAATCTACCCGGGCTGAGGCGCGCCAGCGGCTGGAAGCCGCAGGGCGGAAGCCTTGAATAAATACTGCGCTAAACTTACACTAAAAGTATTCGGATATTTCGGAAATTCTCGTTGCTGGCGGTCGTGATGGACGACGCAGTTCGGTCTTTTGGACTGTCCGGCCTGTGCCGTACTTTGTGTTTGTTCGCCGCAGAATGCCAAATTTAACGTCGCCGCGCCGCAGCGAGTCCTTTCGCCCAATTCGCGATCGCCTCATGTGCGCCAGTTCACTCCCCTGGACCGGCTATGCGCGACGCAACAAAAAAGAAAAAGGATTCCAGCATGAATGGAAGTAAGCCACTTTCTGGTAAAAGCATCGCGATCATGGTCGCGTCTGGTTTTAATGAAGAGCATATGACAGATATCCAGAAAGCGCTTGTCGCCGCTGGTGCACAAACAACAATCGCCTCTCCAGAGATTGGCGTTGCTAACGGTTGGCATGATGGCGGCTGGGGCCATAATTTCTTCGTTGATGAAAAAATCAGCGACGTATTGCCCAGCCGGTTCGACATGCTGTTCGTTCCTGGCGGCAGCCGCTCTACCATCAACCTGACCCAGAACGCGCACGCAATCCGCGTTCTCAAGGGCATGGTTGAGTCGGGCAAGCCCGTCGTGCTAACCGAAGACGCTGGACTGGTGCTTGCTGCTGCAGAAGTTGCTTCTGGCCGGACAATCAGCGCAGCTGAAGAAGTCCGAGAAACGATTGAAGCTGCTGGTGCGTCCATGGCAGAAGCTGGCTTTACCGTCGATGGCTCCCTTCTCAGCCTAGTCGATAACGAACAGATTGGCGAATTCATCGTTGCGATCAAATCTGCACTCGGCGCTGAAGAAGAAGCCAAGGAAGCAGCAGCCTGAAATCAAATACCTGCAACCTAACGAGCGCTGCAGCAGTATTGATTACGATCAAAGGGCCGGACGCAGCAATGCGTACCGGCCCTTTCTTTATGCCAAAGCACCAATTACGTTTTTTCCTAAGTTGGTTTACACGCAAATATTGGGGTGCCTCATGCCTGAATATAAAGGCAGCTGCCATTGCGGCAAACTACGCCTTATATTTATCAGTCCCTCAACAGCCGCCCAATTACCTGTTCGCGAATGTGGATGTTCTTTCTGCGGCAAGCACGGCGCAAGAACGATGACAGATCCCGCCGGAACCGCTGTGATTGAGGCTGAACCGGGCGCACTGAATGCTTATCAATTCGGCTTAGGTACTGCCGATTTTGTGGTTTGCAACGGGTGCGGCGCGTATATGGGTGCCTTCTTCGATGATGCTGGAACGGGCTACGCGACCTTAAATATCAATGTTTTCGATAACCGGCTGAACTTTTCTCAGCCCGCCACCTCCGCCAATTATACCACTGAAGACGCAGAGGGCCGCAAAGCCCGCCGCCGCGCGCGTTGGACCCCGGCGACCGTAAAACCCCTTACCTGACCGCATCAAATCCAGCCCCAACCCTGTTTTCAGTAATCGGCTGGAAGCGTGCAGCGCGTCAAACCTCTATGCGAGCCACACCATCAAGACGGAGCGGAATGAACAGCCGCAGTGGCCCGCCGGCATCGGGCTATTCAGTCGCCCGGATTAGCTCGCCATTGCTGACTTATCGATTTTTTGTTCCTTGACCGCGACGATGAGACAGCTCACGTTAGGCTGACTCGCCGCCAGCATAAATGCTTGACTTGAATAGCCAAGGGCCTTGCCAATGGTGAGATCGCACAAATTCTTGGCGTTAGTGAGCGCACAGTGAAGCTTCATGTCGCCGAGCTATCAAAGACATTAAACGCCGCAAATCGGACTGAAGCCGTCGCCATAGCTGCCCGTCAGGGCTGGATCACAAACTGACTTGACGAAACGCCTTCTCCTTATCGCCCACGCACCATCGCCTAATTTGTTGGCGCTAAAGAACGCTGTTCTGCGCGGCGCGCGCCACCCAGATATTTCCGATATCGAAGTTACCGAAAAGTCTGCCTTCGATGCCACGCCGAATGACGTGCTGGCCGCCAATGGGCTGATACTAGGAACGCCCGAGAATCTCGCTTATATGTCTGGTGCGCTGAAGGACTTTTTTGACCGGACATACTATGGGGTGATCGAGCGGACAGAAGGCCTGCCCTATGCGATTTATATCCGCGCTGGGCAGAACGGGGGCGATGGAACAAAATTTGCCGTAGAAAAAATTGCAACGGGCCTGCGCTGGCGTTCGGTTCAAGCCCCGTTGATCATGGGTGGCCCCTATGACATTGCGTTTGAGGCCCAATGCGAGGACCTTGGTCTCACTATGGCCGCCGGGCTTGAGGCAGGCGTATTTTAGCAGAGAAAGCGCATGGGTATGTCCGCAAGCATTCAAAGAGCTGAAGCGCTCGCTGAGCGG
Source organism: Alphaproteobacteria bacterium (assembly GCA_965660545.1). GTDB lineage: Bacteria > Pseudomonadota > Alphaproteobacteria > Bin95 > Bin95 > VMCJ01. The sequence goes on along the minus strand of CBFIAF010000010.1, from coordinate 42,249 downwards.
TTCGGCCTAGCTTTACCGATCCTGATGGCACCAATGGCAGGCGCGTGCCCAGCTCGCTGCCGCTGTGGCCCGTGCGGGTGACCTTGGTGCCTGCGGTGCACTTTTGATGCAGCCGGACGCTATCAAGGCTTGGGCGAAAGATGTGCGCGCATCATCCAGCGGTGCCTTCCAGATGAACCTATGGATCCCAGACCCCACGCCCGCCCGTGACGCCATGAACGAGGCTCAATTACGCACGTTCTTGCAACAATGGGGACCGGATGTTCCCGCGGATGCCGCTGACCGGCCCGGCCCAGACTTTGAAGCTCAATGCGCCGCCATGCTGGATGCAAGTCCAAGGATCATTTCATCTATCATGGGCGTATATCCACCCGAATTCGTTGCCGAGATGAAGGTGCGCAACATTGCCTGGTTCGCGACGGTCACTACGGTCGCTGAAGCCAAAGCCGCGGCGGACGCCGGAGCAGACGTCATCGTGGCACAGGGCGCAGAGGCAGGCGGACATCGCGGTGCCATTGAAGCGGGAGAGGCTGAAGCCAAAGCCATCGGCCTATTTGCGCTTTTACCAGCCATTGTTGATGCGGTCGATGTGACGGTAGTAGCGACGGGTGGCATCGCTGACGCACATGGGATTGCGGCTGCACTCGCACTTGGGGCGCCTGCCGTGCAGATCGGAACAGGCTTGTTGCGGACGCCAGAAGCCAACCTTGCACCGGCATGGGCGGATGCAATCGGTGCCGCCGCCCCCGAGGACAACATGGTGACCCGCGCCTTTTCTGGACGTGCAGGACGCAGCATCGCGACCGCCTACGCGAAGTCCGCTGCAAGCTCAGATGCTCAAAAGCCCGCACCCTATCCCGTCCAACTTGCCTTCACCCAAGGCATGCGTGATGAAGGGACGAAAGCTGGCGATATCGACAGAATCCAGGCTTGGGCAGGTCAGGAGAGCGGCCTCGCACAGGCCAAGTCAGCAGAGATGCTTATAACGGAGCTTTCGCTGGATACGAAAGCACTGCTTGTCTGTTAAGGCATTATTTGCTTTACGTGCTCGATATTTTTTAGCCTTCGTCATGGCTGGATTGATTGGCAACACGTGCACTGCTTTAACCCTCACCACCCTTGGCAGGCTGCGGCCACCGCAGCGCCAATCGCTGCTTGGGTCGGCTCAATGACGGGCCGTCCCAGTGCTACGGCCAACTCATCCCGATAATCAGCCATACCTGCACACCCCATCACAATTACATCCGCACCGTCTTGGTGAACCAGCTTAGCCCCTGCCTCTGCCATAGCCGCCACAGTCCGTTCTGCATCCGCAAGTTCTGGCACCGAAAGGGATACAGCGCGGCTGCCTGCATAGCGCGCGCCGATGCCCAGCTCAGCCACACGCCGCTGCTGCCGCTCAACGGACGAATCCGCCAGTGCCACTATACCGAACCGCATGCCACGCTGCATGGCGGCAAGCATGCCAGCCTCCCCCAACCCAAAGCACGGGAGGCCAGATACTTCGTTTGCAGCCGGCAATGCTGGATCAGAAAAGCACGCGACCACGATTGCATCTGCGGCCGGCCCATTTCTGCCAGCAATATGATCAATCAACGGCCCCTGCGCCCGCGCATGATCGGCCATGCTTGCAACGCTTACAGGCCCCGCTGCAACCGTCTCCGCAACAATCTCAATATCAAGGATGCGAAAAGACTCCGCCGCTCGGTCAATTGATGCGGTGCAGCTTTCCGTGCTGTTCGGATTGATGATCAGAATGCGTCGCATGCGGTCCTAATCCTCTGGCGGCGGGGTGGCACCCGCCTGGCTGGTGATGATGCCGTAGTGTTCTGGCCTGCGGTGAGCGGCGAAATTGAAGATCGTTGTCTTATTGAACGTGCAGGCGTCCAAATCTGCATCCGCCACGATTACTTCGTCGCCAACCGTGCGGGCTTGCGCCACGATCTCACCTGATGGTGCCACGACCACACTGCCGCCCATCAACTCAAACCCGTCTTCGCTACCGGCTTTGGCGACGCCAACGACCCATGTGCCGTTCTGATAAGCACCCATCTGCATGGACATATGGTTATGCATCATGCGGAGATGCGGTGCCTCTGGCCCACGGCTATTGCCAGTTGGTGTATTATAGCCAAGCATCACCAGCTCAACGCCCTGAAGCCCCATGACCCGATAAGTTTCCGGCCACCGCCTGTCGTTACAGAGCGCCATGCCCATGACGCCGCCCATTGTCCGCCAGACTGGCCAGCCAAGATCACCCACTTCAAAATAGCGTTTCTCAAGATGCTGCCACGGCAGGTTATCGTCATATTCAACATGGCCGGGCAGGTGCACCTTGCGATACTTACCAACGATCTGGCCCGACTTATCGACCAGGATGGAGGTATTGAACCGGCGGATACCGGTTTCGTCCTCAAACTTCTCTGCATAACCCAGATAGAAACCCATGCCGTACTTAACGGCGGCGTCGAACAGCGGCTGTGTGGTTGGCCCAGGCATCTCCGCGTCGAACCATTCATCCACATGGTGCCAGTCCTCGTGATACCAGCGTGGGAAGAATGTTGTCAGCGCCAATTCTGGGAATGTGATGAGTTCAACGCCCTTCGCATGCGCCTTCGCCATTAGATCGAGCATGCGCTTAATCACAGCTTCACGGCTGTCTGCCAGTTGAATTGGACCCATCTGAGCGCCGCCCAGAGTGATGATGCGCGCCATCGCTTGTTCCTTTGCTGAAATTCGCGCAAATTCTAACTCGATTCTCTCCCTAGCAGGAACGCCGCTTGCCATGACCGATCGCAGCAACTTTTTCGCCCCCCGTATGAGCCGCTTTAAACCATCTCCCAGCCAGATCGCGACGCAGCGTGTGCGCGAACTTGTAGGCCAGGGAAAAGACATCGTGAAGCTGACAGCGGGCGAGCCTGACTTCGCTACGCCGCTTCATGTGAAGTGGGCTGTGATGCAGGCGATGGACCGGGACGAGGCGCGCTACACACCGATCAACGGCACATTGGAAATGCGTAAAGCGGCACAGCTTAAGTTCAAACGTGACAATGGCCTGGATTATGGCCTGGATGAAATCTGCGTTGGCTCCGGCGCAAAACAAGTGCTGTTCAATGTGTTAATGGCGACCGTAGGCGCTGGTGATGAGGTGATTATCCCCGGCCCCTATTGGGCGAGCTATCCCGATATGGTGCAGCTTGCCGGTGGGGCGCCCGTATTCGTGGATTGCCCCCAAAACCGGGGTTTCCGCATGGCGGCTGAAGACCTTGAAAAAGCGATTACGCCTGATACCAAGTGGGTGATGCTGTGCCAACCCTCTAACCCGGCAGGCGTCGTCTACACTAAAGACGAATTGCAGGCGGTGGCGGATGTGCTGCTGCGGCACCCCCATGTCCACATCATTACCGATGACGTATACGAGCACCTGATCTTCGACGACCGTGAGTTCCACACCATCGCAGCAGTCGAGCCAAAGCTGTTTGACCGCACGGTAACGATCAATAGCGTTTCTAAGGCATTTTCGATGACAGGCTGGCGCGTTGGGTATGCGGGCGGGCCAAAGGACATCATCGCCAACACATCCAAAATGCAAAGCCAATCCACTGCAGGGTCCTCTGCCATGGGCCAGGCTGCCGCGATCGAAGCACTGACAGGAGACCAGAGCTTCGTCCGCAAGCGGACCGCTGACCTGCAGCACCGCCGCAATATCCTCCACGCAGCGCTCAACAAAGCGGACGGCCTCTACTGTGAACTGCCCGAAGGAGCGATGTATTGCTATTGCAGCTGTGCAGGTGCCATCGGCAAGATAACGCCAGACGGCAAGCGGCTTGAGACCGATACTGACTTCACGATGTACCTTCTGGACCACGCAGGCGTCGCGGTCGTCCAGGGTGCCGCCTACGGCCTCAGCCCCTATTTTCGGGCCAGCTTTGTTGCCTCCACAGAAGACCTTAACCGCGGTGGCGAGCGCATCCAGAAAGCCTGTGTGGAACTGCGCGACTAAGCTTCCTCCGCATAACGGCAGAAAGCAAAAAGGCTCAGAGCGCTATGCACGCTCTGAGCCTTTTGTATTTGAGCTCACTGGTACGCCGAGTCTACTTCCCAATAAGTTGGAAGAACTCGCTCCGCATCACGGGATCCGTGCGGAAGGCACCACGCATGCTGGTGGTGACTGTATCGACGCCGGGCATATGAACGCCACGAGTGGTCATGCACTGATGCTGCGCTTCGACATATACGGCGACGCCGCGAGGCTCTAGCACTTTTTCAATCGCGTTGGCGACCTGTGCAGTCATTGTTTCCTGAACTTGCAGCCGCTTCGCGTACACTTCAACAACGCGCGCGAGCTTGGAGATGCCGACGACGCGTTCGTTCGGCAGATATGCGACATGTGCCCTGCCGATGATAGGCACGATGTGGTGTTCACAGTGGCTTTCCACGCGAATATCGCGCATCAGCACGATTTCATCGTACCCATCGACTTCTTCAAACGTGCGGGCGAGCACATCGATTGGATCGATCTCATAGCCGGCGAAGAAATCCTCCCAAGCGCGAGCGACGCGGCTCGGCGTATCAATCAAGCCTTCACGTGTAGGATCGTCCCCCGCCCAGCGGAGCAGCGTGCGCACAGCGGCCTCAGCTTCCGTGCGGCTTGGACGGCCAGTTTCGGCGCTATCGGCGACTGCCGCGTCTGCCTTAACGTTGCTCACATGATCCATCTTAAGCTTCTCCTCAGGGCAGAACTGCCACCCATTTAATTTACAAGACCGTAAAATAGTGCGCCCAAACCCGTTTGGCGACCCCAAGGTGCTCGGAAGACAGAGTGCAATTACGCCGCAGTCCGGATCTTGAACAATGGGATCATCAAAAACACAGCAAAACAGGCCGCTGTGTAGAGCGTGAAAGCATCCAAAAACCCTAGCATTCCTGCCTGCTTTGCGACGGCAACGCTGATTCTGGCGAGGCCATCTGCAGCATCAGTGTCGGCCGCCCCCAATGCAATAGCGCCCTGCAAATTCTTGTTATATGGCGTAATTAATTCCGCCAACCGTCCATAATTCACAGTTGTTGAGCGAACCAGTGTCGTAATCGACAAGCTGATGAAGACCGAACTACCCAAGTTTCGAAGCAGGTGGAAGATTGCAGACGTCTCCGCCAGATACTTCGAATCAATTGTTCGAAATGTCGCAACAGTGAGTGGCGGCCAAATGATTCCCACAGAAAAACCCTGCAGGGCGCTGGCCGTCGCAACTTCCTGAAATGATACGTCTAGCGAGAAACTCATCATCCACATGCCCGAAGCCGCTTGCACCGCACAGCCAAAGAGTAGCCCTATCCGTGGATCCAGCTTGGCGATCCACATGGCCGCAAAGAAGCCCAAGATCGCGCCAGCCCCGCGCGCGCCAAGCAATTCGCCAATGATCGCGTTCGGGTACCCCATCAAACCTTGAAGCATCGGCGGGAAGAGCACCATCGGCGTGAAATTCAGCATGCCGTAGACCGTCACAAACATGAGGCCGAGCGCATAGTTACGGTCCAGCAAATGCCGAAGGTTCAGAAATGGGTTCTTTGTAGTCAGGCTATGAACAATGAAGAGGTAGAGCGCCAAGATCGCGATCCCGGCTTCAATGATGATCTCGAAAGACTGGAACCAGTCCTGCCTATTGCCCCGGTCCAGCATGAGCTGCATCGCACCGACAGAAACAATAAGTGTGAGAAAGCCAGTCCAATCAAGCTTTGCCGTACTTCGATTACGGGATTCCGGCAGGAATAATACCAACGCGGCCAACGCCAATGCGGCGGCAGGGACGATCATATAGAACGCCCAACGCCAGTTATAAATATCCGCCAGATACCCACCTAAAACTGGCCCAATTACCGGGCCAATAACAACGCCCATTCCGAATATTGCAGTACCAAACGCCTGCTTTTCTTTTGGAAACGTATCCAAGATCGTCGCCTGGGCTAGCGGCACAATTGGTGCCCCAAACGCGCCTTGAAAGACGCGGGCAACGACCAGAAGTTCAAGGTTCGGCGCGAACCCGCACGCCAGCGTACTCGCCAAAAAGCCGAGCTGGCAGTAGATCATCGTCTTGCGACGACCGAACTTGCCTGCAAGCCAACCGGTCATCGGCGTCGCAATGGCAGTCGCCAGTATGTTGAACGTAACCACCCAGGCGATCTGATCCTGTGTTGCAGATAAAGAGCCCTGCATCTGCGGCAGGATCACGCTAACGACGAGGATCGTCGTGGCGTACAGCGTAGTCGCCATCGTGACGGTCGCCAGGATGATGGCTCGCTGAAAGCCGGAGTAGTCCTCAGGCCGGGCGGCGGCTATCGCCATTCAGAATTAACTCCGCCCATCCTTTGGGATTACAGGACCTCGAACAGCCCGGCAGCGCCCATGCCGCCGCCGACACACATGGTGCACACAACATGCTTAGCGCCGCGACGCTTGCCCTCAATCAATGCATGGCCAACCATACGGGCACCAGACATGCCGTAAGGATGGCCAATCGAAATCGCGCCGCCATTGACGTTCAGCAGGTCATTTGGAATACCCAGCTTGTCACGGCAGTAGAGAACCTGCACGGCGAATGCTTCGTTCAGTTCCCAAAGGCCAATATCATCCATGGACAGGCCGAACTTCTTCAAGAGCTTGGGAACCGCAAAGACCGGGCCGATGCCCATCTCATCCGGCTCACAGCCAGCGACAGCCATGCCTTTATACAGGCCAAGCGGTGCTAACCCGCGCCTGGACGCTTCATTTACTTCCATAACAACCGCAGCACTCGCCCCATCGGACAGCTGGCTGGCGTTGCCTGCTGTAATGCAGCCGCCTTCAATCACTGGCTTCAGGTTCGCCAGGCCTTCAGCATTGGTTTCAGGACGATTGCCCTCATCCTTAGAGAGCGTCACACGCTGAGCGGAAGCTTGTTTGGTTTCTTTATCGAACACGACTTTGTCGACGGTAATTGGCACAATTTCGTCATCGAACTTGCCGGCTTCTTGCGCCGCAGCAGTCCGTTGTTGGGACATGAGGCCGTATTCATCCTGCGTAGCGCGGGAAATATTGTAGCGGGAAGCCACATTTTCCGCCGTCTCCAACATCGCCATGTAGATGTTGGGGTGCTTCTGCAGCAAGTTCGGGTCTTGCGTACGATGGGTATTGCGGTGTTGATTCTGGACGAGGCTTATGGACTCAAGCCCGCCAGCAACCACGACATTCATGTTGTCCGCAATCACCTGCTTGGACGCCGTCGCAATCGCCATCATACCAGATGCGCACTGCCGATCGATGCTCATCCCGGCAACACTGGCGGGCAGGCCGCCGGTCAACCCAGCAAGACGGCCGATATTATAGCCAGACGTTCCCTGTTGAACCGCAGAACCAATAACGCAATCTTCGACGTCCGCAGCGTCAAGCTTCGCCCGCTCAACAGCGGCTTGAATAGCGTGACCGCCCATCGTCGGGGCTTCCAGGTCATTAAAAGCACCGCGATAGGCTTTGCCGATTGGGGTGCGGGCGGTTGAAACAATAACGGCTTCGCGCATGGGGTAATCCTCCAGTTTAGACTATTTCTATTTCAGTAACGCATTGACGTTTTCAGGCGGACGCCCGATGACAGCCTTATCGCCTTTTATCACAACAGGCCGTTCAATCAGAATAGGATGCGCCGCCATTGCAGCAATTAACGCGTCATCCGAGATACCTGAAGCGCCCAGGTCATTGTCCTTAAATGCGACCTCTTTCTTGCGTATAAAGGCTTTCGGCGCTATGCCTAAAACTCCAAGGACACGTTTTATTTCAGATGCTTCTGGCGGCGTCTTCAGATACTCTATCACTGTAGATTGAATGCCAGCATCCGTTAGCATTTGCATGGTTTGCCGGGACTTTGAGCAGCGCGGATTGTGCCAGATTACGATGTCATCATTCACGTCTTCGCCTCCTATCCAGCCAGCGCAGCTTCAATTGCAGCAAGGCCTTCGTTTATTTTGTCGCCATCAGGGCCTCCTGCCTGGGCCATATCCGGACGCCCGCCGCCGCCTTTACCGCCGACTGCGGCAGAGCCTGCGCGAACAAGCGCCACGGCATCAACTTTGCTTTTAAGGTCCGGTGTTACGGCCACCACTATGGATGCCTTGCCCTGATCTGCAGCAACAACCGCCACGACGCCTGAGCCAACCTGGCCTTTAAGCGCGTCTGCCATGGATTTAAGCTCGCGGGCAGGCACGTCGCTCAACGCCTTTCCAATGAATTTAACGCCGCCAATATCCTTGGCTTCCGGTACTTCTGCGCTGCCGTAGCCCGTCGCAATTTTTCTCCTAAGGTCAGATACTTCTCGCTCAAACTTGCGACGTTCTTTCATGATTTGCGTAATCCGGGCCGGTGCCTCTTCAGGCGTTGACTTCAGTACGCCAGCTATCTCACTCAACAGTTGGCGACGCTCAGCAACAAACCCTTCAGCAGCCTGTCCCGTTACGGCTTCGATCCTGCGTACGTCCGCAGCGACTGCGCCTTCTGACACCACAACAAATCCGCCAATATCGCCGGACCTGTCCACATGGATACCGCCGCAAAGCTCAACCGACCAATCTTTGCCAGCGCCCGGCGTCGCCTCACCGCCCATGGTCACAACACGAACTTCCTCGCCGTATTTCTCTCCGAAGAGCGCCATTGCGCCCGCTTCAATGGCTTGATCGGTTGGCATAACGCGTGTGTTCACGGCACTGTTCATGCGGATCCGCTGATTGACAGCATGCTCCACTATCGCCATCTCTTCATCAGAGATACCCTTGGGATGCGAAATGTCGAAGCGCAATCGGTCCGGCGACACCAGTGAGCCCTTCTGCGCTACATGATCCCCCAAAGCATCACGAAGCGCTGCGTGCAGCAAATGGGTGGCTGAGTGATTGCGGCGGATATGGCCGCGCCGCTCACTATCAACAGCAAGCTCCAACGGCATGTCGACACCGATCGCGCCAGACTCCACCTCAACCCGGTGCGCCCAGACCGCGCCAACCTGCTTTTGCACGTCGAGGACTTTGGCTGTGACGCCATCAGGCCCCGTCATACGCCCCATATCGCCAACCTGACCGCCGGATTCAGCATAAAACGGCGTTTGGTTCAGCAGCACGAGGCCGGTTTGACCCGCAGTAATCTCTGTGACCTCAGCGCCTTCTGCTACAAGCGCTGTCGCAACGCCTTCAGCGGCCTCTTGGGCATAGCCCAGGAATTCGGTTGGGCCTAGACGTTCGCGCAGCTTAAACCAGAGTGCAGTATCACCAGCATCGCCGCTTCCGACCCAAGCACTGCGAGCGGCTTCACGCTGGCGCTCCATTGCTGCGTCAAAGCCATCAATCTCAACCGTACGCCCCTGCCCGCGCAGAATATCCTGTGTCAAATCCAGCGGGAAGCCGAATGTATCATACAGCTTAAAAGCCGTCTCGCCTTCAAGTTCTTCGCCTTCACCCAGCGGAGCTATTGCATCGTCCAAAAGCTTAAGGCCCCGGTCTAACGTTATCTTAAAGCGCTCTTCTTCGAGCCGAAGAGTCTCTTCAATCAGCGTTGAAGCCGTGCGCAGCTCAGAGTAATCATCCCCCATCTCCCGCGCTAGAGTGGGAGCAATTTTGTGAAGCAACGGATCCTGGGCGCCGAGCATATGCGCGTGGCGCATGCCCCGCCGCATGATCCTACGCAGCACATATCCGCGCCCTTCATTCGACGGCAACACGCCATCCGTAATCAAAAATGACGCAGCCCTAATGTGATCGGCGATCACACGGTGCGAGACATATTGCGGGCCATCCGGATCAACGCCAGTTTTAGACGCAACATCCTCAATCAGCGCCCGCATTAAGTCGATATCATAGTTATCGTGCTTGCCCTGAAGAACTGCAGTCAGGCGTTCCAAGCCCATACCTGTGTCAATAGACGGCCGCGGCAAGTCGATGCGCTCATCTTTAGTAACTTGCTCGTATTGCATGAATACGAGGTTCCAGATTTCGATAAACCTGTCACCATCCTCATCAGGCGAGCCCGGCGGGCCGCCCGCAATTTTGTCACCGTGATCAAAGAATATCTCGGAACACGGGCCGCAAGGCCCTGTATCGCCCATGGACCAGAAGTTATCGCTGGTCGGAATACGGATAATCTTGTCGTCTGTCAGGCCTGCAATCTTCTTCCAGAGCATGGCCGCGTCTTCGTCCTCAGAATAGACAGTTACCAGCAGTTTCTCAGCCGGAAGACCGTACTCTTTGGTGATCAAATTCCATGCAAGCTCAATTGCTTGATCTTTGAAATAGTCACCGAATGAGAAATTTCCAAGCATCTCAAAGAAAGTATGGTGACGGGCTGTGTAGCCAACATTTTCCAGGTCATTATGCTTTCCACCTGCTCGCACGCATTTCTGTGACGTGACGGCGCGGCTGTAATCACGCGGCTCAACGCCGGTAAAAACGTTCTTAAATTGGACCATCCCAGCGTTGGTGAACAGCAGGGTCGGATCATTCAGCGGCACAAGCGGGCTCGACGAGACAATCTCGTGCCCGTTCTTCGCGAAATAGTCCAAAAACGCTCTGCGGATTTCGTTGGCTGTCGCCATCGCTCAAAGCCCCAAACTGGAGAAAGTGACAAATGGGTCCAGAATGCAAAGGACCGGCTAACGGATGTACCGCGCCGGCCCATATTCTGTCCAGAGCCAGACCGGCCCCAGCGATGCAATTTAGATGTAGATCAGACGCTAGACTTCGTCGTCCTCATCCACCTCGCCCGTCATCATCAATTCAGCGAAGAGCCCGGCATTTTCACGGACGCGATGCTCAATTGTGGCAGCGACATCCGGATTTTGCATGAGGAATGTCTTCGAGTTTTCACGGCCCTGGCCTAAGCGTTCTCCATCAAACGAGAACCAAGACCCGGATTTTTCAACGATATCAGCCTTAACGCCGAGATCGATCAACTCACCCGTCTTAGAAATACCCTTGCCGTACATAATATCGAATTCAATAACCTTGAATGGCGGCGCCACCTTATTCTTCACAACACGGACGCGGGTGTGGTTGCCAACGACTTCGTCCTTGTCCTTAATTTGGCCAATCCGGCGAATATCAAGACGCACCGTTGCGTAAAATTTCAGCGCATTGCCGCCTGTTGTAGTTTCAGGACTGCCAAACATCACGCCAATCTTCATACGGATCTGGTTGATAAAGATAACCATAGTCCGGCTTTTAGAGATCGACGCTGTGAGCTTACGCAGCGCTTGGCTCATTAAGCGGGCCTGCAAACCCGGCAAGGAGTCGCCCATTTCGCCTTCAATTTCTGCCCGTGGCGTCAATGCAGCCACACTATCGATGACGAGAACATCAAGTGCTTGACTGCGGACCAGCGTATCCACAATTTCAAGCGCTTGCTCGCCCGTATCTGGCTGCGAGATCAGCAGTTCATCCAAATTAACGCCAAGCTTTTTGGCATAAGCTGGATCAAGCGCGTGTTCTGCATCAACAAAGGCCGCGACGCCGCCAAGCTTCTGCGCTTCGGCGACAGCATGCAGTGCCAGTGTTGTTTTACCTGAGCTTTCCGGGCCGTAAATTTCAATGATGCGCCCGCGTGGCAGTCCGCCAACGCCAAGGGCTATATCCAGACCAAGCGAGCCGGATGATACAGCTTCAATCTCAAGCGAGCTTTGCTCGCCTAGCTTCATAATAGAGCCTTTGCCGAACGCCCGCTCAATCTGACCGAGGGCGGCTTCAAGCGCCTTTTGCTTATCCATTGTGGAGTTCTCTACGACCTTGAGGGATGGTTGCGCCATAATGTTCTCCATATTCCCATAGCTACCTCGACCGTGCAATTTCAGCCTGTGGGCGAATGAGGGTTTGTGATGAGGAAAATGTGCCGTAAATGTTCTACATGGTCAAGTTATGTTCTAAATTTAATTTAAAGAACATCAAATATTCACGGAATAAGCTACCTAATTGACCCCACAAGTTTCGGAAATGTAATTGGTTTGGGGAAAAAAATGAACATCCTCCCAACCATCCAGCTTATGTCGAAATTTGGCTTCAGCGTATCCAGACACACAAAACATCGGCAGTTTTGGACGGAACTGCCGCGCCTCTGCGATGAGACTTGGTCTATCCAATTCCAACATGACGATATCTGTGATGAAAAGATCGATCTCGTCGGCCTCACCCGCATGGAAGAGCTTAAGCGCGGCTCCACCTGTCGTTGCCTCAATCACCCTGAAGACCTTGCTGCGCAACGCGCGGGCGCCAAACAAGCGAACAGGGTCTTCGTCCTCCACCAGGATGATGGTACCCACGCCCGTCAAATCCAATGGCTTCGCGACCAGGGGCTCCGAGCATCATCGACCTTCGCCGCATGGGGCGGCAGGTAGAGCGAGATCGTCATGCCCATGCCAACTTTACTATCACCGAATTCGTTATAAAAAAAACCGCTGGAAGATTCGCTAATCAGCCATGAACTGATACATCGCACTATTAGTCGCCGCCGCCCTGTTCCTGCTTGGCGGGCAGCCATCCGGCACAGCCGACGCCCGGCAGCAGCTTGCGGCGAAAAGCGGAGATACTATCAAACTGCCCGTGCTCCGTCGCACCATCGCGCGATATGGAACGATCACGGAAAATGACGTCGCCTGGACCGAAACGGCCATCCGGCCGGTGTCACAGTCAGCATTGACTGACCCAGCGGCGCTCATTGGCATGGCAGCGCGCCGGCGTCTCAATCCTGGCCGCGCAATCATGGCCAGGGATGTTCAGATTCCTTTTGCCATCCGAAACGGCGATCTTGTGGCGATTGTGTATACGACGCCCTTCATGACCCTAACCGCTAGAGGCCGCGCCCTGCTGCAGCGCTACGCTATGCGAACTCACTTTGGCGGCCAGGTACGGGCGTATTTCTGAAAGATCAGCGGGCTTCTGCTGTCGGCGACATCGTGAAGGTCGCCATTCAGATAGCGGACTTGGCAAAAGTTTCCAGCAAAGCACCTCGCGCCCGCAACAATCTAGAAGATGCGGACTTGCCAGCGCTCGGCGGGTTGGAAACGCAGTTATCTAAGCTGTTACCGAAGGCCGTGAATCCCGCACACTTGACAGAATTCGGCAGCAAGACAGAAAACTCCGGCGAAGGCACGATTGACTGCGGCGAGACGATCATTCTCCGGGTCGCTGCTGTCGTCACCCAAACCCTGCCAAACGGCGATATTATCCTGCAGGCCGGCGGGAAGTGCGGGTGAATTTCGAAATGCGGGAATTGCTGGTCACCGGCATAATCCGGCCAGAAGACATCGCATCCGAAAATACCGTCACCTACGATAAGATCGCCGAAGCACGTATATCTTATGGCAGGCGCGGGCATATCAATGATCTGCAGCAACCTCGCTAAGGCCAGCAATTATTTGACGTGGTGTTCACCTTCTAAAGGGAACCTCCGACACGGCCACAAAAAACGGCGCTTCCAATGCATGTAAGCGCCGTTCGTCGTTTAGTTTATTGAAATCCGTAAACTTAGAGAACTGCATCCCGTGCAAGACTGACCTTCAGGCCATCCAGTGCTTCGGTCAGCTCAATCTGACATGCCAGGCGTGAGCCGTCTTGGACGTCTAGGGCGAGGTCGATCATGTCTTCCTCTTCCTCAGTGCGTTCGCCCGTTTGCTCCATCCATTCGTCGGACACATAGACATGGCACGTAGCGCAGGCGCAAGCGCCGCCGCATTCAGCTTTAATAGCTACCCCGCCATCACGGATGACTTCCATCAACGTCCAGCCAATTGTGCCTTCAATTTCTTTGGTCTTGCCTTCAAGATCGGTAACCTGGACCTTCATCGGACCCCCAACTTCTTCTGCAAATCACTGGACGAGGTGGTGTATTGGAAGCGCAAACGCTCACCCGGGCGGCAAACCAGGAACGCCGCCTGGGACATAAGCGCAGCCTCATGGAAACCTGACAAGATCAGCTTGAGCTTTCCTGGATAGGTATTGATATCGCCAATCGCGAAGATAGACGGGATGGATGTTTCAAACTTTTCCGTATCAACCGGAATCAGATTCTCATTCAGGTTCAGGCCAAAGTTAGCGATAGGGCCAAGTTTCATAGTCAGACCAAAAAATGGAAGCAGTGCATCTGCCGGGATTTCACTTTCGCCATCTGTCTTTGACTTAATGTGCACGCTTTTCATCTTGGTGCCGTCGCCGATAACACCGCCAAGCTGCGCGATCTTGAAGTCCATCTTGCCAGCATCAACCAGCGCATGCATTGCATCGACGCTAGCAGGCGCCGCACGGAAGCCGTCGCGGTGATGGACGAGCGTCACCTTCGCAGCAACTGGCTGCAGGTTTAAAGCCCAATCCAGCGCTGAGTCACCTCCACCAGCGATAACAATCCGCTTGCCGGCGAACGCGTCAATCTTGCGGACAGCATAGAAAACGGATGTGTCCTCATAGTCCGCTAAGCCATCAAGATGTGGTTTCTTCGGCACGAAGCTACCACCACCAGCTGCGATCACAATCACATGGGCCACAATCTTCGTACCCTGATCTGTGGTCAGTTCCCAACGACCATCATCGAGCTTCGTCAGGCCTTCGGCCATTTCCTGGAAATGGAAAACAGGATCAAACGCCTTGATCTGCTCCATCAACCGATCCGTCAATTCCTGGCCGGTACACATAGGAATGGCGGGGATGTCGTAAATCGGTTTTTCTGGATACAGCTCAGCGCATTGGCCGCCGGAACGGTCCAAAATATCTACGAGATGCGTTTTCAAACCAAGCAGGCCAAGCTCAAACACGGCGAACAGGCCGCATGGGCCCGCGCCTATGATGATTGCATCGGTCTCATGGGTCTCAGTCGTCATAAACTTAGGTCCAAACCTGGATCAGAACGGCGGCAGACTTAGTCTTCCACCGGCTCCAGAACCTGACGGCCACGATAGACGCCGGACTTGAGGTCAATGTGATGAGGCCGACGCAGATTGCCGGTTTCTTTGTCCGCAACGAATGCGCCGGACTTCAGCGCATCGTGGGACCGACGCATATTGCGCCGCATGCGGGAGGTTTTCTTCTTCGGAACGGCCATAACTCGGCTCCAACACAGAACGGCCGGCGAACGCGCCAGCCTTCATTTCAGGCGCTTGTCTACCTGCGCCGCGCAGCTTACGCAAGCACGAAGCGCTTAATTGCGACGATCTAGCAGCCCCCGCGCAATTACATGGGCCTGAATCTCGGCCGCACCTTCAAAAATGTTCATGATTCGAGCATCGCAAAGCAGCCGGCTGATCTCATATTCCAAGGCATATCCGTTACCGCCATGGATTTGGACGCCATTATCCGCATTCGACCAAGCCGTGCGCGCCGCCAGCAACTTCGCCATGCCAGCTTCAATATCACACCGCCGGTCCGAATCCTTCTGACGTGCCGCAAAGTATGAGAGTTGGCGCGCGACCATGGTTTCAACAGCCATCCACGCAAGTTTGCCAGATACGCGCGGGAACTTGGTGATTGGTTTTCCAAACTGCTTCCGCTCATTTGCATAATTCAGCGCAACTTCCAAAGCACGCATAGCGACACCGACAGACCGCGCGGCTGTTTGAATACGCGCGGATTCGAATGTCGCCATGAGTTGCTTGAACCCCTGCCCTTCTTCGTGACCGAGCAGATTGTCCGCTGAAACTTCAAAGCCATCGAAGCCAATCTCATATTCTTTCATGCCGCGATAACCCAACACGTGGATTTCACCGCCAGACATTCCGTCAGCCGGGAACGGGTCAGCATCCGTACCCCGTGGCTTCGGCGCGATGAACATGGAAAGGCCCTTGTATCCTGGCGCGTCCGGATTGGTGCGAACCAGCAACGTCATGACGTCCGCACGAGCTGCGTGTGTGATCCAGGTTTTGTTGCCAGTAACCTTATATGCGTCCCCATCCTTCTGCGCGCGCGTACGCAGCGACCCAAGGTCGGACCCAGTATCGGGTTCAGTGAATACGGCAGTCGGCAAAATTTCACCGGATGCAATCGGACCTAGCAATTGTTCCTTCTGGCCGTCCGTGCCGCCAAGTTGTATCAGTTCGGACGCGATTTCAGACCGCGTGCCGAGCGAGCCGACGCCGATATATCCACGCGACAACTCCTCCGTCACGACGCACATGGCGACCTTGCCCATGCCAAGCCCGCCAAATTCTTCCGGCACCGTCAGCCCGAACACCCCAAGCGCTGCCATCTCATCCACGATCTCAATCGGGATCAACTCATCCCGGAGATGCCAGCCATGGGCATCAGGGACGATCTTTTCGTCCACAAAACGGCGGAATTGCTGTTGGATCAGGTCCAAGGTCTCATCACCAAGGCCGGATGCGCCGAAATCACCCTCACTGATGAGTTCTGCCACGCGCGCACGCGCCAGAGCAGACCAGCCAGCTTGCCGAAGCTCTGCAACGGCTGGTGTATTCAGGCCAGCCAAATCGCCCGGCGCAAGCCCTAGGTCTAATGGGCGAACGACCTCCCCCTGGGAAATGGCGATGCCGCCAGCAATCTGGTTTAAGTATTCCGCAAACGCTGCTGCAAGCATCCGCTGCTCAAGCTCACTAAATTTGCCGTCTGCTTGCAAACGCTCAGCCCAGTCCAGCATTTCGCGGAGGCCGGAGACATATGTGGAAAGCCACGCATAGCCGTGAGCAGCAAATTGCTCCTGCTCCAACAGCGACGCAGCGACTTTGCCATCGCCATCCGTAACTTTTTTCAGCACGCTCGCCCGCGCAGCCTCAAGCACGCCTTCAGCTGCGGCGAGGCCTTCGCGGCATTGCTCAATACCGGGGATGTTCGATGTTTCGTCCAGCATGGTGCAGCCTTTCAGTAGTGGAAAACACCTCTTACTATAGGTCTTACTATGGCGATCAGGCCGAAAGGCCAACGCGGCCCAATCGCGCAGTCCAATCAAAACGCGCACTTGAAGCTGGACGGCTCCCACCATGCAGCCGATACTTTCAAGGAATCCGTTTTCATGATCACAGGAGCGCCCAGTCCGTGTCCGATACCCCTCTCCCATCTGCCCTAGAAGCCGCCCATGCACTGGACCCTGAATTAATCGATAAGTCCCGAGCCCAAGCCGCAAGGCTCGTCGCGGGTTTAAGGGGCGGGTACAAGCCGGAGGAAGAACCGGCGCATATTTATCAGGCTGGACATAGCCAATGAAAGATATAGACCTCGGATATCTCTCCGTCGCAGAAGCCAGCACAAAGCTTGCCACAAAGGAACTTTCGCCTGTCGATCTAACTGAAGCGCTGCTGCGCCGGATTGAAGCCGTGAACTCGGAACTCGATTCCTACCTGCTTGTTGATGGCGATAGAGCGATGGCCTCCGCCAAGGCGGCAGAAAGCGCCATACAAGGCGGGTGTCGGATGGGACCGCTTCATGGCATTCCCTACGCCCTGAAAGACATTGTGGATACAGCGGGTGTGCGTACAACCTGCCATTCTAAAATCCTCAAAGACAACGTGCCGACGCAAGATGCGACTGTTGCTGCCAAATTGAAGGCGGCGGGCGGCATCATGCTTGGCAAAACGGCGACGCATGAGTTTGCGCTTGGCGGGCCGGCCTTCGATTTGCCATGGCCGCCTGCCCGCAATCCATGGAACCGCGATCATCATCCTGGCGGTTCATCATCCGGCTCCGGCTCTGCTGTTGCGGCTGGTTTGGCGCCGATGGCAATAGGCACCGATACCGGCGGTAGTGTGCGCAACCCGGCATCGTGCTGCGGCATCGTGGGCATGAAAGCCACCTACGGCCGGGTCAGCCGTGCGGGCGTGTTCCCGCTTTCGTTCAGCCTGGATCACATTGGCCCAATGACACGCACGGTCACAGATAATGCACTGATGCTTCAGGCCATCGCGGGCGCTGACAAGCGCGATACTGCCAGCGCGAATGTTCCGGTTACCAATTACACGGCAGGTATTGAGGGCGGCGTGAAGGGCTTAAAAATAGGCTACCTCCGCCAGTTCCATGAGGTTGATTTGCCTGCCCATCCAGATATGGCGGCAGGTCTAGAAGCCGCCGTAGACGTGCTGCGCGGCGAAGGCGCTGATGTGCAGGATGTAGGCTTCGCACCGCTTGCAGACCTTGCGGCGACAAACCGCGTCATCCTGATATCTGAGGCCTATTCAATCCACCGCGATTGGCTGGCGACCCGGCCGGAAGATTACGCCAAGGCCACCCGTGACCGGATCATGCCCGGGGCCTTCTTTGCAGCAGCAGACTATGTCGATGCGCTTCGCCAAAAAGCACGCTACCTGGCGCAGTTTAATAAGATGATGGAGGATTACGATGTCATCATCTGCGCCTCCTCCATGGACCCTGCATGCCGCATCGACGACGAGCCCGAAGTGGATCGGACATATGGCCGCCAAGCGCGCACGCCGTTCAATCTGCTTGGCGCTCCAGCCATGGCGCAGCCAATTGGGTTCTCCAAGGATGGCCTGCCGCTTTCTATGCAAGTCGTCTCGCGCGCCTTCAACGAGGCAATGATCTATCGCGTTGGAAGGGCGTTCGAGCGTGTTACGGAATGGACGAACCAGCGCCCATCAGTCGGGTGAATTCGATCGAAGGAACCGCTCATGCCGGAGATATCAGGCAGCACCAAAGTTCTACCCGTCATTGGTCGCCCAACGCCGCAGGTGAAAGCACCGCTTTTCTTCAACGCCTTCTTCGCCCGTCAAGACATTGATGCCGTGTGCCATGCGATGGAGCTTTCGGATGACGCTGCCGATCAGCTGCTTGAATTGCTGCGCGGCTGGACAAATGCCCCTGGCATTATCGCCACCATCCCACACAAAGCGCGGGCGGCAACGGCATGTGATGAACTTTCGGAGCGTTCAGCGGTACTGGGCGTCGCGAACCTTGTGCGCCGCGAGCCTGATGGACGCTTGGTCGGCGATATGTCGGACGGCGAAGGCTGCATTCAGGCAATACGCGAACATGGCGTCGATCCTGCTGGCAAACGCGCTTTTGTAGTCGGCGTCGGCGGCGCAGGTTCCGCCATTGCCTATGCTCTGGCGGAAGCAGGCGTCAGCGCACTTTGCATTCAGGACTTGGATAAGGCACGCACTGAAAAGCTTGCGCAAATTCTCCGCGTTCGTTTTCCTGCCATCGCCATCTCAACAGATGCGCCGGATATGACCGCGCTCGACATTGCAGTGAACGGTTCACCCGTCGGCATGAACGGCGATCTAAACCTGCCAACTTCGTTGGATGGCATCCCGAGCACCGCAATCGTTTGCGACGCTGTCACCGCACCGGAGCAAACGCCATGGCTAAAAGCCGCCGCAGCACTTGGCTGCAAGACATCAACGGGAAACGAGATGGTGCGAGGGCATTTCTCACTTCTTTGCAGCCACTTTGGCTTCAAGCCTGACTAAAGGATTTATTGAGCAATGGAATTCCAGCTTGGTGTGATGCTGCGCGGCCAATATGAGCACGGAGCAGATATGGTCACGAAAGCCGATGAGATGATTGAGCAGGCGAAATTTGCCGACCAACTTGGCTATGCCTCAATCACAAAAGGCTCTCACTATTCAACGGACGCTTTCCAGGCTTTCCAACAATTTCCCGTTCTGGCCCGGCTTTCCGGCGAAGTGAAGCAGGCCCGCCTGAACGCTGGCATCGTGCTTTTACCACTGCACAAGCCCCTTGATATCGCGGAGCAATTGGCGACGATCGATATCCTCTCCAATGGGCGACTGATCTTCGGCGTCGGCTTGGGCTACCGGGAGGTTGAGTTTAAAGCATTCGGCATGACGCAAAAACAACGTGGTAAACGGCTGACTGAGAATCTGATTGCGATTAAGCGCCTCTGGTCAAAAGACAAAGTCTCCATGGTTGGCAGCCATTTTGAGCTTGATGAAGCGGTTTGCTGGCCAAAACCTGTGCAGAAGCCCAACCCACCAATCTGGATCGGCGGCAATGCTGATGTCGCCTTGAAGCGCGCTGCCGTTCACGGAGATTGCTGGTACATAAACCCGCATAACACTTTGGAAACCTGCAAGCGCCAGATAGACCTCTACAAAGGCTTCCTGGACGAGGCCAGTAAGCCTTTCCCGACAGAACTCCCCATGCGCCGTGAGGCCTTCGTCGCGCGCACCAAGGAAGAAGCACTAAATCTGGCTGGTCCCTTCGTCGCCAAAAAATATGCCGCCTACCACGCTTGGGGCCAGGACGACGATATGCCGGAGGATGAGTCCTTAGCTGGCAGCCTGGATGAGATCATCGGCGACCGGTTCCTGATTGGCTCCCCAGAGGAGGTCGCGGAGCAAATGATCCGGATCAATAGCGAGCTTGGCGTCAACCACTTGATCCTTTCTATGGAGTGGGCCGGAATGGAGAAATCCGTTGCGATGGATTGTATGCAGATGATGGCTGAAGAGGTCATGCCTCTCGTTAGGCAGGGAACCTGAACCATGATGGATGGGTCTAAAGGTGCTGTGGTAGTCGCCCCAGAAGCAGTCGACAACAGCCCGCCAAGCCATGTGTACTTGGTAGATGGATCCGGGTTTATTTTCCGCGCTTTCCATGCCCTTCCGCCCATGACGCGCGACGATGGAACGCCCATTAACGCCGTCTATGGCTTCTGCAATATGTTGATGAAGCTGATAGACAGCACGGACGCAGACCGTATCGCCATCATCTTCGATGCAGCACGCGCCACTTTCCGTAACGATATCTATGAAGCCTACAAAGCCAATCGTGAAGAGCCACCGGAAGAGCTCCGCCCCCAATTCGAAATTGTCCGCGAGGCTGCCCGTGCCTTCGGCCTGCCCGCCATCCAGCTTGAAGGCTTTGAGGCAGACGACCTGATCGCCACCTTCGCGCGCCAGGGCATTGAGGCAGGCGCTGATGTCACAATCGTTTCCTCCGATAAGGATCTGATGCAGCTCGTCACCGACAAAGTGTCGATGATGGATCCGATGAAGATGATTGATATTGGCCCGGATCAGGTGATGGAGAAGTTTGGCGTTCCACCGAACAAGGTAGTGGACGTTCAGGCACTTGCAGGTGATTCCGTTGATAATGTGCCGGGGGTGCCAGGCATCGGTGTGAAGACAGCAGCCCTGCTGATCAACGAATATGGTGATCTTGAAACGCTGCTAATGCGGGCTGAAGAAATCAAGCAACCGAAGCGACGCCAGAACCTGATTGAGTTCGCGGACCAGGCTCGCATTTCCCGCCGGCTTGTGGAACTGGACGCCGCTGCGCCCGTCACTGAGACTATCGATGATTTCCGCGTAAAAGCGCCAGACCCGGAAACTCTGCTGGGGTTCCTCAAAGACCAGACCTTCCGCTCGATCCTGGCTAAAGTTGAAGCACGCTTGGCTGATGATGGCCGCATCGAAACACCCGCTCCCATAGAAACACCCACCGCTGAAAAGGACTACGCGCTTATCCAATCGCTTGGCGCCCTCGAAGCTTGGGTTCGTGAAGCCACGACGCAGGGCTACGTTGCAGTCGATACCGAAACAACGTCTCTCGATGCTCAAAGGGCCAAGCTTGTTGGCGTTAGTTTAGCGACGGCACCAGGACGCGCCTGCTATATCCCACTAGCGCACCGTGCGCCCGGCCCCATAGGCGAGCTTGACCTTGGTGACACCACCAAAGACACGCCGAAGCAAATCCCCATGCAAGCTGCCCTCGATTGCCTACGGCCTATGCTGGAGGACACGAGCGTTCTGAAGATTGGCCAGAACCTGAAATACGATATAACGGTGCTGCAGCGCTATGGCGTCTCGCTTGGGCCATTCGATGATACGATGTTGCTGTCATATGTACTCGACGCAGGGCGAAATAACCACGGCATGGACGAATTGGCTGACCGGCATCTCGGCATGCAGACCATTAAATTCAAGGACGTGGTTGGCAAAGGTAAAGACCAGATCAGCTTTGATGAGGTCGCTCTGGATATAGCCTCTGATTACGCCGCCGAAGACGCCGATATCACGCTGCGCTTGCACCAAGCACTCAAACCGCGACTAGCCGCAGAGCGGATGGCGTTCATGTATGAAGCTGTAGAGCGGCCACTCGCCCCGGTATTAGCCAAAATGGAGGCGACGGGCATTCTAGTCGATAGAACCGTACTGGCTGGACTGTCCAAAGACTTTGGCGAACGGATGGTCACGCTGGAGGCGGATATTCAGAAGCTAGCGGGCCGCGAGTTTAATGTTGGCAGCCCCAAGCAACTTGGCGAAATCCTGTTTGATGAGATGAGCCTTTCTGGCGGCAAGAAGGGCAAGAACGGTGCATGGGGTACAGATTCTGGCGTTCTGGAAAGTCTTGCAGCCCAAGGTCATGGTCTGCCACAGCGCGTGCTTGAGTGGCGCCAGATTCAGAAACTGAAGAGCACCTATGCGGACGCACTGCAGAATTACATCAATCCAGAAACCGGTCGCATCCACACGTCATTCGCCATGACCGGCGCATCGACAGGTAGGCTCGCATCCAGCGATCCGAATGTGCAGAACATCCCTATTCGCAGCGAAGAAGGCCGAAAAATCCGGGGTGCATTTGTGGCACCGGATGGCCATAAGCTGATCTCGGCCGATTACTCACAGATCGAGCTTCGGCTCCTGGCCCATGTGGCGGACATACCGGACCTGAAGCAGGCCTTCATCGATGGCTTGGATATTCATGCTGCGACCGCCGCCCTTGTATTCGGAGGAGAAGCAGAGACGATTGACCCTGCGTTACGTCGGCAAGCCAAAGCCATCAACTTTGGCATCATCTACGGGATCAGCGCATTTGGGCTGGCGCGCCAATTGCAGATTCCTCAGGGCGACGCGCGCAAGTTCATTCAGGCATATTTCGAGCGCTATCCCGGTGTCAAAGGCTATATGGACCGCGCCAAAGTCTTCGCCCATGAGCATGGTTATGTGAACACTATGTTGGGTCGGCGCATCTGGACTCCCGGCATTACGGATAAGAACCCAGCCCGGCGGAACTTCCAGGAGCGCGCTGCGATCAATGCGCCACTGCAGGGGGCGGCGGCAGACTTCATTAAGCTTGCGATGGCCCGAGTGCCTGGCGCGCTAGAAGCGGCTGGCTTGAAGGGTCGTATGCTCTTGCAGGTCCACGATGAGCTATTGTTCGAAGCGCCCGAAGCGGAACTTGACCATACCTGCCGCGTCGTTAAAGAGGCGATGGAGGGGGCGGCAACACTATCCGTCCCGCTGGTTGTCGAGACAGGAACCGCCAACAGCTGGGCAGAGGCACACTAACGTCTAAGCGCATGCCCATTGCCCAGATAGAAAAAAGCCCCAGAACGATAAATCGTTCCGGGGCCTAATTTCTTTCGGACGAAATTGGTAAGGTCTTGACCCTACTCATCACTGCCGTAAAGGCTTCTGCCGAATGCTTGGCGAAGGAACAGGGAGGCCGTGCCTTCGAACTAATCTGCAGCGCCATCAAGCCGTGCTCCAGCACCCACAGTCGTATTTCTCCGGCCCAGCATATTTGATCTGACCATAAGCTAACCTGCAGGCCGGTAATGTTGCCTAGCTGTGCACGCGCTTCTAAGGTCATTTGCTGACTGAAGGCATAGGCTTCTTGAGAGCGATACTGTCCGGTCAGTGCCGTAAAGAGACCAAGCTGCGCGCCTTGATCGCCGGGCACGTCTGCGAGTTCAGCCGGGAACTCACCTTCAGCTTCAGCTTCATTCTAACGCTGCTGATTGTTCAACGCGTCGCCAAGCAACTATTGAACGGCTTTGCAGTCCTGTCCGCTTCGCTGCGGCAAGCCACATGCATCCGTTCAGCTTCAGGGAATTTGCCTTGATCAAACACAGCCGTAGCCTGCTCATAAGTACCCCAATATCGGGCAGATGAAAGTGCCTCACCTCCATCTCGCATGGGATCGTTTTGAACGGTTGGCAGCGCGGGAAAGATAATCCTCTGCTTCAGCAAAACGGTTTTGCTTTAACAGAATAACGCCGATGTCTACGCGGTGATCTGCGTCCCCACCTAGAGCTTAGGCGACAGCACCGGCACCAACACCAGCCTTACCAACCGTTTCCAGGGCACGTCTACCAAAGCCGATCCGGTCTGAACCACCAGGGTGAGTAACAGCAAGCGCAGCAAAGACGCGTTCAGCCTCAGTCTGTTTGTTGTCTGAAGCCTGGGAAATAATCCCCCGCGTCAATGCTTACGCATTATTTGGATCGGTAGCAAGCGCCCGGTCCAAATGGGTGTAGGCCAAATTTGCCTGCCCATTACGGCTACTATGGCGAGCGTTCTGTATCAGCCGATCTACTTAAATGTTGCTGGGCTGTACAGGCGTGGTCAAAGACACGCCAGATACCTGTTCAGAAACAGG
Source organism: Alphaproteobacteria bacterium (assembly GCA_965660545.1). GTDB lineage: Bacteria > Pseudomonadota > Alphaproteobacteria > Bin95 > Bin95 > VMCJ01. The sequence continues at coordinate 17,889 of CBFIAF010000010.1, read as the reverse complement.
CGCAGCCCGTTAGTCGACGCGAGCGTCTTGAACGCGGGCGGCGGCAATACGCTGCAGCAACCAAACAAGTAACATCGAAAGTAGGCCGACACCGACAACCAACAGTACAATGAGCAGCAGTGGACGGTCAGCAAAGTACCACCTCAGACGTTGCCAGACAGGTATTGAATAAACGGTAAATTGTGGGCCAACTGCAAAGCTTATAACGCCTTTTGTGTCCATTTTGATCAAATCGCCCCTAAACGAATCGACCAATTCCGAATCACGCATACGGAGTGTGAGCTCCAAAGTCTCTTCAGGCGTGGCACCACTAAGTACCACGACCGTGCGGTCGGACGCACCGGGACGCTCAAAGCTAACCATCCCGGAGAAGCCCCGGCCTTGGCTCGACAGCACCGTGTTCGCACGGGTCCGCTCGCTTGTGGGGTTATCGCTGCCAGACAGGAAGTAACGAACCGAGTCGATTGGGCTGACAGACTTCACGCGAAGCTGATTGTCTTCATAAACGAATGGTCCGCCGCCGTTCCACTGAACAATCTGTCCTTCGATCCCACGCCATGCGCCGACCATCAAGACATCCTGGGTGCCGAAAGCATCCAGTCCGCCAGGCCGCGTAACGCTGACGCGCGTCGCCGGATCACCGGTCGCCTCCCCCATAAGGGCCATCACATTCAGGTAAGCAGAGGCTTCGTCTTCAGCGAGCGACTGCGGTAAAACAATCACCGTTTCGCTGAGGTCGGCTTTCCGCGTGTATGGATAACCAACTGTGGCGAACGAAGCGATGTCAGGCAGCGCCGTATAGTGGATAGTGTCGCTGAAATCGATCGTGGACGACCGCTGCACCCTAAAGCGCATGTCAGGCGGCATTTTTCCTTCGCACTTGCCAAATTTTGGCAAGAGGCTGAAGAAGAACTGAAGCTCATTCTTTGGTCCCGTAAAGACCGACGGATCAAGCCGGACCATTGCCCGCCCTTCTTCGTCGGTTGCTCCACGTGCAAGTTCTGCAACCCTATCAATCGTTTCAGATGGACGTAGCGGAAGCGTTTTAATGAATTCATTACTAAGCAAAATATCAACGCGGGACGTATTCTTGTCTAAGAAAGGCGCGTTTGGATACTCGTATTCAACCCGCACAGTCGGACCGCCCTGCTCATCCAGCAAACGGCGAGGCGGCATGACGAACGGTACAGAAAGGAAGCCTTTGACGCCGACGCCCTGAAGATCCTCATCACGACGTACCAGCGTCGCGAGCGGAACAGGTTCTGTTAGCGAAATCCAACGTGAAGCGTCGTCAATTGCATGCTCTTGCAAAGACGGCGCTGCATTTACTTGAACGGAAGGACCACGGAGATTACCGCCACGGGCAGCGATTGCCAGATGCTGAGCTGCTTGCAGAAGCCCATTATCGTCACCCCCAGCAATGATAAGGACTTTAGAGCCTTGCGGATTATTAGGGTTGGCCAACAAAGAAATTTGACTGCCGTCGACTGAACCGGCATTGATCCCGCCCGGAGCATTGGTGCCAGAAACGAAGACCACAGCATTCTCATTGCCAAGGATGCTATAGCGCGCACTGATTTCGATGCCGTGCTTACGGCCAGCATCACCAAAATAAGAAGCAACAATGCCCGCAGCCTGTAAAACAGTATCGGATGGGTTTGGCGGCAGCAGGAATGTTAATGGCTCCGGTTCGTGGTCGTACACATCAACAAATGGGCGCGGCAGAATGGATAGGTCGTCCACGAGCGGTAGCGGACGAACGGCCATTTCCAGCTGTGACGCCATGGTATCCACGCGGAGCCAGAGTGATTCGTGTACTGGGTCTTCACAATCCGTCGTGTAGTGCTTGTCCGTTTCCAGCAGCAACACGTTTTCTTCTTTAAAGAGTGCTGCGTTAATAGGAAGCTGGATTGTGGCACCGCCTGAATAGGATCGTAATAAACGCAACTTGCCGATCGGTGCGCCATTCAGCATCACAGAAAGGTTGCTGAGCTCTGGCAGCAGCGATGGTGAATAATCATAGCTGAGCGTTAAGCGCGCCTGATTAACGACCTGGTCAGCACGCAGTGTGAACGGAACGAAGCGAACTCCTTTGACGGAGATCATCTTCATGTTGGGCTCGACATTGAACGAACGCAGGGTCGCAGTTTCTAAGTAACCATCTGGCGCAGGCGTGATCGGGCCGGGGCGTTGGGACGGGGCGTCCATAGGCACCAGAACGACGGGCGCAGACTCTATATTAATGATCGGAATAACTGCATTCAGCGGCTCGCGAGGGCGAAGCTGACCAGCTACACCTTCTGCCTGGCCACGAACATTGCCCAGCTGCCAGCTGCTGGCGCGCATTGGAACAGGTGCTGGCGCGGCAGGGTTAACCGCAACAGAAGCCGCACCAAATTGCTGGCCGCCAAGTGGAGCCGGCCGCGGTGCGAGAGGCGATTGCATCATAGCCCGGTTATCAAGCGGCGGCGATGGCGGAGCCAATCCGCCAGCCTGTGCGAAACTATCGCTCGGCAGGGCTGCTACAAGTGCCCCTAAACCTACTGAGATCGCAAGCGCCGTCGCCTGCGTCGCCCGTGCACGGGCACCTCTTCTGCCAAAACCAAACATACCGCCGATACCCCTAAAGATAGCACCGAACGACCGCCAGATCGTATCAGCGCGATGATTATCCCATGATAGCCAAGCGTCTGCCCGACCAAATACCAACCGAACAAGGTTGCGCTGCTGCTCCAGCGAAACATCGTTGAAACGCACCTGCATTCCCTCTCCACGAATACCAACAATTTCGCCAATAACCGGAAGAACCTCAGAACCGGTAGAAATGTATAGACGCACGGTTTCACCCGTTCGCGCCACAACATGTGGCTGAACCTCGATCAATGCACCGCCCATCGAAATATCGAGCGAGCGCGTATCAACACTTTCGCCATCGCCAAACACCAGCCGCGTATCCAGGTTCACCTCAACACGCACGTGCTCACGCACCTGTCGCCGTTCCCGAGCAACGGAGATCGCAGCAAGCACTACAATTAGATTGAAGGCGGCCCAAACCATATTCAGCGCAATAACACCAACATCCACCTGGTCAAGGAACTGCAAATCAGCGTCATTCAGCAAAATACGCAGAATTCCCAAGATCAAGCCCATGATTAAGAACCCGGCCATCACCATATGAGGCACGACACGGCTTGTATCAAAGAAGCTCTGTGGCAGCAGGCCGCCTTTTTCTGTCACGTTGAACGATCCGCGACGCGGATTGATCATCGTATTGAGCGTTGGCCGAAGAATATGGAACGAAAGCACGCTCTCATAGATTTCTCCCCAGAACGTATATCTGTGCTGGGCCTGTAGGCGCGAGTTCGTTAGCACCGAATGAATCAAGTGCGGGAACGCATACAAGAAAATCAGCTGCCAACTGGACGTGATAATGTTTTGCGCAAACAGCAGATAAGCCAATGGTGCCGTTAGGAACACGACGCGTGGCAACGCAAAGAAGAAATGCAACATCGCGTTCAGGTAGCAAAGGCGCTGCGGGAGCGTCAGCCCACGGCCAAACAATGGATTGTCCAACCGGAAAATCTGCGTCATGCCCCGTGCCCAGCGCATACGCTGACCAATGTGCAAAGCCAAGCGCTCTGTCGCCAGTCCAGCCGCAAGCGGCAAACGGATGTAAATAGAATCCCATCCTCTGCGATGCATCTTGAGCGCGGTATGAGCGTCTTCCGTCACGGTTTCTGTCGCGAACCCGCCGACATCTTCTAAGGCGTCACGGCGCAGAACCGCGCATGAGCCGCAGAAGAAGGCTGCATTCCAGAAGTCATTGCCTTCCTGAACAAGACCATAAAACAGGTGGCCTTCGTTCGGGACGGCTGAGCCACCACTAACGTTCCGTTCGAACGGGTCGGGCGAATAGAAGTGGTGCGGTGTCTGAACCAGGGCGACGTTTTCATTCTCGAGGAAAGAGCCAACCGTCATCTGCAAGAATGCGCGCGTAGGAATGTGATCAGAATCAAAGATCGCGATGAGATCAGCGTCAGTGCGAGTCATCGCGTGGTTAAGATTACCCGCCTTCGCGTGTCTATTATCTTCACGTGTGATGTAGCCGCAGCCAACCTCTTGCGCGAAATCAGCAAATTCCGATCGCCGGCCATCATCAAGCAGATACACCCGCATGCGATCACGCGGATAGTCCATCGCCAACGCGCCAAGCACGGTATTGCTGACAACTTGAAGCGTTTCATTATAGGTCGTAATATACACATCAACTGTCGGCCAGAGTTCTAAATTCTCTGGCATGGGCACAGGCTGTCGCCGCAAAGGCCAAATCGACTGAACAAAGCCCAGGATCAGCACCATAAACGCGTAAAGCTCGGCCATGAACAATCCAGTGCCGAGGAACATTTCCGTAAGTGTTTCAAAATTCAGGCTTTCCGTTAATCGCCAGTAGAGGTATCTGGTCGACACGGTCGCGGACAACACTACAAGGAAGATCGTAATTGCCCGTGACCTGAACAGGTTCAATACAAAGAATGCTATGATCGTGAAGACCATGAACAAAAATTGTGAGCGCGCGTCTAGCTTGCCTACGACCACAAAGGCCAGCGGAATACATGCCAATAGCGCCACCAACCATACCCAGATTGGTATGGAGTAAGCGCCTCGTCGTGCTCGTATTGCGGCTGCATTCATCTTAACTAACCCGCCCATTTTACCTATGTGTGAGCGCGACGCTCACTCGCTGAAAATACGCCATCGCCGAATCACAATCCTTATAAACGAAAATTGCCAGTCTATTACCCGCTAATTTCTTAGCGTTTTGCTTAAAGCCAAAGCCAAAGCCACAGCTATCACAAATGGTGTCAAAGTTTCCTGAACAGCTCTGCCAGACTACCCGAACCCTCATCTGGCCCAGCATCGTCTGATTTTGAGACTCTTTGCGTTTTTGCAGGCGCTTCTGCAGATTTAGAGGCAATAACCGAGCTAGCTGATGCCGTCGCAGCAGCAATCGAGGCGCGTGCAGCAGCAGCATCCGCAGCGTCATTTAACTCTGCCGACGCTTGGTCCAACGAAACTACAGCAGCTTTAACCGTTTCCGTACCGCCAACGACTACACGCTCACCAGCAGTTTGGGCTTCTGCTGCAACGGCTTCAGCGGCGGTTTCAGCCTTCTCAGCTGATGACTTTGCTACGTCCGCAGCGTCGCTCACAGCCGCTGCCGTTGAGGTCTCCGCCTGATTGACGTTAACCCGAACAGCCTCAGCTACCGACCCATAGCCACGCAGGTCCATGCTGCCGTAAATCGCACCCGAATTCGTTGGCGGCGTGTATCCGGATTCACCTGCTGGTACACTCGTTGCCTCACCCCCAGGTGCGCAAAACATAGGATTTGGCTGCGCTTCCGGTGCTGGCAGTGGCTCCGGCGGAGGTCCAACCAAAACAGATGGTGGCGTGGCTTCGGTTGCCGCAAATTCGCGCTCTCTTGCCGCAACTGCAACAGCGGCAGAAGCCGCTGCGGCTGCAACGGCGGTAGAGTTATCTGGATAAACATCGGAGCTGATGGGCTGCGCGACTGTCGCTGTTACTGACCGTAACGGCGGCTGTTCCGAAATCGTGTGCAGATTATCGAACTCATAATAGCCAAGACCAGGCGTCTTAACGAAGTCTAAAAGACCACGAATATCCAACGCTTCTGCCATTTATCAGCTCTCCACCATTTTGATCAGCGCAACCCAGAGGGCCCACCCATACAAACCGCGGACAGCCTCTAAGACCACAACCACTTGCTCATGCGCGAAAACGAACGTAACAAAGCTGCGCTCGCCCTGCAATGCACGCTTGTTACTCTACGTTTGCTTAATGAATTGAAACCAAAGCCATGACAAACCCTGCCCTGCTCCCGTTGCTTGAGCGTATAGCCGACGCTTTAGACCGAATGGCCCCGCCGCCCGCACCGTCGGGCGCGTTTGGAGATGCCGACGCCTTCGTCTGGCAAGCAGAAACCCTCAACCTTCAACCGGTTCACCAGGTGGCCCGTGTCGAAATGAAGCTGCTGCGCGGCGTAGACCAAGTTCGCGATATCCTCTGCGCAAACACCGAACGGTTCGCCAAGCACATGCCCGCGAATAACGCACTGCTCTGGGGCGCGCGAGGCATGGGCAAAAGTTCACTGGTGAAGGCATCCCATGCAGAGGTTAACCGGGACGTTAATTCCCAAAATGCCCGCGTTGCTCTGATTGAAATTCATCGTGAGGATATAGAATCGCTGCCGATTCTCTTGCGTCAGATCGATAGCCAGCCCCGCCGTTGCATTGTGTTTTGTGACGATCTTTCGTTCGATATGGGCGACGCCAGCTATAAATCGCTGAAAGCTGTTCTCGAAGGTGGGCTGGAAGGCCGACCGGACAACGTTATCTTCTATGCGACCTCAAACCGCCGACATCTGATGCCCCGCGATATGATCGATAACGAACGGGCAACGGCGATCAACCCAGGCGAAGCGGTTGACGAAAAAGTTTCACTTTCAGATAGATTTGGCCTGTGGCTTGGCTTCCATAGTTGCGGACAAGATGTATATTTAGACATGGTCAACGGCTATGCGGAAGCTTTTGAAGTGGATATCGAACCCGAAGAACTTCGGCGCCAGGCGTTGGAGTGGGCGACTACACGCGGTGCTCGGTCTGGCCGTGTAGCGTGGCAGTTTATTCAGGATGTTGTTGGCCAATCGGCGTTGGAAGCGTCTTAAACTGGTGAGCCAGATTTGGAATAACGGCTTGATTAATTGTCATTACCCAGGTCCTAAGACTAATCTAAGATACTCTTTGGTGGACGAATCCGTATGCCAGAGTGAGTGAGCCAGGAATGGCGCACCAAGCATAATAGTCCGCCAATGGACTACACGGCAGCCGATGGATGGCGCACGCCTACTTGTTATCGCAAGAGATAGATCCTCTGCAGGGCGCGAATCTCTTGCCCGGTCCGTATCCTTAATCCTCGTAGGCAAGGACAAAGTCTTTTAAGACTCCGAATACGGTTTGGTGAATGATATTCTGCAGACGCTGATCCGCGATGTTGAACGTTCAGTCCGCCAAACGTTGACCGCCAATCTAGCGGCTTCCGAACATGTACCTGACGATGTCCTTGAAGCACTGATCAATGACGACATTGAGGTCGCATTCCCAATTCTGGCTGATAGCCTGTTGCTGACAGACATCGCTCTGGAAGAAGTTATTCGGACGCAAGCGAGCGGGCACAGAATCGCCATCGCCATGCGGCAAGGAATCAGCGCTGTTGTCAACGATGTGATGATGAATACTGCGGATGAGGAAGCTATCACTTGTCTAATCAACAACAGTGCTACCTAAATCTCCGAAGCTGGGGTTGGAATCTTGGTGGACGACGCGCAGACCGGAAATAGTATAAAGCGAATCTTTATGCCGAGGATTGGACCTGAAGTCAGAATTCACAACATGATTAGCGAGATTAATCTCTGACACTATTAGAGAAAATATTGTAAAACGATTTAATATACCGCCGAACTCTCTCGAAGTCGCCATCAAATCAACTACCGGGACCACCGGTCGCGCGATCACTAGGGCACTCAAAATGAGACCAACGCATTTGGCATGAAAAGCCGCGACATTATACTAATGGTTGAAGCGCTTCGCCAGCAGGAATGGCTGCAATTTGAGGCCGCAATGGTTCCTTTAACTGCTATGCGCCCCAAACGTTTGCGCGAAATCTTATATGAGCCAGGCACCGAGCGGCTGGCCATGTTTTGTGCAGCATGTGCTACCAAAAAATCTGATTTCGCGGCAGTTTACATTTTGAGCCGAAAAGCTTCACCAACTGCAACCGTCGTTGATGCAGACACAATGCATCGCATGTTGCCCTTCTTTGAGCAGATATCAAAGGCACGCGCGGAAACAGCTCTCGCACGATGGTCAACTTAACCTGCCGCCACACAGCACTAACAATCAGAACGCCGAACCAAGCCGGTTTGCGCTTGGTCAACTGCCTACACTCGCCTATCCTGCGGCCATCACACCAGATTCGGATGGAACGACTTTATGTCTATTGGTTTGGAAGATCTAACGATTGAAGCGGCAAAAACGCCTGTCGAACTTGATGCAGACCGCTTCTATTTCATCCGCCACGGGAGAACAGCCGGAAACGCTAGTGGCATTGTGCAAGTTCCGACAATTTCACTGGATGAAACAGGAGAAGCGCAGGCTGCGGCGGCTGCAAAATTACTCGCAAGCCATCACATTGATCTCGTCGTCGCTAGCCCATTCAAGCGCGCGTTTGATACAGGCGTCGCAGTTGCGGGAGATCGGGCAATGACGGTCAATCCTAATATCGCAGAGCGACTATTCGGCGACTGTATGAATAAGCCCGCAAGCCAGCTTGATTGGCGCAAAACAGCGCCCGGCGGCGAAAGCATGGACGAATTTATCCACCGCACGCTTGTGGGTCTACGCCAGGCGCTGACTTGGCCTGGGTCAATCGCCGTTGTGGCGCACGGTGGCAATCTGCGTGTGATTTGCGGCAGTCTTGGTGTACCGTTGACAGAAACATGCCTTGTGAACGCAACGCCATTGCTGTTCGAGCGTGAAGCAGGCACATGGCGGATGACGGAACTTGCCCGCCAGTAACCGCCTGGAATGTTAGACGGGTTTAAGATTTACCCATCTTATCAAGCTGACGCTGCATAGCCTTAAGCTGCTCGCGAAGACTGTCTAGACCGCCCTCATCATTGGTCTTTGATGGTGTTGGGTCTGGTTTTGCTGCTTCGGGCTGTTGGAATTGTGGCCAGAATGCCTGCATCGCCTGATTAAACGCGGCCATATTTTTTTCAGCCGCTTCCTTCATCGCCTCCAAAGGCGCATTGACCGGGAAGCCGGCACTAAGGCCAGGCGGCATGTTGCGCTGCATCTCATCCTGATGCTGCTCAAACCACTGGGTCATGCAATCAAGATATTGCGGCATCATCCATCCGCCCATGCTGTCACCATACATGCCGATCAACTGGCGCAGGAACCCGATAGGCAAAAGGCTTTCCTCGCCCTGCTCGGCTTCCACCAGAATTTGTGTTAGCACGGAACGGGTTAGATCTTCGCCAGTCTTGGCGTCTTGCACAACGAACAACACACCCTTGCGCACAAGAACGCGCAGATCGTCAAGGGTCACATATGCACTGGCGTCAGTATTATACAGCCGTCGGTTCGCATACTTTTTGATGATGATCGGGGCGGCTTCATTTGTAGTCCGCGACGCCATGAGCGCTATTCCTTCCGGCTTAATATTTTTGTTGCATCGCAAAAAGACGTTGCCCGGTCAAGCAAAATGGCAGATTCTTGTTGATCCGCTATTGACGCTGCGCGCGAATTGCCGTCGCGTCTCTTTATGACCGCAGCACCAAACTATTACAGCACCCGACTCGGGCCGCGTCCTCTGCCACTGCACGCATTCGCGGCCTGGAGCGCCTATATGGCTGCCATTACATCTAGCGCCAGTTACGGGTCAGCGCGACTGTTGCTGGGTGATGAGACGGCAAAACGTATCCACGCAGCGGTCAATGATGATGCGGTGCGGCATGCTCTAACGCAGGCGACTATCCGGCAAACTAGGGCTCGCTGGACCGCATTTAATAAGGGTGTCGCACTCTACCAATCACATCCATACCGCAGAACCGAAGCCCCGCGCCCGGCCATATGGGCGAGCGGCCAAGCGCAATTGAGCGACTACGCGCCCGACGTGGATGGATATCCAGTGCTCGCCATCCCGTCGCTTGTGAACAGTTACCATGCGCTTGATCTATTGCCAGACTCCAGCCTGATGAATGGCTTAGTGGAAGCAGGCTTCCGTCCCTTCTTGATGGATTGGGGCGCTCCGGGCGAGGATGCTGCTGATTGGTCCATCGACCGCTATGTCCTCGACGTTCTATCGCCTGCTTTAGCCAAAGTCGCCGAGGCAATCGGAAGACCGCCCATCCTTATTGGGTACTGCATGGGCGGATTGCTTGCCACTGCGCTCGCAACGCTGAACAGCGAGAATGTTCAAGCCTTAGCCTTGCTTGCCATGCCATGGGATTTTCATGCGCCTTCAAAGGCGCAGGCAGATGGCGTTGCTAAACTTGGACCAATTTTTCAGATGAACGCTAAAGCCACAGGCGCTGTGCCGGCCGATGTCTTGCAAACATTATTTTTTTCACTCGATCCGACCCTTGCGCTCAGGAAGTTCCGCGCATTCGCCGAGATGGATATGGCTAGCAAAGCCGCCCATGCCTTCGTGGCAATGGAGGATTGGGTCAATGGAGGGCCGGAACTGGCCGCCCCTGTTGCACAGTCAGTGCTGACAGAATGGTATGGCACAAACGCGACCCATTTAGGTGAATGGCAGGTTGCGGGCCATGCAATTACCAACACATCCTTTACCGGACAAACCCTGGTCGCGGCCCCTATGCGCGATCGCATCGTGCCGCCCGCCAGTGCACGCGCCTACGCAGAAGGTGCGGCCAATGTCGAAGTCCTGGCCGTCGACGGCGGGCATGTTGGCATGATTGTCGGCAGCCGGGCGAAAGAAAGGCTTTGGCGACCGCTCTTCAAATGGCTCCACAGTGCCGCCCAATAAACAAGCTTGCGTGATATCAAGGGCGGCACTACGTTTATTGCAGCGCAGCATTCATATTGACCGCCGCTGGGAGAAACATCCATGACTGACGTAGCAATCGTCGCCGCAAAGCGCACCGCCATCGGAACCTTTGGCGGCGCATACAGCAATGCCAGTGCGGACAGCCTTGGTGTCACCGCAATCAGCGCCATAATGGCCGATGTGAACATCCAACCGGATGAACCGAGCGAGCTGATCTTTGGCCAAGTCCTAACAGCTGGCCAAGGGCAAAACCCAGCACGCCAAGCCGCTATTCGCGCTGGCCTGCCGGACAGCATGCCCTCCTACACCATCAACCATGTGTGTGGTTCCGGGCTAAAAGCCGTTGGCCTCGGCGCACAGTCGATTAAAATTGGCGAGAGTGGCATTGTGATCGCTGGCGGCCAGGAAAACATGACCCAGTCACCACACTGCATGACACTGCGCGCTGGCGTGAAAATGGGCGATACGCAGATGGTCGACACCATGATCAAAGATGGTCTTTGGGATGCCTTCAACGGCTACCACATGGGCGTTACGGCAGAGAATGTTGCTGAGAAATGGCAAATATCGCGTGAAGAACAGGATGCCTTTGCTGCATCCAGCCAAAACAAAGCCGAGGCCGCGCAGGCATCTGGCCGTTTTGCTGATGAGATTGCAGCCGTGACCATTAAAGGCCGCAAGGGCGATACCGTGGTTGATACGGACGAGCACCCTAAGCACGGCACCACGCCAGACACTTTGGCTAAGCTCCGTGCCGCATTCAACAAAGAAGGCACCGTCACGGCTGGCAACGCATCCGGCCTCAATGACGGGGCTGCAGCAGTCATGCTGATGTCGCTTGAAGAAGCAGAAAAGCGTGGCCTTCAGACACTTGGCGTGATCCGCAGCTTTGCGCAGGCAGGCGTGGACCCGGCATTCATGGGCTCTGGTCCAATTCCCGCCAGCCGCAAAGCTCTGGCCAAAGCCGGATGGGACGTTGGCGACCTTGATCTGATTGAAGCCAATGAAGCCTTTGCCGCTCAGGCTATCGCAGTTGGCCGAGACCTTGGCTTTGACCCTGAAAAGCTAAACGTCAATGGCGGTGCCATTGCCCTTGGCCATCCAATCGGCGCATCCGGTTGCCGCGTTCTCGTCACACTCCTGCATGAGATGAAAAAGCGCGAGGCCTCTAAAGGCCTTACAACGCTTTGCATCGGCGGCGGCATGGGCGTTGCAATGTGCGTAGAGCGCATCTGAGATTGACGGACCGGCCGCGTTAAGCAGAGGCTGATCGCCACCATGTCCAGTGATCGAGATTACCCAAACAAGCCGATGATTGGCGTCGGCGTTGTCGTCCTGAAGGGCGACAGCGTGCTGCTAATCAAGCGCGGCAAGCCCCCGCGTGTCGGCGAGTGGAGCTTACCAGGTGGCTTACAGGAACTCGGAGAGACAGTGCGCGAAGCTGCCTGTCGTGAAATCATGGAAGAAACCAACGTCGAAATCGTGCTCGGCGACATTCTGGACGCAATTGATGTTATACGCCGGGATAACAGTGGCCGCATTAAAACGCACTACACTTTGGTAGATTTCATGGCCGTCTGGAAAAGCGGTGAACCCGTTGGCGGCGATGACGCTATGCATGCAGAATTCATTCCACTAGCCAATATCGAAAGCATGGGCATGTGGGATGAGACCGTTCGGATCATTAAACAGGCGGCTGCGCTGAACCCAACTTCATAAGCGGGCCGTTGCTATTCTAGGAATCTATAAGCCCCCTGGCCCGATGCCAGCAGCACGCCATCATCCCCATCCAGCAACCTGGCTTCTGCAAAAAACGTGGAGCGCCCCGACTTCATCAATTTGCCTTCACAAACCAGAAGCTCGCCCTTCGCCGCACCGATAAAATTGCAGGCCATGGAAACCGTGACCGCGTTCCGCCGGTGCCCCGCTTCGGCATCTTTATTGCCAGCAAACATGCCCGCGGCATCAATCAGCGCGGAGACAACGCCGCCATGAGGTCGTCCAGCGCGGTTTAAGTGTTGCGGCCCAAGCGGAACGCGGAACTGGCAAAACGCTGGCTCCCAAATCGCAAGCTGAAAGCCCATCACGGCTTCAAAGCGGGCTGGGTCGCCTGACGGCAAAAAGTTATCTGACATGCTGAATTGCTTTTCTGGCGGGAAGGACAGACGGATTGTATAGTCAATGCCAATGCATTCAAAAGGGAGGCTCCCATGGCTGTCAGCATGATCGGATGGTCACATTTGCCGTTTGGCCGCCATGAAGAAACGGTCGAAGACATGGTGAAAACTGTTACGAAAGCCGCGCTCGAAGACGCAGGCCTTGAAGCCAAGGACATCGATATCGTTGTTGTTGGCCATTTCAATGGTGGTTTCCAACAGCAGGACTTCCCTTCTTCTCTGCCGCTCCAGGCAGACCCTGACCTCCGCTTCACACCTTCGACGCGGGTTGAAAACGCCTGCGCCACGGGGTCAGCCGCGATCCACCAGGCAATGAACGCGATCAATGCAGGCTGCGCCCGCCGCGCGCTCGTTATTGGCGTCGAGAAAATGACCGATACTGCCGGCCCAGAGATTGGCGACATCCTGCTAAAATGCGCTTATGTGCGCGAGGAAGCGAGTACGCCTGCCGGATTCGCCGGTGTGTTTGGCCAGCTTACACAACGGTATTTCCAACGCTATGGTGATCAATCAGACGTTCTCGCCAAGATCGCAGCGAAGAACCACGCGAATGGCGTCGCCAATCCATTTGCGCAGATGCGAAAAGATTTAGGCTTTCAGTTCTGCAACACGGTCTCAGATAAAAACCCGCTGGTTGCAGGCCCACTCCGCCGCACAGATTGCAGCCTCGTTTCTGACGGTGCTGCTGCGATCGTCTTGTGCGCAAATGATGAGGCGGCGTCTACCGATAAGGCCGTGACGTTCCGCGCTGCCGAACAGGTCAACGACTTTTTGCCAATGTCCGCCCGCGACATGCTGGAGATGGAGGGTCCGGCCCGCGCCTGGGCCCGCGCAAAAGAAACTGCTGGCATCACGCTGGACGACCTATCCGCTGTCGAAACCCACGACTGCTTCACAACAGCAGAATTGCTGGAATATGAAGCCATGGGCTTGACACCCAAAGGCAAAGGCCGCATCGCGATTGATGAAGGCTGGGTGCAGAAAGACGGGAAGCTGCCGATCAACCCATCAGGCGGCCTAAAGGCCAAGGGTCATCCGATCGGTGCAACAGGTGTATCCATGCACATCGTCGCGGCAATGCAGGCGCTTGGGCAGGCTGGCGACATGCAGGTCGAGGGTGCTGAGCTTACAGCCGTCTTCAACATGGGCGGCACAGCCGTCGCCAACTATGTATCCGTGTTGGAACCGATGAAAGCTTAGCGGCCGCCAACTGGGAATCGAAAAACTAGGGTTCGCGTCGGCCTGCGGCGTAGGACACGCCCTCTGGGCCAACCTTTTCAGTGTGGCGGATCTTCGCGCCTAGGCTGAAGTTGTCGCTGGACCGGCAAGTTTTCTCAGAACCCTCAAAGTTCACCGTAATCTCTCCAGCGGTGACGAATAACCAGGCGTAAAACGGATGTGTATGGGTGTCATTGAACGTGTTGGCCTCCATGCCACTTTAGCGGCTGGCATATCCGCCGCGGGTCAATCTATTTTTAAAACCGGCGCAAAAATCGCATGGCCTGACGTTATTGGCAACATGCTGCTATTCGAGCGGCTCCTCTTAACCAAACCAATTTTTCTAAAGCCGGCGCAGCTTTAAGCGCATTAGGGATTTCACTGTTCCTGTCGGCAAGCCTGTGCGGTCCGCGACCTTAGCCTGAGTAAGACCCTCATAAACGACATGCGGATAGTTTCGGTCCGCTCGTCAGAAAGTGTCTTGATTGCCTCGCACACCTGTTCGGCTTCCTGAACGCGGTTCAAAATCTGATCAGGCGTTCGGGGTCTGTTGTGAAGGTCGGGTCATTCAGATCGATTTCGGTGCGCTTTTGTTTACGTCCACCATCAATCCGCTTGTTCCAGGCGATTGTGAAGAGCCAGGTGAATAAGGCTACGGCCTCTGGATTATAGGACTTCGCCCGCCGCTATATAATCAGCATGGTTTCCTGGGCTAATTCCTCGGCCGAGGCGTTGGTCGCGCCTAACCCTAGCATGTGGGCCTTCAGACCTGGAGCGAAGTGCTAAAACAGGTTGGCAAAAGCCGTGCGGTCGCCATAGTACGTGATAGCCTTCATCAAGGCAGCGAACTGCGCGTTCGGCGATGGCTAATCCCCGTCTGTCATACCGTCAGGGTGCGTCCTCCACGAGAACCGTACCTACAAGCTGACCCTTCTTGAGGTCCCGCACTTCCAGGCGCGCACCGCCATCTGGCGTAACGATATGCAGAAGCACACGCGACCCGTCGAGCGTAGCGCTTTCCAGCCGCTCGCCCGTTTTAAGCGCTGCAGTATCCGTTACTGGCGGGCCGGATGGAGAGCCTGATCGCTGCACCAACGTCATTACGATCACTACAAATCCTGCCGCGATCAAAACGCCCATGCCGATCACTAATGCTTTAACGAAAGCCATTCCCATCGCCACTCAGTTCATAAACAGGCGCTCCTTATAGCTTAGAGGTCCCCCTGATTCTATCACCAACCATGCACAATGCTAATTCCGTGTAGCACAGCTTGCCTCCCGGCCGGCATCACGCTACGCACGTGATAACATTCAGCCTTAGCCGCCCCACGAAAAGCAGCCTCAAAAGATCGGCAGCCGCACCTGTTATGAGTTATGACCAAGCCGACCCAGGCCCTCTATCCGCCACCGTAGACGACAATCAGGTAGGATCGCGGCTGGACCGTTTCCTTGCGGATGCGTTTCCAGACATTTCCCGCGCCCGGATTACCGCGATGATCCAGGCTGGTGCCGTCAGGAGAGAGACCGGCGGCGCGATCGCCCCGTCATACCGCATTAAACCAGGCGAGACCTACAATCTCGAGCCGCCGGAGCCTATCGATGCTAAACCAAAGCCGGAAAATATTCCGGTGACCGCTCTCTATGAGGATGACAGCCTGATAATTGTTGATAAGCCCGCTGGCATGACCGTGCACCCCTCACCCGGCCAATGGACAGGCACCCTAGTCAACGCCCTTCTGCATCATTGTGGGCAGAGCCTTTCCGGGATCGGCGGCGTGAAGCGGCCTGGGATTGTTCATCGGATCGATAAAGATACAAGCGGCCTCCTCGTTGTCGCCAAAACGGATGCAGCGCACCAAGGTCTGTCAAAACAGTTCGCGGCGCATACGGCAGAGCGCACTTATAACGCCATCGTGTGGGGCAAGCCCGCCCCTGCATCTGGCACAATCGAAGGGGCTATTGGCCGGGACCCGCGCAATCGCAAGCGAATGGCCGTGGTGCACTCAGGCGGCAAAGACGCCCGCACTCATTACATAACGCGGGCAGCAAGCGGTCTCGGCGCGGCATTGTTGGAGTGCAGGTTGGAGACAGGCCGCACCCACCAAATCCGCGTTCACATGGCTGAAACCAGTTGGCCGTTGATCGGCGACCCCTTATATGGCCGTGCAAGCAAGGCGCGCCGTGACCGTTTGAAGGATGCAGCACTCGACGCCGCGCAGGGTTTTCAGCGTCAAGCGCTTCATGCCGCCACTTTGGGCTTCGTCCATCCGCTCACAAGCGAGATATTGAATTTCGAAAGTCCGCTCCCAAATGATATGGATGCGCTGCTCAAAGCGCTCGGGATTACCCTTTCCGGAAAATGACGCTTCATTAATACGTGTCTGTCGCAATTCCGCCGTATTCAAAGGCAGATTTGCTAAATAACAGATTGGCAATAGAGCTGACAGGATAACGCGATGACAGAAATGGCCCCGGCGCCCCGCAACATGCCCGTGATGACAGCGGATGGAAATTTGCAGCGCTACCTGCAGGAAATCCGCAAATTTCCTATGCTTGAGGCTGACAATGAATTCGCGCTTGCCAAGCGCTGGCGTGAAGAAGGCGATGTTGATTCGGTCCACACCCTCGTCACCAGCCATCTGCGCCTGGTCGCCAAAATCGCCATGGGCTACCGCGGCTATGGCTTGCCAATCGCAGAATTGATTTCCGAAGGCAATGTAGGGATGATGCAAGCCGTAAAACGGTTTGAGCCCGACAAGGGGTTCCGCCTATCCACCTATGCGATGTGGTGGATCCGAGCGTCGATCCAGGAATACATTCTTCGCTCATGGTCGCTCGTGAAAATGGGCACGACGGCGGCGCAAAAGAAGCTGTTCTTCAACCTCCGCCGCATGAAAAGTAAAATCCATGAGATCGATGATGGCGATCTGGCACCAGAGAGCGTCACCAAGATCGCGAAAGACTTGAAGGTCACAGAAGACGAAGTCGTCCACATGAACCGCCGAATGACAGGCGGGGATCAATCCCTGAACGCACCGATGCGTGCGGACGGCGAGTCTGAATGGCAGGATTGGCTGGCCGACGACACGGACACTCACGATGTGACGGTCGCCGAGACCCAAGAACTAGATCACCGCCGCGTCATGCTGCAAGCAGCCATAAAAAATCTGACGGAGCGCGAGCGCCGCATTTTGGTCGAACGCCGCCTGAAGGATGATCCCGCCACACTGGAAGAACTCTCCCGCCTGTTTGGTGTCAGCCGGGAGCGGGTGCGCCAGATTGAGGTGCGCGCGTTCGAAAAAGTCCAGCGCGCAATCCGCAATATGGCAATGAAAGAAACGCTGGATCAAGAGAAAGCCGTGGAGAGGTTCCGGGCAGACTGACGCCTCTCACGCAAGCGTGCGATCCGCAAAACTCTTCCGGACAAATGAGGGAGCGCGGGAGCCTCGACCGATTGCTCTAGCAAAAGGCGTTGGTGTCCCGGGCAGAATTTGAATTTGCGGCTCCAAGATTAGGAAACAAGTATTTCGAGTAGGAAACCAGATAAATCTAGCAAGTTTATCATATAATTAATCAGTTATTTCACCCGTTAAAACTGCTGGGTGCAACAACAACTTAGCGTAATATATCAGATCCCATTATTCGTCATACACAGCTGTTTCTAAACTATGATCCATTGGCTTAATTAACTCACAGGCACCGAGACAGAGCGCGGAACAAGTCGCCATTCGGCGTTTCAGACTTCGTCGGACGCATCATGACCTCATGGATCAACTTCACTGCCGAAATCGAACTACATCATCCCGGCAAGCGAATCCCTCACGTGCAGCCGCATATGAGA